>JAUQPL010000005.1:4006-143480 GCA_030550395.1 Bacteroidota bacterium | reverse complement strand
CAGCTTACTTGATAAGCTGCATCTGCCGGGTTGCCACCGTGCGCCCATCCAGCACCAAGGCATACTCATACGTCCCCGAGCCCAGCAGGCGCATCTCCAGCGTGATTTGCCCATGCGCCCCGCGCTCGGGCAGCTCCACCCGCCTCAGCTCCCGCCCCCCAAGGTCCCGCACCACCAGCTCCGCCCGGCTCACGCCCGAGGGAATGTAGTACGGAATCGTTGTCGTCCCCTCAAACGGGTTCGGAATGTTCTGCCCTAGCCAAGCATCGTGAATTTCGACCGCCCTCCCCTTCTGCCCCCCACCCACACAACACTGCTGCCGCAACTGCTCCACCAGCTCCTCCAGGCGCTGCAGCCGTGCGCGCAGCTGTTCGTTCTCCTGCCCAAGCCGCTCCACCTCTTGCCGCAGCCTCTGGTTGTCCTGCTCAACCGCCTGAAGACGCTCCCCCCACTGCCGTGCAACCGACTCCACCTGCTCGGCTACCCCCTTCACCCCCAGCAGCGCCACCCCGGCTACATCAGAGGCAGCTAGGTACTTGTTAACCTCCGGGTTCGGCCGCCGCACCAGCTGCCCGGTTGAGTCCATCTCAATAATTTCTCGCACACCCGTCCCAAACGCCGCATAGAAGTCCTCCGCGTAGGGGCCGATATGGTATTCCTCGGTGCCCTTGTAGTACCAGCCTTCTACGGGCAGGCTGCGGATTTTCATCAGCACCTCTTGCGCAGCCAGCGGACGGAAGCGGTCCTTGAAGGCTCGAGAGGAAGCATTTGTCCATATTCCCCCAGTTGTCAGTGAAGCTCCGTTTCCATTATTATTCCCGGTCCCTACCTGGATCACGTTACCCGCGCTGACCGGGGCAAGCCGATTCATCGCTAAGAAGCCCATAGGGGCAGCGCCTCCAGGTCCGAAGAGGTATACATGGTAATCCGCTGTTGGGTTAGGCACTACGTTTTGTCCAAACACAAGGTTGTATTGCCCGTTAGCTGTATTACCTGATCCACCAACGACGACGCTGTAATTACCGCTGGCGGTGTTGCTCGCGCCCCCGGCGACGGTAGCAGCATAGCCGCTGGCGGTGTTGCCCGCGCCCCCGCCGACGGTGGCGGCAGTGTCGCTGGCGGTGTTGTTATAGCCCCCGCCGACGGTGGCGACATAGCCGCTGGCGGTGTTGAACACACCTCCGCCAACGGTAGCACCATAGGCGCTGGCGGTGTTGCTCCCACCGCCGCCCACGGTGGCAAAGTTACCGCTAGCGGTATTGCTTCCACCGCCGCTAACAGTGGTACTCTCACTGCTGGCAGTATTGCTATATCCTCCGCCGACGACGCTGTAATTACCGCTGGCGGTGTTGTTATAGCCCCCGCCGACGGTGGCATGGTTGCCGCTGGCGGTGTCGCGCTCGCCCCCGCCGACGGTGGCGCCATAGCCGCTGGCGGTGTTGCCCCCGCCCCCGCCGACGGTGGCATAGTCGCCGCTGGCGGTGTTGTCCGCGCCCCCGCCGACGGTGGCGGCAGTGTCGCTGGCGGTGTTGCTCGCGCCCCCGGCGACGGTAGCAGCATAGCCGCTGGCGGTGTTGCTCGCGCCCCCGGCGATGACGCTGTAATTACCACTGGCTACCTGGGCTAGATCGCTCCGTTCTCCCTGCAGGTCTATAGCGTAAAGACCACGGGTGTTGCCCCCTTCGCGATGGATACTGTAGCCTGGGCCAGTTGAGCCAGGAGCGTTGATAATTAGCGCATCGGCGACATAATTGCCGGCGGCATCAAAAAGTCCTATCCCGAGCTGCGTTGAAGAGCGTAGGTATAGCGAGTAGCGTGTCGTTCCATTCTCGATCAAGGTAAATTGGGCTGCGTTACCAGCGGGAGCCTCAACGGCAATTTGAGCATGGCTAGTCCCACGAACACGTAGTCCGCTCCACGGCGTTTGGGTTAGTATGTCCACAGTGTAAAAGGAGGGCGGTGTGTTGACCCCTACTAACCCATCGTTGGTTATGGTAACTCGGTCATTGCCGCCTCCATCTTGGATGATGAGACGGGAGGCAAGAGGAGAAGCACCGGCCATGACATTGTGGATTGTCCAATCGTAATCAGCACTTGCAGCACCAGTCCAGTATGCGCCACGAAGTATCAACGGAGGCGAGTTCCGCACGGTATTCGCGGCGTCAGCTTCAAGGCTACTTAGACGTACGCTTCCGTCGTTGAAAACTGAAAAGCGCTCCCTTACAAGGTTATCCTCCACAAGGCGAATCTGCGTTTGATTATCTAAAGCAGTGCTGAGCTTACGGATTGTGAAAGCATTGCCCGGCGATTGGTCGGCGTAGAATATCCCGTAGGCTGGAATGGTTGTCTCCCCCCAGAGAGCATTGAAGTGGACTGTGTACGGCTTAGGGATTGCCGGATTCTGAAGTGTAGCTCGGAAACCTGTAGTACCGTTTGCAAAGGAGGCAGCTTCATAAGCAGCACCCCCTGTGGAGAAGAGAGGGATATAGATAGCATCGCCTTTCCCGAAGTGCACAACTTTAAGGAAAGCCCCTTCACCATCGTCTTGCGCAGAAGTTATTTCACCATAGATGCCAACAAGGTTGTTGTTCGATCCGGTAGGGTCTATTCGCCCATAGAGACCGGCACTTTCAGCAGTACCGTTAAGACCTTGGGGGTAGAGTCGTGCTGCATAGCGGATGGGGATACCCTCTAAGCTAGGAGTGGTTTCGTTGACAACACGGAGGAGGTCACTTCCCCCTTCAGCTATATGCAGGACCGCCGTAGGAGTTGGAGTTCCGATCCCTACCCTACCATTGACGTCAATACGCATCCGTTCGATGTTTTGTGTGCGGAAGACCAGATCGGCATTGTCGGTTGTTCCGACAAAATGAGTTGTAGGGTTAGTCCCGCTGTTGCCGACGAGTGCCCAAGCGTTGTTGGTCACACTGTCCTTGACTCCCAGCCATTCCCACCGCTGGGTTCCGGTGGCGTCCAGCTTTAACACTTTCCCGTCCGGGTTCACGGCTTGCCCATGTGTACCTACGTACGTCCACAGCAACACCATTACAACCCGTACAACCCGCCGCATTGGTTACTCCTCGTTTGGTTGAACTTCCACTCCCTTCTGCCCTCTCCCTCTCTGACAGGGCGGTGCTAAGATACGGAGTCCACCAAATGTGGAGAACATGCCTTCCGAGTGCATGGGGATTGGGTTCAAACTCCGATTTTTGTGAGGCAGAGAGTATGTGAACGGGAATGGAGAATTGCAATGGAAGCACCGGAATCACTTCAGCAATGGTTACGGCAGCGGGGGTTCCGGAATGAGGTGGTCTATTATAATCTCTGCCCAGCGGAGCTTTATGAGCATGCCGTGCGTAATGGTGAGGGGGTTCTTTCCGCTGACGGGGCGCTGATAGTCTGCACGGCGCCGTACACGGGTCGGAGTGCGCAGGATAAATTCATCGTGGAGGAGCCCTCCAGTCGGGAGCATGTATGGTGGGGCAAGGTCAATCGTCCTTTCCCAGCGGAGCGTTTTGCTGCTCTCCGAGCACGGCAACTTGCGTATTTGCAGGGGCGGCCGCTTTACGTGCGCGATTGCTACGGTGGGGCACATCCTCAGTATCGGTTTCGCGTTCGGATTCTCACCGAACGGGCGTGGCATAGCCTGTTTGCCTACAACATGTTCATCCCTGCAGAGGACGCCGATGGGGCGTGGGAGCCGGATTTCACAATTCTCCATACACCGGGCTTCCAGGCGGTGCCGGAGCTGGACGGCACCCGGTCGGAGGTCTTCATCCTTATTCACTTCGCAGAGCGGATGGCACTGATTGGGGGGACATCGTATGCGGGGGAGATTAAAAAGACGGTCTTCACCGTGCTGAACTATCTCCTACCGTTTCGGGGGGTCTTTCCCATGCACTGCGCCGCTACTGTGGGAAAAGAGGGGGATGTAGCGCTCTTCTTTGGTCTTTCGGGGACGGGGAAGACTTCCCTATCGGCAGATCCTGAGCGGGCGCTCATTGGCGATGATGAACACGGATGGGGTGAGGATGGCGTCTTCAACTTTGAAAACGGTTGCTATGCAAAGGTGATCAATCTCTCGCCGGAGGCAGAGCCGATTATCTACGCGCTCTCTCGGCGTTTTGGGACAATTTTGGAGAACGTGGTCTACGAGCCCTCCACACGGCAGGTCGATTTTGCTGATGGGAGTATTACGGAGAACACCCGGGCATCGTACTCCCGTTTTGCCATGCAGAACGTAGTGCCGGAGAATCGGGGTGGGCATGCGCGGCATATTTTCTTTTTAACCTGCGATGCTTTTGGCGTTATGCCGCCGATTGCTCGGCTGACTCCGCAGCAGGCGATGTACCACTTTCTGTCGGGCTTTACGGCGAAGGTTGCAGGGACGGAGCGGGGGATTACCGATCCAGTGCCTACGTTTAGCACCTGTTTTGGTGCCCCCTTCATGGTGCATTATCCCTGGGTGTATGCGCGGATGTTAGCCGAGCGAATGGAGCGATACGGCAGCCGTGTATGGCTGGTCAATACGGGCTGGATCGGCGGTGGGTTTGGGGTCGGCAGACGGATCAGTATTGCCTACACTCGGGCATTGCTGCGGGCGGCTCTGAGTGGAATGTTGGATCGGGTCTTGTATATCCGTGAACCGTTCTTCGGCTTGGAAATCCCGACGGAGTGTCCTGGTGTCCCATCGGAGATTCTGCAACCACGGCAGATGTGGGCCGATCCGGTTGCTTACGATCAGGCGGCGCGCCGTCTCCAACGTCTCTTTGCGGAGAACTTCCAGCAATTTCGCGGGGCGGTGGATGGGGAGATTCTCCAAGGAGTGCCAGTGGAGTTAGTGACGACCGGCTCCTGAGGAGGGTATGCGGACTATAGACCCGGCGACGCTTTCGTACCGGGAACGACACCAGTTGGTCTTAAGTGGTATTGCCCCGCGTCCGATTGCGTTGGTGGCCACGCAGAATCGTGCCGGGCAGGTGAATTTGGCGCCGTATAGTTTTTTCAATGCCTTTGCTTCCCATCCTCCCATTGTTGCTATCGGTCCGGCGCATTCCCTGCGGACGATGGAGCCGAAGGATACGCTTGTGAACCTGCTGGAGACCGGCGAGTGCACCATCAGTGTGGTGACTGCCCGGATTGTCGAGCAAGTGAACCTGGCGTCGGCAGAGTATGAATACGGCGTTAATGAGTTTGTCAAGGCAGGATTGACGCAGCGTCCCAGCCAGCGCGTCCGTCCGCCGGGAGTGGCCGAGTCGCCCTACATTATGGAGTGTATCCTCCGGGAGCACATTCCATTAGCTCGTGAGCGGGGTGGGAATGGGAACTTGGTCCTGCTGGAAGTAGTGCTATTCCACGTTGCTGAATCGGTCTTCGTCGATGGTCGCATAGACCCGAATCGGATGCAATTGGTTGGGCGCTTGGGGTGGGATTGGTATTGTCGGGCTTTTGGGGAGGCGCTCTTCCAGGTGCCGCGCCCGAAGGTATGCGGTATAGGGATTGATGCCTTGCCGGAGGAAATCCGCACAAGCCCCGTTCTGACAGGACAGGATTTAGCGCTCTTGGCCAGTGTTGAGCAGCTCCCCGAGCCGAACCCAAGGTTTCCGAACTTTCCCGAGGGCATCAATGCGGACGATGTGGAGGTAGAGCTTGTGGTAGGGGAACCGTGGAGGGCATTGTATGCGTTTTTACAGGCATCCTCTGCTGACCGGGCATATCGGTGGTATATGCTTCAACGAATCGCACGAGCCTTTCTCCAACGGCGCCAAGTTGAGGAGGCGTGGCAGACCTTGTTGCTCAATAGGCGTTTGGACGGGGAGGGATGAGCCTCAGCCAGGTACTACCCACGGAGTTGACAAGTTAGGCGAGTAGAGCGCCTCAATGAGCGCGGCGTGCTTGTGCTCAACGGCGGCGCGGCGGATTTTCAGCGTTGGTGTTAACTCCCCGTCTTCAATTGTGAACGGTTTCGGCAGAAGAGCAAATCGGCGGACACGTTCGTAGCGAGCCAGAGGATGCTGCAGGCGCTCGATTTCCTGCCAGATAAACTCTAAAACGGCGGGGTGACGGGTCAAGGCTTCTGGGTCTTTCTCAGGGATGCCGTGTTGTTCAGCCCAGGTGCGGAGAGCTTCGAAATCGGGGACAATCAGAGCGGAGCAGTACGGACGCCGATCCCCGATGAGGAGGCATTGGTCAATGTATGGACTTTGGCAGAGTCGCTGCTCTATCGGCTGGGGAGCGATGTTTTTGCCACCACTGCTGACGAAGATGTGCTTTTTCCGGTCGGTGATCACTAAGTTACCACGTGGGCTCCAGGCTCCGATATCGCCCGTATGGAGCCAACCTTCGGCGTCAATGGCTTCCTCGGTGGCGTCAGGGTCTTTCCAGTAACCGAGCATAATGTTCGGGCCACGGGCCAGGATTTCCCCATCCTCGGCCAGGCGGATTTCTACGTTGTCCAGGGGTTTGCCGACGGTGCCCAGCTCAATGTCGTTGAGGCGATTCACTGTCAAAACGGGTGCGGCTTCGGTCAATCCATAGCCTTCCAGGATGGGTAGGCCGATGGCGAAGAAGAACTCTCCAACATCTGTGGGCAGGGCTGCACCGCCGGAGACGAAGAAGCGGAGGCGTCCGCCGAAGCGCTGGCGGATGGCGTGTAGGACCAGGCGATCGGCTACCTTCCATTGAAGACGCAGCATCGGATGAAGACGCCCCTGCTGTTGAGCTATCCAGGCTCGCTGCCCGACCGAGAGTGCCCAATGAGCGATTCTCTGGCGTGGAAGTGGTTGCTGGGCAATGGCAGACATGATGCGAGCGCGGACGCGCTCGAAGAGCCGTGGGACGCTCGTCATCACCGTTGGACCCACCTCCATGATGTTCTGCGCGACTGTTTCAATGGATTCGGCAAAAGCTATCGTTGCTCCAGCAGCGAAGGCGCTATAGTAGCCGGTGGTGCGCTCGTAGGAGTGACTCAGCGGGAGATATGACAGGAGCACGTCTGAATCATCTATAGGTACGGCACGGAGAGCCGCCTGGATGTTGGCCACGACGTTTCCGTGTGTGAGCATTACACCCTTTGGGAGACCAGTTGTGCCGCTGGTGTAGATGATGGTCAGCAGATGTTCGGGGCGCACGGCAGATACAGCCTCTTCGTATTCACGGCGGAGCTGTTCGGGAGCTTCTCTGACCGAGCTTAGGAGCTCGTTCCAATAGAGCACGGGCTCCTCTACAGGGTCATCGTTGAAGAGGATGATATGCTGCAGACGCCCGATCCGGTGCAGGACGCTGCGGAGCTTGATCCATTGGAAACGATTAGACACGCAGACGGCAACAGCTTCACTGTGGTCAAAGATATACTCCAGCTGTTCGGCTGTCAGCGTTGGGAAAGCGGGGACATTGACTGCGCCGATGCCAGCCAGGGCAAGGTCAGTGACAACCCATTCGAGGCGATTTTCCGAGACGATGCCCACGGAGGTACGCGGACCAATCCCCAGACGGCGGAATACGGCAGCACATCGGAAGACCATGTCTGCTAGCTCTGTGTAGAGAATAGGACGGTACCGTCCTCGTCCCTTGATCAGAAAGGCAGGCTTCCTGTTACCGAAGCGTCCCACTACCTGCAGGAAGAGTTCGCCGATTGTACGGAACTCCATCGGTATCCCGGCCTGAGGTACTACCGTGCATGCAATATACACGCTTACCGGAAAGCGCGGAGGGATTTCGTCTATACGGAGCGCATATCGGCGACCGGATGCAATGGTATGGTATCAACGCCTGATTACGCTTGCTCCGAGAAAGCGAGGCATTCATCTAGTGACCGACGAAATCCTCCGACACCTTCCCGAGCTGCAGCGGATACGGATAGGTCTGTTGCATCTCTTCCTCCAACACACTAGTGCCAGCTTGGCTATCAATGAAGGCGCCGATCCCGCGGTACGCTCGGATATGGAGCGGTTTCTCCAGCGCCTGGTGCCCGAGGATACGAGGCTCTACGAACACCAGGCGGAAGGTCCTGACGATATGACTTCCCACATCAAGAGCACGCTTATTGGCTGTTCGCTCCTCATTCCTGTGGTCCAGGGAATGTTAGGACTTGGAAGGTGGCAGGGGATTTATCTGTGTGAGCACCGGCAGTTGGCTCGGGGACGGCAAGTGGTTGCAACGATATGGGGGGAGGAATCCTGAATGGAGCTGACGGTAACAGAAGAAGCACCCCTGCGGCAGCGGGCATGGCGTCCGGCAGAGATTGAGGAGCCGACAAACCGCCTGTTCATTCATCCATTGAGCTGGACATTAGCTCGGCACTGTGCCTTCTGGGGGATCCACCCGAACGTTGTATCGCTGGTTGGACTCTGCTGTGGGCTGGGAGCAGCAGTGGCATATGGTTTCGGGAGACACGGCTGGTCCTGTGTGCTGGGATTTATCCTGATGGTGCTTTGGCACATTCTGGATGGGGCCGATGGGCAACTGGCTCGGCTGACGGGGAAAGCATCGGAATTGGGGAAGGTAATGGACGGGCTCTGTGACCATGGGACTTTTGTGGCGCTCTATGGGGCGATAGCCCTTTCCTCCATCCCGCAGGTGGGGGCAGAAGCCATACTCCTTGCAGCCGCAGCAGGAGTAAGCCACTTCGTCCAAGCGAATGCCTACGAACGACAACGGCAGTTGTACGAATTCGTCGTCTTCCGCAAACCAGTCTTGAACCCAACATGGGATGTTGTACCAGCGGTGCTCCGTCCTGTCTACCGAGGCTACGTTGCTGTGCAGCAGTGGCTCAGCGGGGAGCGGTGGCTTGTGAGCATTGTTGGAATAGGGCCTTCCATACCTGAACATGTACAGGGCGCCTATCGCCGTCTTTTCCGTCCCGTGGTGCACGGATGGTCGGTGTTGAGTTCTAATTACCGTACGATTGCCCTCTTTTTGGCTTGTTTGGCTGGTATGCCGTTGGCGTTTTTCTGGTGGGAGCTCATAGGGCTGACGACAGCGTTAATCCTCCTGCTTGCCTGGACGCGCCGGCGTCAGCGGCAGTTTATGCAGGAGGTGACAACATTGCAGAATTCGTTGGATAGCGGATTGAGGAGTTGAGGATGATGGGAACCGAACACGTTGTTCCCCATGTCGGGCGCTTGCTGGTGCTGCTTCCAGGATTGGGTGCTGTGACGACGACGTTTCTGGCGGGTGTAGAAGCTATCCGGCGCAAGCTTGCTTTTCCATTTGGTTCGCTGTCTCAGTTAGGGGAACTGGAAGGGGAAGGGCGACGGATTGCAGAAGCGCTCCCATTGGCACCGTTAGAGGACTTGGTATTTGCTACATGGGACATCTTTCCTGAGGATGCCTACGAAGCGGCGCGGCAAGCAAAGGTGCTTTCCGAACGAGATTTGGCGGCAGTGGAGGATTTTCTCCGTACCATCCGCCCTATGCCTGCTGTCTTTGATCCGCAGTATGTGCGGCGCCTGAATGGACCCCATGTTAAGCAGGCACCGACCAAGCGGCACTTGGCCGAGGCGCTCTGTGAAGATATCCAAGGTGCGTTGGAGGCAACGGGTGCAAAGCGAGCTGTCATGATCTGGTGTGCCTCTACGGAGGTTCACTGCACACCGGCACCGTGCCACCAGTCATTGCAAGCCTTTGAGGTTGCTTTAGAGAAGAACGACCCGGCAATTGCGCCGTCACAGATTTACGCCTACGCTGCCTTGCGGATGGGAGTGCCTTACGCAAATGGAGCTCCCAATTTGTCGGCGGATATCCCAGCATTGGAGGAGCTAGCGGAACTGAACCGAGTGCCAATTGCGGGAAAGGATTTCAAGACAGGACAGACTTTCCTCAAAACAGCGCTTGCCCCGGCATTACGTCGTCGCCTCTTAGGGGTCCAGGGATGGTTTTCCGTCAACATCCTTGGGAATCGGGATGGCTGGGTGCTGGAGGATGAAGGAAGCTTCCGAGCAAAGGAGGTGACAAAAACGGGGGTCCTGGAGACTCTTCTTCCAGCAGAGCGCTACCCGGAGCTTTATGGAGGGCTGTATCACAAGGTGCGTATCCATTACTACCCACCCCGTGGTGATGCCAAAGAGAGCTGGGATGCCATTGACATCATCGGCTGGATGGGATACCCAATGCAGATCAAAGTCAACTTCCAGTGCCGTGACTCTATCCTGGCTGCGCCAGTAGTGTTAGATTTAGCCTTGTTTCTGGACCTTGCTCATCGGGCGCAACGGTCAGGAGTGCAATCGTGGCTGAGCTTCTACTTTAAAAGTCCCCATGTGCAGAGGGGGGAGGTAGTAGAGCACGATCTCTTCGTGCAATACGAACGGCTCCAGCAGGAGCTTCGCTCCTTTGCAGCTCTACCACCACTTTGGGGAGTAGATTCTGCTACCACTCAGAGGGTCTTCCAATGAAACAAGCGGTCATCCTTGCGGCGGGGTTGGGATCGCGTCTGACCCCATCGGTAGGGGTTCCAAAGCCATTGGTTCCCGTGGGGGGGAGAGCCCTTATCCTCTGGGCGTTACAAGGAGCAGAGAGAGCCGGCTGTGAGGAAGCGATCTTGGTCCTCGGATACTGTGGGGACCAGATCCAAGAGTTCGTCCAACGGCACTATGTGGGACCCTTACGGTGTCGCTTCGTGTTGAATCCTGACTTTGAGCGACAAAACGGGATTTCAGTCTTAGCTGCCAGTGCCTATGTCAGAGGAGCATTCCTCCTGCTGATGGCGGACCATTTTGTGGAAGGTACAGCTCTGGAGCGCTTTCGAAAACGCTCAGCACTACAGCGAGGAGCTCTGCTGGTGGTTGACTCACGCCTTGAGCAGGTTTTGGATAGAGAGGACGCAACGAAGGTTCGCGTCCAAGAGGGGATGGTGGTAGACATTGGCAAGGACCTTACTGACTACAATGCCGTAGACACGGGTATTTTTGAGGCGACCCCGGACTTGATTCATGCTCTTGAGCAGGTTGTTGCCTCCCACGGTGATGCCTCTCTGACGGATGGGGTTCGGTTGTTGGCACGCCACCGGCTTATGTGGGCAGAGGAGCTGGGACCATATTTTTGGCAAGATGTGGATACTCCGGAGGCGTATGCGGAAGTCCAGCGTTGGATACAGCGGAAAGCCGCTACCTTGTAAGCGGGGATTGTGGACTTTGTGTTAAGTTTGTACCGTTTGCAAAGAAAGTCTAACAAATGCGGGGAGGTGCTGTCATGCTGCAAAGATGCCTCTGGAAGGGTGGGGTAGCTGTGCTGTTGGGGATGCTCTTTATGGCTGGATGCACACCGAAGATTACGCAGGAGCAGCTTCAGCGCTTGCGAGAGCTCCGAGCCCAGGAACGTCAGCTGACCCAGGACATTCAGCGGAAGGAATCAGAGAAAGGACGGTTCCAACGCGAGATAAGCGCGCGCCAGACGGAGTTCCAACAGTGTGATAGCAAAAGGCGCTTTGTCCAAGAGAAATTGGCGGTGTGGCCGAATGTCTGGCCTGACTACACCCCGCCTTCTCCAAGCGATACGACAGCTCCCGGTGTAGGTATTCAGATCCAGAAGAAGCGGAAGTGAGCTTGTTCCACAAGGCAGGTGGGGAGTGAGCCATGACGCGGTTTACTCTGATAATGCTGCTGTTCGGGGTTGGGGTTGGGATCGCCCAGAAGCAGGTTGACCCGAACAAGCCTGATGAGCAGTTGACGAAGGCAGAAGCTGAGATGCGGATTCAGGAGTGGGAGGGGAAGATAAACCGGTTACAGGCGGAGTACCAAGCGGTCAGTGCAGAGGTACAGCGGTTAGAATTGCAATTGTCGGAAGTCGCGCAATCAATCCGACGCTGTAATGAGGAAATTTACGCTCTCCTGGGGGTGACGGAGGCCAGTGTTGAGAGCTTCCGCCAGCGATTGGGTGTCATCGAGGGGCGGATCCGCCAGTACCGGGGATTGTCCGATGAGGTGTTGGCGGAGCGTCGGGCAGAAATTGCGGCATTAGAGGCGGATTTGAACGCGCTGCGGACGGAGAAGGTGGCACTCTTGCCGGAGTTTTACAATCGCATCATTGAGCTGGCTCGGGAAATCCGCGGCTTGTACCGGGAGCCAAAGGTCAAGACCTACACCGTTGGCACGTGGGCGCATGACCGTGATTGCCTCTGGAATATTTCGGCTAAGCCGCATATCTATGGCAATCCGTTCCAGTGGGTGAAGATCTGGCAAGCCAATACCGACCAGATCCGCAACCCTGACCTTATCTACCCTGGGCAAGTTCTGCGGGTGCCGCCACCAGGGGAGAAGACCCCAGAGGAACTGAAAGCTGAGCGGGCGTATTACCGTAAGAAGTACCTGGAGCAGCAGCGGAAGGCTCAGCAGACAGCTGAAGCTCAGCAACAATCTCCAGCTCCACAGCCGCAGCAGCCTAAGAGGGGTGGAGAATAAGCGGAAACAGTTGTGGTGTCCTCTCTCCGCATCTCTCCCTTTGCTGCTTCCCAAGCAGCAAAGGGAGGGTGCTCACTTTCGCACCGAGTTGTTCGTTTGTAGCGTTAGGTGGACCAAGTGAGTGGAATGTCGCGACGGCATCCCAGTAACATGACACAGCAGGAAGTGCTGGAGCGGCGTATTGCGCTCGAAGACGTTGATCCACTGGCGTTGTTTGGGGCAAATGACTGCCACTTACGACTCATTGAGCAACGCCTTGGGGGGACAGTCATTGTGCGTGGAAATACCCTCATCCTGCGGGGAGATCCCGGAGAGGTGCGGGCATTGGAGACATTGTTCCAAGAGCTGCTGTATCTATTGAAGCGAAATGAGCGTCTGCTACCGGAAGATGTTGCGATGGTGCTGGACTTAGTAGCTCTGGAGAACACCCCTGTGCGGGAGGAAGCGGCTGAGGAGGATCTCATCTTCGTAGGGCGCCAAGGTCCTATCCGGGCGCGAACCCCGCATCAGTTGGAATATTGGCGCAAAGTCCAAGCGCATGATGTTGTGTTCGCTATCGGACCTGCGGGCACGGGGAAGACATACCTGGCTGTCGCTATGGCGCTGGCAGCGCTACGTCGTAACGAGGTGTCTCGCCTTATTCTGTCCCGGCCTGCCGTGGAAGCCGGCGAATCTTTAGGATTCCTACCTGGGGATTTGCAAGAGAAGGTAGACCCCTACCTGCGTCCGTTGACCGATGCTTTGCTGGAGATGCTGGGTGCAGAAAAGCTCCGGGGGCTTATGGAGCGGAGGATCATTGAGGTGATCCCGCTGGCGTATATGCGCGGCCGTACGCTGAACAACGCTTTCCTCATCTTGGATGAGGCGCAAAATGCGACAATTGGGCAGATGAAGATGTTTCTGACGCGGTTGGGGCGAAACACGAAGGCAGTGATTACCGGTGATGTGACGCAGATTGATCTGAGCAACCCATCAGAGTCCGGACTGGTGGATGTCCAGGGAGTGCTACAGGGTATTCCAGGGATTGCCTTCGTCTACTTTGATCGAACGGACGTGCTGCGTCATCGGTTGGTTGCTGATATCATTGCGGCATACGAACGGGGTCAACGACGACGCGGGACAGCTCCTGGGGCGTCAGCCTCAACGGAGGAGGGATGGTAGAATTGCTCCACATCGGTTTCTTTCGCCTGACGGTAGCGGATGTGGTGGATGTTGCCGTGCTGACGGCTCTTTTCTACGGTATCTACCGCGTGCTCCAGGGCACATTAGCACTTCCTGTGTTGCTGGGTTTCGTGTTGCTGGTTATCCTTGGGGCAATCATTGAGCTGAGCGAATTGGTAGCGGTCGGTTGGGTTATCCGAACCTTGTCAGGGGTCTGGCTTCTTGCCTTCATCATTCTGTTCCAGCCCGAGCTACGTCGGGTACTGGTCCAAATACGGCGCCTCCGGGTCTTCCGCTTTCTTGTCCGCACGCCAGTCCTTCCAGTAGTGCAGGAGGTCATTGAAGCTGTGGCAGCAATGGCGGAGAAACATATCGGTGCCCTTATCGTGTTTGCTGGATCGCAGAGCACGAAGTTGGTAGTGGAAACGGGTGTTCCCTTGCAGGCATTGGTTTCCAAGGAGCTACTGCTGTCTATTTTCAATCCTCGTTCGCCCCTCCACGATGGGGCGGTCGTCATTGAGGGACAGCTACTGGTGGCGGCGCGGTGTATTCTGCCGCTGAGTGCTACAACTCATGTGGCAGGACGTCCTATTGGTACGCGTCATCGGGCGGCTTTGGGGTTAAGTGAACAGGTGGATGCCCTCGTTGTAGTCGTCTCGGAGGAGACAGGACACATTGCCTTGGCACACGGTGGGGTCCTGGAGTTGGAGCTTACTCCGGAGCGCCTTCAGGAGAGGCTTAGTCAATTGTTGGGAGCAACGTTGCCGGAAGCTACCGAGGAAGCGGTCTTCTGATGGGGTCCCCGCGACAAATTGATCCGTATGCTGAATTACGCCATGCTTTGGTAACCCATCTGCGCCATCGCGGGATTCGGGACGAGCAAGTACTGGCAGCTATGGAGCGCTTGCCCCGAGAGTTATTCGTGCATCCGGCATTCATCCATCGGGCATACGAAGATGTAGCGCTTCCGCTGGGGTACAATCAAACCATCTCGCAGCCCTACACAGTTGCCTTCATGACTTCGCTGTTGGAGGTCCAGCCCGGGGACAAGGTTTTGGAAATTGGGACAGGCAGCGGTTACCAGGCAGCGTTGTTGGCGGTGATGGGAGCGCGGGTTTACACGGTGGAACGTCAGTGGGAGCTGTACCAGAGAGCACGCCAGTTGTTCGCTCGCCTGGGCTTACCGGTACAGACCCGGTTTGGTGATGGTAGCCTCGGCTGGAGTGAGCATGCTCCATACGATGGTATTATTGTGACAGCAGCGGCCCCACATATCCCGAAGCCCCTGAAGGAACAACTGGCCATAAGCGGTCGCTTGGTTATCCCCGTGGGCGGTCCGCAGTCTCAAATCTTGGTCCGCTTGCGGAGGGTTTCCGAGCAAGAGTATGACTACGAAGAGTTTGGTGAGTTCCGCTTTGTGCCTCTGATTGGCAAGGAAGGGTGGAGCGAGACCCTCGAGACACGCCCCACGTCCTCGTCCTCGTAGGCGCGACGGCTTCAGGGAAGACAGCCACCATCGTCCGGTTGGCAACATGGCTGCCGGTGGAGGTCATTTCAGCGGATTCTCGCCAGGTTTACCGGTACTTGGATGTTGGGACAGCAAAGCCAACCGTGGAGGAACGACAGCGAGTTTTGCACCATTGCATAGATATCCGTGATCCCGACCAGAGCTATAGTGCTGGGGAATTTGCTGCTGATGCGCTCTCCTTGATCCCTGCAATCTGGCATCGGGGGAAGCTTCCGTGCGTTGTCGGTGGTTCCGGCTTCTACATCCATGCACTGTGCTATGGGCTTTTTGAAGCGCCGCCGGCACCGTTGCTCCATCAGGTGCGGCGTCAGCTCCAGCTTCGCCTCCAACGGGAGGGGCGTGATCGGCTCTACGAAGAGTTGTGCCGTGTAGATCCTGAATTAGCGGCACGGTATTCGGACCGAAATCCGCGGCGCATTCTGCGGGCTTTGGAGTTTTACTATGCTACGGGGCTACCTCTCTCGCACGCCCATCGCTTGTATCCTCCACGGGAGCCTCCCTTTGTTACCTTCTGGGTAGGCTTGCACTGGGAGCGGGCGCAACTTTACGAGCGCATCAACCGTCGGGCGCAATGGATGTGGGAGCATGGACTCGTAGAGGAGACAGAGCGGGTTTTGGCAATGGGCTACCCGCCCGATTCCCCGGGGTTCAACACGCATGGATATGCAGAGTGTATAGCCTACCTACGGGGAGAGCTCTCCGAAGCGGAAGCGCTCGCTCGCATGCAGCAGCGGACTCGCCAGTATGCAAAGCGGCAGTTAACGTGGTTCCGCCGCTACTCGCACATTCGCTGGATCCCGGCAGACCCCGACCCTGCCGTTACGGCTGAACGTCTTTACCTCCTTCTCCGGACGTGGTTACCGGAGACGTTGAGGGAGTCGTTGCCATAGAAGGAACCAGGGAGCGGTGGAGGTAGAGGAGCAGGAAATAGCGTCCGGCAAAGCGGCGCGCCTGTGTCCGGAAACTCGCTACTAGGACGTATGGGTCGAATCGAGGATCGCTGACAATTGCAGTAGCTTCAGCGTTCAGAAGCAGCCGATCGTCCCGACCGCTCTTGAAGACGAAGGCAGCTGGAGTGTGAGCGAAGATGTAGTTGAGAATGATGCTGTCCCCTGGAACACCACGCCATTGGTGCCGGGCAAGAAAGCGATCGTTGAGACGCCCACCATCGATAGTAGGGAGCTTGGTCTGATAGGGAATAAGCCCGGCATCGGGATAGACGACAATCCAAACACCCGGCGGGACGAGCTGTTGGAGTAACTGTGCTGCACGGGCGTGCTCTTCCTGGAGCAGTTGCTGGTAATCTTGCAGGAACTTCCGCTCCTGCCAGCGCCAGAGTCCGATGTGGACAAGCAGTTGTAACACCACTAATCCCAGCCCTATCTGCTGGATACGCCGGAAGCGAAGCGGACGCTGCAGCGCTGTGGTTTCCAGTGTCCGTAGCCCCTGCTCAACTCCGAAAGCTGTCAGAGATAGTCCTACTGGGTACAGCATTGCCCAAAAGCGGTGGGCGTAATTCATCTGGAGCGTGGAGCGCGAGTATTCCGCCAGCGTAATCAGAGCAGCTACCCCAAGGGCGATAAGGATGGGTGTGAAACGTTGGTAGCGCCTCCGGAGAGCTTCTGTCCACTGCTCCCACTCGGGAACGGCAACAACCAGCACGAGAACGGCCAGTGCTGCCCAGTACTGGAGGGCAAACTCCAGAAACGAGAGCCCAGCGCTAAACCCGAATACAGATACCTTGGCGAAGTAGGTGTTCGGCAGTAAATCTCCGTATACGGACCAGCGCCATAGTGTAACTGCTGCCACAGGGAATCCGAAAAATAGCGCTATCCGTATGCCGAGCCTTCGGAGTTGATGGAGCATGCTATCAGCCCTCTGTGGTGTGAGGAGAAGCCCACACAGGAGAGCGATAGCAAAGAGCATGCCCTCGGGACGGGCTATAGCCAAGAGCGCAAAGGCAAGGTATGTTACAATGGAGGTGTGCAAGCGTTGGCAATCCACAGCTCGTAAAGAGAGATAGACGGCAAGGGTGAGGAGAGCGACAAACACGGTTGTTTCAAGTCCGGAAAGGGCATGGGGGAAAAGGAAGGCGGCGGAAAAGTAAAGCAAACACGCAAGACCCTGCACAAGGGGACGGATGCCAAGCTGGCGTAGGATGAGCCAGACAAGGAACCCGGTAAGTGTATAAGCAAAGATGCCGATTGCCTTGGCTGTAGGCTCCAGTGGGAATCCGATAGCATGGGCTGCCGCCAGGAGTGCTAAGTAAAGCGTCCCCGTGTAGCCCTCCACGGGAGGTTGCCCAGGATTCCATGCTGGAATCCCTGTTGCTACCCAGTTTTCGGCATAGCGGAAGAGGATGTAGGCGTCATCCACCGTCCACTGGGGAGCACTGGCGATGGTCCAGATAGCATAAGCGAGACCGAAAAACGGCAAGAGCTGTTCTCCCCGCAGCGTCATTACTGAATGCGGATTACCTCAGCTTCGCGACGGTATTGCAGATGCCATGTGACCATCTGACGGAGTCCTTCAGCAAAAGGAGTCCGAGGCTGCCACTGGAGGAGAGCAGATGCACGGCTGATATCAGCTTCCGTGGCTGGAATATCGGCGGGGTGGGGGTCCCGGAAGACCAATTGTGCTTGCCGTTGCAGAAGTTGCTCTAACATCGCTATGGCCTCCAGAAGGCGAACGCGCCGGTTATTGCCCAGGTTGATCACAGCATAGCCGACTGGACGAAGGGCGCGAATGGTGCCATCGACAATGTCATCCACGTACGTAAAATCTCGCTCCTGGAGTCCGTCGCCGTAGATCTCTAACGGTTCTCCTCGGAGAAGGCGCTCTGTGAAAATAAACAAGCTCATATCCGGACGTCCGGCAGGGCCATAGACGGTAAAGTAGCGAAGTACGGTGACGTCCAGTCGGTAGAGGCTGTGGTACGTTGCACACAGCAGCTCAGCGGCACGCTTGGAAGCCGCATACGGTGAGAGGGGGCAGTCGGGGACCTGATCTTCGCGAAACGGGGGGGATGCCGCACCGTAGACGCTGGAAGTGGAAGCGAGGACGAACTTGTTAATGCCCAGCTGGCGGCAAAGTTCCAGGAGGTTCAGTGTGCCAATGACGTTTGTCGCGTAGTAACTCCATGGGTCCTGAAGACTTTGCCGCACACCAGCTCGGGCGGCTAAGTTGAGAAGCGCTTCGGGGCGGAACTGCCGAAGAATCGGTTCTATGGCATCTTTATTCGTAACATCGGCCTGCACGAAGTGAAAGTTCGCATATGCCTGAAGTTGATGCAATCGCCACCACTTCAACCGAGGATCGTACGCGTCGTTGAGATTGTCTATCCCGACGACCGTCGCGCCTTCTTCCAAGAGTCGCTGGGCGGTCCGCCATCCGATGAAACCTGCGCAACCTGTGACAGCGTATACGGGCATTCCCTCTTATAAAGCGCCCCCACTCCTGTGCGTGTGCCCCCAACGGGATTCGAACCCGTACCGCCACCTTGAAAGAGTGGTGACCTAACCCTTAGTCGATGGGGGCATCAGAGCTGAGTACAAAATTAGGCGAAATCCATTAGACCGTCCCCGGAAAAAGAAAGGCTGGTTTTGCTCCCTTCCGGAACAAAACCAGCTCATCCACGCCAACTGCGCCACGTGCGCCGCCTGACGGGAGCAAAACTACTTTACCCTTTCCCTAAATGGCAAGGGGGAATTTGACAAACGGTAGCAATATGCCCATGAGCGGTGGCTGGACAGAGGGAACGGGGGAACCTGCACCGGTGACGGTTTTCAGCGTTTTCCCTTATGCCAGCGAAGGAGCAATCGCTCTACCTCCCGAGGGAAGCGGTACTCAAAGAGAATGTAGCGGGCAAACTGCTCCTCAGTCAGCAGCGGACGGAGAGACTCAGTCCGCTGCTGGAAGACACGGTAAAGTTCTTGCTGTTGGCGCAGGAATTCCTGGGACCAGCGGTAGACCTCTTCTGGGGATTGCTGAAGGGAGTAAGCAAGTTGCTGAGCAATGCTGTCGGTCCGCTGCAAGAGGCTATCAATGCGCCGGTTGTAGCTCGTGTAACGTATCAGGAACTGGTGACCGCGGGATTCGTCCAAGCCCAACTCTTGGAGTAGTCGAATCATCTTCCACTGCTGCAGCCGTTCTTTGGCGTGCTGTCGCATCTGGCGCGCATAGGGTGCTGTCAATGCTTCCCAAGGAGAGGGTGATTGCGCTTGGAGAAATCCTGAAGCGGTGAGCAACAGGGAAAGAATAAACACCCTATGGTGCTTGGCTTGCATGCCTGCTCCCGAATTCTGGTTCAGCAATTGCGTCAATAACAACTTCACTGATATCCTCGGTCCCTTCCAGACTCAGAACAGAGGGAGATGGCTGGCTTAGCGGAGGAATGCCAGAGGACCAATAAGCGAAAGTCAAGATGCCATCGGTGTAGGGAAATGGCTCTGCCTGGTCAGTGGCAACCCATTCCAGGTTCGGTTCCGGAGAAGAAGGAGCTTTTCCCCGTTGTGTGCTGTGCCACCACAGAGCAAAGAAAGCAAGCCCTAAAGCGGGGAGGAGAACCGTGAGGACAGGCTTCCAGCGCTGCTGGGATGAGGATGCCTGGCGTTCTCGCCAACGGTTAAGAACTTGGACGGAGAGCATACTACAGTGGTGCTCCTGCTCGCGCAGGTATCCTATAGCTTCCAGACGGTGGAAAACAGCTCGGAGCATTTCTACTTCGGCACAGAGGTCGGGGTGCTCCCGCAAGGCTTTTTCAACTGCTGCTGCTTCCTCCGCGGACAAGCGCCCGAAGGCGTAGTCGGGCAGCAAGAGTTCAAGTTCAGCGCGGGATATGCTCGTGTTTGCTCGGGTTCCCATTGGTGTTGAGAGCTTGGCGGAAGTATTCCGCATACGGACCATTCAAAAGAGCCTTGGCGATTTTGCGCACAGCTAGGAAGTAGTTTGCCTTCAGCCCGCCAATGCTGGTTCCCAGCATGCGCGAGATCTCTTCGTAGGAGAGCCCTTCAATGTAACGGAGCGCAAAGGTTTCGCGCTGTTTCTCCGGTAGGCTTTGGAGGAGACGGTGGAAGTAGTGCTCAAATTCCTGGCGCTCGTGGATATGTTCCGGCGATAGCGATGGGCTTGTTGGCTCCTCATCCTCTGAAAAGGCATCGTTCCAATGAACCCACGCAGATCGTTTCTGTTGGCGCAGCATACCAAGAGCAACACGAACCGTAATTCGGTAAAGCCATGTGCGGATACTGCTCCGCTGCTGGAAGCGGTGCAGGTTTTCAAACGCCCTTAGGAAGACTTCCTGTGCAGCGTCCTGAGCATCTTCGTGACGTCCCAGATATCGGTATGCGACGCTGTAGACAAAACGCTGGTAACGCCGGACGAATTGTGCCGCCGCGCGCTCGCGATCCCCTTGCCGGAACTCCTGGATGAGTTCTTCGTCGCTGGCGAGGCTCAACGTTGTCAGCTGGGACATGGTACGAACCGCGGTTGGACACGTGTCTATAGAGCGCAGCAGCGCAGTAAGGGTTTAATCAAGAGTTATCGGCGGACTTCCACAATTTCGTACTCCATCTCTCCCGCGGGCACGTGAATGCGGACGCGGTCCCCGGCTTGCTTTCCCAGAAGTGCCTTGCCTAGCGGGGAGGCTACCGAGAGCTTGTTTTGTTGAAAGTCAGCTTCCTCAGGACTGACGAGCGTGTATTCAACGATAGAGCCCGTCTTGCAATTCCGGAGGCGAACGGTGGAGAGGATGTAAACTTTTCCGTCGTTGGGCAGCTCCTTGGGATCGATGATCCGGGCATTGGCAAGGATACGTTCTAGGCGGGCAATACGCATTTCCAGCATTTCCTGTGCCTGGAGGGCGGCGTCGTAATCGGCGTTTTCCGAGAGGTCCCCGTGTGAACGGGCGTCGGCAATTTTCTGAGCGATGTCTCGCCGCCCTTGGCTCCGAAGCTGCCGTAGCTCGGCTTGTAATTCCTCAAAGCGCTGCCGTGTCAGATAAATGATCTCAGCCATGGCTGTCCACGGAACACGCAGCTGTTCGTTGGACTTTATCTTTTTCAACTTTTGGGGGATGCCCGACCGTAAGCCAATGCCCTAACTTCTGTTGTTTTGCCAACAGATAGCCCCAGTTCCAATCGTTGGGCTCAATTTCTATAGGCACCCGTTCGACAATTTCCAATCCGTAGGCTTCTAAGCCGACGATTTTGCGGGGGTTATTCGTTAACAGGCGCATTTTGCGGATGCCTAAGTGGCGTAGGATTTGGGCTCCGATCCCGTAATCCCGCAAGTCAGGCTTGAAACCCAAGTGCTGGTTGGCTTCCACTGTGTCCAGCCCCTGTTCTTGGAGGGCGTAGGCGCGGATTTTGTTCCCCAGTCCGATCCCTCGCCCTTCTTGCTGCATGTAGAGCAGGACTCCTTTGCCTTCGCGCTCAATCATGCGGAGAGCGGCATGGAGCTGGGGGCCGCAGTCGCAGCGGAGGGAACCGAAGAGGTCACCGGTAAGGCACTGTGAATGGACGCGAACCAATACGGGTTCATCACTGCTCCAGCTCCCCTTGAGGAGAGCAACGTGCTCTTGGCGGTCTACGATGTTTTGGTAGACTACGATGTGGAAGGTGCCCACAATGGTTGGTAGGGTTGCTTCTGCTACGGGGCGAACGAGTGAGTCTGTCCGCAAGCGGTAAGCAATGAGGTCTCGGACGCTAATGAGCTTGAGTCCGTATTGTCGGGCAAACTCTTGAAGCTGGGGAAGCCGTGCCATTGTGCCGTCGTCGTTGAGAATTTCACACAGGACGGCGGCAGGTTTCAGTCGTGCCAGGCGCATGAGATCGACGGCGGCTTCCGTATGTCCTGCACGGCGGAGGACTCCCTCTTCCACGGCGATCAGTGGGAAAACGTGCCCTGGGCGAGCAAAATCCTCTGGAGAGGCTTCAGGATCGGCAAGAGCCCTTACAGTTGCGGCGCGATCGAAAGCGGAAATCCCCGTGCTGGTGCCATGGCGATAGTCCACCGAGACAGTGAATCGGGTCCCGTGCAAAGCAGTGTTGGTGTGGACCATAACATCTAGCTGCAGTTCGCGTGCCCGCTGTTCAGTGATGGCAACACAGATGAGTCCTCGTGCCCGTGAAGCCATAAAGTTGATGACATCGGGCGTGCAAAACTGTGCTGCGCAGATAAGATCGCCCTCGTTTTCCCGGTCCTCGTCGTCGACGACGATGACCATCTTGCCCGACGCTAAGTCCTGAAGGGCTTCTTCAATGGTGTTGAAGGGGGTGTTCATGGTCGCTTACTTCTTGACGACTGTTGCGATAGCAGTCTTCTCCAACCGGATCCGAGTATTGTCGGCAATTTGCACAACGACGATGTTGTCCTCAATATCGGTAATCGTGCCGTGGATACCGGCGGTAGTGACGATGCGGTCACCTTTCTTGAGCTCGCTGAGCATCTTCTGATGTTCTTTTTGGCGTTTGACCTGTGGGCGGATAATCATGAAGTAGAAAATGAGCAGAATGGCGCCGAAGAAGATAAGGGTACTGAGCAGTCCTGCCATTGGATCGCCGCCTTGTGGAGCAGCGGCAGCGTACGTCATGGGCATGGGGGAACCTCGTGCGTTGTTGGAACTTCAGCTTGTTGGAGACGTTCTAAGAATGAGCGTTTCCACTGACGAAAGGTTCCCTGCCGTATTTTCTCCCTTGCCGTTGCCAGAAGCCAGTGGTAGAAGGCCAAGTTGTGCTCGGTTGCTATAATGAGTGCGGTGACCTCTCGGGCAATGAACAGATGGCGTAGGTAGCCCAGGGTGACGGTGCGGCTTACGGGGTAATTGAGCTCGGGGTCAAGGGGTTCGTCGGAGTAGCGCCAGCGGGCATTCCGGACGTTGATTTTGCCGCGCGTGGTAAAGAGCTGTCCATTGCGAGCGTTGCGGGTTGGCAGCACGCAGTCGAAGAGGTCTACCCCAAGTTCAATAGCCGTCAAGATGTTCTCCGGTGTCCCGACCCCCATTAAGTACCGCGGTCGGTCCGTTGGAAGCAGTTCTGTGGAGAGAGCAATCATCTCGTACATTGCCTCGGTGGGCTCTCCGACGGAGAGTCCTCCGATGGCAAAGCCGTCAAAGTCCCATTGGCAGAGTTCCTGCAGACAGAATCGCCGTAGGTCGGGGTTGATCCCCCCTTGTCCGATGCCGAAGAGAAGTTGGCGGTAGCCGTAGAGAGCTTCGTTCTGTTGAAATGCCCTCAGAGAGCGGGATGCCCATTGTAGAGTCCGCCGAACAGCGGTTTCTATGTCTCTTCGCTCTGCTGGGTAGGGTGGGCATTCGTCCAGAACCATCATGATATCGGAGCCCAATATGCGCTGGATTTCCACCACCCGCTCAGGGGTGAAGACATGGGAGGAGCCGTCAATGTGAGAGCGGAACTCTACCCCTTCGTCGCTTACTCGCCGAAGCTGCTGGAGGGAGAAGATCTGATAGCCGCCACTGTCTGTCAAGATTGGCTTATCCCAGCCGATGAAGCGGTGCAGACCTCGGAAATGTTCAATGACATCAGTACCCGGGCGAAGGTAGAGGTGGTAGGCATTGCAGAGCAGGATTTGTACTCCCAACTCCTGCAGTCGCCGGGGGTCTAGGGCTTTAACCGTTCCTTGGGTTCCAACGGGCATGAAGGCTGGAGTTTCTACGGCACCGTGGGCTGTCTCCAGCAGACCAAGGCGTGCCCGAGAGCTCGGGTCCGTATGGAGGATGCGGAATCCTGTCATGCCAGTAACCACCGCTGCCATCGTAGAAAGAGCAGTCGGCTGATAGGAAGGCTGAGGCTAATACCGATGGTATCGGCCACCCAATCGGCGATATCAGCGACGCGGTAGGGGACGAACAGCTGATGGAGCTCGTCCATGACAGCGTATAAGGCTCCGATGACAAGGGTCCACAGGGCTATGGTACCAAAGGGGCTCCCGGGAGAGTACGCTGCCAGAGCGAATGCTAAGCACAGCCCAAAACCGGCATACACAAGGGCGTGGAGAAGCTTATCCCACCCGAAGGGTTCCGTTAGCGGGAAGAGGGCGGGAAGGTGAGAGGCATAGGCAATGGCTCCAGCATATACAATGGCGGGGAGCAAAGCCAGGAGGCGTTTCATTTAGCGGCTGTTTGTGGGAAAACGGAGGTCAAGGCGGAAAGCAAGGCTGAAGCGGTAAGGCTTTCGGCGGAGGCCGATTGCAGGCAGAGATCCCCGGCAGCGCTGTGGAGGAAAGCTGCAATTGCCGCTGCTTCCAGTGGCGGGAGCCGACGAGCCAAGAGAGCACCAATCATGCCCGCCAGGACATCGCCAGCACCGGCAGTTGCCATACCAGGATTTCCGCTCAGGTTCCAATATGAGCGCTTTCCATCGGTAATAATGGTGGGAACGTGTTTCAGCAGGAGGACTCCGCCCCATCGCTGTGCCCATTGGCGTGCTAACCAGGGGGCATGGCGGGCCACATGCGAGCGATCTTCCCCCGTCATGCGGGCGAATTCTCCGATGTGGGGGGTCAGGACCCATAGAGAGGGAATGCGACTGTCTGGGGTGATTGCCCGTAGAGCGTCGGCATCAATGACCGTGGGAAGTCGCTCCGGGATACTGCGCAGAAGCTCCGCCACAACAGGAACCGCTGCCACACCGATGCCCGGACCAAGGACTAAGGCATCCACGCGCTCGAGGAGTTCGTGAAGGAGAGGAAGGGCCTCTGCCGCTAACCAGCCTTCCGGTGTGGAAGGGAGCTGGCGGGCAATAACCTCTGGTAAGACAGCGCTGTGGATGCGTCCGGCGGTGTATAAGTACACCAACCCTGCCCCACTCCGGATAGCAGCATTGGCGGCGAGCGCGGCTGCCCCTGCCATCATGGCCGATCCGGCAATGATGCCGACACGCCCATAGTCAAACTTTGTGCTAATTCGCGGCCGAAGGGGAAAACGTTGGCGGATATCATCCCATTCCAATGCCCAGGTATCGGCATGAGCGGCAGCAAGGTTGAGAGGAACGCCCAACGAGGCAACTTCAACACGTCCACAAAGGTGCCATCCCTCGTTTAGGAATAGCCCAGTTTTTGCCGCAAACATGGTGATAGTCAGTTCAGCGCGGAAGGCTTCCGGATCGGCTTCTCCAGTTTCGGCGTTGAGTCCAGTAGGTACATCCAGGGCAACGCGTCGGGCAGGCAGTGAACCGAGGACGCGGAGGATGGGGAGTACGTCGGAGCGGAGTGGTGGTCGTGCGCCAATACCCAGCAGTGCATCTACGACAACCTCCGCCGGTGGTGGAGGAGGGGGAAGCTGTCCGGGAGGAAGGTGGTGCGTGGGAATTCCCAAACCTTCTAGTGCCGTGAGGTTTGTGAGCGTCTCAGGTGACATTTGCTCACGCGAGCCTGTCCACCAGACCATGACCTTCCAGCCGCGACAAGCCAGATGGCGTGCAAGAGCGAAGCCATCGCCTCCGTTATTTCCGCTTCCACAGGCGATAAGGACCGTAGGGGAAGATGCCGATGGGGGTTGGAGCCATTTCTGGAGGATATCAGCAGCAGACCGAGCAGCATTCTCCATAAGTACAAGCGAGGGAACGCCGCATTCAATGGCAGCCATATCAGCACGGCGCATCTGCTCGGGGGTAAGGAGCGGAAGCATTACCGGTGTTCGAGCAATATGTTGCCACAAAATTACAGCGGGTGCCCTATCTTTGTTCACTTTGGGTGTAAAGGCGGCGTCAATAGGCAATGGGACGAGAATCCGTGCTCAGCCAATGGGATGGTTTGGGTGAACTCAGCCAACCGCCGGTCATCCGAATCCATGGAGCCCGGCAGCACAATCTGCGGAATCTTTCGCTGGAACTACCCCATGGTTGTTTGATTGTCATCACGGGGGTTTCGGGTTCAGGGAAGTCCTCCCTTGCCTTTGAGACAATTTATGCAGAAGGGCAGCGCCGCTACGTGGAGTGTCTCTCCGCCTATGCGCGTCAGTTCTTGGAATTGATGCCGAAGCCGGATGTGGACCTTGTGGAAGGGCTATCGCCAGCGATCGCTATTGAACAGAAGACAACTGGACACTCGCCGCGGTCTACCGTAGGCACGATGACACAAGTGTATGACTACTTGCGCTTGCTATATGCTCGCATTGGACAGCAGTATTGTGTTCGCTGTGGGGTGCCTGTGCAGGCCCAGAACATTGACCACATTGTAGAGCAATTGCTTGCATTGCCCCGGGGGCAGCGTTTCCAGATTTTGGCGCCGCTGATACGTGGGCGAAAAGGACACTACCGGGAGCTCTTTGAGCAATTGCGTCGGCAAGGCTTTCTGTTCGTACGAGTAGATGGAGAATTCCGGGAGTTGGAGCCTGGGATGCAGGTGAGCCGTTATCGGTCCCATGACATTGAAGTTGTGGTTGACCGCTGCGTTGCTGATCCGGGTATACACGAGCGGATCGTTAGCTCATTGGAGCTGGCGTTGCAGTTAGGGCAACAAATGGCGCTTATTTTGCTGGAGGAGGAGGGCAATTGGCGTCCGTGGTTGGTGAGTACACAACGGGTCTGCCCGCACTGTGGACAGGCCTATCAGGAGCTGGCACCGAACAGTTTTTCGTTTAACTCCCCTTATGGAGCGTGCCCGGAATGTGATGGACTGGGCACAATCTCCGATTTCCTCCCACAGGCGCTGATTGTGGATCCTCAGCGTCCGCTCAATGATGGAGCTCTTGCTCTTCCGCGGCAACGTCCGTGGGGAGTGGTATGGCGACAAATTGAAGCTCTCGTGCGGCAATGGGGTGTGGATGCACAAACTCCATTAGCAGAGCTTCCGGAAGCATTACGGCAGCAGCTCTTCTGGGGCAGTGGTGAGGCGGTGTCCGTGACGACGGAGTGGGGGACGGTGAATACGAAGTTTCCTGGCTTAATTGCCGTGTTGCGTCACCGCTATCATCATGGGGAGCCTCAGCTGCGGGAGTGGCTTGAACAGTTCATGGTAGAGTCGCCCTGTCCAGCCTGCGGTGGAGGGCGGTTGAAGCCGGAGATGTTGGCAGTCAAGGTTGCGGGGAAGAGCATTGCTGAGGTGACGGCGCTGTCGGTACAGGAGGCATTGGAGTGGTTCCGCCGCTTACCGGGACAGCTCTCTGACCGCGCCCGTCGTATTGGGTCGGTCATCATCCAAGAGCTCCTTCAGCGACTTGAGTTCCTGCAGGAGGTTGGTCTGGGGTATTTGCAGCTCAATCGTCCTGCGCATACTCTCTCCGGTGGTGAGGCACAGCGGATTCGGCTGGCGGCACAGTTGGGTTCGCAGTTAGTGGGGGTGCTCTATGTACTGGACGAGCCCAGTATTGGGCTGCATCCTCGGGACAATCGCCGTCTTATTGCCGCGTTGCAGAAGTTGCGCGATATGGGCAATACTGTTATCGTCGTTGAGCACGACCGGGACATGATGGAGGCAGCGGATTTCCTTGTGGACATTGGTCCTGGTGCTGGCATCCATGGGGGCGAGCTTGTCGTGGCATTGCCTCCGTCGCAGTTATGCTCTCTTCCGCAGGAGGTTCGGCGGCGTTCGCTGACGGCTCAGTACCTCTGTGGTGAGCGGGAAATCCCTCTCCCTGCGCGCCGCCGTCAGGGCACGGGAGCTTTCTTGACGGTGGAGGGTGCCCGTGGGAATAATTTGAAGGATATCACGGTGCGCTTTCCTTTAGGGACACTCATCTGCGTGACAGGGGTTTCTGGTTCGGGCAAGTCCAGCCTCGTCATGGAAACTCTCTATCCAGCGCTCATGCGGCATTTTTACCGGAGTCCGAGGATACCTCTGCCGTATCGAGCTCTGGAGGGGGTGGAGCATCTGAAGGGGGTGGTGGCGGTGGATCAGAGCCCCATCGGGCGAACCCCGCGGTCTAATCCAGCAACGTATACCGGGGTCTTTGACCACATCCGGGCTTTCTTTGCCCTCTTGCCCGAAGCTCGGGTGCGTGGGTATCGCCCAGGGCGTTTTTCCTTCAATGTGCGGGGAGGACGCTGCGAGGAATGCGAGGGTGCGGGTGTCCGCCGTATAGAGATGGCCTTCCTACCCGATGTCTATGTCCAATGCGAGGTATGCCAGGGACGGCGCTATAATGCGGAAACGCTTGCCGTGCGCTATCGCGGAGCAACGATTGCAGATGTACTGGATATGACTGTGGAGGAGGCAGCGGAGTTCTTTGCCGATATTCCCTCTATTGCTCGGAAGCTGCGTCTGCTTGTAGAGGTCGGCTTGGGGTATATCCGCTTGGGGCAGCCGGCGCCAACGCTTTCCGGTGGGGAGGCGCAGCGCATCCGCCTCGCGCGAGAGCTTTCCAAGGGAGGAAGCCGCACGCTCTACATCTTGGACGAGCCCACGACGGGACTCCACTTTGAGGACATTCGGCTTCTTCTGCACGTGCTTGGGCGTTTGGTCGAGCAGGGCAACACCGTCATCGTTATTGAGCACAATCTGGAAGTCATCAAGTGCGCAGACTGGGTTATTGACTTGGGTCCGGAAGGGGGTGCTGCTGGAGGTTTCCTCGTTGCCGAAGGAACTCCAGAGCAGGTTGCTCAGAACCCGGCAAGTTATACGGGAGCATTTCTTCAGATGGTGCTTCAGCCCCGGCTGGCGGTGGCGTAGCTATCGGAGAAGAGAGGCATATTCAGCGGCATACCGGCGAATGGCGCGGGCGATAGCACGAGCGATAGCCCATTGCCCACGCTCAGAGATCAGGAAGCGCTCGTCGGCGGGGTTGGAGAGAAAGCCCATCTCGATGAGGACAGCAGGCATAGAAGCGCCCATGAGCACGTAGAAGCCCGCCTGCCCAATGCCGCGGTCGGGAAGTCCCGTAGTGCTGACGAGCTCCTGCTGTACGAATGCAGCGAGTCGGTCGCTGAGTCGCATGAAGGCGCTCTGCGCTAAGGTTGCCAGGATGCGCTGTTCGTCAAATAGCTCCTTGTACCGCGATGGGTCTGCTTCCAAGCGGATAACGGCGTTTTCTCGCTCGGCAACGCGGATAGCTTCCGGCGTGCGTCCAGGGCGGAGAACGTACGTTTCTACCCCGCGTGCGGGATGGGGTTTGGTGGGAGCGGCGTTACAGTGGAGACTGAGAAACAACTTCCCCTGCTGTTCATTGGCAATCTGCCCACGACGGTAAAGGGGAACGAAGCGATCCTCATCCCGAGTAAGTACAACCCGCACATGCGGCAGCATGCGGTGCAGTAAGCGACGGAGCTTTAAAGCAACGCGAAGAGTAATGGTCTTTTCCGCATGTCCGTTGATGCTGATTGTGCCATCATCCTCCCCCCCATGTCCGGGGTCAATGACAATAACGTCCAGTTCCCAGCGCTGAGTCGGTGTTGCCGCGCCTCCTTTGAGGAGAACGGTAAAGCGAAGTGTTCGGGGCCCTTCGCGTTCTGATTTGCATTCCCGAATCTCCGAGCGGAAGGAGAAACGATAGACTGTGAACTCCCGGATTCGCTGGACTTCGGAGCGTTCAATTGCCGGTAAAGAGGGCAAAGTAGGAGCTGTATGGAGAACATCGGGAATGCGCACCACAAGTTGTTGTCCTTGCCACTCCGGGCGTTGGTAGCGTTCAATGACGCCATTGGCGCGGAAGCGTAGGAGGATTGTTGTGTCGGAGAGAGTTTGTGCTTCCACCTGAACGATCTCCACCAGAGTGGCAGCGAAGCTGTTCCCTAAGGCTGCCAGAAGCCAGGGATTGGAAGAGGACTCGCGCTGGGGGAGCCGGGGAGGACGGGGAGCAAACGCTGTATCAGGGGGGATGGGGAGAGGAGCGATGCGGGGAGGCGGAATGGGTTGCGAAGGGGGCGATGTCGTTACCACAGGCGCTGGTGCATAGCGCAAGCGTAGCACTGTAGGACTGTCCCATACGGCCTGGGCTTCCCAGAGAGCTGCTATTGCTTCACCAAGACCGTGGAGGGAGACGAAAAGGTGTTGCCCGTCAGATTGGACTGGCACGGGGAGCTGAATGAAGTGGCTGGAATCGCGTCGTTCCCAGGCGAGGAAAAAACTCAGTGGTGCAGCCCGGATGACGCCATGGGGGGTAGAAAGTACCGTGCCTCTGGCGCTTAGCCGCGCCTTTCCTTCCCAAAGTATGGCACAATGAGCAAGAGAAGCGGCGGGATATCCGCCAATAGCCCGAAGAGGCAATTCATAGGTACGCCCGTTGGGCAGCTGGACGCTGAACGTACTCTGGGCACAGGCAATAGCAGTAGCTATTCCCCACGCCCAGCATACCTTCCAGGGCGCGCACATCGGACAATGCAAGCTATCGCTGACCTTTGGGAATGAGGGTCGGGAATCCCCGGCGTTGCCACTCGCGGATGCCCCCGCTCATGTTATAGGCGCGAAATCTGTGGCGCTGGAGAAGAGCTGTTGCTCGGGCACTTCGATTCCCACTACGGCAATAGACGATGATTGTTTTGTCCCGATATGGCTCCAGCTCTTTGATACGACGTTCCAGCTCCTGCACTGGTAAGAGATAGCCACCGGGGAGGTGCCCTTCGGCAAACTCTTCCGGCGTCCGTACATCCAGCAGAAGAACAGATGTGTCCTTGAGGCGTTGGACAACTTGTTCTGGGGATAGCGTTGGGATAGACTCCTGCTGTGCATAGGCAGTAATCCACCCCAGCGTGACAGCCACAAGCCATACAAGGTCCATGGAGCCCCTCCGAGAACGCGTGCAACCACGGGGACACAGACGAAGATGTCTGTAGAACTGTGCAGAGATCCTTACCGTGGACGCAGGGCTATGGTGAGCCGTGCCTGCTCGTTGCACTCCAACGTCAGTGATTGTTCAAAGGGGTAGTAGTCTTCGTGATGTACACTGATAGCGTATCTCCGGTTGCATAGCTGCCCAAAGTAGACTTGCCCGTCATCGTCGGTCTCCTTTGTGCGGAGTAGAGTTCCTCCAGCCCAAAGGCCGACGATGGCTTCGTCGACGGGTTTCCCCGTTTCTGAGTCCCGAACGAGAATGGCAAGGGCTCCATGGCAGCACTGTCCCTCCCGAGGAGATAAAAGCGCTAAGCGCTCTATTTCTTGGTTGCAGCCCAGCTCTATAACAAACTCCTTGGGGACATAGCCCTCGGCGTAGATGCTCACTCCGTAGACTCCCTTACACAGCTGGTCAAACATTGCCCTGCCTTCCGAGTCCGTGGCGCGTTCAGCTATGATAGCCCCTCCCTTCCAGAGGCGGATGCGAACGCCCGATAGGGCAGTTGCCCTTACGGAGTCGCGGACAACAACTTTTATTTTCCCCTCGCAGCATTCCTTTGGCATGGGGGACAAGAGGAGGCGGAGGAGCTTCTGCTCGTTGCACTCCAGTCGCACGGGGATTTCTTTGAGCTGGTAGCCTTCGGCACGGATTTCCACTGTGTACTCGCCTGGACATAGACCATCAAAGGCGGCTTGCCCTTGTCGCAGCTCTGCCTGTTGTATGATAGCATTCCCCCGCCATAGGCGGACGATGCCGCTGGCGGAGGGTAGTGACATGCGGAGGCTATCCATTGCGAAGACGATGAGGACGCCGTGGCAGCAGTTGCTTTCTCTTTCGCAGCGGATTGGGACTCGGAGAGTTTTGGTCTCATTGCAGCCCATGGTGATAGTCATTTCTCGGACTGCGCAAGGCTTATGAGGGGATTCAGTGGCAATCCGGATAGCATAGGTACCCGGGCACAGTCTTGTGAAGAGAGCCCCAGTGCTATCGCTGGGGATGGTTCTGCTATAGTCCCCGTTTTGCTTCTGAAGCCTCACGGAGGCACCCGAGATAATTTCCCCAGACACAGAGTCGTAGGGGACAATGAGGAGTGTTCCGTTGCAGCAGCTGTCGGATTTCGGAGGGGGTTCTTTCGGTTCCGTTGGGTGTTTGACGCACGAACTTGCCAGGAGAGCACCAAGGGCAACGACAGAGAGAAGAACAACCCGCTTCATCTTGGATTCTGTGTGCAGTAGAACATGGTCTGAACCTAATGGCAATAACCTCCAGGCGAAGGTGAGGTTACAGAATTGCCATGCGGTGCCGTGGTTGGGATTTTCCCCTAATTTCGCGCTGTAGAATGGCGGGCGTAGCTCAGCCCGGAGAGAGCACCAGGTTGTGGCCCTGGGGGTCGTGGGTTCAAATCCCATCGCCCGCCCTGTAGTCAGGTTGAGGAGTCTGGTGGGGCAGCGGAGGGCGTTGCGATAGTGGGATCGTAAGGGTGGGAGGCTAGAGAGCGCTTGAGGTCTTCAATGACTTGGGTATCCATCGGCTCCATGCGGTGAAGGAGGGCTAACCAATAGCTAACCCAGTCACCGAAGTAGATCAGGGAAAAGAGACGGGTCAGGAAGAAAGGTTCCGTGGTACTGAGAAAAGTATTGGACTCCAAGGGGACATGGGGGACCAAGAGGCGATATCCGTACTCTATACGGAGCCGGATCCGAGGGTGATCGTCGGGGTCTTGGAGCCAAATGAGCCAGGCAGTCCGAGAAGGGAAGCCGGCAGGGAAGAACCAGCTATTGAGCTCATTGTGGTTCATTTCGGGCACGACACCACCGAAGGCAACATGTTTGGCATTCTCCTGGATCTGCTGTCTCCAGCGGAGCCCGACCGCTTCCAGCCGTTCGGAGGCATAAATGACAGGAAGGCGGGCGCGCAGCTGGGATGCCAGGCGAGCCGTTGGGTTTTGCTCTTCATCCGGTATACTGTAGAGCTCGCTAAGTTCCTTGAGGCGCTGGTAAGTGGACTCAATGGCTTGCTCCGTCAGCTGTCGGGCGGGTTTTCGAAAGGTACCCAGGCGGAGAAGAACGAGCAGCAAGGCGAAGAAAGCGAAGCCGAGGGCACCTCGTGGTGGAAACCCTGCCGGTATAGGGATGAGAGGGATCCCCAGCTCACGGGCACGTACTGCTAATTGCCCTCCGCTGGTTAGGCAGGCAAGGTGCGGTGTGCGAAGGCGTGCCAGTTCAAAGCTTGTCAGGGTTTCTTCTGTGTTCCCTGAGTAGCTGCTGGCGATAACGAGGGTGTTCCGGTCTACGAAAGACGGAGGAAGATGGTAGCCCCGGTGAACACGAATATCCACATGGTCGGCGCCGGCTGTGAAAGCGGCATAGGTGCGGAGGATATCGCCCGTGATAGCAGAGCCGCCCATACCGAGGATCAGGATACGCTGTGGGCGCTTGGGGAGCAGCTCCAGAGGTACTCGGTCGGCAGCATGGTAGGCCGTCTCAATTTGCTTGTAGAAGCGTAAAAGGATGGTCAGCATCTGCAGGTGGTCGATGCGGGTGACCAACTCTTGGAGCGAGCGCATAGGTTCCCTGAGCTTACGTGGTACCGTCCAGGGGATGGTGTCGTAGGATCTGACGGGCAATGACAATACGCTGGATTTCGCTTGTCCCTTCGCCAATGGTCAGGAGCTTAGCGTCTCGGTAGAGCTTCTCTACGGGATAATCCTTGATGTACCCGTAACCCCCGAAGATTTGCACGGCTTCTTCTGCGGCGCGGACAGCAAGCTCGCTGGCAAAGAGCTTTGCCTGAGCAGCTTCCAAGCGGACGGGTTTTCCCTGTTGCCGAAGCCAGGCAGCACGATAGGTAAGTAGCCGGGCTGCTTCAATCTCCATGGAGAGCCGCGCCAGTTTCATTTGAATGGCTTGGAACTCCACCAACGCAGTATTGAACTGATGCCGTTCGGTAGCATACCGAAGTGCCAGCTCAAAAGCCCCTTGTGCTAATCCTACCCCTAAGGCAGCGATGCTGATTCGTCCTCCGTCCAAAATTTCCAGGGCTTGTCGGTAGCCATCGCCTTCGGAGCCGATAAGGTGGGAGGCGGGAACGCGAACGTTATCCAACATCAGCATGGTTGTATCGCTGGCGCGCATACCCAGCTTGTTCTCCCGCTTGCCCGCTGTGAAGCCTTCCATACCTTTTTCCACAACGAAGGCTGAAATGCCGTCTTTCCCGCGGGCAGGATCCGTTGTTGCCATAACGACAGCGATAGAGCCAACCCCGCCGTGGGTAGTGAAGCTTTTGGTCCCGTTGAGGACATAGGTATTGCCCTCTCGGCGCGCTGTCGTCCGCAGGTTTGCAGCATCAGAACCAGATCCGGGTTCAGTCAATGCCCAAGCGCCGAGAGCTTTACCAGTGGCTAAGTTTGGGAGGTAGCGGCTTTTGAGTTCTTCGGAGCCAAAAGTCAGAATGTGGTTCACGCACAGTCCATTGTGGGCGGCGACACTGAGTGCAATTGCTGGACAGACCCGGGCAAGTTCTTCAATGACCAAAGCAAACTCCATGTATCCCAATCCCGCCCCGCCATATTCGGAGGGGACGAGGAGGCCCAGCAATCCTAATTCTCCCATCTTGGCAAAGAGCTCCCACGGGAATTCCTGCTGTTCGTCGTAGTATGCTGCGATCGGTCGGATTTCTGCTTCAGCGAATTCCCGCACCATGTGGCGAATCGCTTCCTGTTCCTCAGTGAAGGCGAAGGAGATCGGCATTGGAGTCTTGCCTTCTGAAGGTCAGACCTGTGCAATAGACGGCAGGCGTGGGCAGAAATTGGTGCTATTTTTGAGCCATTCAATCAGAAAGAGGCTGTCGGAGATGGGTCGCGGGCTTCTCCTGCTGGGATTGAGCTTAGGCGGACTCCAGGCACAGGTTCCGTATACGAGAACGCCTCAATGGGAATCGCTGCCGCAGGGACTTTATGCAACTGGTGGGGCGTTGGTTGATCTGACCGGGGATACGTTGCCGGAGTTTGTTGTTGCCTGCGGTAATGATATGGAGCGGCAGCCCGTGCTTGTGTATCGGAACCAGGGTGGAGTCTTAGAGCAAAGCCCATCGTGGTCCTCCAGTGATCGTGGATATCACGGGCACCTTGCGGTTGCCGATGTGGATGGCGATGGCTGGTTTGATGTTGCTGTCTGTGAGTACTTGGGGGAAGGGGGCTTCGGGAGCAGTGGAGGGATTAAGCTCTACCGGAATCTGAAAGGTGAGTTGGAGCGGCTTCCATCGTGGCGGGCGAGCGAACGCTTTGCTACCTTCCGCTGTGCCTGGGGGGATATGGACGGGGATGGACGTCCGGATTTAGCGGTTGCTGGAGGGGAAGCGTATCAAGGTTCACCAGAGCCAGTTCGGGTCTACCGGAATGTAGACGGTAGGTTGAGCCCAGTTGCCACATGGCGTAGTGCCGATAGTAGCTATGCATACGACATTGCCTGGGAGGATTTCAACGGGGATGGCTGGCTAGATATAGTCGTTGCGTGTAGCCGGGGACGGAGCCGTATTTACTTCAACCGTCATGGCGTGTTGGAAACGCAGCCCGGTTGGCTAGCCGCGCAAGTAGAGTATGCAAACTCCCTTGCTACCGGCGATGTGGATGGGGATGGCTGGGTGGATGTCGTATTCTCCTTCAATCGGCAGTTGGGGGGTAGCGGACGGTATGCTCTCTTTCGGAATAGAGGTGGAGAACTGGAGACGTCACCGTCATGGTATTCTGCCTTTTCTGGGTATAGCTCTGATATAGCGTTGGTGGACCTCGATGGTGATGGAGGGTTGGACCTCGTGGCGGGTGCATGGTGGGACACGGTGCGGATATACCGGAATCTGTCTGGGGCATTTACTCCGGAGCCGGACTGGCGTTCGGGAACGCGGAGCGTTGTGGAAGCATTCGCTTTTGCCGATGTCAACGCGGATGGGAGGTATAGTGTAGAGTGGGAGTTGGTTCGCATCGGGAATGGGAGCCTTGTGCGGCTTCCTATCCGTCCGGTAGAACATTTAGAGGTCTGGGTTGGCGATAGGAAGCTGCAACCCAGTCAGTATACGGCAGACTATACAGCGGGTTGGATAAGCTTGCCGCGGGAATTCGGTGATACGGTAAAGGTACGCGCATGGTGCTCGCATCGGCTAGATATGGCGGTTACAAATTGGGATCCGGAGCAAGGGGATTTTCTCTTCCTGCGGCAAGGACCAAGCCAAGTGGCGGAGGCACAGGCGAGTTTGCCCGTTGTGCAAGTGGAGGGCTGGGAGGGGGGAAGTGTACGGGTGCAGTACTTCTGTCCAGAGTCTGGGTGGGTGGCCATGCAGTGGATAGATATGGTGGGTCGGGTCATACCGGCGTATTCTGCTTTGGTAGCGGCAGGGTGGAGGCAGTTCCACCTGCCTCTTCCCTTAACTGTAGGATTTTGCGGATTGCGGGTCTGCACCTCCCAAGGGGACATTTGGATACCGTTCCTTTGTCTTCCTGCGGTTGGTCAGAAATGGAGATGAGCATGGAATCTCGGGCATCGGAATTACTGAACGACGCCAGTATTATCCGCCTTGTGCAGATTGCTTTGCAGGAAGATGTGGGTACGGGAGACATTACGACGGAGTGTCTCTTCAGTGGGGAAGCTCCGCTGGCCCATGGGCGCATTATAGCGAAGGCGTCTGGGGTTATTTGTGGTTTGCCGATTGCAGCATTGGTGTTCCGGGAGCTCGATGCAGAGGCAATCCTGCAACCGTTGGTATCGGAAGGAGCGTGGGTGGAGGCGGGTACAGTGGTTGCAGAGGTTGTGGGTCCAGCGCCGGCGATCTTGGCTGCGGAGCGGACGGCGCTGAATTTCTTGCAACGAATGAGTGGGGTAGCGACCTTAACCCGCCGCTTCGTCGAAATGGTCCAGGGGACGGGGGCTACTATTACGGACACGCGCAAGACGATTCCGGGATGGCGTCGGTTGGATAAATACGCTACCGCCATCGGTGGAGCCGTCAATCACCGCATGGGGCTCTATGACATGGTGCTCATCAAGGACAATCACATTACAGCCGCCGGCGGCATCCGTCAGGCGGTTGAGCGCTGCCGCCGGGAGTTAGGGGATGCCTCTGTTCGGATTGAGGTAGAGACTCGTTCACTGTCGCAGGTGCAAGAGGTCCTTCAATGTGAGGGCGTCCACCGCGTGATGTTTGACAATTTCCCCCCTGATGAAGTGCGTCGTGCCGTTGAACTAGTTGCCGGGCGGTTGGAAACAGAGGCTTCCGGTACCATTCGGTTGGAAACCGTGCGGGCTTATGCCGAAACCGGGGTACAGTTTATCTCCGTTGGATACCTGACGCACTCGGCACCGGCGCTAGACCTGTCGTTGGAACTCCTTGTCCCGCGACGACTCTAATGCAGTGGACGCCAGAACAGCTATGGGCAATTCGGACGGACCGGCACACCGTTGTTACAGCAAGTGCCGGTTCGGGGAAGACGGCAGTCCTGGTGGAGCGCTACATTCACCTTCTCTTCTCTGGGGTCATGCCGCAGGATATTGTGGCTATCACCTTCACGCGCAAGGCGGCTGCGGAAATGTATGCTCGCATAGCGGCGGAGTTAGAGCGGCGGATTGCAGCTGCCACGACACCGCAGGAGCTCAGTTGGCTGAAGCCACTGCGGGAACGCTTGATGGATGCTCCAATCTCCACAATTCACAGCTTCTGTGCTCAGCTCCTTCGCCGTTTCCCAATTGAAGCGGAGGTGTTGCCCGATTTTTCTGAGCTAACGGAGGCGGAAGCAGAGCGGCTGGCTCAGGAAGTGGCCCTCCATGTGGTGGAGGAGCTGTTGAATGCGGGAGATCCGCAGGTGTGGGCGTTTGTGCGCCAGTACGGGCGACGGGAGACACTGTTGCTGGTCATACTTGCTCTCCGCAACGTGGAGCAGCTGGTCTTCCTGGAAGCGCTCCTTAGGCGCCCGTGGCAGGAGCGCCTTTGCCAGGCCCAGCAACAGTTTCTTTTCTTGTTTGAGCGGGCGCTGCAGGAGCTACTCCGGGTACTCCAGCAGGGGATAGAGGAGGCAGAACGTTCCGAGACGGCCCAGCGGCAAGCTTCCGTGGGGCAGCGGGCGCAGGTTCGTGCACTCTGCACTCAGCTCCAACAGGCCTTATCCGTTGTTGGTCAAGAGCAGGTGGAAGAGCTGCTGCGGCTGTGGCAGGAGCTCCGTGACCAGGCTTTCCGGAAGGATGGATATCCTCGTTCCGGCGTCGTGGGGGAGTCCTCTTTCATACCGGTGAAGCTCCATGCTATCGCGAGATTGCTTGATGAACTTGCCCAGGCATGGCAGCATCGCCATCGGGATGCCGAGCTTTTCCAGCAGATGGATGTGCTCTACCGCATCGTGACGGCTGTTGTGGAGCGCTTAGAGCTGGAAAAGCGGTCCCGTAATGTCCTGGATTTCAACGACTTACAACTTAAGGCTCTCCACCTTCTGGAGCAACCCGCCGTAATAGAGCGCCTCCGTCGGGAGATCCGCTATCTGCTGGTGGATGAGTTCCAGGATACCAATCCCGTGCAGTATGCTTTGGTGCGACGTCTCCTGGAGTTGGAGCACGATACGGGGTGGATCGGGCCGCAGGTGTTCTTGGTGGGGGATCCGAAGCAGAGTATCTACGGCTTTCGGGGTGCGGATGTCCGAGTATTTGAGCGGGCGCGGAGTGAACTTGTGCGCCGGAATCGGTGGGCAATGGAGAAAGGGTTGTTGCTCTCCCTGGGATCGGAGCCAAGGGATACAGGCGATATCCATTTGCCGGTCTCCTTCCGTCTTGCTCCAGAAATTGTTGCTTTCGTCAACCGGGTGAGTGCTTCTCTGTTTGAGCAAGCTCCGGGGCAGGTAGCATACGAGCCCCTGCTTTGTGGGCGTCCGGAGGGGAAGGGAAGTGTGCGCTTTTTGGTCGCATTGGAGTCAGGAGCAAATGATTCGGCAGGGAGCCTCACAGAGGAGGAGCTTATTGCTCGCTCCATTCTGCAGTGGGTCTATGGAGAACAGCCTCTCCTGGTGGGGGAGTGGAGTGCTGTCCAGGGATGTGAGGTACATCGTCCGGCGCGGTATCGGGATATTGCTATCCTGGCGCGGTATCGGCTTTCTGTGCCAAGATTGACCGCTGTTTTGCAGCGATACGGGATCCCCTATGTTGTTCATGCTGGGGCTGGGTTTTTCCAGACGCCCGAGGTGCAGGACTTCTATTTCCTGCTGCGCTTTCTGCTGAACGAACGGGATGATGTAGCATTGGCAGTGGTGTTGCGTTCACCCTTGTTTGCTCTTCGTGACGAGCATCTGTTGTCGGTAGCCCTCACCGAGGGGGGAAGTTTCTGGGAAAAGTTGTGTCGGCGGGCAGAGGTGGAAGGTGCAGGCTCGGAACTCCACCGTGTGGTGGAGACGCTCCGCCTACTGCGTCTTTTGCAGCCCCGGCTTTCACTGGCAGAGCTTCTCCGCACGGTCGGGGAGCGGACTCTGTGGCTCTTGCGTTTACGCCATCATCCACGTTTTGCACAGATACAGGCGAACGTGCAAAAGTTACTGGAATTTGCTCGCTCCTTCCAAGCACGGGGATTTCGTACTCTTGCTGACTTCGTGGAGGAGCTTGGTGCCCTCATCGAGGCTGAAGTACCGGAAACGGAAGCGGTGCTCCCGATTGGCATGGATGCGGTGAATATCTTGACCATCCATGCTGCCAAAGGGCTGGAGTTCCCTATCGTTGTGCTCTACCGTATGGCGGAGACCCGCTGGAAGACACAGCCTCTGCTGATAGATGAAACGGCGGGACTGCTTACGCAGCTGCAGCAGTGGGACGAAGAAAGTGGTATTTGGCGTCCGCTGCTTACCCCGGCCTATGTATCGGCCAGGTATGCAGACGAGTTGCGGCGGCAGGCAGAGGAGCAGCGAGTGCTCTATGTCGGGCTTACACGGGCCCGGGATCATTTGGTGCTGTCGGGGACGCTGACTCTGACGAAGGACGGTACGGTGAGTCTCCCGAAGGGATTGCTGGGATTTGTACTGGAGGGGTTAGGGATTGCTCCGCTTGAACTTGCTCGAAGCTCCGAACTTTCGTTCTCCACGGAGCTTACCCTTGTCGGCGCAGACGGAGGGCGCTTGTGTTCTGCGGTGAAGCTCCCAGTCCCAATTGTGCGGGATGTACCAGTTGTAACACCCTCGAAACCACATCCGCCCGTGGGTCCAGCACCCATTATTCTTCTGGAGCCTGTACCAGTCCGCTGGAGCCAGGAGCGGTTATCGGCGACGCACTATGCGCTGTTCCGTCGTTGGCCCGAGAGTTTTCTGCGGCGAGCAATCTTAGGCTTTCCTGCAACGCCGGAGGAGATGCTCTATGGCACGATCGTTCCCTCAGAGCATGAACGCGAGCTTCCCGAGCCGCTCATATTAGGGTATCTGTTGCACCAGCTCCTGGCCCATGTCCTCTTGTGGACAACGGCTGAGGGTATTCCCGTGCCGGAGCGTCTCCGTCAGCTTGCCCATGCTCTGGTGATGCAAAGTCCGTACGGCAGCGCCTTCGCTACAGAGGAGTGGCTCTGTGAGCGTGCCCACGCTGTTGTATCGACCCCTTTCGTGCAACGTTCCTGGGATGCCTTTCGCCGTGCTTTGCGGGAGTATGCGCTGACGGTTCCGCTTGGGGAGAACTTTCTGACTGGTACCATGGATGTTCTGCTGCCGACGGAAGAGGGCTGGGAGATTTGGGATTGGAAGATGGGGGCTGTGCGAAACCCTGAGGAGTGTGCAGCGTTGGCCCAGTTGTACGAACCTCAGCTCCAGGTGTATGCTTACTTAGTGCTCCGCCGTTTCCCGGAGCAGTCGCGCATTTCCGCTCGGCTACTTTTCGTGGAGGCTGCCCACGCTGGTATTGCCGATGAACACTGGATTTGGAGCCGATGCTGGGAGCGAGCCGAAATTATAGCATTGGAGCCCGAATTCCATAGCGTTGCTCAGCGTCTCTTTGTGCTTGGGACAGGAGGGGATACATGATTGGGCTTTTCTGCTTCGGAATTCTCCTTCTAGCCGTTGGGTGTGCGGATTCTCCCGTAGAGCCGAGCGGTGGAGTCGTTGGGTTACGCTTTCCGGGATTTTGCTACACAGCTTTTCGGCATGATGCCTTCCGTCAGGGGGCTCACTCCGGTGCTTTACAGGAACTCCAGCAGCAGACGGCGTCTCGGTGGGTTGCACTCTGTGTCTTCGAGTACCAAAGCACGCCTACAAGCGCTGATATTGCGCCCAATACCGATGGGCGGAATCCTCTAACGGGGCAGCCTAATCCGACGACCTCGACACCGGAAGATATCCGGGCAGCGGTTACTGATGCCCGTTCTCGCGGCATGAAGGTGCTCTTAAAGCCGCACGTAGATGTCTACTCTGGTGCCTGGCGGGGTACAATTGTCCCCAGCCCGGCCTGGTTTCAGGCGTATACCGCAATGATGCTCCGCTATGCTCGCTTGGCAGAAGAGCTTGGCATTGAATTGCTCTGCATTGGTACGGAGTACGTGACGGCTACGCAACCCCAGTATGCCCATTTCTGGCGACAGCTCATTGACACTTTGCGGAGGGTGTATCGTGGGGGATTGCTCTATGCCGCCAATTGGGAAGGAACGCCTGAGCTTCCTGGACCGGAGTACGAGCGCATTTCCTTCTGGGAGGGGCTGGACTACATTGGGGTCAACTTTTATCCGCCGCTGACGGAATCCCCGGAAGATCCTATCCCGTCCTTATCCGAGGCCTTACAGCGTTGGCAGCGGTATCGCCAACGCCTAGCCCAGTTAGCTGGCCGGTCAGGGAAGCAGATAATACTTACGGAGGTGGGCTGCCAGTCAGTCCGTGGGGCATTAGCGGCGCCATGGCAATACCAGCGTGGAGCGTCCCCAGAAGCGGTTCCCGATGAGGCAGCGCAGGAGCTATATTACCGTGCTGTTTGGGCTCTCTTCCATTCGGTGCCCTGGTGTGTAGGGGTCTTTTGGTGGAACTGGGATGCAATCCCCTCGCCCTACGAGAGAACGGATTACACCCCGCGGGGTAAGCCGGCAGCAGCCGTTGTGCGTCAATGGTACCAAAGCGTTCCCTTGGTGGTGTACCGGAGTGCTGGATGGGCGCGGGGGAGGAGGACGGTTTTAGAGGAGTCATCTCTCAGTTTCCTTACTGCACACGGTGCTGGAGCTGCTGTACAAACACCTCTGCGAGCCGAGCCAGCTCGTCCGAGGGCAGCGGGCCGGAAAGGGGGAGGAGCACAACCTCGGACTGATGCTGAGCCAGCCAACGGGAGAGGATGTCCAGCCGAGCGATATCCAGCCAAGAGATGGTTTGTGTCGGCTGGAGCAGGAGGTCCAAAAGCGCTGTTTTGAAATCAGGGGCGGGGATGACAAGGGAGCCGCAGAAGACCCCTGTGGAAAAACGGATGACTTCTGCGGACTGTTTCCCGGCAATAGGAATACCGAGCAGGAAGCTACATTGCTGTATGACTAGCGGGAGTTGACTGCGTTCCCACCGTTGGAGGAAGCGCCATAGGGGACGCAGTGCAGCAGCCTGTTCAAAGTTCCATGTGCGGGCATGCTCTTCAATGAGCCGATAGATCGTTTGCTGCCATCGTGCAAGCTGCTTCGTGGCATCGTAAAGAAGCTCCTCAACTTGCTGTCGGTATGCCGATGGCGTGGTACTTCCATTACACGGGGCACTACAGGAGCCAAGCTCAGCGTAGAAGCAGCCACGTTCATACGGCGCCTTGCGCAGACTGTACGTGCAGGGGCGGAGCCGATACCATTGCCGAAGAAGCTCTGCCAACTGTGAGGCGAGTTTATGGGTAGGAATCGGACCAATCCAGGCGTCTTCCCCATGAGGGAGTTGTGCTGTGCTTTCCAGCCTTGGGAAGGGTTCTGAGAGGGTGAGCCGGACGAACCCGTAGGTATCCAGCTCTTTGCCTACAACGTTTGCGATAGGCTGCTCGTACCAGATACGCTCAATTTCCCGCAGAAGAGCAGAAAGCTCCGTCGGGGTTTCCTCCCAGAGGATGGTTCCGACTCGGTAGCCGTTGAGGAACTGCTGGAGGAAGCGGTCACCGGTGAAATGTGAGCGGATACGCTGCTGGAGGTTGCGAGCTTTGCCGATGTAGAGTAAGCGTCCTGAAGAGTCGTAGAAGCTGTAGACACCCGGTGTTGGAGGTAGCTGCTCCAGTTGACGCCGCAGTTTTCGCGGAATCTGTTCCACGGAAAGCGGAGCATATTGTAGGCGCAGCAGTTCCATCGGTTCTTGGATACCGCGTTGGGCGGCGATATCCACTAGGTGGCGTAGAATGCCGACGGTTGCTTCCGCGTCGGGACCAGCCCGATGGCGGTCTGTAATAGGAATCCCAAAGTAGGCGACGAGGCTATCCAGACCTTTGCGGCGGAGTGTTGGAGGTAACAGGCGGCGCGCCAGCCGATAGGTACAGAGCCGTGGGATGCCATCCAGTCCCTTGTATCTCAATCGTTGGAAGGTGGCCTGGAGGAATTTCCAATCGAAAGCTGCGTTGTGAGCCACGACAATAGTGTTTGGGAGAGCCAGCAGTTGTGCTACGCGGGAAAAGACATGGGCTTCCGATGGGGCTTGGAGAAGCATTCCGTTGGTGATACCTGTCAGTGCCGTGATGCTTTTGGGAACGGGTTGGTGAGCATTGACCAGGCTCACCCAGCGTTGGGTGAGCTGTCCATTTTCTACGACGAGACAGGCGATTTCAATAATGCGGTGCCGTTCGGGGTCTGGGCCTGTTGTCTCAATGTCAATGACAACGTATCGGGCGTCCCAGAGACGGTGCCTGGACATGGGTTATGGAACGGAGGGGATAGAGGTTGCATCGGCAGCCCATAGGAGCTTCCGCCGCAGTAGGTCAAAGTAGGAGCTATCGGCGTGTTTAACCAACTTCAAAACGTATGGGGCAAGCCTTACGGTGATGGTCTCACCGTATGCTACCGGTTCTTGTCGCTGTCCATCGGGGACCAGAATCGCCCCCTCTTCGGAGAGGACGTGGATGTGGATTTGGCAGTCATCGGGGATGACAAGCGAGCGCAGCGTCAACATGTGAGGGCAGATAGGCGTAAGGCATAGCACGTGGGCATTGGGGGCAATGATGGGACCACCGCAGGAGAGCGAATATGCTGTTGAGCCTGTTGGGGTGGTGACAATGAGTCCATCGGCTCGGTAGTCTGCAATATGGTGCTCGTTGACGTAAGCCCGCAGGCGTACCATGCGAGGGGAGGCATGCTTTTCCACCACGATGTCATTGAGTGCGTAGTACCGCATCTGACGATGCTCCGCTTCCAGGACAGTGCGATCCACGATTCGGTAGTTTCCGTGGAGGAAGGCGTGGAGAGCCGTGTCCAGTTCGTGAACGCCGAATTCTGCAAGGAAACCCAACTTGCCGACATTTACCCCCATGAGCGGTACACCGTAAGTCAGCAGTCGCTGGGCGGCTGCCAAGATGGTACCGTCGCCCCCAAAGGTGATGATGACATCGGCAAGCTCGCCGATATGCTCCAGCGGTTCAACTAGAATCTGGGCGGATACTTCCCGGGCAAAGCGGGAGGCTAATTCCGGAGCCGCACAGACTTCAGCCCCCAGCTCAAGGAGCCGTTGGGCACTGTACTCTGCCCACCGAATAGCCTCCGGATTCTGAAGATTTGTGAAGAGCCCGACGCGCTGTTTCATTGCCTTATTGCGTCAACTGATGGGACCTTCGCAGAATGGTATGTCAACCACGGATCACATGGAAGAGAGGGGGAACGTGTCTCCAAAGATAGCGCAGTTCCGTAAGCCAGGCAGGCAACCACATGGGGGGTCTTAGGGGAGGAGAATGAGTGGGCGCTGTTGAGAGATTGTGCCACAGGTCAGCCGTATCCAGTACACACCGCTGGCAATACGGGGGAGAGAAACCGTCTGCCATGAACCATCAGCGGAGCCGTGCCAGAGGTGGTGTTGCTGTCCTGTTGGGGTGAACAAATCCAGGGAAGCTGTTGCTCCCGTCGGTGGAAGCCAGAATGAGATGGGAGCATCGTTCTGTGCCAGCTGAGGGGGCAGGACAAGGCGGGGCATTGTTTGCCTCAGCTCTACTTCAGCAACTGGGGTGGTAGTATCTTTCGGTGTCCATGCCTGCTCCAGGACAAACCATGGGGTTTTCTGCAGGGGATGACTTTGGTCTATTACGATGCTGACCCATCCTCCAGGCAGGCGCGTTGGTTCAAAGGGACCAGAAGACAGCCTGCCGGTGGAGTCTAACCCATAGAGGCGGATAGTATCGGCATTACTCCTCCATGACAGGCGAATACGCATGCCCTCCATCATCACCGGTGCTCTTCCCCATCCTTGCCAGATAGAGGTGGAGCCTTCCCAGAGGGCGCTGTCATTACAGGCACGGCTGCTAAGGGTCAACAGCGACCATCGAGCGCTGTCCAATTGGAGGGTGTCTAAAGATAGCCAGCTAACAGTGCCCGTGACTCCTTCATCCACCCGCTCTAGCCGTAGCGGCCCAACGGACAGAATACCCCGGAGCTGACCTGTGACGGCGATGTATTGGGGAGTTGTAACCGTAAACAGGGTATCGCGGGCGTTCCAAAGGAGCTCCTCTGTGTCAGAGAGCAGGTTGCTGATGTCTACAGGAGATTGGGTAAGTTCAGGCACTGTCCGGTGGGGGAGTATGCTTTGTTGAGAAGCGGTGAGGCTGTCTATGAGGACGCGGCGGAAGAGGACAATGCGGGAATCGGTTCCATATTTGAGCCAGAAGCTACCCTGCTGCCATTGGGGATGGAGAAGTGCGTAGCGGGTTTGCTGGAGCCGGAGTGTCTCTCGCGCTGGGGCGATAAGTCTTCCGCGGTAAGCAGCCGAGGCGGAAGGGAGAAGACTCATGACGGCACTGTGGGCCCACAGTTCGTAGTGCTTGCCTTGTCCGACCATGGGAAGGGCATAACTTTCCCGAGAGTCAGCAAGGTAGTGGAAGAAGACAGCATCCCATTCCTGGTAGGAGGCGTAGGCGGGGATAAGGGTTGCCATCTCTCCCATGTGGGCAGAGGGGAAGGGCATGTAGTAGAAGACCACTGTCGGCTTCCCGCGAAGAGCTGCGTGGGCTAACTCAGGTATACTGCCGGCGCCAGTGCTCCCTATCATGGGCGTATTAGCAATGTACCAGCTGCCTTGCGGTTGTGAGCGGTTGCGACGGTAATCCCATCCACTGAGCTCTGCGGTTGCGTCCATACTTTGCATACTCCAGAGGTCATTGAGCGTGACCAGGAGTGTCCCACCAATGATAGTGCCGCGATAGCCTATAGTGTCGCGCAGAAATCGGTACATGCTCTCGTAGTAGCGGCGTTGAAGATCGGTGTAGAATTCCGCATTGTCGCGCATGCGTGGCATTGGTGTTCCCGTCAGGTCCCCATAGAGCGCGCGGGCGATGGAGAAGTTTTGGAGGGATTCTCCACTTTGGAGCGGGGTTTCGTTTAGCATCCGCAGTTGGACGGCATCCAGTAGGACGTCGCCAGTGTCCTGTCCGAAGTAAAAGATGAGGCGGGCAGCAGGAGCGGAATCCCGTGCTCGGAAGCGGAAGCGGTATTCCTGCCAGGTTGCCGATAGAGCGGTGTCCACATAGAGTCCAAGATTTTGGTAGGGGAATTCGGCATTGTATATCTGGAAACGAATGCGGCGGTTTGCGTGGGAGGCGCGGGCCCAGAAGCGTAGTTCGTAGAGGCGTGCCTCTGCTGTCGTAGTGCCGGTGTAGAGGTAAGCGGCACCGGGTGCACCATTGGTTTGGGCGATGCGGATGAGTCCAGCGTAACGTCCCTCACGACTCTCTGACTCGGTGACTCGGAACACGGCTTGAGCCACAGCACTGTTTGCGTAGAAGACCCAGCGAATGTTGAACTCATCCTCAAAGCCTCCGTTGTCGATGAAGTTCTGTGTGTCCGCGGCGGGGGTAAACCAAGCGCTGCGGACGCCAGCATCGGTGCCGTACTTGCGGCGGAGGAAGAGATTGAACAGCGTATCTAATTGACGGCTGTGGTGGTAGGAAAGGAACCCGCCAGAGCGATGGAGTCGGTTGGTTTGCCAGTAGTAGAAGAGCGAATTCTCCTCGCTGAGCTCCACCCATGTGAGGAAGGGGTCATCCTTATAGGCACGTCCGGTGTAGGGGTTGATGTGCTCCATGAGCAGTCGTACAATCTGCCGATGTCGCTGCTGGAAGTTGGGATCGGTGTAGAGCACGACCTTTCCCCCAGCGGGAATAGAGTCCCAGCGGGCAACTCCATCATCGCGGCGAGGAGTCCATCGGGAGTGTAGGGCTAAGTACACGCGGATCCCATGCTGTTTGAGCTGGAAGAAGAACCAATCCAGACGTCGCATCTGCTCAGGATTCAAAGCTGTTGATGCGGTTCCGCTTGCCAGGATACTGGCATCGTTCCAGTTGGAGATGTCTATGCCTCGAAGGGCAACAGCGTTGAAGCCCAAGGAGCGCAGTCGAGAAGCGACGTGGATTGCCGTTAAACTATCGGGGAAACAGGCGGTAAAGTACAGCACGGCACCGACGAAACGTTGGGGCTTACCAGAGGCGTCTACAAATTCGCCATCTCGGATGGAAAGCCAACCTGTATCAGCCGAGAGTGGAAACCCTCGGGGGATGAACCAGGTTGTGGTAATGGGTGTCTGCAGGGCGGGCTGGAAGGGGAAGGGATGCGTGAGAGGCTGCGACCACAGGAGGGGTGAAGCCAAAATCGCAATGAAAACAAGGGAACGTTGCATGAGGGGCGTGTGTTATGACTGACCACCAAAATTACACGTTGTCGGAGACATCAAAGCTTGTTGGGTTTCTGTGTCTCATTCTGCTGGGAAATCTGGAAGTTTGTACCAGAGGGTGTGCGCAAGGTCGTTGCAGTATGCAGCAGGAGACACCTTTAGGCGAACAGCGTAGCGCTCTGTGGGGAACACCTCGGTGGTGGATAGGACTGTTGGTTGGGGTTGGGGGATTTGTGGGGATACTTCTGCTGCCGCCTTTGCCGGTGTTCCAAGAGGCTGTTGTGGCTATTGGGACTGCACGGGAACATGTGGTGCCTGTTACCTTGAGTGTGCAGCGGGTGCTCGCACTGCTGTGCTTGATGTCGTGGTGGTGGGTGGGAGAAGTTGTTCCATTGCCGGTCACGGCACTGTTGCCTGCACTGGTTGGACCGCTTTTGAGCTTGGTGCGCCTCCACGAAGGGGAACTTCAGGCAATGCCGCTGCGGAGCTTCGTACAGGGTTATGCCGATCCCATTGTACTGCTCTTCCTGGGGTCCTTCATTTTGGCGGAGGCATTGCGGGAATACGGGATAGACCGACGGTGGGCATTATTACTTTTGAGCCGTCGGTGGGTGACGCGTTCGCCACGTCGCTTGGTTCTGAGCATCATGGTAGCGACGGCGGTGACCTCTATGTGGATGAACAATACGGCAACGGCTGCAATGCTGATGCCGGTTGTTGTTGGTATCTTCAATCGCTTGCAAAGGTACCCGACAAAAGCTCCATTACAGCGGCTTGGGATGGCTTTAGCCCTTGGGGTGGCATGGGCGTCTTCAATCGGTGGGATGATGACCGTTGTAGGCACAGCTCCTAATGGAATTGCGGTAGGGGTGCTACGCCAACAGGGTATTGAGGTAAGTTTCCTTCGCTGGCTCCAATACGGGATTCCTGTGGGAATGGTCTTGCTGATTATTGGGTGGCTTGTTCTCGTTGCGCGAATCCATCTCCCCTGGCAAGAACTCCGAGCAGTTCGCGGGTACATTGTAGAAGAGTACCGGCAGTTGCCCCCTTTGGATGCGGCTGCTTGGCGGGTCCTTTTGGTGGTTGGAAGTGTTGTGAGCGCATGGCTTTTTGTCCCCTTCCTTGCCCTGTGGTTTCCAGTGCTCAGGGGAGTGGATGTCTGGAACATTGCTCTTGCTGGCGGGATAGCCCTCTTTTTGATCCCTGCTTCTCAACGGCGAGGGGCTCTCCTATCCTGGCAAGCTGCGCAGCGGATTGATTGGGGAACGCTCCTGTTATTTGGTGGAGGGCTGAGCTTATCGGGGCTTCTGGTAGAGTCCAAGGCAGCGGTGGTATTGACGCACGTTCTTACAGCTGAGGCCGTTCATATTCCTCCGCTCCTTGCAATGGCTTTGCTACTTCTGGCAGGGAACTTTGCGACGGAGCTCATCTCAAACACCGCTCTTGCTTCGCTATTGCTGGCGTTGATTGTGCCGTTTCTGAAAGCCCTTGGGATTCCCGTTGAGCCGGCAATTATCGCTTTGGCGATGGTGACTTCCTGCGCCTTTATGTTACCGGTAGCGACTCCACCGAATGCAATTGCTTATGCAACTCGGCTCTTCTCGCTGCCAGCAATGATGCGAGTCGGGATATGGATGAATCTCCTCGCTACCTTCGTGCTCGTTGGTCTTGTTCAATTGGCTTGGGCTGTCCGGTGATAAGGGCATCTCATTACGCACGCCTTCCTGCTTCGCTGAGCTGGAAGTGTAGCTGGGGATAACGTCAGTTTCGGAGCTTGGAATTCTTGTGCTGGAAGCGTTGTGTTGCCTGGAGTGTGTCCAGTAGTCTGGCCAGCTGCTGTGCGGCTGTTCGGCGCTCGTAGCGGCGGATGCAGTCCCAGCGAGGGGAAAGAGGCGGCTCGGTATTGGTTTGCCAGCTTCGGTAGAACCGCTCAACGATGTGGGCGCACTGTTCAGGCTCTGTGCGGTCCACGACGATGCCGCTTCCGGTCTCGTGGAGTAACCGTTCTACTGCACTGCTATGGGGAGCAATTGCCAAGATGGGCTTTCCTGAGCCGAGATATTCAAACACTTTGCCTGGGACAATGGCATGGCTGTCTTCAGCTTCATCTACGACAAGGAGGAGAAGGTCGGCGGAGACGACATACTGGAGGCTTTGGCGGTGAGGAACGTATGGGATGAGCTCTACGGAGGCGAAGAAGGGGGAGCGTCGCAGAGTTTCTACAACTTCTTCTCCACAGCGTCCCACAATGCGGAGGCAGATATCAGTGGGCGAGAGGACTCCCTGGCGGGCAAGTATTTCCAGGGCTTGCAGGAGTACGGCTGGATTCCGCCGTCCGTAGAGAGAGCCACTGTAGGTGATGGTAAAGCGCTCATTTCTTTGCTGCGTTGGATTCGGATAATCTGCGGGATCGAAGCCATTGGGAATGTAGACGAATTTTGTAGGCGGAAGCTCCGGATATTTGCGGAGAGCATCTTCAGCGATGCCTTCCCATGCGTATTCGACAAGGTCGGCTTCTGCGAAAACGCTATGCTCAAGGAGACGGTCAATGGCGGCAGGGAGCCACCACCGGCGTGGAGTGGTCAAAAATCCAGTCCATGGGTCCCGGAACCCAGCAATCCAGGGTAGACCACTCCACCGTTTTAGCTGGCGAGCGATGAGGGAGCACGTATAAGGGGGCGAAGAGCTGTAGAGGGCCGATATACCGAAGCGGCGTATCAAGCGTTTGCCCGCCGGTACGGCAGTCAGGAGCCATCCGATGCGGGCGTCAGGAATAAAGAATGTTGCCCGAATCCACTGAGCAAGCCGCTCGGCAAAGGAATGGTGCCGCGAAGTGGTGGTCAGAACGTGAATGTCTATAGGAGTTTTCCGGCGGGTCAGGAGGCGATAGAGGCTATATGGCTCCAAGATGGGAGTCCGCTCTACGTGGATACCCTCCGGGATTTCTTCCAGGAGGCTAGGGTCGCGAGCAGGGAATTCCCCCTCGCGGACAGTCAACACCACCGGTTCCCAGCCAAACTCGGGCAAGTACTTGACGTGCTTGAGCACTCGCTGCACTCCTGGACCTCCCGAAGGCGGGAAGTAGTAAGCGATGACTAAGACCCGTCGCCGTTCCATTGGAGCACGTATCCTGCTTCCATGCAGATGTACTGTGCTATGCTCGGGAAACGACGGGCAAAAGCCGTAATGCGGACAGCAGGGATGGGTAGACCGAACTTGAACCGGAAGACAGGGCGGAGGAGGTAGTGCTCTTCAAGCCGAATCCGATAGCCTGCTCTCCGGGCAAGGGGAGGGATATCGGGTAGTGAGAGTCGGATGCGGCGAAGCCGACGGACCTCCGTGCGATCGGGTTCCCGCCCAGAGGCAATAAGGCGCTCAAAGAGACGCTCAGGGAGAAGGTGGACGTAAGGCAGCTTCCCCCAAAAGTTCCGCAGCAGATGCTGATGCCCACCGTAGGGTGAGGGATATGGGGGAAAAGTGATGAGCAGAAATCCTCCAGGACGGAGAAGTTCCCGAATACGCTGGAGAGCTTCCAGAGGGTTGTCCAAATGCTCTAACACGTCACGTAGAAGAACGAGCTCGTACCGTCGCTGCCACGACTGGGGGACTGGATCGTGGAGGATGTCGTGGAGGGCAAACTCTGCGTCAACGGCTGCAAGCTGAGCAATCTGACGAGCTGTCCGGAGACGGGATTCCGCAATGTCAGTCCCCAACACTGACCGGGCTCCGCCCAGCAGGAATGCCAGCAGTACCCCTGCCTCTGCGCACCCGATTTCAGCAACCCGTATCCCCGGGCGGAAAATTCCGTGCCGTTGCAGCAGGGGAAGCAAAACCTCCCGTCCAACCCGAAATTGGTAGCTCCAGTAGTATTTGCTGGCAGGGGCGATATCGGACGACTTCTGGACCAGCTCGTAGAGAGGCTGCATTCCTACCGTCGGCGTGACCGACGTGGGGACTTCTCGGGCTTTGTGGGTGTACTGTCCGCCGGCGGAGAAAGCAGAGCCGACCAACGGTATGTCGGGGGTATCTGACGTCCTTGGAGAGCTAACTCCACCAGGAATTCTGCTGTGTTTTGCACAATCCAGTTGAAGTTCCCCTCCTGTACGGAATAGCGCTCAGCATCTGGGGCGGGATTGAGGAAATCAATGGCATACGGGATACCGTTGCGGATGGCAAACTCCACGGTGTTAATGTCATATCCCAGCGCTGTGCAGAGACGGAGCGACAGTTCCCGGAGCTGGGCCTCTCGTTCCGGCGTTGGCTGATAAGGGGCTGTATACCGTAGATGGTAAGGGTGATGGGGAGCGTAAGGAATGACGCGAACCCGATTCCCAATGACGTAGCAACGATAGTACTCTTCGTAGTCAACGGCTTCTTGCAAGACCATGACAGTATCACCGGTTTGATCGTAGGCAGCGAAGAATTCTTGTGGATCGTGCACTTTGTATACCTGCCGCCAGCCTCCGCCCAGATGAGGCTTGAGGTAGGCAGGGAAGCCGACGTATTGGAAGAGTTCGTCCCAATTGAGCGGATAGATGAGATTGCGCATGGATTCCGAAGTCGTCCGCGGGGGATGTTGCTTGGTAGGGAAGATAATCGTCCGTGGAACGGGGACCCCTATCTTGGCTGCCAGGGCATAGCCCAAAAATTTATCATCGGCGCTCCACCAGAAGGGGTTGTTGACCACTCGGGTTCCATTCAAGACCGCGACCTTGAGGACGGAGCGATAAAAGGGAATATCGTGCGAGATGCGGTCTAAGATGACATCATAGCGCAGAACATCATCCATCCGCACACCGCCGATCTTGACAAATTCGGCAGAGACCCCTTCTACTCCCATGCTGTTGATAGCCTCCACCAGAGCCGGCGGAAAGCTCTGTTCCATGCCGAACAGGATCCCGATGATGCGCATGAGACGCCCTCACGCTGTGGTACCACGCTTCAGAAGTTAACGGCTTCGTTGTAGGCGACCGCTGCTGCTTCCATGATCGCTTCGCTCAGCGTTGGGTGGGCGTGGACGGTGCGGAAGAGAGTCCGCGCCGTTGCTTCTAAGTTTCGGGCAAGGCCGAGCTCGCCGATCAATTCAGTCACCTCGGGTCCAATCATGTGGGCACCGAGGAGTTCGCCATAGCGGGCATCAAAGATGAGCTTGACAAAGCCCCGAGCCTCTCCAATCCCCCATGCCTTGCCACTGGCGGAGAAGGGGAACTTACCGATCTTCAGCTCGTAACCTGCTTCGCGAGCTTGCTGCTCCGTCATGCCAATGCTGGCAATCTGAGGTTGGCAGTAAGTACAAGCTGGGATATTGGCATAATTTACTGGCTGCGGCGTATGTCCCGCAATGGCTTCAACACAGACGATCCCCTCTGCTGAGGCTTTATGGGCTAACCAAGGGGGACCGGCGACGTCTCCAATTGCATAGATACCGGGTACATTCGTGCGGAGGTGGGGGTCCACTTTGATGAAGCTTCGCTCCACATGTACCCCCAAGCGCTCCAGACCGAGATTTTCTACGTTTCCTTGAACGCCAATGGCGTTCAGCGCCATGGTAGCGGTAAGGGTCTGTTGAGTCTTATCGGCCTTCTCAACGGTGACGACGACGCCTTTCCCTTTCCGCTTTGCCGAGAGCACTTTAGTGGAGGTGAGAATTTGGATGCCCTCCTTCTTGAAATGGCGCTCCAGCTCTCGGGAGATTTCTTCGTCCTCGTTAGGCACGATACGAGGCATCATTTCAACCAAGGTCACAGCGGTACCGAAGGCATTGTAGAAATAGGCAAACTCTACCCCAATGGCACCGGCGCCAATGATAATGAGCGACTCTGGCGGTTCGGGCAGAAGCATGGCCTCTGTACTGGTGAGGATGCGCTCCCGGTCTACCTCAATACCCGGTAGTATCCGTGGACGTGCGCCTGTAGCGATAACGATGTGTTGGCATTCAATGCGGTCGGTCAATGTCCCCTCTTCATCTCGGACTTCCACGACCCCAATATCAGCAATGGCAGCTGTACCGCGGATGTGCTGCACACCGTACTTGCGGAAGAGATATGCGATCCCGTTAGACATGCGTTCCGCAACCTGCCGGCTCCGCTCAATGATGCGGGGAAAATGGATGCGAAGATTGCCGATTTCAAATCCAAACTCAGATGCCCGCTTCAAAAAGTGCATGTACTCGGCGTTCCGTAAAAGGGCTTTCGTAGGAATGCAGCCCCAGTTGAGGCAGATACCTCCTAAGCGATCGCGTTCTACACAGATAGTGCGCAGTTTGAGCTGTGCGGCTCGAATAGCAGCAACGTAGCCACCTGGCCCTGCGCCAATGACGACAACGTCACAGCGGTGTTGGTTCATCAAGACTCGGTATGTGCTAATGGAACCTCGGGACAAAAGCAAAATTAGGGAAGTCCACCCAGGGGTAGAGCGAGACAAGCTCCTGAGAGGATTCGGGTGAGAAGGAATTTTTAGCCAATTTCCCTGTGCATTTGGCGTCTTTGTGTGGTGTTAGGTTTAGGATTCCGGGAAAGATGACAAGCAGTGATATTGAACGCTTAGAGCAGTTTGCTGAGGCAATTGTAAGGGTTCGGGAGCAGATTGCACGGGTTATCGTCGGGCAGCAAGCCATTATCGAGCAGCTCCTCGTTGCGCTCTTTGCCCGTGGGCACTGCCTTATCATCGGGGTTCCAGGGCTTGCCAAGACCTTGCTCATCCGTACGCTGGCGCGGGCATTGGCACTCAAGTTTAGCCGAATTCAGTTTACGCCTGACCTTATGCCCAGCGATATTATCGGCACGGAGGTGCTGGAGGAGAATTTAGCCACAGGGGAGAAGCGCTTTCGCTTTGTCCGAGGACCAATCTTTGCCAATATTGTGCTAGCAGACGAGATCAACCGCACTCCTCCCAAAACACAGTCGGCACTTCTGGAAGCCATGCAGGAGTACAGCGTTACGGCAGCGGGGGTAACCTATCGCTTGGAGGAGCCTTTCTTTGTATTGGCGACTCAGAACCCCATTGAGCAAGAGGGGACATATCCGCTTCCGGAGGCACAGTTGGACCGCTTCATGTTCAATTTGTGGATTGATTACCCCAGCTTTGAGGAGGAGGTCGAGATCGTCCAGCGAACGACGGTGGACATTGAGCCGGAAGTAGAGCCGGTGTTGATGGCAGCGGAGATCGTGGAGTACCAGCATCTCATTCGCCGCATTCCCGTTGCAGACCATGTGGTGGAATATGCTGTCCGGTTGGTGAGGGCAACACGTCCACAGAACGGAGTACTTCCAATCGTACGGGAGTATCTCCGCTATGGGGCTGGTCCGCGAGCTTCGCAGTATCTCATCTTGGGAGCCAAGGCACGGGCAGCTCTCTACGGACGCTACACCCCTTCTACAGAGGATGTCCGGGCGGTTGCCCTTCCGGTACTTCGGCACCGGATGGTGCTCAACTTTGCAGCCGAGGCCGATAATGTGACCCCCGTCATGTTAGTCGGACGCTTGTTAGAAACGGTGGAATGAGCTTGGTTGCCATCGTTGGGCGTCCTAACGTGGGGAAGTCTACGCTCTTTAACCGCCTCATCCGTGAACGCCGCGCCATTGTAGAGGCGACCCCTGGGGTGACGCGCGATCGGCTCTACGGCCATGCTGAGTGGGCAGGGAGGCACTTTACCGTTATTGACACTGGAGGATGGGTTCCGGAAAGCGATGATCTTCTTGCCCGCGCTGTCCGGGAGCAGACTGCCTTAGCTATCGAAGAAGCCGACGCTATTCTCTTCGTCGTGGATGGGCGAGAGGGAATTACGCCAATAGATACGGAGCTAGCGGCGTTGCTCCGAGCAGCATGCAAACCGGTGTTTGTGGTTGTTAACAAATGCGATACTGCTGAGTGGGATACGGCAGCCGCAGAGTTCTATGCCCTCGGTCTAGGAACTCCTTATCCGATTGCGGCCGCAAGTGGCCGCGGCCTTGGGGAATTGCTGGACGCCCTTATAGCACACTTCCCCGAGGTCCCGCCAGTAGAGCCTGACTTGCGCTTGAAATTGGCAATCGTTGGGCGCCCGAATGTAGGAAAATCCAGCATCGTGAACGCTCTCATCGGGAGACCCCAGGTTATTGTGACTCCAATTCCTGGGACAACTCGCGATGCCGTCGATACGGTTGTCCGCTACTACGGTGAAGAATACCTGCTCATTGATACGGCTGGTCTACGGCGGCGCAGCCATATTCGGGAAAATATTGAGCTCTATAGCGTTGTGCGCACTCTCCGGGCAATCCAGCGGTGCGACGTCGCTGCCGTTGTGGTAGATGCGTACGAAGGACTGCGGGATCATGATAAGCACATCGTTGCCGATGTGGTGGAAGCCCGGAAGGGCATCATGCTGGTCTTCAACAAGTGGGACCTGGTGGAGAAAGATGCTACCACGGCAGACTGGTATCTCCAACGAGTCCGAGAAGAGCTGCCCGCCTTTCCATATATCCCGGTCCTCTTTGTTTCCGCACGGACTCGGCAGCGGATTGCGAATATTCTGGAAGTGGCAAAGCGTATTCGCGAGCGCCGCCAATACCGGGTGCCCACAGCACAGTTGAACCGTGCTTTGCTACCGGTCATTGAGCGTACTCCTCCACCGGCTGTCCAGGGCAAGGAAATCCGCATCAACTATGTCACTCAGGTTCGCACAGAGCCCCCGGTTTTCGTCTTCTTCTGCAACCATCCGGATCTCATTCCCGATTCCTACAAGCGCTTCTTGGAGAAGGTCATACGGGAGCATTTTGACTTTGAGGGAGTGCCGATTTCCTTCCTTTTCCGGCGCAAGAACGTGCCGTATTCGTTGCGGGCATAAAGGGATATCCTCTGCCATATTGCTCGTGCGGCAACTTCATCATTGGCGGGGAAGGTGGGTTATTGGCGACGGAGTTGGAGCCCTGCGCTCAAAGCACGAGGCATTCCCGGTTCGGCAAAGAGAGCGCGTCCTTGGATATCGCGGTCTGGATTGACGTAGACGGAGCCGACATAGCGCCGATTTGCCAGATTCCGAAGTTCTACCCATGGAACGAAGGCAAAACCGGCAAAGCGTATCGGTTCTGCCAGTCGGAGACTGGCGTGCCAGAGGGCATAGTCGGGGACAGCCACCGTATTGGCGTCGTCGGCGTACGAGGGTCCTACGTAGACGAACTCGAGGCCCGCTGTTACAGGGAGCCCCCTTGGAGTGTAGGTCAGCTCCATAGCTGCGTGGACCGGGGGAACACCCGCAATGGCGTTACCACTGAAATCAGCTCGGCCGGATCTGCCAAGATAGGAGGAGTCCACGGTGTACGAGCGGTAGTGCATGCGGCTGAGCGTTGCCATGGCCTGGATTGCCAATCCCGACGGGGAGACGGCATTGACTTGGAATTCAATGCCCGTGCGCTCACTACGGGCGGCGTTCAAATAGAACCGCCCGCTACCATAGGGAACCAACTCGTTGCGGCTATCAATCCAGTAAAGTGCTATCTCGGCATGTAGCCGGCTGAGCAATGCCGATGGGGGAAAAGTCAAGTCATGGCGACCCCCTACCTCTAGGGTCCAAGAAGTCATTGGCTTCAGAGTCGGATTTATCCCATGACCGGTTTCCGTCGGCGGTGGGTCAACCTCGTTATATGCTGGCACTTCCCAGCCCGAGCTGGCGTGGGCATAGAGGTAGTGGGAGTGGGAAAGTCGGTAGCTGAGTCCAAGGCTAGGCAATAGAGCATGGAAGGTCTTCCGGTCAGAGAGGGAAGGTGCAAGGGCATCAATGAGCCGATAGGACAGCCATTCGCCACGGAGCCCTGTCCAGAAATCCCATCCAGTGCTAAAGCTGAGTTGTATGCGGATGAACGTTCCGGCATTTAGGGCAGCTTCTCGTTTGTTTTGACGGATGACGCTGTCGCGTCCTCCGTCGGCTGCCAGGCGATAGAATATCGCTGGTCCGTCTTGCAGGGCAGCATCACTGCCGATGGTAACATCAGTGGTGGTTTTGCTCCCAAAGGACAGCCGGTGCTGGTAAAGGGCGCTACCTCCGAGGTGGACGCGAGAAAACTCGCGATAGGTCCCGCGCTCGGAGCGAACCAGGAACTTGGGTTGCACGAACAAGGTTGTCTGAATCTGCTGTGCTTCGGTGAGGAAGGATGAGAGCATGAGGCGGAAGTTCCCGATGCGGTTCTCGCGGCGGGCGCGTTGCTGTTCGTAGGTTGGGTTTGCTGCATCGGGTGAGTGGAGGAAGGTATCCCAATCCAGCGGACCAGGGATCCTGAAGAAGTTAGAGGTGAACGTAGCGCCTATCTCCACGGCTGTGCGGGGACTCAACTGCGAGGAGAGCGCTACCGTTGCCCACCACCGTTGCCCTTCAGCATTGCGACGCCACCCTTGGGTCAGGCTGTGTGAGAGGGCAAGCCCAAGGCTTCCTGTATTAGATGCCGAAGCGAGCAGGGCTGTAGCGCGGCGGAAGCCAAATTGCCCTGCGGTCAGGGAGAAAGTGAGGGGAAGGTTTGTCATGGCAGGGAAGGTGCGGAAGAAGAGGAGTCCACCGCTGGCATTACCCCATAGGAATGTGCTGTTGGAGCGCAGGAGTTCAAGTTCTCGGAGGGCAGAAAGCTCAAGGAGGTCCAATGCCGTGCGTCCATCGGGCTCCGTCACTGGAACGCCATCCAACAGAATGCGGACCCCACGGGTTGTTCCGTTGTTGGAGCGGTCTCCAGCTCCTCGGGAGCCGAAACCACGGATTACAATCCGTAAGTCGCCATTGCCGGAACGGTCTTGGGTGAAAACCCCTGGTATCCGCTGCAGTGCTTCTTCAACACCATAGCTACGGCGAAACTCCCAAGTCTCGGCAGTCCGGTATGTCCACGCACACGGAGCAATACCCGGCAGGGTGCTCCGCCAGGCGTTGACGGTGACACTGGGAAGTGTGTACACTGCACCGGTATCGGGGGTATGTTGCGCATAGACCATCAACGATGCCGTGAGTAGCCCGAGCAGCTTCTTGAAAGACATTGTGCCAATGGGGGATAGGTGGGACCTGTTGCAGAGAGCAAAGATACGAGAGGGATAGGCTTTCCTTTATTCACTGTGAGCGGTGTGCATTGGCGGAAAGGTGAGTGCGCCATAAGTTTGCACCGGGTCTGGAGCATCAGCGATGGGTGTGGAGCAGATGTATATGCAGGACTTCTCGCCCTTTCGCACGTGGTGGAGCATCCTCCGCCGATACCGCTGGCATGCCGGTTCGGTGGCCTGGATTTTGCATCGGATAACGGGCATTGCGCTTTTGGGGTATCTCTTCGTTCACATCTGGGCACTTCGGAGCCTTGTCAAGGGAGAGGCAGTATTCCAAGCGGAGATGGAGCTCTTCACGACACCGGTCTTTAAGGTTGCTGAATGGCTCCTTTTCGCTGTGGTGCTCTTCCATGCGCTCAACGGTATCCGCATTGTCGTTGTGGACTTTTCTGCTCGTGGTGCGTATCGGCAGAAAGCGCTTCTGCGCCTTGTCTATGCTGCGGGGATAGTGGCTGCTGTCCTGATGGGAGTGTTGATCTTCTTTGATCCCTTTGCCGTCTAACGGAGGAGCTGGAACCATGCAGAACGGGCGTTCTAAATGGTCAGCCTATGCCTGGTATTGGCAGCGCGTCAGCGGGCTGCTTTTGGTGGTGTTTACTATCGGGCACTATGTAACGGTACACTGGACGGAAGCAGCTGGGCATAGTTTCCAATCCTCCGTTGAGCGTCTGACCAACCCCCTCTTTCAGTTCTGGTACTTGGGGTTTGTCGTTTTGGGGTTTTACCATGGTGTCCAGGGGCTGTACAACATTCTGCGTGACTACAAGCTGCCACGGGCGCTCCTGTGGAGTGTCATGGGGCTTGTGATAGCGGCAGCTCTCTATTTCGTTTATCTGGGCTTTGACACGGTTTTAAGCGTCCATACCTGGAAGCAGGTGCGCTGATATGTCAGACACAGCAACATAGAGGCGCTCATGCAGGCTCATGTCCATACGGTTGATGTTGTCATTGTCGGTTCAGGTGGAGCTGGATTACGGGCGGCAGTGGAAATTACGCCGCCGTATACCTGTGCGGTCTTAAGCAAAGTACATCCTCTCCGGTCCCATACGGGAGCAGCACAAGGGGGGGTGTGCGCCGCCTTAGGCAATGAGGAGGAGGATTCGTGGGAATGGCATGCTTACGATACGGTCAAAGGCTCCGACTTCTTAGGCGACCAAGACGCCATTGAGCTGATGTGTCAGGATGCGATTCGGGCTATCATTGAGCTTGAGCACATGGGGATGCCTTTCTCCCGTCGCTCCGATGGCAAGATTGCCCAACGCCGCTTCGGAGGTCATACCAAGCCAGAAAATCCCTCCGATCCTAATTCCCGGCGCATCCCCGTTCGCCGGGCCTGCTATTCGGCAGACCGGACTGGTCATGCGATGCTGCACACGCTATATGAGAATGCGCTCAAAAACAGCGTACGCTTTTACTCGGAGTTCTTTGTCACGGATGTCATCGTCCACAATGGTTCCTGCCGGGGTGTTGTCGCATTGGATATCCGCTCGGGTGAGCTCCATGTCTTCCATGCGAAGGCGGTTCTCTTTGCCACGGGAGGCTATGGGCGGGTCTATCAGGTGACGTCCAATGCGCATGCGGGGACGGGGGACGGTATGGCAGTTGTATACCGACGGGGGATTCCGCTGGAGGATATGGAGTTTGTGCAATTCCATCCGACCGGTCTGTGGAAGCTCGGGGTTCTTATCTCCGAGGCGGCTCGCGGAGAGGGAGGTATCCTGCGGAACAAGCACGGAGAACCTTTCATGGAGCGATACGCTCCGACGGTCAAAGATTTAGCCCCGCGCGACCTCGTTAGCCGTGCTATCATCACGGAAATCCGGGAGGGACGTGGCATTGAGGCGCGTGATGGTACCTTCTACGTGGGGCTTGATCTAACACACCTGCCAGAGCAGGTGCTGCGCGAAAAGCTCCCAGAAATTACCGGGTTTGCGCAGATGTACCTCGGTGTTGATCCGAAACGGGAGTGGATTCCAGTACAGCCGACCGTCCACTACGCCATGGGCGGTATCCCGACGGATGTGGATGGGCGCGTTGTTGTGGATGAGCACAATACACCTTTGCGCGGGATGTGGGCCGCAGGGGAAGTTGCATGTGTCTCGGTCCATGGCGCTAACCGGTTAGGGACCAACTCGCTGCTGGATTTGATTGTCTTCGGGCGCCGGGCGGGCAAGTCTATCATGGAGTACCTTCGCTCCGGTGCAACGTGGGAGGAGCTCCCAAACGATGTACTGGAATTTTCCCGCTCCCGCATTGAGCAGCTCCGCTCGGGTCAAGGGCGGGAACGCTTAGCGCCATTGCGTAAGACTTTGCAAAAGGCAATGATGGACTACGTTGGAGTCTTCCGCACCGAGCAGGGAATGCGACAGATGACAAGCATCCTGGCGGACCTGCGTGAGCGGTATGCGCGCCTTCGCCTGCAGGATACGGGGCGCTCTTTCAACACAGAGCTGGTGGAAGCGCTGGAGTTAGAAAATTTGCTGGATGTGGCAGAAGCTATCACGTACAGTGCTCTCCAGCGTACGGAGACTCGTGGCGCCCATGCTCGGGAGGATTACCCGCATCGCGACGACCAAAACTGGCTCAAGCACACGCTGATTGTCCGCCAACAGGAGGGTGCCCCACCCCGCATCTTCTATAAGCCTGTTCGCCTCACGCGCTACCAGCCCGTGGAGCGGAAGTATTAGACCGCTGGCGTTGAAACCACAGAAATACCCCAACCCCAATTGCCACAAGCGACACCCACTGCGCCTGACTTAGCCCCCAGTAAGTTGGATTGAGGCGGATGAACTCAACCAAAAAGCGTTCTATTCCCGCCAAAGTAAGATACAGGGCAAAGAGCCGCCCCTCGGGGTGTATTTTCCGGCGAAGCTGCCAGAGGAAGGCGAAGATGGCTACAGAGGCAAGGAATTCGTAAATCGGGGTCGGATGGACCGGGATGTCGTCCGGTACGGGGCGACCTGGGAAGAGCTCCTCGTATTTGCGCCGGAGTTCGGGATTTAGCCGGGCAAGTGTAGGAACTGTGCCTTTGGGGTATGTCACTGCCCAGGGGACATCGGTAGGGATGCCGTAGTCGCCATCGCCTGCTAAGTGGCACCCGATGCGACCGATGCCGTACGCCAGAATTAGTGCCGGAGCAATTGCATCGGCCACACGCCGGATGGGGATGCGTCGCCGTCGCAAGACGAGGATGAAGGCGATTGCAGCGACGATAAATCCGCCGTGGAAGGTCAAGCCCGCTGGGCTGAATACTGCGCCGAGAGGATCGGCGAGGAATTCCTCCGGATGCTCCAAGAGGTGGAATAGTTTCGCTCCGGCCAATCCACCGATGAATGCCCAGAATAGGAGCGAGGAGGCTAAATCCTTTGGCTTTGGAAGTCCACGACGTCGGAATTCTGCCACGGAAATCCAGTATGCCGTCAAAAATGCCAGGGCGACCATTGCCCCGAAGCTGTAGATAGTGATGGGGCCAATTTGGATAAGCACCGGATGCATCACTGGCTGGATATCAGTGTTTGTAACATCGCCGCAGCGTCATGGAAGTGGTGCTCCATATTGAGGGTGAAGGTTGCAATGTCCATGCCGGATAGTTCGGGGAATTTCTCCGTCAGGATGCACCATGCTGGTTCTTCGCTCAGCAACAAGCGTTGGATACTTTCACCGATTCCGGCATCCCAGAGTTCGCAGAGGAGGTCGGCAATCCGAACGACACACACTTGAGTTTGAAAGCGCGGCGCTTCCTGTGGCGTGGAGTGGTAGCGAATGACGGTTCGGATACTGTCGGGGAAATACCACCGCTGAGCCAGCAGTTCACCAGCTTCTTCATGCGTTGTCCCAAAGATTGCCTGTTCGGCCTCCGATTCCGTTTCGCCCAAGAGGAGGCGTTGCTCAAGCTCTTTGTATTGCGGGAGTGCCAATTGGATCATGAGGAGCTTGCCGATATCGTGCAACAAAGCGGCGGTGAAGATCTGATCTGCCAGCCCGGGATCAATCTGCCGTGCCAACGCTTTGGCTACGAATGCAGTGCATGCCGAATGCCACCAGAAGCGCTGGAGCTGCTCAGCGGCTTCCGGTCGGCTTTTGAGCATCATGCGAGAGAAGATTCCAACAGCAACAGCGATGGAAGACACAGCAACCGAGCCCAGGAAGACCAGCGCTTGAGGGATGGAGTTAATGGGCACCTGGAGACCGTAGAATGGAGAGTTCACCAACTTCAGGATCCGGGAAGCAATGGCAGGTTCAGCTTCAATGATTTGCGAAATCTCTTGCCAATGGGCGCGTTCGTTTTCCAAAAGCTGCATCAGACGGGCTACGATTCGGGGGGGCGCCATGAGCCAGTCAGTATTCTGCACACTCTGGAGGAAATTTCCCGCCTGTGTCATGGTGATGTCTGGGAGTAGTTCCACCAATGCTCTGCCTTTGCTGTCCGCAGCAGTAACTCTTCAGCCGCCTGGCGGGGCGCTTTGCCCTCAAAGAGCACTGCATACATCTGGGCAGTGATAGGCATTTCCACACCCGTTCGTTGGCTGAGTTCGTATGCTGAAAGCGTCGTTGGAACTCCTTCAGCCACCATAGACATCGTTGCCAAAATACGTTCCAGCTTCTCTCCCTGTGCTAAACGCTCGCCGACGGAGCGGTTACGACTGTAGGGGCTGGTGCATGTAACCACCAGGTCTCCAAGTCCCGATAGGCCAGTAAATGTCTGGGCTTCTGCCCCCAGGGCAATGCCTAAGCGTTGGATTTCTGCTAATCCACGGGTAATAAGGGCTGCCTTAGCATTGTGTCCCAACCCTAGTCCATCCACGATGCCGGCAGCAATAGCGATGACATTCTTCAAAGCTCCTCCCAGCTCGACCCCGATGACATCTGATGAGGTATACACCCGGAAGGCAGGGGAGCTGAACACTTGTTGAACGTAGCGGGCCAGTTCGGCTGATTCGGAGGCCACAACGACTGCCGTAGGCAAGCCCTGGAGGACTTCCTCGGCATGGCTGGGGCCGCTGAGCACGACGTATTGTTCTGGAACGATACGGGCAACTTCTTGTAACAGCTGCGAGATGCGCAGGAGGGTCCTCTGCTCAATTCCCTTTGCCGCGTTGATTACGGGAGCAGAAAGCCGGAAGGAGTACTCACGGAGCACCGTGCGCAGATACTGCGTGGGGACAGCAAGTACGATAAGTTCGGCCTGCTCGGTTACGGCAGGGTCTGTAGTTGCGGTTAGCCCTTGGGGCAAATGGTTCGTAAACGGGAAACGTGGATTTCGGCGTTCGGAGAGGAGAGCATAAGCAATCTCGGGTGAACGCGTCCAGAGAGTGACCTCATGCCCCTTCCGGGTCAACAATACTCCAAGAGCCGTTCCCCAACTTCCTGCTCCGATAATGGCGATACGCATACTACCGTGCTCCGGTCTGTGCCCGCTTTCTCAGCCGTCCCACAAGCCACACACTCGCAAAGCGATGTTCCGTCCCCGCCAGCAGACGCTGAATGTTTGCCCGATGACGGAGAAGGACGATAAGCGTAATGGCGAACATTCCCCATAAGAGCGGCGAATGAAGCGCTTCTTCCCATCCCATCCGGATCACAAAAGCGAAGGGGACGACGACGGCTGCTACCAGGGAGCCCAAGGAAACATATCCCGAACTGAGGAGGGTGATGCCGAAAGCAATAAGGCCGATGATGAGTTCTATCGGGGCCATAATGGCCAAGACTCCGGCAGCAGTATTGACACCCTTACCCCCTCGCAAACCTGCCCATGGGGACCAGCAGTGTCCGATGACAGCAGCTACTCCAGCTAGCATGCTGGCGACATTCTCCCCGCGCGCCGTTTGGCCGGATGCTATAAGGGGAGCGACGACAGCAACCGCAAGCACTCCTTTCAGAATGTCAATCACTTGGACTATAAGCCCCCATTGCCATCCCAAGACGCGCAGAGCATTCGTGCTACCAACATTGCCGCTACCATAATTGCGAATGTCTATCCCGAAGAAGAGCTGTCCAATGAGGAGGGCGGTCGGAATCCCACCTAAAGCATAAGCAGCGATGGAAACCGCCAGAAGCTCTAAAGCACTTCCCATCACTTGGCAGCGGTGTCTCACCTCCCTCTAAATTAGCGGAAAGATTCCGGCTATGCTGGTGGTGCCTAGCCCTGGCTAGAGGGTGGGGAATAGAGACGGAAGTTGTAGGGTGCAGATCGCAGCGCACCTTTACGGTAGAATTGGAGTACCTGCCTTTCTCCTGCTACTCTGCACCGCTCCCGCGGGAGTGCGGTTTGAATTCTGTAGCTTGTTCTGCCGGCGGTTGGCTCGAGCTGCAATTTTCCAGATACCCGAAATTCTCTGTCTGCACACCTCCAGCCCCTGGCCGGCCGCAAAATGGGATCGCGGGGGCCGAAAAAGTCTCTGCGCCCCTAGAAAAATTTCTGCCCTAAAGGAGTAGGGGGTGACAGGGGGACAAAAAAGCGCGGGCCTTTTCGCTCGCGCCCGTACCCGCGTGCCTTCCTTTTGCGCTCTACTTCTCTTCCGCCCTCTCCTCCGGAGGGTCCTAACCTCCTCCTGGGGGCTCTATTTTGTCCTCCAAGACCCCGCGGCTCCCCGGAGGCTCTCTGTGGCCTCTTAGGGGCTCTTGGGGGCTTCCAGGAAGCTGTCTTGCGCCCGCGCCTGGGCGGGAGCAGGCAGAGCCCTCTGGTTTCCTGCCCCGCCTTTGTGCAGAGCGTAGATCCTATTTCCGTGCTGCAATTGCACCCCGCTGCCCTGGCTTCGGGCGGTGGAAGAGCGCCTCTGGAGGCATTTTAATTCCACAATGGTGCGATTGCCTCCGAAGGGGTGAAGGGTGAAGGGTGAAGGGTTTCAATCCAAGAGCATCCGTGTGCTCAATAAGCCTTACTCCCGACTCAAGCTGGCAAGTGCGGCTGATCGGTGCTTGCTTCCGCCGTAGTTAGTAATCAGGGAATCGCTCTCACCTATTCTTCTCCTCCTTGCTGCGACACGGAAAAACAGAGCCCCTGGGGTTATGCCCAGGGGATGGGATAACTCCAATCAAGCACGGCTTATAATTGCGATATCACGCATCACCGCCATGGCAATTTCCTCATTATAGCGGGCAATCATCCGACGGATACGGAAAAAGTCAACGACCCACCAGACCGAGAAGCCGCCGAGAGTAGACCAGAATAGGATTTGCGTTCCCCAGCGACCAAGGTAGGCATAATGGAGAGTCAACAGCCAGAGCAAATAAGCAGTACTTAGCTTCTTGGCGCGGCGCTTGTAGTACTCAAGGAACTCATGCTGTCGCTCGGCGGGCAGACGGGCGAGCGCATTCCGGACTGCGGCTGGCAATTGAACCGCCAGCGAACTGGGGATATACAGCCTGGCTTCTCTTGTCATCGTACCCCCGTTATTGTGACACATGGTTTCAATCCTCCAGTGGTGCGATTGCCTCCGAAGGGGTGAAGGGTGAAGGGTGAAGGGTGAAGGGTTTCAATCCTCCAGTGGTGCGATTGCCCCTTCACCCTTTGCCCTTCGCTTTGTGAATCGCACGCTCCTTTCAATCCCACAGTGGTGCGATTGACACCCCCAGTGGATGCTGCAAAAATATGGCTTAGAACTGCATTTTGGAGATGCTCCTCGGAAGGTTGGTGCCCCACTTTTGTTGTCGCCGTTGACCTCCGCTTGCCGGAAGGAGGTGGGAAGTCGACGGCAATGTAGATCTTGTTGTAGTCCAGGCCATTATTTCGGCTTCCCTACTTCCCCCCGAGCTCTGAAGGAGAATTAAACCTCCAGACAACGGGGGGCGACGGCAGTATAGGAGGTCATAGTGAAGAGAAGTTATTGAGGAATCGGCAGATCAGTTGGCATTTGCCCTTTTCTCTTTGCCGAAAACCATTCGTCGCAGACAGGCAACATCTGCCTTGCCACAATCAGATTGCCCTGAGCGGAAAGGCGTCTGCCTTGCCGCAATTGGATTGGGGCCTCGGGTTATGCTCCCGCGCGCAGTTTGTCGGGGGAGGGGCTTACTCTTTTCTGCAGGCACTCAGACGAGGTACTGCTGCTGGAGTGTCTGGGGAGAGGAGGGGGCCATTTTTGTGGCTGTCCAGTGAGGTTAGGTGTGGGGTTCCTCGGAAGGTTGAGGATCGCGGAGGCGGTAACCGCTTCCGCGAACGGTCTGTATTAACTGTGGGGCATTGGGTATTTCAATCTTTTCGCGGAGGCGCTTGATGTAGACATCCACGATGTTGGAGTCAATATCCATGTTAGACCAGACGTGGTACAGGATAAGGCTTCGGCTTAGTGTTTGGTTTTTGTGGCGCATCAGGTATTCCAAAAGTGAGTACTCCCGTGGGGTAAGGGGAATCTCTCGGCCAGCTCGGTACGCCGTTCGGGAGCGGGTGTCCAGGAGCAAATCTCCACACTGCAGGCGCACGGCTTTCTCCGGCGAGGAGCGACGTAGGACGGAGCGCAGGCGAGCCAAGAGCTCTTCGAGATGGAAGGGTTTCGGGAGATAATCATCGGCACCTAAGTCCAGCCCCATTACCCGCTCTTCGGGAGCACCGCGAGCCGTAAGTACAATGACGGGCGTTGTATCGCCTTGGGTCCGCAGGCGGCTCAAAAGGGCGAAACCGTCCAATTTGGGAAGCATGATATCCAGGATGATGGCGTCGTAGATATGCTGTTGGGTCATCATCAAACCAGTTTCTCCGTCGTATGCCACGTCGACAGTGTACGATTCCTCCTCCAGAGCTCGCTTCAGGAAGGCTGCCAGTTTATGCTCGTCTTCAATCAGAAGGACGCGCATGGTCGGGATTATTTCTGTGGGTACTTCCAGTAGACGAAAACGGGGAAGATCCAGCGGTTTTGCTGGTGTTCAATGACGACGTAGTATGTTCCCGTAGGTACGAGCTCTCCGCTGGAGGAAGTTCCGTCCCATGTCTCGCAGTAGGTTGTCTGAGGGATATGGGAGCGCCAGGGCACAAGCTCTTGGACGAGGTTGTCTGCTGCATCCATAATGCGGAGGCGGGCGGAGCCGGAGGTGGTAAAGCTGTAGTGAATTTGGAGTCTTTGGGAAGGAAGCTGAAGGGGGTTGGGAGCGAGCAAGTGGAGGGTTAAGGGAAAGCGGAGGATTACGACTGTATCTATGCGGTAACAGCCGTTGGTGCAGCAAAGTCGGAGCCAGATGGTGTCATGGGCCAGGGGAGGAAGAAGCCAATGGGGAGTAGCCGTGGGAATAGGAGGGGGAAGTTCTGTAAAGGAGGCTCCTCCATCGGTGGAGTAAGCCACTATTGGGAGGGGACAGCGGGCGATGTCAACGGAAGCCGATATCTCTGGGCATATACCCGTCGGGGAGAGGATGAGTGTAGCCGGGGCTGGAGCAGGGCGACGGAAGAAGTGATAGGGAATTCGGGTCGTGAAGATATCCGCACGGGCGGATAGAAGGACAGTCCAGGGTTGGAGCTCTTTTGTGCAACCAGGCTGAGGTGAGCAAGGTACGGGGAGGGTAACAGAGAAGGTACCCGTTGAGTCGGGTCGGAGGGAGAAAGTGGTGTCAGGCGTTGTGAGAATGAGGGTGTCTGTGCAGGAGCAAATTCCACGGAACACGACGGAGGTACCGACAGAGAGCGTTTCTGCTACCGTGGGGCTAAGGAGCGTTAGGGAGGGAAGGCGGAGAGTCAGGAGTGGGGTGGAATCATGGGGCGTGGCCGTGGTAAGGCTTTGGAGGAGGAGACGTCCGGCGGTATCGGGTAAGAGAAGGCGGACGGGGATGGCGATGTGGACGGTGTCGGTATCATTGGGATACGCTTCCCATAGCGGGCGCGGCGGGGAGCCAGAGGAGGGTTGGAACAGAATGCGGACTGGGGAGTACCCGCGCACGGGATTGACCCATCGCAGGTGAAGAGTATCGTGGACACACAGCGTGGTATCCTGGCGGGGCGTAAGGATTAGGAAGCGTGGTGGAAGGGGCACTCCGATGCAGTAAAGAGCTTGGGTTGTCCGTACGAAGAGATCGGCTCTGCCATCTCCCTCGCCGTCGGCGACGGTGACCGTTGTGATGCGTTCCCCTTGGAGTGTCAGGGACCAGACGGTATCGAAGGGAGCTCCAAGGGAGAAGCGGGGATTACTGTAATCCCGGAGCCGCCATATTTGGAGGGTCCCTTGGTCTACCAGGAGGAGCTCATCGCGTCCATCGCCGTCTAGGTCAGCAGCAGCAGCTATCCATCCGCTACACGGTGCGGAAACGATTGTATCCAGAGGGAACAGGAAAGTGTTGGGGGGATAAGGCTTTGGTACAGCATAATCGGTGCGGTAGCGCAGGAGGAACAGGCGTGAAGGAGCAACGTTCCGAGAAGGAGTATTGGGGCAGACGGCGATTTCGGCTCCGGGATTGTTGGGATAGAATGGGGGGACACTGTTAGAGGGGGGACCGTCAAAGTTCCCAACAGCAATGCTCCAGCCGTGATTCCTGCTGCCGGTGAAAGCTGGTGAGGTAGGCAAAAGAGGGCTTGCTGCGGGGAGTCCGGTAGCATCGTGGAGGTGGAGCCGAGCAGTGCCAGAGGAATTCAGTCTGTCGTAGCCTTCGGCAATGAGAATGTATGGGCGTTCGCCTCCAGAGGCAGAGGGTTGAAGGCGGACCCAGAGGGGGAAGATGGAGGGGCGGACGGCGGTAGAGTCTATCGGAAGAGGCGTTGGGGCGATGCCAGTGCTGGGCAGATTGCTTTGCAGGTCGAGTCCCACAAGGTATGCGGAATCGGCGCGGGTGCGGTGTCCTAATCGGTTGACGATGACGGTAGCAGACGCTGAGTCTGGTTGAAGGGGAAGGAGGAGGCGCACGATTCCGCCAGGGAGAGTGGTCAGAGACGGCTGAGTGGAAAGGAGGGATGGGCTATAGAGAGTCCGTGCTGCTGGGATGTCGGGTAGGTAAGCGGTGGGGAAATCGGGAAGGAGGGAGTCGGAGACGAACTGGGTTAGACCTCGGAAGTACGGAGAAGGGGACGCAGAGGTATCGTGGGGCCGTGTCGTGTGTACGATGGCGTAGAAAAGCGTTTGGGTGGCGGTAGAACGGGTGGCGATAGGGATGAGAGCGGCGGCAAGATTGGGGGTATACGGACGCATATCTACGGTAAGCCGGCGAAAGAGGCGGAGGGAGTCCGGCGTTTGCGAGGCAACGACATAAGTACTTGCAAGGCTGTCGGGGGTTCGGTGCTCTGCGCTTTGGAAGGCGATGAGAGTGGGATTTGGGCTATACGATCGGGGGAGAGGGGCGAGGGTATCCAGGAGAGCGCTCAGGTCCCAGAGGAAAGGTGGGAGAGGTAGGCGGGCCTGCAGCCATCCCCCGCCGCTGAGGACATATAGCGTGTCGCCGTGGACGGTGACGATATTGTTCGGTGCCCATGGAAGTTCCGGTAGGAGTTTGTCTTGGGCAAAGACGGGGCCGACAAGCACAGCTCCTTCCCCGGAAATGGCCGGTTCGCGCCACTTGATGCGAAAGGAGTCCAGGGATTGTGGAGCGGAAGGGGTCAGCTGAGTCTGTGTGGCCTCAAGGTTTGCTCGGGGATAGAGCCACTGTAGGGGGCTGGGGAGCCAGCCTTGAGCGGCGGTTCGCAGGGGGAAGGCTATGCTGGCGATGGGGAGCGCTATGCGGTACAGGAGGCGCATACGCTATGCGCGGTTTGCTGGGCAACAAAATTACTTGCTTTCCCTCCACCGTATCTCGGGCTTAGGGAAAAGCGTCCTGTAATTTTGCAGGTGTCCCGGAGGGACGCAAGAGATGGAGCGGGTAATGTTAAGGGAGAGTATGCGAAGGCACATCCGCCGACTGTGGGATCGGCAGGAGCGAGAGTTCCATGGAGAGTTTATTGCAGAAGGCGTTCGGGTATGCCGGGAGCTACTCTATAGTCGGTCGTATCGGGCGTTGGTTGTGGTCATACGGGAAGGGGCGGGGGCAGAGGTCCGGCGGTTAGCCCAGGAGTTTATCTATCGCGGAGCTGTCGTCTACACGGCTACCGAGCGACAGTTTGCAAGCCTCTGTTCAACGGAGACACCTCAGGATATCCTGGCGGTTGTCAGCTACCCGGTGGAGGAGCCGACGTGGGAGGAGAGGATGCTTCTTCTTGACGGCGTGGCTGATCCGGGGAACGTGGGGACGTTGTTGCGGACGGCTCTTTGGTTTGGCTGGCGCGGAATCATCCTCATGCCCGGTGGCGTTGATGTGTACAACCCTAAGGTGGTTCGAGCAAGTGCGGGAGCAGTGTTCCATCTAGAGCTGCACCGAGCTCAGGAGGCGGAGGGGATGCTTCAGGAAATCCAGAAACGGGGATATGTGCTCTTGGGAACGCAAGCGGATGCGGGGATACCTTTAGAGCGGGTCCGCTTACCGCGACGGGCAGTTGTAGCTGTTGGCAGTGAGGCCCATGGGCTTTCAGAGGCGGTGCGTCAAAGATGTCGCATATTTTTCCGCATTCCAGGCAGTGGGCTGATAGAATCGCTCAACGTGGCGATTGCGACGGCAATTGTGTTGTATCACTTTTGGCAGTCTCATGGGGCATCGACTTTTCACGCCGGGACCCGTTCCCGTGCCGGATGATGTTCTGCGAGTGCTGTCCGAGCAAGTAGTCCCCCATCGCTCAGAGGCATTTCAGCGCCTTCTGGCGCCTGTTCATCGGCGTTTGCAAGAACTTTGGGGGGCGGGCGCCCCTGTAGTTGTGTTGACTAGTTCGGGCAGTGGTGGGATTGAGGCGGTGGCTCGGGGTCTTTGTCCTTCGGGCAGTCGGGTTGTGGTAGCGACGGCAGGCCGGTTTGGTGAGCATTGTGCGCGGATTGCCGAGCGGGCGGGAGCAGAGGTCGTTCGGGTGTCGGCGCCTTGGGGAGAGGTGGTTCCGGCGGAGCAATTGCAGGAGGTGGTTCGTCGCTCAGAGCCGGTGCAGGCGGTGTGGATTGTGTACAGTGAGACCTCCACAGGGGCCTTGGCCGATTTGGAGTCTTGTGCGGCAGCGGTCCGGGAGGTGTCGGAGGCCTTCATCTGTGTGGATGCTATCACGGCCGTTGGAGTCCATCCGTGCCCGATGGAAGCGTGGGGGTTGGACGCAGTGGTGGCGGCTTCGCAGAAGGCCTTCTTTTTGCCCCCGGGGTTGGCTTTCGTTGGGTTAAGTCGGCGGGCGTGGGAGTTTGTGCAAAAGCACCCTCCGGCGACGGTATACTTTGACCTCCAGGTAGCCTATGAGCGCTGGAGGGAAAACATGACGGCGTGGACTCCGGCGGTATCATTGGTGCGGGCGTTGGCGTACGTGCTTGAGCGGTATTTTGCCAATGGGCTGGAGCCGCACTGGGAGCGGCATCGGCGTTATGCTCGTGCCGTCCGAGCAGCTTTGGAGGTGTTCGGTATGCCTATCTTTGGACAGGGGGGATCGCATGCCGTTACGGTTGTGGAGCTCGCAGATGCGCATCGCTCCTTGCCCCGTCTTTTGCAAGAGCGGTTTGGCATCTGGGTGGCTGGAGGGCAGGGACAGTTGGAGGGGCGGGTCATGCGGATTGGACACATGGGGGCTCTCTCCGGGGCCGACATCCTGGCATTGGTGTCGGCCCTGGGAGTGCTTCTTGAGGAAATGGGACACCCCGTCCGTATGGATGAGGCCCTTCGTCGGGTGAGGGAGGAGCTGGGTCCGAACCCGTCATGGGATGGCGTATAGTTGTTGCGACGAACAATTGGCACAAGCTGCAGGAGTTCCAGCAGATTGCTGCTGAAGTAGCCCCGGGGGAACTGGAGTTTGTGGCTCCTGAGGCGGTTTTGGGAGTTCCATGGCAGGGGAGCGAAGAGAGTGGGGGCACACTGGAGGAGAATGCGTACTTGAAGGCGACGGCGTTATTTGAACGGATCTATCAGCCCGTGGTTGCCGATGACACCGGCTTTGAGGTGGAAGCCTTAGGGGGGCGGCCGGGGGTTCGCTCGGCGCGCTTTGTCGGAACGGAGGCGGAGAATCGCCGAGCGGTGTTGGAGCTTCTCCGTGACGTCCCGCCAGAGAGGCGGACAGCGCGTTTTCGGTGCGTGCTCTGCTATCGGGATCAGCTGCGCACTGTGTGCGTGGAGGGTATTGTGGAAGGGACGGTGGCCTTAGAGGAGCGGGGCGAAGGAGGTTTTGGCTACGATCCGATTTTCCTGCCTCGGGGATATGAGCGAACGTTTGGGGAGATGGAGCCGTGGGAGAAAAATCGGATTAGCCATCGTCACCAGGCAATTCTTGCGCTCCTTCAATTCCTGCGGCGGCTGGAGCAGGAAGAAGGGGCAGAGGTACCGGTAGTGGAGCAAGTGCAGCTTCCTCCATGGTTACCGTGGTTGGTGCGTATCAGTGCCGTTGCAGGGCAGGCGGAGCAGGGGGAACTTCTGCAAGAGCTCATTTCCCAAGCGCTGCGGGCAGGGATGCCTATCCGTGCTTTGGCAGAGGGGTTATTGCAGGTGTGCCTATTTGCTGGGTTCCCGGCTGCGATAGAGGCACTGCAGCTTGCGCGGACGGTCTGTCAGAGGTTAGGGCTGGTGTGGGAGACGTTAGAAGCAGAAACGGACGATGCTTTGGCCCGTGGGCAGGAACTCTTCGCTCGTGTTTACGGCGAACAGAGCGAACGGGTCCGGGAGCGCTTACGGCAAGCGAGCCCAATTTTAGAGGAGTTGGTGCTTCGGGTGGCATATGGGGAAGTGTTAGCACGCTCGGAGTTATCACCATTGGAGCGAGAATGCGCAGCCGTGGCGGTATTAGCCAGTGGTGGTTGGTGGCGGCAGCTGCGGTCTCATCTGCGGGGGATGCTCCGCTTCGGCATTTCACCGGAACAGGCAACAGAGATCCTGGAATACCTACGCCCCTATTGCAGTCCGTCAAGCTGGGAGCGGCTTCAGGAGGAGTGGCAACAAGCTCAGCGGTGGTAGAGGCTACGGTAGGGGGCTCCAGCTTATGTCTGCAGCGATGCCCCATGAGTGGACCAGTTGGGGGCCCCGGGTGTGGCGAAGGAGGGGGATTGTGCCCTGCAGCTGTAGGGCAAAGGGTGGGGCTAGGAGGGTCAATGCCGGGAGGGCATCCAGCCAGTAGCCTCCTGTGGCGGAAAAAGGGATGCCGTTGAGTTTGTCAGCCGTTGTCATTCGGAGCCGGAGTGCACCGTGGGGGAGCAGGAATGGGAGCGGACAGGTTATCCATGTGCCGGAAAGGAGAGCTTGGAACTCTATACCGTTGCGATAGCCGAGCTCATCGGCCTGGAGCGGTGAGCGAAAGAGGAGAGAGCTTGCAAGGGTGAATTCGCTCTCTGAGGGGAAGAAGCCGAGGAAGGCCCAGCCGAGAGCTTCCCATGTGCCCGTACCGGGCTGGAGATCTCGGGGAAGGCGCACGCCATTGCGCTCGCGGTTGAATGCCCCCGTGGGAGCTTTGATGCCCGCCCCAAGGGCAATGTTCCATGAGGATTGCCAAGCCGCTGGGCTGATATCGCGCTTGAGAAGGAAGAAAACATCGCCGATGCCGGCAGCATTATCCGTGGCGGTGAGGGTGTCAACCCGAAGCGTGCGTCCCTTTGCCACAAACGGTAGTGATAGCAGGAAGGCCCACTGAGGGAAGGGAGTCACTTCGGCCTCCACTCGCCAAAGGTGGCTGAACCCGGTGCGCCCCAGCGGGTCGGGAATTGTGGTAGTACCATTGACGGTGTGGGCAAAGCGCATGAAACGGTAGGCAAGGGTAAGGGTCAGTGCCGTGCCTGGGCTGACGCCCCGCTCAGTACCGGAGAGCGAAAGTAGCGGTGGTCCACAACAGGACTGTCCCCAACTTGCCGGTGCCTGTAGCAGGCAGACGATCCCTGTCCACAAAAGGGGCAGGGCTTTATGGCGAGACTGCCACATGGAGTTGTCCTTGTACTGCCCCGCCTTTGCCGTCCTTGACCACGACGCTAATTGTGTTCGTCAGCCCGCCACAGCAAGGGTCGGGGATATAATGGACGCGCGAGCCGTGACCGACAATGGTGCCGGCAGAAACACTCCAGTGATACGTTAGCTCATCTCCGTCGGGGTCGTGTGCATAACAGGTTACCGTTGCGGGCTGTCCGACGCGAAGGATGGAAGGGGAGATAGTGAGGCTATCGAGTATGGGCTTGGAATTGTGCGGGGAGGTTGGAGCTGGGGAGCGGGTGCAGCCGAGGGCAAGTGCGCACAGGAGTATGATCCATTGCATGGGCATTGTCCAGCTGTGCGACCAGCGGTGGTGACGAGTTAAGGGGGGCGGGAGTGTGGGGTGTAGAAAAGGGCGAGTTTGGCGTATTTTTGGTGGTCCACTTGGGCGGTGGTCATGCGGGTTGACGTTGTTCTGACCCCAACACGGCAGCTCAGCGGTGATGCCGGCATGCTCTTTATTGTAGTAGATGTCCTGCGCACCAGTACTACGCTGTGTACTGCGCTGGCGCATGGGGCGAAGGCGATTGTGCCTTTCCCAACGCCGGAGGAGGCTCGGGAATTTGTACAGCGGAGTTCGCAACCGGTTCTTCTGGCAGGGGAGCAGGAGGGACAGCCGATCCCGGGCTTTGAGCTGGAGAATTCTCCTGTGGAGTATACGCCGGAGCGGGTTGCCGGGCGGATTATTGCGTTTGTTTCCAGTAACGGGGCACCTCTATTGCGGCAACTTCCCGATGGGGAGGAGGTTCGGACTATCGTGGCGGGGTTGGTTAACAACGGAGCGGTACTGGAGTACATCTGGCAGTGGAGGCCACGGACGGTTTTGATCTGTTGTGCTGGGAATGGCGGGGCGATTGCTTACGAAGATGTTGTCGGAGCCGGGGCAATTGTTGAGGGGCTGCGGCGCTATCGTTCTGTGGCGTTAACGGATGCAGCCCATCTGGCTGCGGCGGTTTATCGGGAGGCTGCTTCGAACTGTTTTGCAGTGATGATGCGCTGCAGTCGGCATGCTCGGTTTCTGGCCTTGACGGGGAGGGAGCGCGATGTTGAGTATGCTGTCCAGCGGGACCGTTTTTGGGTTGTCCCGCGATGGTTCAGTGGTATGATTACGGCGGAGCCGAGCAGTGCTAAGGTGGCGTCGGTGACGGCAGATATGCCGGAATGTGCAGCATAAAGAGGGGTGTGCGATGCGTCCGCTGTCTTCGGAAGGGCTCCCGAAACGGGAGCGGGGGAGCCATCGGAGGGGTACAAGGCGCGACCGCCAGCGGCACTACCTGTGGGCATTAGCTCTTGGGGTGGGTTCCGTGTGCCTTCTGCTGGCGTTTCTATCGTATGCGCCGGAGGATCAGCCCAATGTGAGTCTTCGGTGGGGTGATATCCTCGGGCTTCTGCGTGCCGATCCAGAGGCTCGTCTCAAGGCGGAGACGACGCAGAACTGGTTGGGCTTACTTGGGGCGGTGCTGGCACATCTGGCAATTGTTGTCGGAATTGGTTACTGGGCGCTTGCGCTGCCTCTGCTTATGGGATGGTGGGCGTGGGAGCTGTTCAAGCGGGGAATGGTATCGGTAGCTGTTTGGCGAAGGAGTGCTTCTGTTGGAGGAATTGCGCTGTTGCTTGCGGTCTTTGTGGGCGCACTGCGCGGGATTCCCCCCCTTGCTGAACTCCCCTTGGAGTGGAGTGGACAGGTTGGGGCATTCGTTGGTACGGTGTTGCGACAGTTAGCCGGAACAGCTGGGGCGCTTTTGCTGACCATGGCGGTGGCGGCAGTGGTCGTGCTGGTGGAGTTCCCCCGCCTGAGTGAACGGGCCATATCGTGGGTGCGTCTTCTATGGGCTCGGACGCGGGATAGGTGGGAGCAGAGGCGACAGCGTCCGGTTGCTGCACCGTCGGCAAGTTCTTCAGGGGAGGATGCGGAGAAACTGGACAAATGGGAGCCAGCTCGCATTGTGCGCATTGCAGTATCATCAAGAGGGTACACTCAGCCGGTGACGGAGTCCTCTTCTGGAGAAGCCCTTCTGCAGGGTGCTTCACCGATGGTGCTGCAGCCGGTTGTGCATCCCCAGCATATACGGGCTCCGAAGTCGCAGCCTCCGGTGGAGGTCCCATCGGAACGGGCAAAAGTATTGACAGTGCCATCGGGCGAGCAGGCTGAGTATACGCTACCGACAGCAGGATTGCTGCTACCGGGCGAAGACGCTTTAGAGGTGGATGAAGAGGAGCTGCGGCGGAATGCTCGCCTATTGCAAGAGAAGTTGGAGACGTTCCGGATTGGGATTGAGAATCTTACGGTTACCCCCGGTCCTATCGTGACGCAGTATGAGTTCGTTCCGGCGGCTGGGGTCAAGATCAGTCAGATTGAGGGTCTTGCCGATGACATTGCCTTGGCGTTGAAGGCCCCGGGGGTGCGCATCATTGCGCCAGTGCCAGGGCGAGGAACCATAGCGGTAGAAATCCCGAACCATCGTCGGGTACTGGTGCGGTTCCGCAGCATTGTGGAATCCCCGGTCTTCCAGCAAAGCGATGCCCTCTTGCCGCTGGGTTTGGGCAAGACTATTACGGGCGAGGTTTACTGTGCGGATCTGGCACGCATGCCTCACCTGCTGATTGCGGGGGCAACAGGCTCGGGGAAGAGTGTGGGGATCAACACGATGATTCTCTCCCTCCTTTTCCGCCTGCGTCCCTCGGAGCTGAAGCTGGTCATCATTGATCCGAAGAAGGTAGAGCTGACCCCCTATGCGATGTTAGAGCGCCATTTCCTGGCGCTCTCGCCGGACATCCGAGAGGCAATTGTGACGACGCCCGATTCAGCCGTCGTTGTTCTGAAGGCGGTGGAATTAGAGATGGAGCGCCGTTACGACCTTTTGGCGCAGGCGGGGCAGCGGAACATCGTGGATTACAACCGACGGATACGGGAAGGCAAGTTAGACAGCCGCTTCCGTCCACTACCGTACATTGTGCTTGTCATTGACGAACTGGCCGATCTCATGTTGACGGCGGCTCGGGCGGTGGAGGAGCCAATCACCCGTTTAGCCCAGCTGGCACGGGCGGTTGGGATTCACCTGCTTGTAGCCACACAGCGTCCTTCGGTGGATGTCCTCACCGGGCTCATCAAGGCGAACTTTCCTGCACGGATTGCCTATCAAGTTGCCTCGCGAGTTGATTCTCGGGTGATTCTGGACATGCCCGGAGCGGAGCAGTTGCTCGGTCATGGGGACATGCTCTTTCTACCTGGCGGAGTACCGAAGCCCATCCGGTTACAGAATGCCTACGTGAGTATGGAGGAGGTAGAGGCCGTCTGTGCCTTTATCGCTCAACAGCCGGGCTGTGAGGAGCCGTATTGGCTTCCCTCTGTTTCCGAGCAAGGAGCAACACGGGAAAGCGGGGCTGGGGGGCGCGATCCACTCTTTGCTGAAGCCGCTCGATTGGTGGTACGCCATCAGCAGGGTTCGGTTTCGTTGCTGCAGAGGCGGCTCAAGATTGGCTATTCACGGGCAGCGCGCCTGATGGATGAGCTGGAGGCCGCCGGGATTGTGGGGCCAGCCGATGGAAGCCGCGCACGGCAAGTCCTCATCCGGAGTGAAGCGGATTTGGAAGGCATCGTGTAATTTTGCTTCGGTGGGCATAGGTAGACCCCTCTGCAGTAGGACGTGTAGCTACGTGCGGAACAGTAGCGGTGCTGTGCCGGCTTTTCATTCAGAACATTGCTCTCTTTGAGCAGTTGGAGCTGAGTTTTGGCCCAGGGCTCAATGTGATTACGGGCGAGACTGGTGCCGGCAAGACGATACTCATTGACGCCCTTATGTTGGCGTTAGGTGAGCGGGGAGGCGCGGATATCCTGCGGCAAGGAGCTAGCAAGGGGATAGTGGAGGCGACGTTTCGGCTTGAGCCCCACGGAGCGGTGAGCGCTTTCGTACGAGAGCAGGGATATGACTCCGACAACGAGGAGCTAGTCATCCGCCGGGAAATTACTGCCCGTGGAGGTTCCCGCTGCTTCCTCAATGACTCTCCGGCTCCCTTAAGCCTTGTTCGCCAGCTGAGTCGGCTTCTGGTGGATTTCCACGGACAGCACGAGCAGCAGTCACTGCTGCGGGTGGAGACACACGGACGCCTGTTGGACAATGTCGGTGGACTGGAAGGTCTACGGCAGGAGTACACAACGGTCTACGAGCAGTTGCAGAAAGCTATCCACGAGTATCACACCCTCTGCCATCGTGAGCGGCAGGTGCACCAACAGCGGGAATGGCTCCGGAGGCAGGTGCAGGAAATTGTTGCTATTGACCCTCAGCCAGGGGAAGAGGAGGCAGTGGAGAGGGAGTTACGGCTGAGTGAACATGCGGAGCGGCTCTACGCCCTTGCCCAGCAGGTTTATGAGCTCCTCTATCGGGACGAGCATGCTGTTCATGATCGCTTGCTTCGGGTGCGGAATCTGCTGGAGGAATTATCCCGCATTGACTCCCGTTTTACCGACTCGGCGGCGGAGGCTCGTGCGTGGGTAATTGCGGTGGAGGAATTGGTCCGCACGCTGCAGCGGTATATGGCGCACTTGGAGTTTGAACCAGAGCGCCTGGAGCAGTTACGGCAGCGAATGGTACAGCTCCAACAGCTTCGCAAACGGTATGGTTCGGTTGAGGCAGCTCTGGAGCAGAAACGTCGCTGGGAGGAGGAACTGCAGGAAGCAGAGCAGTTTGAATTCCACCTCCAGCGGGCAAGGCAGGCTATTGAGCGGTATCGGGCAGAGCTGGCGCGCTATGCTCAGCGGCTACATGCAAAGCGCAAAGCCGTGGCAGAGCAAGTTGAGCGGGCTGTGGAGGAACTACTCGCTGAGCTCGGGATTCCGTATAGTCAGTTCGTCGTTCACATAGGGCTAGAGGAAGCGGCAGCTGAGGAGGAGCTGTGGGTAGAGCTCCAAGGTCAGCGCTATCGTGCTTTCCCTCACGGAGTTGAGCAGATTGAGTTCCTCATCACGACCAACCGAGGGGAGCCACCACGCCCGTTGGTGCGAGTCGCCTCCGGAGGGGAGATTTCCCGGATTATGCTAGCACTGAAGAGCGTTCTGGCCAAATCTGAGCGACTCCCCCTCTTGGTCTTTGACGAGATTGACACGGGCATCAGTGGACGGATTGCTCACCGAGTGGGGCAAGCCCTGCGAGCCTTAGCGCAGTATCACCAAGTTTTGGTTATCACCCACCTGCCACAGATTGCTGCTTGCGGGGATGAGCATATCCTGGTGGAAAAGCGCGAATGGCAAGATCGGACCGTGGTGACAGCCCGCCGTTTGCAACCGGAGGAGCGGGCATACGAAGTTGCTCGTCTTCTCAGTGGGGAGCGAGTGACAGAGACAGCTCTCCAGACAGCTCGCGAGTTACTTGCCGAACATTTGTGAGTCTAACCCATATGGAGGACAATCCCATTGGCAGCCGAGGTTCCATACAACTTGACGTATCTGTCGCGACAGGAGCTCATTGAGCGTCTGCAGGGCAGGGTAGACCCGATTGAATTGAACCGCATCTTGAGCGCTTACGATGTGGCAGCCAGTGTCCACGAGCTCCAAATCCGTCGTGACGGGAGTCCTTACTTCTACCACGTGACACGGGTGTGCAAGATTTTGTTGGAAGAGGTGGGGGTAACCGATCCCGACACTTTAATTGCAGCCCTCTTACATGACGTGCTGGAGGATTCCGAGGAGCTATCGGCAGCGGTGCTGGAGTACAACTTTGGGACTCGTGTGGCTACGATGGTGCAGACGTTGACGAAAGACTTGCGGGCGCACGAACGCAATCCCGATGCTGTCGATTGGGAGCAAGTGGAGCGGCTGCGCCGTGCTTCACCGGAGTGTTTGTTGATACGCCTGGCGACGCGCCTGGACAATCTGCGGTGTTTGGGCTACGATCTGAAGCGGAATCCCCTACGCTATATTCAGCAGACGTGGGAGCGGTATATCCCGTTGGCACAGCAGTGGGATGACCCACGGTTGAAGCGCATTGTAGCGCTCCTCCAGCGGGAGCGCAACAAGTTTTTGGGTTAGGTGTTATTATCGTGTGCCACATGAGCTGGACGCGCCGACAGTGGCTTCGGATGGTAGGATTGCTCCCCGTTGGGCTGGCTCCCTGGCGGCTGGAGTTCCGTGAGCGTGCAGCCACTGTCCCGCTGCTGCGTCCGAGGGGATTGCGTCCGGGCGCAACCGTTGCCATTACAGCTCCGGCAAGTCCTGCCTTCCCACAGGAGGTGGAGGAAGCCGTCCGGAGGTTGACAGCGCTGGGCTGCCGCGTTCATTTGGCCGCAACGGTGCGGATGGGAAATCGGCGTTACTTGGCAGCTTCTGACGAAGTCCGAGCTCAAGAGTTGATGGAGCTGATTGCCGATCCTAACGTTGACGCCATCCTCTGTGCTCGTGGGGGCTACGGGGTCATGCGCTTATTGCCGTTTTTGGACTGGGAGCTTTTCCGGCGCCATCCGAAGCCGGTTATTGGGTTTAGCGACATCACGGCACTCTTGGTTGCTATTACAGGCCGAGCTCGTGTGGTGAGCTACCATGGTCCGGTCGCGGTCTCTACCTTTGATGCCTTCACAGTGGAGTATTTCCGGCGCACGCTCTTTCTGCCCGATGGAGCTGTGAATCCCTGGAGTCTTCACGAGCCGAGTTGGGAGGTGCTCAACCCCGGTATTGCCTGTGGTCCGCTGATAGGGGGCAATTTGAGCCTGCTGGTGGCAACCTTGGGTACGCCGTACGAAGTGGACACTCGTGGTGCCGTGCTTTTTGTGGAGGATATTGGGGAGGAGCCGTACCGTGTGGACCGTATGTTGACGCAGCTCCTACTGGCAGGGAAGTTGCAGCAGTGTGTGGCTCTCCTTGTTGGTCGTTTTCGAGCTCCGTGGGGGAATGGGCGGGTCCCTGGGAGCAGCATCCGATGGCAGCCTTCGGTGGCGGAGATTTTACGGGAACGCCTTTCTGGCCTACCGATCCCAATCCTTTCAGGACTTCCCATCGGACATTTGCGCAGCAAGCTCACGCTGCCATTGGGTGTGTGGGTGGAAGTCAATGCTTCTGCACGCACCATCCGCCTCCTTGAGTCGTCTGTTGCTGGTGAAGTTACATAAGCTAGGGGGATTCTATGCGGTGCTTGGATATCTGGGTCGCTTGGCTTGCTACGAGCATGCTTGCGTGGGCGCAAAGTTTCTCGGTCTACGCTATAGATCCTGGCAATTTCCCCAATCTGCGGGCAAATGTTGTAGCGCTGGATGTGACGGGACAACCCTTCCCCAACTTAAAAGCAGCGGATTTCCGCGTGGTGGACAACGGTGTAGTGGTTGATCCGACGGTAAGTCTTCGCTGTACCACGCTGACCGGAGATCCGGAGTTCAGCGCTGTTTTAGTGCTGGATCGCAGTGGTTCTATGAACGACACCGTTGATCCAGTAGCACACGAGACTCGGTGGGATTGGGTCAAGCATGCAGCCAAGACGTTTGTCAACATGGTCAACTTCGTGGGTAGAACAGCGATTGCGGTTGTTGCTTTTGATGCGGATGCAGAGCTCATTGTGCCTTTTACGAACCGACGGGCGGATTTGCTCACCGGCATTGACACCTTGAGGGCTCGTGGAGGAACACGGTACGACCCGGCTTTCCTCAAACCTGGTGCTGGTGCACTGCCCTTATTGCAGACGCGTCCTCCAGATATTCGTCGGTTTGTCATCTTCTTGACAGATGGGCAGCCGAATGTTCCGCCCAAGACAGATACCATCATTGCCCATGCCCGCATGACAGGGGCCATTGTTTATGCCATCACGGTGAGCATGCCGATGAATGCAGACCTGGACCGTATCGCCCGCAGTACGGGTGGGAAAGCCTTTACAGCGTATACGAAGCAAGAGCTGGAGGGCATTTATCGGCAGATTGCTCTGGAGGCGCAGAGTCGGCAGGTATGCGAGCTTTTGTGGGTTGCTCCCTATGGTTGCACGGAGCAGAGTCGGTATCGCAGATTGGAGGTCACGTTTCTGCGTGCCAATATGCAAGTTGCCACGGGGTATGTTGCGCCACCGCAGAGTGTGGCTCGGGTTCAGGCGCCGGATTTAGTCTACTTTGGCAATCCAGACCCAGGCTCCCGGGTGCAACAAGATATCATATTGCGTCCGCTTGTTGCCCCGTTGGATGTGCAGAGAGTTGAGGTACGTCCGCCACAGTACTATACAGTTGTGGCGACAGCGCCGGCTCTACCGGCGGTGATTCGGCCAGGCGAGGAGTTACGGGTGACGGTAGAGTTCCGTCAGGGAGCAGCGCGGGCATATCGGCAGGCAACGCTTTTGGGTGTGGCAGAGCCCTGCGAGCTCCAAGTGCCATTAGTAGGGGGGCCTGGTCGGGTGATTCTGCTCCGGCCTCATGGCGGCGACACTATCTCCGTCTGCGACACAGTGCGGATCCTCTGGGCAGGTGTTGAGCCAACGCAGCCTGTGGATTTGGCTTACAGCACGGATGAGGGGCGAACCTGGCGCTCCTTGGCAACCGGTGTGCGGGGGCTTTCCTACACTTGGGTGCCGCCAGCTCCGGGACGATATCGGATTCGGGTCTCTGCCCCAAGCCAGACCTTTTGGGCGTGGGCCTTTCCTGTGGGTGGTCGGGGAAATGATAGGGTTACCAGCGTTGCAGTCTCCCCGGATGGCTCGTGCGTGTATGTGGTCGGCTCGTTTGAAGACACCTTGCGGTGGGGAGGACAAACTCTGGTTAGCCGTGGCAGACGTGATGCCTTCGTTGCGCGCTTAGACCCTGAGGGGGCGCTGACATGGCTGTTTTCCATCGGTGGGACGCTCGATGATGAGGCAACAGGTGTCGTAGTGGATGCCAACTGCAATGCTTACGTCGTCGGTTGGTACGAAAGCCCCCAGTGTTACGTTGGGAGTACTCAGTTCCTCTCCTTAGGCAACGCTTTGGATACCACGAATGCCTTTTTGATTGCCTTTGATGGCTCTGCTTCTACGGCGGTCTACCGTTGGATGTACCGGATTGGAGGTACGTGGGACAATAGTGGGCGTGTCTTTGGTGACCGTGTTGCGCTGCGGAATGATACCATTTTCGTGGAGGGGCGCTTCCGACGGCACGCCCATTTTGGCGTTGCTCCTGGAGGTGGTGTGGTACGGTTGCAGAGCCCCAGCCCGAACTACTATTCCACTTACACTGGCTGGTATCGGACGACGAATCAAGTTTTGGGAGCCGTAATTGGTGCGCTCTCTCCGCGCCCGAACTATAGCTCCACGACGGCACGGGATGGTTACGGCAATCAGTACGAGGGAGGCGAATTCACTGGCTCCCGGAGCTTCGGGACACTCCGCATAACCAGCGTCGGTGGGATGGATGGCTTTATTAGCAAGCAGGCCTATGTTCCGGCCACTTCCGATACGAGTGATACGAGCTTTGTCGTTGCGGCCCCGCGGCTCCAGCTACCGGCAGCACTCGCCTTTATTGGGGCAACCCCGGTAGGGACGAGCGTTGATAGTTCGCTGGGGGCAATTTTGTGCAACGTGGGGAACTTTCCTGTCACGATTGTGCAAGCATCCTTCGGCGGGACCAATCCGGGCGATTTCGCTCTGGTCCAGGTCTTGGCTGGACGCGTGCTCAAAGCGGGCGAATGCGTGCCGGTAGAGGTACGGTTTACGCCACAGGCAGTTGGGCGTCGCGAGGCGACGCTGACAGTTGTTGGCGACTGTGGGGCACCAGCACAGCTGACCGTCTGGGGGGTGGGATACCCGCCGTGCGAGGCTACCGTGGCAGACGTACTCTTCCCCCGGACAGCGGTTGGCGTGACACGGCGGCAGCAGGTCTGCGTTCTGCGTAATGTTAGTGCTTCCCGGTCGATTGCAGGGACAGTGAGCCTGCAGGGTCCAGAGGCGGCTAGTTTTACTGTCACTCCGTTGGGGGGCTTTTCTTTGGGACCGGGTGAGTGCTTGACTGTGCAAGTAGATTTCCGCCCAACCCGTCCGGGGCTCCATCGGGCGTGGTTGGAATTTAATGTGGGGGCAGAATGCACCATTTTGCCGGCTCGGCTACAAGGTGAGGGAGCAGTAGCCACGCTCCGGATAGGGTCTGTAGATTGGGGACAGCGCCGGATTTTAACCATGACGCCGGCAACGGTGGATGTCCGCAACGAGGACAGTATCCCAGCCCGTATTGTGGACATTCGTTTGGCAGGACCGGATGCGGCTTCCTTTGGACTGCAGCCACCTGCACTGCCGCGGGACTTGCAGCCTTTGGAGGTGCTCTCCTTACCGGTGGAGTTCCATCCGCAACGGGAGGGAGCTCTATCCGCTCTGGTAGAGGTAGAAGCTGAAGGAGGTCCGGAAATTGTGACCGGAACGTTGCAAGGAGTAGGGATTCTGCCCAAGATTGGTACCGAAGGGTATCGGTTTGCTCCCACGGTGGTAGGGCAGCTATCCAGCGAGCGGGGATACGTTCGGATTTGGAATCGGGATATGCTGGCGCCGCTCCTGATTGCGGAGGTGCGCTATATTGACGGTCAAGCGGAGTTTCCGCCCGATGCAGCTGCTTTGGCAGCGGCACAGAATCGGGTTCTTGCCCCTGGGGAGGAACTGCGCATTCCTGTCTCCTTCCAACCGCAGGCAGCGGGACGCCGTATTGCTCATGTTCTCGTCCGCAGTGATGCTGCCCCAGGTCCCGATGTGGCTCCCCGGGTTGAGGACACCGTGGAGCTGATTGGGGACGGAATCCAAGTGAGCCTAACGCCCCCGGTGGTGGATTTCGGTACGCTGCTGTCGTGCCTGTGGCGGGATACGACAGTTACCCTTGTCAACGGCGCAGCGGAGATGCCACTGGGGGTGACAGCATACCGCGTCATCGGTGATCCTGCGGTTTTCGAAATCTCGCCGCAGCCACCTTTCACTGTACCTCCGGGAGGCTCGCAAACCTTATCGATTCGCTTCCGGCCTACGGGTGCCCTTCTCTTTACGGCGACGGTGCGGTTAGAGAATGACCAGGGTCTGCCAATCGAATTGCACCTGCGGGGTCAAGGGGAGGTGCGTCCGCTCACTATCGGGGATGGGAGGACGGTGGATCGGGTGTTGCCCGGTTCCGAGGTTGAGATTATACTCCCTATCCGGTTGAATCCGCAGATTTCCGAGGTTTCGGGAGAGGCGGTGGAACTCTGTCTGCGGGCGAAGTATCCGGCAGACTTCCTGGAGTTTCAGCGTGGGGAAGCTGTGGAGTCGCCTCCGGCATGGACGTGGACGGTGCAGCAGGTGGCTGTAGGGGAGATAGAGCTGCGGGGGAACGGTCGTAATTGGCCGAACATTCCGCCGATGAGCCTACGGTTGGTCTTCCGAGCATACTTGGCTCTTCCACCGGAACAGGAGCTTGTGGTATCGCTTTGCCCTGATGCAACGGCGCTCCCTCGGTGTATAGAGCCGAGATTCCAAAATCCGCGGGTGCGGCTCCGCGATGTATGCTTCCTCAACGGGCGCCAGGTTCGCCTGCTGGGCGCTGCGGGCATGGTGCAGCTTGACCCGAATCCAGTAGAACGCGGGATGCCGATCCGGGCAGCGGTGTGGCTTACGGAACCAGCACTTGTGGAGATGGAGCTGTTCAGCGCGATGGGTGAACGTGTCTTCCACATGCATCGTGACCGGCTGCCTGCGGGATCGCACGAGTTCTGGATTCCGACGTGGAATCTCGGTGCAGGTTCCTACTTCTATCGGCTTCGGGTCGGTGCAACCGTAGAGGTGGGTTCTTTCGTCCTTTTGCCTTGATCGTGTTTGAGGTTCTATTTCCGCCATGCATTGGGTGCTTTTCTTTAGCATCATTGCACTCCTGCAAGCCGGGGTGGATGCTTACGTTCTGCTGCACTGGATGCGCTGGGTGCGTCGGCGTGGGTGGTCGCGCTGGCTCTATCGGGTGGCGTGGGGGATTGGTGCTGGAATGTTTGTCCTCTCGCTGGTCTTCTGGATAGAGCGCCGTTTGGGTGAGCCAGGGTTGACGGGGCTGACGAGTATACTCTATGCTGGGCTTACGCTGTGGTACTTCCCGAAGCTGCTGCTTTTGCCAGTGCTTCTACTCCGTGATATAGGGACAGCCGTGTGTCGGTGGTGGAGACGACGGTCCCCTAAGTCCTTGCCTATTCCCGACGTACAGCGTCGTCGGGTTCTGACGGCGATGGGAATGGGTATGATGACCCTGCCGTTCGTTGCTGTTAGTGAGGGTATGGCACGGACGACGTATCGCCCACGGTTGTTTACGGTGAATATCCCCATCGCTGGGCTGCCGGCCGAGCTGGAGGGGCTGCGGATTGTCCATCTGTCGGACTTGCATGCAGGCTCTTTTGCTTCGGACGGTATCTTTTGGCAGACGGTGGAGGAGGTAGAGCGGATACGACCGGACGTCATCGTGGTGACGGGGGACTTTGTTAACTTCCATCCCGATGAGCTTCGTATAGCCGAGGCTGCACTCCGGCGCCTATCGGCTCCCCTTGGGGTATATGGATGCCTAGGGAACCACGACCATTACATGAGTTCGGAGCAGCACCGGGCTCTCCGCCATCGGCTGGAGCGCGTGGGCATTGATGTACTGGTCAATGAAAACCGGGTGCTGTTCCATCGTGGTACACGGCTGCAATTGGCGGGTACGGATAATACTGGCGCAGGACAGCGGTTTGCCGATTTGGAGCGGGCGTTAACGGGCTTGGAGCCTACAGGGCTTACGATACTTCTGTTTCACGATCCGCGATTCTGGGAGTGGGAGGTAGAAGGCAAGGCGCCGGTGACGCTTGGTTTATGTGGTCATACGCATGGGGGGCAGATTGGACTCCGTTTCGCTGGGCAGGAGTGGAGTGTTGCTCAGTTGGTCTATCGCTATTGGGCGGGTATTTACCGAACGGGTTCGCAGTGGCTCTATGTGAACCGGGGATTGGGCTTTGTAGGACCGGCGGTGCGCATGGGGATTCCGCCGGAGATTGCTCTTCTGGTATTGCAGCGGGCATGAGGGACGGAGCTCTTTCGTCTGCGGCTGCTGAGCCGCTGCGGGAGAATTTTCCATTGGGTTGCGTGCTGTCGCAAGGAGTCATGGGTGTGCATGGGGCTGCAAAGGGTGAGGATAGAGGATAGGAGACTGGTGTTGGACACCGTATGGGTACGATGGATTCAGATATAGCCCGGTACTGCAGAAGGCATGGTGGGGGTGGAGGGCGGAAAGCCTTGTGCGAGGGAGGCAGTATCAGTGCAGGGTGCAGCGGAGCGAAGCAGCTCTTCGGGCGGAAGGATGAGGCAAGCAGCGGATAGGGGGATGAGTCAGCAGGAGCTTTTCCAGGCAGCGCTAACGGAGTTAGAATTTGCGAAGGTCTTGCAGCATATTGCTGCACTCTGCCTGTCGGAATTGGGGCGGGAGCAAATACTGGCGCTTCGGCCAAGGGAGGACGTCCAGTGGTTGCGGGAGGAGCATGGAACGCTGGAGGAGATGGTGCGTCTTGTGCGGCAGGGAGTGCCGTTTCCGTGGTCGCCCGTTCCGGATGTGCGGCGTCATTTGCAGAAGGCGATGATTGAGAACGCCCTTCTGCTCCCGACGGAGCTGGTAGATGTCCGTGAGCTGCTGCAGCTTTCTCGGAGTGTCCGCCAAGAACTTATCCGCTTGCAAGAGTTCCCTCGCTTGAAGGCAATCGGGGAGCAGCTCTACCAGAATCGGCTTCTGGAGCGGCATATTAATGATACAGTGGACGAGACCGGTGGCGTCCGCGACACGGCTTCCCGGGAGCTGGCGCGCATCCGCTCGGAGATGCGAACGGTGGCGGCGCGCTTGCGGACCCGTCTCCGCCATATCCTGCGTCGCTTCGTAGAGGATGAGCTTGCTATGGATGAGTTCATCACCCAGCGGGAAGGACGCTTTGTCATCCCGATCCGGGTGGAGCATAAGCACCATGTCCCTGGTATCATCCATGGTGTATCGCAGACGGGAGCGACGGTTTTTCTGGAGCCGGCGGAGATTTTTGAACTGAACAACGAGCTGGCACTCCTTGCCGATGCTGAGCGACGGGAAATCGAGCGTATCCTGCGCGTCATTACGGCAGAGATTGGTTCTTGTGCGCACGAGGCGCTGCGCTCGCTGGAATTGCTGGCGTACGTGGACAGCCTCTATGCTCGTGCTCGGTATGCGCTCCTCTACGGGGGGGAGAAGCCAGTGATTGCGGATGAGGAAGACATCGTGCTTCACAATATTGTCCACCCTCTTTTGGCAGCATCCCGGGGGCGTCCTGCCGTTGTTCCGCTATCCATTGAGTTTCGGGAGCCTGTCCGCGGCCACCTCATCTCAGGGCCGAATGCAGGGGGAAAAACAGTGGCATTGAAGAGCATAGGGCTCAATTTACTGCTGGCGCTGAGCGGGATTTTCCCCTTGGGAAGCTGTCGGACACCCGTTGTTCGGATCGTGACCGCCATTGGGGATCAGCAGTCCATAGAACACAATTTGAGCACGTTTAGCTGGCAGATTGTACGGATTCGTGAGATTCTGGCGCATGGAAGTCCAAATACGCTGGTCTTGATTGACGAAATCTGTGCCGGTACAGACCCTACCGAAGGAGCTGCTTTGGCAGCGGCAATCCTGGAGGAGCTCCTCCGGCAAGGCATGCGTTTCGTGGTGACAACACACCAGTCTTCACTGAAAGCTTTTGCATTGCACCGACAGGGGATACAGAATGATTCGTTGGAGTTTGACCACCAGAGGTTACAACCGACGTACCGCTTTTTGCCAGGGGTTCCCGGGAATAGCTATGCTTTTGTTATTGCTGCCAACTTCGGGCTACCGGAGGGGGTGATTAAGCAAGCGCATCAATTTCTGGGTAGCCGGCACCGGGAATTGGAGGAAAGTATTGCCGTGGTGCAGCGGTTGCAACAGCATTGGCAGCAATTGCAAGAGGAGGCTCGTCAGCAGGCTGAGCATGCTCAGCAACTCCGTCAGCAGTACGAGGAGCAGCTTCGCCAATTGCAAAGGCGTCGGTCGGAACTGCTTGCCCAAACTCGCCAGGAACTTCACCAGATACTGCTCCAGGCACGGAGCGTGATTGAAAATACCCTTCGGGAAATCCGCAAGCAGCAACGTCCGGTAACCGAAATCCGCCGTGAGTTCGCACAGCAGCAGGAGGAATGGACACAGCTTCTCCAGCAGATGGAGAGCGCAAATGCAGTAGAGGAGCCTAAGGGGACAGCTTCTATTGCCGCTGGGATGTGGGTAACCGTAGAGGGAACGCGCTCGGTCGGGCTTGTTGTGGGCGTGGATGAGGAGCATCGGACGGCGCTGGTGGAGTTCAACGGATTAAAGCTTCGGGTCCATATGGATAAACTGCAACCAGCAGAGCCGCCCTCGGAGGCACCCCCCCGCCAAACCGTGGGAGCTGCCTTATGGACGTCCCAGACAAGCTTGGATCTGCGTGGTATGCGAGTTGCTGAAGCCCTGCGGGCGGTGGATCAGTTTCTATCGAACGCTCTCCAGGGGAATGCCGTATCCGTGCGGATTATCCACGGGAAGGGAACGGGCGCGCTGCGGCAAGCGCTGCACCAATTCTTAGCGACCCATCCAGCGGTAGCGGAGTTTCGCCTTGCTGAGCTCAGTGAGGGCGGTGCCGGTGTGACTATTGTCATGCTCCGCTGATGCTCCCGCTGCGGGTGGTTTTTCTTTGGCATTACCATCAGCCGGACTATCGCTGGGAAGGGCAGGCATTGTTACCATGGGTACGGCTACGGGCGGTCAAAGATTACGCACTTCTTTTCCGCCTCTTCGGTGAATTGAGGCACTTACGGAGCGTGCTGAATGTGGTACCTTCGCTGTTGGTCCAGTTGACCGAGTACGCCACGGCAGGGTTGACGGATTTGGCGGAGCAAATCAGCGAGCATGCTCTAAGTGCTCCTGGAGAGGCAGAGCGGCAGTATTGGAGTATGCTTGAGCCGCCTCGTCCCCTGCGGGAGCGCTTTCCCGTAATGGCGCATCTGTGGGAGCGGTTCTGTAGCGGTCCGGTGGATGCTTCTACTTGGCGCGATGTGCTGTTGTGGACTCAGTTGGTGTGGGCATTTCCTCATCGTAAGCGCTTTTCCCTGCTTGGCCAATGGTTCCATCGGGAGGGAGGATTCCACAGTGAGGAGCTCAAGCTCTTGCTCCAGCTTCATCGTCTGCTCCTGCGGGAAGCCCTTCAGGCGCTAAGCAAGGTAGTCCACCGAGACGGCATTGAGCTGAGCTGTTCGCCGTGGTATCATCCCGTGCTTCCGCTTGTGTGCGACACTGGGAGCGCTGCGGAGAGCGATCCTGGACTTGCGCTCCCGGAACCGGCATTCCGCTATCCTCATGATGCCTGGCTCCAATGCGTGCGGGCACGGCAGTACTGTGCAGAGCTGCTGGGCGTGATTCCGGAAGGGATGTGGGCGCCTGAGGGAGCGGTGAGCGCAGAAGCGCTATCCCAGATGGCTGCAGCGGGTGTTCGCTGGACTGCAACGGACGAGGCACAGCTATTCCGCTCTATGCCTTCGGCACCCGAACTGCAGAAGTATCTTCCGCATCGCTTCTTCACGCCAAACGGGGAGATTGTGCTTTTCTTTCGCGATCGTCAGCTCTCTGACGCACTCGGGTTCCAGTATGGGGGCTGGGAACCGGAACGGGCGGTTCAGGATTTCTGCCAGCGCTTGCTTGCTATTCGGCAGGAGCTCATACGGCATTATGGGGAGTCTATTCTCCGACACGCTGCAGTCTTGATTGCCTTGGATGGGGAAAACTGCTGGGATAGCTATTCGGACAACGGAGTCGGTTTCCTCCGCAGCCTGGATGAGTACTTGCAGACGGAGGAGCGTCTGGTGACGACAACATGTCGGGAAGTCATCGCCGGCGCAGTAGGGACGCTGCCTGGGTTATCCGTGTTGCGGCCAGGGTCATGGGTGGGGGGGGCGTTGCGGACATGGATTGGGACCGCAGCCCATAACGCTGCGTGGGAGGAATTGTCCCGAGTTCGCCAGCAATTGGAGCGGCTCCGGTCGCTCCTTCCCCCGATGCGGTGGAGAGAAGCCTTGGAACATCTGCTGGCTGCTGAAGGTTCGGACTGGTTCTGGTGGTGGAGTCCGGAGCACGGTACACCAGCTGCCCCTGTATTTGAGCGACTCTTCCAGCTCCATCTACAGCGGTCTCGGGAGCTCATGGAGGGGAGGGAAGGCGTTCTGTATTTGCCGCGAACACCGTAATTTTGCACTGCCAGTAGTGATCGCGGGGTGGAGCAATTGGTAGCTCGCCAGGCTCATAACCTGGAGGTTGCAGGTTCAAGTCCTGCCCCCGCTACGAAGGCAAAAGGTGGCGCGCAGAAGCCGCCACCTTTCTTTTTGTCTGACCTCGAGGAGTAAGGGGTGGAGACACTCAAAACGATTGCAGCAATAGCACTTTCACTGTTTCTTGCCTATGGGGTTATCAAGGTGGTGGGGTGGATGTTGGGCTTCGCTATCAGTTTCGTGCTCAACTTGGCTTTCCTCATTCTTTTGGGTGCGGTTGCGGTGCCCATTTACCTCGTCATCCGCAAGAAGGTCTTCTGAGCCGGCATGGGGAAGCAGGTGTTTGGGTATAGTGCAGTTTGCCTGCTCTGCTGGGTGGGGATAGCGGAAGCGCAAGGGCAGAGGGCGGATTCACTGACGGTGGAGGTGGCGCGGCGCTTTGCGCACGAGCTAATGGAGCTCAACGCTATCCCTTTCATGCAGCCGTTGGTGGTGACGATCAACGCTGTCTCTAATGCTCGCTTCTTCCATTCCGCTTCTATCCCACGCCGGGTTGAGCACCCCTATCTGCGATTTGGATTCCATTCCATGTTCGGCTTCATTCGGGGGCATCAGCGGACGTATGTACCGCGGGCTCCGACGGATAGCGTACTGCGGATTGAGCCGTATGCGGAAGTGCAGCTCGTGGGGGGACAGCCAACACTGGTGATACGGGATACGGCAGGGCTGATTGCCAGTATCCTGCGCTACCTGTTTTACGAAGGTATCCGCAGCGATAGTATACATCTTCCTGAACGGGCTGCCACCGTGTTTGGATATCTGCCGACGGCGATAGAGCTGCCGCGCGACTACTTTATTCGCCGCATTCAGAGCGATCCGCTCTACCAGCTCCTATCCCCAGCAGCGCGGGCAACTCTGGACTCTGCTCTCTCACGAATTCCGGCAGCTCGCTTTGACTTGCCACCGGGGCAGAATATGCGAACACTCTTCGCCGCCGTCCCGCAGCTTGAAGTCGGTGCCCTCTGGGGGACGGAAATGTTGCTGCGCTTCATTCCACCAGTGCAGTGGGACCGCAACGTAGGGCATTTTGCTTTCTGGGGGATTGGGCTAAGGCATAGTGTAACTCAGTATGGGCAGCTGGCTCATCTGCCGGTAGAGGGCGCGGTACAAGTGGTTTACCAGGGAACAGCTTTACGGAACACCATTGGCGAGACGGGAGCGCGCCTGCGGGCATGGGCGACAATTTGGAGTGCTAATCTCCACTTGGCGCATACCGTCATCCCTTGGCAGACAACGTTCTACCTGGGTGCTGCTTGGGAGCGGATACGGATAGAGTCGGAGTATACCTTCGTGCTACCGGTACAGGTACAAATCCAGCTAGGCTTGCTTCCTGAGTCCAAACAACCGACGCCGGAGCAACCGGGCGACACCAAACCGCAAGTTGTGCGTCCTGTCTTCACCCATACTAATTGGAAACTCACCCTCGGGCTTACCCGGGACTTTGGCCCTTTTATCATTGCCCTTGATGGTAGCCTTAGCGAGTTTCCCCTGATGAGCTTGGGGGTGATGTACCGGTGGTGACGGCGTGGGACATTTGGGGGGCATCTGAATGCAGCGGAGGATGTGTATTTTCGCGGAGAACAAGAGCAAGAGCTTCCCATGTCCCAGCGGGTTTCTATCCCTGCCTGCGAGACTTGTCCGATTCGCCAGGGAAGTGTTTTTAGCTCACTCCACGGTGCTGCGGTAGCAGAACTGGATGAGGCAAAAGGGTGTTACTTCTATCGGCGAGGGGAGGTTATCTTCCACGAGGGTAGCCATCCAGGGGGTGTCTACTGCATTCACCAAGGAGCCGTGAAGCTCTATCGGAGTGACTCTATGGGCAACGTAGTTATCGTCCGTTTGGCAAAGCAAGGGGATTTGTTAGGGTACCGAGCACTGCTGAGCAATGAACGGTATACAGCCACGGCAGAGGCGCTGGAGGATACGGTACTGTGCTTTATCCCGCGGAATGTTTTCTTTGAGCTGTTGCGGGGTAATAGCGACCTTATGGTAGCTGTGACGGAGCTGTTGGCTCGTGACCTACGTATGGCTGAAGGTCGTTTGGCTTCCTTGGCTCAGAAGGCAGTGCCACAACGCTTAGCGGAGGTTTTGCTCTATCTCCGAGAGCTGTTTGGGGAGGATGAAAGTGGGGCAGTGAAGATCTCCATGACGCGGCGGGAGCTGGCCGAGTTAGTCGGGACGGCTCCGGAGACAGTGATTCGCCTGCTGAGCGAGTTTCAGCGGAAGAAGCTCATTGCGGTCGATCACCGGGCAATCCGAATATTGGACGCGGCGGGTCTGGCCCATGTTGCGGAGCTTTACGATTAAGGTGCCGGGCAGCTGTCTTTACTCTGGGCGTGCATACTGGGGATTGCGCAGGAGGCTGGAATCCGTTAAGCTGTGAAGGAAGTCTTCCAGTGCCTCCAGCTCTTCTTCGGAAAGTTGAAGGGGGCGGATTCGTGGGTCTTTCGTCGGAACCGGATAGCCGCCACGGTTGTAGCGCTGGAGAACTTCGCGGAGGCTGCGGATAGAGCCATCATGAAGATATGGCGCCGTGAGAGCAACGTTACGGAGGCTTGGAGTTCGGAACCGACCGAAGTCAGCAGGGTTACGGCTAACCGCAGCGCGCCCTTCTTCCCAGTAGTGTGCCAGCAACCCATTGCAGTGAAATTGGTAGTCGGTAAACAGAGGCGGGCGATGGCATTCAGCACATCCACTGCGGAGGAAGAGAGAGAGGCCATAGCGTTGCCGTGCTGTCAGAGCTGCTGTATCTCCCCGCAGGAAGCGGTCATAAGGAGAGTTCCCGCTGAGGATTGTGCGGACGAATGCGGCGATTGCTTTCGCTGCCAGCGCCGCAGAAGGTTCTGTTCCAAAGGCACGATGGAAAGCTGTTCGGTAGTGGGGAAGACTTCGGAGGCGAGCGGCGAAAGCCGCCGTATCCGACCAGCCCAAGTTGCGAGGGGACAAGAGCGTGATGAGCACGTCCTGTTCAATGGAACCTATGGAGCCGTCCCAGAGAAGGGATGGAGCATAGGCGACGTTACTCAATGGGAGAGTGCTACGCCAGTGCTTGTGTCCGTGAATGCCTATGCTCAGTCCTAAGACATCGGCGAAGGCTCGTTCTTGCCGGTGGCAGGAGGCACAGGCAATGGTGCCGTTGGGTGAGAGTGCTTCCGGATCATAGAAGAGGCGGCGTCCTAATTCGATACGTTCAGGTGTCAACGGATTATCAGCCGGAACCGGCAGAGGGGGGAATCCAGGGGGAACTTCTACAATGTCAGGGGAAGCGCTTTCTGGGGAGAGCTCTCCGTGACATCCAAGGAGAAGGAGAGCGACTCCAGAGAGCAAAAGGTTATGGAGCCTCTTCATCATGCTCGCGGAGGATGCGGGCTAGCTTTTGGCGGAATTCCCGTGCTTCGCGCCCTTCTAAACCTGCCTCTTCTAGCAGGCGATCGGTCAGTTGGCTGCCACGGAGTAGGCGGGCCAATATGCGCTGTTCAAGGCGGGAGAACGTAACGGCTCCCAGTACGTAATCTTCAAAGGCTTCCCAGGCAAGGGGAACGACGACTTTGACGATGTCGGCAATGGTGTGGGCGTAGAGGCGGATTTCATATTGCGCATGCTCGTCCATGCGGAGTTGGAGGAAATGGAAGAGGTTGTGCAGGTCAATTTTCCAGTACCATTCCGTGTACAGAGACAGCGGCAAGTTGATGCGGGCAAGCTCGCGGGCTAAATTGTGTTGGAGCAGCTCTTGGTATTCAGCGTAGAGGCGGTTTTGGGTTTGTCGGAGGCGGGTGACGAGCTGTTCTGCTAAGTCAGGGGGCAGCGGTTCTTCGGCGCGCCCTTGTTTATTGAGTGCGCTCTGGGGACGCAGTTGTTCCGGTTCGGGCAGGTAGAATTCCTGGCGCATGATGGAATAGCGTCCGCTGTATTCATTGACGTTCGCCGTCCGATGGCGAATCCACTGCCGAGCAACAAAGATGGGCAGCTTGATATGGAACTTGAATTCCACCATTTCAAAGGGAGACGTGTGCCGATGGCGCATAAGGTAGCGAATGAGCTTGCGGTCGTCGCTGACGCTTCGGGTTCCTTCGCCGTAGGAGACGCGAGCGGCTTGAACAATGGCGGCGTCATCCCCCATGACATCAATGAGGCGGACAAAGCCCTTGTCCAGGCAACGGAATTCTTTGCCCAAGAGTGCAGCGACCTCAGGACGGTAAGAGGACATGGGTCCCACTGCGGACAGACCTACACGGCGAAATTAGCAAAAGCGAGCTCCTGGTTGTAGTATTCCGCAGCAAAGCAGTCAAGGGGGTCTTTCGGCAGAGCTGGTGTAATTTCGCACGGGGATCGAGTCCCGTGCGGTTGTCGCAGGCTTAACCCCGCCAGGTCCGGAAGGAAGCAACGGTCGGTCTGCCGGCAGCGCGACACGGTCGGCTGGGTCCCCTTTTTGTTTCTTTCCCGAAAGGGGCTTGACAATTGCCCGGGCTTGTGCTAAATTTGTAGCGTATTACGAGCACAGGCGAGCCTCTGGGTCGGCAGCAGCTCAGAGGCAAGGCAGCGCAATGAGGAAGTGGCACCGACACGACTCGCGTCGGCAGGTGGAGGGCGTATCTATCCGTACGACCCGGGGAGTTAGTAGCGCAGGAAGGCAAGGGGGGAGGTTTTTTGCCTCCGTCGCGCAAATAGGGGGAGGCATTGTTGCGCTGGCGTTTCTTGCAACGAGCTGGTGGCAGCGCTTGCCTATTCGCGGGATTTCGGTGGAGGGAGTTCGCCTTTTTGACACGGCTGCAATTCTTGCCCTTGTTTCTGCTGAGCAGCTCCGAGGGCATCCATCGCTAGATGTGTGGCGTACGGCTCTCCTACGCCATCCCTTCATTGAGGCGGCCAGTGTGTATTGGAGTGCACCTGGGTATCTCCGTATTGTGGTGCGGGAGCGGAAGTTGGTCGCAGTGATGCTCAGGCAAGGACAGCGTGTGGGGGTGGATGCAGAAGGGAGGTTGTGGTCTCTGCCCGATAGGGGGGTATTGCCGCAGGATATCCCTCAGCTGGAAGTGGAAGGCCTTTCGGCTGAGCAGGCTCGCTCGGTTGCCCATCTGATGCGCTTCATTCCTTGCGATTCCATTGCGGCTGTCGGTTGGGATACTTCCGGCGGCTGGTATCTGCGACTGCGGGATGGTTCGGTAGCCCTTGTCGGCGATACGAGTGCTATGGCGAGCAAGTGGAATCGCTGGCGCCAGTTCCGCCGTGTGGTTACCTCTGTGGCTCCGCTGTCGGTTGATCTCCGATGGCAAGGACTTGTGGTTCTGCGAGCGTCTGTTCAACAGGTGTCCTCCTCGTGGCCATGGTGAAGACCGAACCCCATCGCCGAGACCAGGGTCCGGAGGTTGTTGTCGGTTTGGATATTGGGACCACGAAGGTGTGTGCTCTGGTAGCCCAACAACAGCAGACAGGCGAGCTGCATGTCTTAGGGATTGGGACGGCGCCGAGCGAGGGACTCAATCGGGGGGTTGTGGTGAACATTGAGAAGACCGTTGCCTCTATTGCACAGGCAATTGAGCAGGCGGAGCAGCGGTCGGGCATTCGGATTGAGCGGGTCACTGTGGGGATTTCCGGCGATCACATACGAGCACAGCAGACTCGGAGCGTGATAGCTATTTCCAACCCGAACCGAGAGATTAGCGCTGCCGATGTTGCTCGGCTACTGGAGGATGCCCGAAGTGTTGCTCTTCCTCCCGACCAGGTGATTCTCCATCTTATCCCGCAGGAGTACATCGTGGACGGGCAGGATGGGATTACCGATCCGGTGGGGATGAGTGGGGTGCGCATGGAAGCTCGGGTCTGTGTCATCACGGCATTAGTGACGGCGGTGCAGAATCTTTACCGCTGTGTGGAGCGGGTGGGGTTGCAAATTGAGCATCTCGTCCTGCAACCATTGGCCAGCAGTTATGCTGTGTTGGAGCCTGAGGAGAAGGAAGTAGGAGTAGCGCTGGTGGATATTGGCGGTGGAACAACCGATATCGCCATCTTTGACGAGGGCGTAGTCCGGTATACAGCGGTTTTCGGAATTGCCGGGCGGCAGATTACCGATGACATCCGCCGAGGGTTGGGGATTATTACGGCACAGGCGGAAGAGATCAAGCGGACGTACGGGCATGCGGTTCAAGAGAGCATCCTGCACGATGAAGTCTTTCCCATCCCTGGAATTGGGGGACGAAAGCCGATGGAGATCAGCAAGAGCCTGCTATGCCAGATTATTCAGCCGCGGGTAGAGGAGATTCTGGAGTTCGTATTAGCCGAAATTCACCGTGCGGGGTATCTCCACCGCCTTCCGGCTGGGGTTGTCTTGACCGGTGGCACAGCGCTGCTGCGGGGTATTGACGAGCTGGCACAGCGCCTGTTCCAGCTACCGGTCAAAATCGGCTTCCCCAGTGCCCGAGGGGGGTTAGCGGCCGAAGTTGCCCACCCGATGTATGCCACGGCAGTAGGATTAGTGCTCTTTGGCTTAGAGCAGCGCCGGCGGCAGCCTAAAGCGCCCAAGCGCTCGCTGCTGCAGCGCTTGAAGGCTTTTTTTGAGGAGTTCTGATGTATGTGCCATAAGCTGCGGCAGGGGTACAATGATTGCCTTAGAATCCACGGTTCGCTGTGGTGCCTGCTTGCGCGTTATTGGTATTGGTGGTGCAGGCGGTAACGCCATCAACACGATGATTGAGCGGGGGTTGAAGGGGGTAGAGTTTATCGCTGCCAATACGGATGTCCAAGCCTTAGCTCTTAACAAGGCCCCCGTCAAGGTGCAGTTAGGAAAGGAGCTCACGCGCGGTCTGGGCTCGGGCTCCGACCCGGCAATCGGACAACGGGCAACAGAGGAGAGCTTGGAGGAGCTGCGGGAAGTTCTTACCGGCAGCGATATGGTCTTCATCACCGCTGGGATGGGCGGTGGAACTGGTACGGGAGGGGCTCCCGTGGTTGCCCGCTTGGCGCAGGAATTAGGCGCATTGGTGGTGGCCATCGTGACGAAGCCTTTCCAATGGGAGGCGCGCCACCGTATGCAGGTTGCAGAAGCTGGGATTGCCGAACTCCGCAAGCATGTGGATGCCCTCATCGTCGTTCCCAATCAGCGCCTCCTGGGTATCATTGACCGGCATACAAGCGTCCGTGAAGCCTTCCAACGTGTTGATGAAGTGCTCTACAACGCTACGCGGGGCATTGCGGATATCATTTCCGGCTGCGGTTATATCAACGTGGACTTTGCCGATGTGCGCACCATCATGAAAGGGATGGGGGATGCCTTAATGGGCATGGGGCATGCCCGTGGGGAACACCGTGCGCTGGAGGCGGCACAGAATGCCTTGAATTCGCCATTGCTGGAGGGGATTTCTATTGCTGGTGCGCGGGGGGTATTGGTGAACGTGACCGGCGGTTCGGATTTAACAATGTATGAGGTGGCGGAGGCAATGCAGCTTATCAAGCAGACCGCCGGTGATGAAGCCAACCTGATTCACGGAATTGTCATGGGAGAGGAGCCCAGCGAGGAGGTTAGTATCACACTTGTGGCAACGGGTTTCCGTGCGGCTGTGGCATCAGACATGCAAGAGGTGCCTCAGACGGCGGTGGCTGCCGCAGAGGAAGTGCGTGTCGCTGCCGGTGGCGGAGGCAGTTACACCGTGCGTCCTCTTCCCTCTTCGCGTCCGATCGGGGCTCAAGAGTTGCAGAAGTATGACGAGCCCGCCTACTTACGGCGTGGAACAACCTCCGGCGCTGCTCCAACGTCGCAGAATCCATCGCCTCTTTTGGAACGCCCGGCGTTCTTGCGAAAGTTAATGGACTGAGCTTTACGAGCTCTTTTTCTCCTCCTGCGCCTGCGTACGGCGCTCGGAGGCCTGCGCTAAGAGGTATGCTTTGATGAAAGCGTCCAAGTCTCCGTCCAGAACGGCATAGGCGTCGCTAGTCTTGAGCCCCGTCCGGTGGTCTGCTACCATGAGGTAAGGGTGGAGGACGTACGAACGGATTTGGCTCCCCCACTCAATCTTGCGCTTGCTTTTCTCTAACGCTGCTCGAACAGCTGCTTGCTCCTCTAGCTTCTTCTGGTAAAGCTTTGCCCGTAGAATTTTCAAAGCTCGCTCCCGGTTCTGGTGCTGAGAACGCTCCTGCTGGCAGGTGACGACAATTCCTGTCGGGATGTGCCGGATACGGACGGCTGTCTCTACCTTGTTGACGTTCTGTCCCCCGTGTCCGCTCGAACGGAAGGTCTCAATCTCAATTTCGTCAGGGCGGATGACAATCGTATCGTCGTGCTCTACCACTGGATAGGCGAAGACGGAGGCAAAGGAGGTGTGACGGCGGGCGTTTGCATCAAAGGGAGAGATGCGCACCAAGCGGTGGACACCGCTTTCTGCCTTGAGATACCCGTAGGCATACGGACCTCGGATCTCCAGCGTGGCGGACTTAATCCCGGCTTCCTCGCCTTCCAGCAGGTCGACCAGTTCTACTTCAAAGCCGTGGCGTTCTGCCCAGCGGGTGTACATCCGCAAGAGCATATACGCCCAATCCTGTGCCTCTGTGCCGCCAGCACCGGCGTGGATAGTCAGCAGAGCGTCTCGGATATCGTCCGGGTCGGAGAGCAAGTACTGCAATTCTATCGCCTCTACGCTGCGTTCCAGGGAGTCCAGCTCCCGGTTCAAGTCTGCCTCCAGGCTGAAATCGGCTGCTTCCTCCGCCAGTTCAATGAGAGCTTCAACGTCCGAACGGAGTCGCTGCGCGATTTCCCATTGGTGGCGCTCTTCCCGCACAGCTCGCAACTGACGGACCACGGCATGCATCCGCTGGGGATCCTGCCAAACATCGGGGTTATTCAGCTCTGCTTCGTACGTGGCTTCACGCTGTGCCAAGAGCTCCGGGTCAAAGATACCCCCGCAGGAGTTCCAATCGCTCGGTCAACTCTCGAAGGCGCTGTTTCTGCGGTTCAAACATGGTAGAGCAACCTGTGCCCAAACGACGCACGACCATTGCAAAATTACAAGGCTTGCTCCCCGCACGCCCCAGAAGTTAGGGAGCCGCCCCGGGGTAGAGGCTATGCTCGATTAGAGCGTCGCTGTGTGCGCGGGTTTGTTGCAGAACGGGATACCGGCAATACTTCCGAGCAATACAGCGGGGTGGTGTCCGTTTTTGTGCTGTGTAGTAAAGCGAAAGGCGTCAACACCATGCGGCAGGAATTGCAGCAAGGCTTTCAGGACCAAATGCAAGCGGAGCTTGCTTCGGCGTATCTCTACCTGGCGATGGCAGGGTTCTGTGCCCATCGTGGATTCCAGGGAATGTCCCATTGGCTACGCCTGCAGTGGCAGGAGGAACTCAAGCATGCCCTGAAGTTCTTTGACTTCCTCTTGGAGCGTGGCGTAGCTCCGCAGCTCAGGGTTTTGGACCAACCCCCTGCGCAATGGGAGTCTCCGCAGCATCTTTTTGAACAGGTCCTTGCCCACGAACAGCGGGTGACGGAAAGAATCCATGAGCTATACCGGCAGGCGGTGGAATTGCGGGACTATCCGGCCCAGGTCTTCCTGCATTGGTTCATTGAGGAGCAGGTGGAGGAGGAGAACCAGGCGCGAGCAGTTATAGAGCAGCTCCGGCTGGTTGGGCAAGACCCAGTAGGACTATACCTTGTGGACCAACGCTTGGGTGAGCGCAAGCCTGAGGAGAGCTGAGCTGGGTCATGGTAATGCAGAGTCGAGGTTCAATATTTTCGTGTGCTCGGTTATCCAGCCCAGGAGCTCAAGAGCGATGATTCTGCCCCCAGGAAATCTCTTAGGACAGCTTCAACGCTTGCAGCAAGAGGCTGCGCGGCTGCGGTCGGAGATTGCCCAGAAGACCGTTACAATTGACGTCGGGGCCGGCATGGTGCGCGTGACCATGGGGGGCGATCTGCGGGTGCGTCATATCCTCATTGCCCCACAAGCACTTCAGGAGCCGGAGGCCCTTGAAGGGCTCCTGGTAACGGGGATCAACAAAGCCATTGAGGCAGTCCAGGAGATGCTTGCCCAAGCAGCGCAGCCATTGGAACATCTTTTCCCGGCGGGCGCAAACCACATGCTGCGGCCATAACCCATGCCCTACCCATCGGCAACTGTCGAAAAGGTTATAGAGCTCTTTGCGGCGCTGCCTGGAATTGGACGGCGCACGGCGCAGCGATTGACCTTTTTCCTGCTGCGGCAGCCGGAGGAGTTTGTGCATACCTTCGCCGATGCGCTCCGGCAGCTCAAACAGCAGGTTCGCTATTGCTCGCAGTGTTTTACCTTCACGGAGACAGATCCCTGCCCCTTGTGCGCTTCGGACCGGCGCGATCGGACGGTTATCTGCGTTGTGGAAGACCCCATGGATGTTCTGGCGCTAGAGCGGACGGGTGAATACCGAGGGCTGTATCACGTGCTTCACGGGGTACTCAATCCCTTGGGGGGAGTTGGACCGGAAGATTTGCGAATTCGGGAGCTTGTTGCTCGCATTAGGCCAGAAGTCCGTGAGGTCATCGTCGCCCTGAGTCCAACGGTGGAAGGGGATGTGACGGCACATTACCTGGCGCGGTTGCTTAAGCCCTTAGGAGTACGGGTTACTCGCATTGCTCAAGGAGTGCCCTTAGGAAGTGCGCTGGAGTTTATGGACGAGGCAACCCTTTCCCGAGCATTGAGTGGACGGTATCCGGTGGAGTAGGCCAGCCTGGGAGGACCTAGAGAGGCTCTGGAACCCACAAGTAGCAAGCCTGAGCCTATAGCCCCACTGTGGAAAGAAGCTGGGCATTCGGCTCTGAAGCTCAAGGAGCGAGGAAATTAACTGGTCGGAGGGGCAAAAAAGCTATTTTTGTCTTGGGTTGGAGCAGCGTAGGAGGGGATCATGGGACGAACTATTGCCTTATCGTTGTTCTTGATCGCAAGCATTGCGGAGGCATGGAGCCAGCGCTTAGAGTGGCTTGGTTTTCCAGGTGGCGCCTTCGCAAGCATTCGTGTCTCTGCGGATGCTTCGGTGGTTGTGGGGAATGGAAACACAGCTCCATTCTGGTGGACGCGGTCTGGTGGAGTAAGCGATTTACCCACGCCGCCGGGTACTGTCGATCCGTGGGTAGAAGACGTTTCGTATGACGGTTCGGTCGCAGTCGGTTTTGCAGACAGCATTGGCGTTGGGAAGCGCCCTGTTCGCTGGTTGTTGTCAGCCGGTAGAGCCCAAGTCTTAGGTGTCCCATTCCCGGATAGCACGATAATTGCAGCTTCTGCGTGGGCATATGGCACTTCTGCGAATGGCTCAGTGATGGTCGGGATTGTCCGTTTCACGGATTATTACGGCTCTCATTCCAATCTGATGGCTTTCCGCTGGACTGAATCGGATGGGATGCAGCTGTTGGACACACTGGGCTCTCGGGATAGTAAGGCATATGCTGTATCTGCCAATGGTAGCGTGGTTGTTGGAGAAGAAGGCGAGCAGGCATGTCGGTGGATCATCGGAGAGGGTGTACAAATTCTTGGTACCTTAGCGGGAGGTAGAGGAAGCAGCGCATACGGTGTTTCTGCTGATGGCTCCGTTGTTGTTGGCTCCTCGGAGACTGTTGGGGAGGGCGGCAGTAGGCCATTCCATGCATTTCGGTGGACAGCTTCCGGAGGGATGCAAAACTTAGCAACCTCGGAGTGGCGAGAATCTTGGCCAAGAGCAGTGTCTGCTGATGGCTCTATTGTCGTCGGAGGTGGACTAACCAGCGACGGTTTCTATCGCGCCTTCCGCTGGACACCGTCACGCGGAATGGAGAATTTGAACGTGGCGTATGCGAGTCTCTTAGCAGGTGGTGCGATACTGCTGGAGGCGTGGGACGTCACCCCAGATGGACGCTACATCGTTGGTGAGGGGATACGCCCTCCTGATGATATGGGCGTGCAACGCAATGATGTGTTTCTGCTTGACACGCAGGGCAGCAGCGGCGTGGTCCATCAGGCGCAGCCGGGGTTGGAGATTCGCATAGAGCCGCAACCGGTGACCGTGGGTGGTCAGGTAGTGGTGAAGTCGGGGGCAGTGCGCCCTGTTCGGGTGGAGCTTGTGGACATGCTCGGGCGGAGTGTTGCGGTCCTTGCCGAGGGAGTTGTGCAGGATGGCACAACTCTGCCCCTTCCCTCCTTGCCGGCGGGGATGTATGTGGTGCGTGCTACGGCAGGAGAGGCAGTAGCAGTAGAGCCGTTTGTGGTGGTGCGGTAGAGGTTTTATTGTAGAGCTGTTCCAACGGTGGAGGGAACCCGATGATGCGGAGTGTTGTGGTGTGGTGTGGTGCATGGCAGTGTGTCTTGCCAGCAGTGTGATGGCGCAGCACCTGTGGTGGCTTGGCACCCTAGGAGGCAACAGGAGTTGGGCATATGCCGTGTCTGCCGATGGCTCCGTGGTGGTCGGATGGGCAGAAGACGCCAGGGGCCGATGGCGCGCATTTCGCTGGACAGCCTCACGCGGGATGGAGGATTTGAACGAGGTGTATGCGGATATTTTAGAGGTGCATGCAGATATTTTAGCGAAGCTTTTAGGAGGAGATAGCTCCGTAGAGCTTTTTGATGCATATGGCATCACCCCAGATGGGCGCTATATTGTTGGTAGGGGGATTGTTGGTCTGGGGCAACGCTCTCTTACTATTGGGTTTCTGCTCGACACGGGGGGCAGGGGCGTGACCCGTTAGGCGCAGCCGGGGTTGGAGATTCGCATAGAGCCGCAGCCGGCCTTAGGAGAGGTGGCATCCAAAGGGTATCCCTATCCCAGCCAGCCTTTGGGGAGACGGCTAACCCCGAGATAGAGGAATAGTCCTGCGACAAGGTATAGCCACAGCATCCGGCGCCACCATGACGGTAGCGGTATATGGCGCCAGCGCAGAGGAAAATGGAGCCCAAGGAGGACAAGGAGCATCGTGAGCACGTGTTCCCAACGGTAGCGAGGAATCGTTCCCGTACTCTGCCACTTCCAAAAGAAGAGAATGCCACCAAGCAGTAGCTGCAGGGTCATTAACCCAAACAAAGTTCCGGCAGCAAGCATGGCAAGCTGACGTAGACGCGTGGATTGGGCATATCTTTGGCCGGCTAACAGTATGGCAGTCCCCACAAGCCACACACCGGCAATAAGCCAACGATTATGGCCGTGGAGGTTCAGAAGGAAGTCCATGGCGTATACCCCTGGCTTACTGTTAGACTCAGCAGGAGATTCATCATAAGCTCAAGGCTCGGTGGCCGTAGGGAGAGCCTCCGCTGCGGTGGGGGAGTCAATACCCCGTACTACCTCTCCGAACAATGTTGCTGAGGTAGCAGCTGTGATTCGGACGAGGATGAGGCTTCCAACGCCGAAGCTGGGGTGCTTAGGAAAGATGACCATCTTGTTAGTGTCTGTACGCCCTTGCCACTGTTCGGGGTTTCGTTTGCTGGGTCCCTCCACCAGCACTTCATGCACTTGTCCGATTTCTCGCTGTTGGTTGATCTCGTAGGAAATTTGCTGTTGGAGGGCGATGATTTCGTTCAGGCGCCGGAGCTTGACTTCCTCGGGTACATCGTCGCCCCACTTCCAGGCTTTTGTGCCTTCGCGTGGGGAGTACTTGAACATGTAGGCACCGTCGTAACGCACGGTTCGGAGGAGTTCCAACGTTGCTTGGTGATCTTCCTCAGTTTCCGTGCAGAAGCCAGCAATGATGTCGGTGGAGAGGGCGCAATTAGGCATAACGGAGCGAATGCGCTCAATGCGCTCCAGGTACTGTTCTACGGTGTACCCACGGTTCATAAGAGCAAGGATACGATTGGAGCCCGATTGCACAGGGAGATGGATGTACTTACAAATGTTCGGGTATGCTGCCATAGTGTCGATGAGCTTGTCACTCATATCGCGCGGGTGGGAAGTCAGATACCGAATGCGCATCAGGGGCGCACTTTGAGCGCAGGCGGCTAGCAGATCGGCGAAGTCAGCACCCGTGGTTGGATCGCGGTAGCTGTTGACATTTTGCCCGAGGAGGGTGACTTCCCGAAAGCCTCGGGCCCAGAGGCGCTGAACTTCGGCGACAATGGAGTTTAAGGGGCGGGAGCGCTCGCGTCCGCGGGTGAAGGGGACGATACAGAAGGTGCAGAATTTGTCGCATCCTCGCATAATAGAAATCCACGCACTAATGCCCTCCGTGCGGAGGGGCTCAATGTCATCGTACGTTTCAACGCGACTTAGTCGGACAGCGATACCTTGTTCGCCGGCAAAGGCTTGCTCTAAGAGTTGGGGGAGCTTCCGGTATTCGTCGGGTCCGACGACGAGCTCCACGAGTTGTTTGCGGTTGAGAAGGCGCGAACGGAGCCGCTCCGCCATGCAGCCCAGGATGCCGATAACCAATTCGGGTTTGCGCCGCTTGTAGAATTTGAGGTGGTTGAGGCGCTCCAGGACGCGCTGCTCGGCGTGTTCGCGAACGGCACAGGTGTTCAAGAGAATGACATCGGCTTCTTCCGGGTGCTCAGCGACTCCGTAGCCGTTGGCATGCAATATCCCCAACACGATTTCCGAGTCGTTCAAGTTCATCTGGCAGCCGTAGGTCTCAATGTAGACCTGCCGTGCCCCGCTCCTTGGGCGAGGGGTAGATGTCTCGGGCGACGAGATAACGGGAAGCTCCAACATTATCGTCTTTAAGCTGTGCCAATACGCTGATGTATAAAACGAAGGAACCTGTGCTTTCGTGAAGCTTGTGGAAACGGGAAGAAGCTATGGCGTTGACGGTACTGGATCGGGTGATTGTTGTCGGTGACCGTGTTCTCATTAGGCCGCGGACCGGGGAAGTGCGAACGAAGTCCGGGCTGTATCTACCGCCAGGTGTGCGGGAGAACGAGAAAGTCCAGACGGGCTATGTGGTCAAAGTTGGACCAGGCTACTTGGTGCCAACACCGCCGGAGTGGGAGGAACCGTGGAAGCCGCGAGAAGTACAATACATCCCGCTCCAGGCTCGCGAAGGGGACTTGGCCGTGTATCTGCAGCGGGATGCCCTGGAGTTGGAGCTAGAAGCGGAGCGGTATGTCGTGGTGCCGCACTCCTCTATCCTCCTTTTGATTCGGGATGAGGAGCTGCTAGAAGAGTAAACCGTGGTGTCAGTACAACATCGGGGGGCAGTCGATGCAGTGGCTACTTGCTGCTGTTGGGGTAGCTTTCCTTCCTTGCTTTCTGACGGCCCAGTGTCTGCTGTATCCTGTGCCGCTTGCGGAACGGGTGTCTGAGAGCGAGCTTATTGTTGAAGGTTACCTTGTCCAGGCCCAAAGTGTGCGCTCCCTTTCGCGGCGGATGATCTACACGGTATGGGAGCTTGTGGTGAGCAAGTACGTTGCAGGAGTGCTGCCGAAGCGGCGGCTCTACGTTGCGCAAGAGGGAGGGGTAGTGGATGGCGAAGCCGTCGTGCTCATTCCTTCCGCACCCTTGACAGAGGGGCTCCGTGGGCTTTTCTTCCTCCGGAATCTTCGGGAGCCGCTGGAGGGAGTGGACCATGCCTACACGCTAGTTGCTGGACCCCAGGGAGTCCTTGTCTATGACTTAGAGAATCGGCGGGCATTTGATCCGTTGGCGGAGTATTCTGTAGCGTGGCTGTACCGAGAATTAGAGCGGCTCACAGGGCAGCCGGTTCGGGAGTATGCACCGCTTCCGCCGATAGCTAACTTCCAGAAGGGGGAGTCCGTGCGCCCGCTGGCAACGATTACAGGCTTTACTCCGAGTATGATTCCTGCGGGAACCTTCGATACCCTGCGCATTTTGGGGTCCGGCTTTGGAAGTGCTCCCGGAAGCGTTCGTTTCCGTAACCCGGATGATGGTGGGAGCTCGTGGGTGAGTGTGCCGAGCAACCATATTGTTCTGTGGAGTGACACGGAGATCCGAGTCATTGTTCCTACTCAGGCGGGGACGGGAACCTTCCAGGTGATTACGAGCGTCAATGAAGTTGTGACTTCTCCTAGCGCAGTGACAATTCCGTATGCGCTGCTGACAGTGTCCTCCGGCGGTGTCCGCTATCCTATCCGCTTGGTCAATCACAATGGGGCCGGTGGCTATACGATTGTGCCTAATGCCAACTTTAGCGCGAATACGGCGGCCTTCCAGGCATTTGTGCGTGCATTACAGACGTGGCGCTGCAGTACGTACGTCAACTTTGCCTTAAGCCAGAATACGACCAGCATTGCTTGCCCTTCCAACGATGCTACGGATGTGGTAAGCTTCGATAACACCTCCTGCCCCCTGCCCAGTGGGGTGCTGGGAGCAACGTACAACTACTACCAGGTCTGTACAGCTGGGGGGCAACAGTATTGGAGGCGTGCTGGCTTTGACCTCATCTTCCGAAGTACGGCGCCTGGAGGGGGATGGAATTTCGGTCCGCAGCCACCGGCAAGTAATCAATACGACTTTGAGTCGGTCGTGCTGCACGAACTGGGTCATGCCCATTTGTTGGGGCATGTTATCGCCATGGGGCAGCTGATGAATTACGCCATTGGTCCTGGAATGATGATACGGACGTTGGGGGAGCAGACGGATCGGGCAGGGGGATTGCGTGTCATGCAACTGAGCACGGTGAGCGCACCGTGTGGACCTGGGGCGATGACTCCGCTGACGGCGAATAACTGCGTTGTCGGGCGACCAGTGGCCAATTTCGGTGCGCAGCCTCGTGAGGGCTGTTCTCCGTTAACGGTAACGTTTTCCGACTCCAGCGTGGGGGCCTCCAGCTGGGCATGGGATGTGAACGGGGATGGGGTCACGGACTATACGACGCGCAACTGTGTCCATACCTACACGCAGCCTGGACCGTACACCGTGCGGCTGATTGTTAGCAATACGTACGGGAGCGATACCTTGGTGCGTCCCAATTATATCATGGTGTATCCCCTGCCGACAGCTGATGCAGGGGCTGATCGGGCAGTGTGCCCTGGGGAAAGCGTGTATTTGGGAGGGGCTCCGACAGCAGCGGGGGGAACACCACCGTACCAGTACCTGTGGGAACCTGCCACAGGATTGGACAACCCGACCAGCGCCAATCCAATAGCCCGTCTAGAGACAGCGCAGCAGTATATCCTGACAGTTACCGATGCCCGGGGGTGTCAAGCGCGAGATACCGTGACCATCGTGGTGCGTCCTCGTCCAGAGCCACGGCTTTCTATCATTGGGCAGACTGCCTTTTGCGACGGGGATAGCGTGCAACTGGTTGCCCCGTGGGGATATCGGCGCTATCGCTGGAATACGGGAGATACGGTTCGCATCCTCATCGCCCGCCAAAGCGGTTCTTACTGGGTTGCGGTTCAGGATACATTCGGTTGTTGGGGGAACTCCGATACGGTGAGGGTAACGGTCTATCCCTTGCCGCAGGCGCAGGTAGTGGGGGACTCTGGAGCCTGTGTTGGGGATACAGCTCTTTATCGGGCAGCTGTCCCGCAGGCAGGGGATGAATTTGCATGGGCGGTGCAGGGCGGCTCTATCGTCCGGGGTCAAGGCATGCCGGAGGTCTGGATCCGGTGGGAGAGCGCTGGAACAGGGACCGTAACGCTGCGACAGCGAAGTCAGCAGGGATGCAAGGCAGAAAGCAGGCCTTTCTCCGTTGTAGTTTCTTCGCTCCCGCAGCCTATAATTACGGTGTTCGGGAGCGCGAGTTTCTGTGAAGGAGATAGCACCGTGTTAGAAGCTCCGGAGGGATATGCGCATTATCGCTGGACGACAGGGGATACGACGCGCCGGATTGTCGTCCGACAGTCGGGGACGTATGCCGTGCGGGTCACAACTAGCGCCGGATGCCAGGGGGTTTCTGAGCCGGTACGTATTACAGTCCATCCCCTCCCTGCCAAACCTTCTATAGAACGGCGTGGGGATACCCTTGTTTGCACGGCGGAGGCTGTCACATACCGTTGGTATCGGAATGGACAGCCTCTCGTGGGGGCAACCCAGCGCACCCTAGTGCCCCCAATATCGGGAAGGTATGCCGTGGAGATTACCGATAGCAATGGCTGTCGGAATATGTCTGACCCTGTGGATGTGACGGTAGGCGTTGCCTATGCCGGACTGCACCGAGCTCCTTGCTTCCCCATCCCTGCGGGAGAGGTCCTCTGGGTAGAACGGTCCAGCGAAGAACCCCAACGAGTTGTGGTCAGCGATGTGCTTGGGCGAACGGTGTGGGAAAGCATAGCTCTCCCCGGGCGGCAGCCAGTCCGAGTGCCAGTCGGGGAGCTGGCGGTAGGGATCTATGTAGTGCGCCTGGGTGAGGGGCAGTTTCTGCGGGTATGGTGCTATTTCGTCAAGCAGTAGGGCAAAAGATGCGTATGCACGAGCGGGCTGCGGAAGCGATTACAGAGTCCATCGCTGTCAAGCAGCGCTTGTTGTCAGAGTGCTTAGCCGATATTGTCCGCTGTGGGGAATTTTTGATTCGGGTCTATCGCGGTGGAGGGAAGGCATTGCTGTGTGGCAATGGAGGAAGCGCTGCGGACAGTCAACACTTGGCGGCGGAATTAGTCGTGCGCCTGCGGGGGCATATCAACCGTGGTGCGATTCCAGCCATAGCCCTGACGGTGGACAGCTCCATTCTGACGGCTGGGGGAAACGATATCGGCTTTGAGAATGTCTTTGCCCGTCAGGTTGAAGCCTATGGGCGTCCGGGCGACGCACTCATTGCAATTTCAACCAGTGGGAATTCGGAAAATGTGCTTCGTGCAGCGAAACAGGCACAACGGCAGGGGATGGTGGTCTTGGGACTTCTCGGCTGTGGAGGAGGGCGGATTCTGGCGCATTGCACAGCGGCGGTTGTGGTCCCTGCTACGGTGACGGCCCGAATCCAAGAGGCACACATCCTGGTAGGGCACATTTGGTGCGAGATGCTCGAGGAAGCTCTCTTCCCCGAGCTGTTCTCGTGAGCAACAGAGTTGCTGACCGTTCGTCCTTCGGCACCGTTGTGTTTTACACAGGCAGAGATGGGAGATGGTACAGAAGAGCCAGTACTTGCGTCCAGAGGCCGTGGTTGAACACATAGACATCACTGGCTACCCTGACATTGCTCCGTTGGTGGAGGCAATGGGGCGGATGTCCTTCCAGGCGCGGAATCTTTATCGGGCAGCGCAGATTTATGAAAGGATGCTGCAAGACGAGCGCTGTACGGTGATCCTCTGTCTGGCAGGCTCACTGGTCAGTGCTGGATTACGCCGTGTCGTGGTTGAGGCTATCCGCTGTCGCATGGTAGATGTGATCGTCTCCACCGGTGCTATCGTTGTTGATCAGGATTTCTTCGAAGCCCTGGGTTTCCGGCATTACCAGGGGACAGCGCGGGTGGATGACGATGAGCTGCGTGAGCTGATGATTGACCGTATCTACGACACCTTCATTGACGAGGAGGAGCTGCGGGTCTGCGATCATACGATTGCTGAGATCGCTGAACAGCTTGAGCCAGGGGTCTACAGTTCCCGAGAGTTCATCATTGCTCTGGGGCAATATCTAACTGAACGAGGTCTGGGGGAGGATTCTATCGTGCGCACGGCCTACGAGCATGGGGTTCCAATCTTTGTTCCAGCCTTCTCTGATTGCTCAGCAGGATTTGGGCTTGTGCTTCATCAACATCGCCATCCCGAGCGGCATGTTGCTATTGACTCGGTCAAGGATTTTCGGGAGCTGACGTACCTGAAAGTACAGGCGGGGGAGACGGGATTGGTGATGGTGGGCGGAGGTGTTCCGAAGAATTTCGCCCAGGATGTGGTCGTTGCGGCAGACGTGTTGGGGATTCCAGTGCCGATGCACAAATATGCTCTTCAGATCACGGTTGCCGATGAGCGCGATGGAGGGCTTTCCGGTTCCACCCTGCGGGAAGCCAGTTCGTGGGGTAAAGTTGCCAATACGGATGAGCAGATGGTCTTCTGCGAAGCCACGATTGCTCTACCGCTGATCGTTGGCTATGTTTATCATCGGGGGATATGGAGGAGCCGAGCTCAGCGGCGGTGGAATCAGCTGTTTGCCTCTGCGGGAAGCCCTATGGAGAACCTTCCGCAGAGCGCCGCACAAGGATAAGCCCAACGATGGGATCGTTGGCATGGTGGCGCAGGAGGCGTTCTACAAGGCGTTGAGTCAGGACCGTTCCAGCGGTGGCAAGTTTAAGTCCTGTTCGGGTCTGGATATCGTGCGCCAACACCATGCCTTCGTGGAGTTCGTGCAATCCAACAGCAAGAACGTCGCTCCGAGTTTCTCGGACGGCAGCATACTGGGAGATGAAGGGGAGGAGTTGGACGTCGTACGCCTGGCGGGCATAGCGTTCTAAGTGGGCGGCGACTAACGGGGGAGGTTGAGGAGAAATCCATAGCAGCTCCTCAAAGTCAACAATCAAGCGGAATAGCCGCGAGGAAAAGGGAATATCCCATGCTCGCCGGTGCTCGGGGAATCCAGACCCATCCCAGTTTTCAGCCAGGGAGCTCAGGATAGGTGCCAGGGGGGCTAACTGCGGGTGATGACGGCAGACCGTAGCAGCTCCTAAGGGGACTTGCACCATGAGTTCATGGCTAAGGTAGCCGTTTCGGGTCAGGGGCTCATGGAGGAGAGAGTCCGGCAGAGTAAGACGACCCAAGACATATGCAGAGCCCAACCGCGGGGAAGCTGCGCGCTCGGCTTCCGAGAGCCCTTCAACATGCTGACAGAGCCATTGGGCAGCTTTGTTGAGATTTTCGGCTAATTCCGCCAGGGAAGGAGAACGCAGACAAAGGAGGGCTATGAGGAAGGCGTTGAGCTCTGTCTGACGAGAGTTCACTTCTTCCCTGCTCTGATGAAGCCGAGACCGAGACAGTTCAATTACCCGAAAGGCTGCCTCCAGTTTGTCACGGAGCTCAAGCAATTGGAAGGGTTTCCGCAGAAAAGCGTCGGCCCGACGCTGGATTGAGGAGGTCCATTCCTGGGAGCTGAATGCTGTCATTAGGATGACGTACGTTGAAGCAAGAGTAGGGTCGGCTTTGATGTGCTCACACAGCTCTAAACCACTCATCCCCGTGGGCATCACGACATCGCTGAGCACGATGTCCGGGCGATGCTGGCGGAGCAGTTCCCATGCCTCGTCTGCAGAAGTAGTCAGCAGAATCTGGACATGGGGAAAGAAAGCGTGGATGGCATTTTCCAGTGCTGCCAGCACGGTTGGTTGGTCATCGACCAGGAGAATACTCGTACTCTTCATGGGGCTGGATTTGCCGAAAGGGTATCCCGTTGGGCTTGCATAAGGCGGAGGAAATCCGCTGTGGTAAGCCGGCGCACCAAAATGCTTACGCGTCGGTTAGAAGTATCAAAGGGATTCCCCGGAACTCGGAGCTTCCGATCAGCATAACCAATCACGCTACTTACTTGCCCGGACCAGAGCCCTGAGGTTTCTAACACACGGCGGGCAGCGTTTGCTCGGTCGGCAGAGAGTTCCCAGTTGGTGTAGACAGACGTGGGAGGATAGGTACGACTATCCGTGTGTCCTTCAAGCTCTACGTAGTTAGGCAACTTCCCCAGGATGGGAGCAAGTCGCTGCAAGAGCTGAACGGCTGGGCGGCGGAGCTCTGCACTCCCAACACGGAAGAAGAGATTTTCTCGCGTTTCCAGCAACTCAATGCGGAGCCCTTCCGGCGTCATTTCCAGCCGCAGAGAAGCCAAAAGTTCCCCGACTTCTGGATTCGTTGCCGCTAATTCCTGGAGCATCCGCTGTAGCTCTTGTTGGACTTGTTCCAACCGTTGGGCCGCGCGGGCACTGTCCTGTTGAAGTTGCTTCCACTGTTCGGGCTTGATTCCTGTGAGTCCAATCCCGATAGGAAAGGGCTGATAGGGTCCTCCCCTCTCCGAGAAATTGTCATGGTAGTCAGCGCCTTTTTCCAACACGTACCGAGCAGGGCGCATCTTAATGTCTATGGGGAGAGCTTTGCCCGTAAGAAAGCTGAAAGCACCTGGTTCGTTGAAGTAGCTAGCAATAGCTTTGCGGGCGGATTCGCTCAATTGCATAATCCACATGACGAGGAAGAACGCCATCATGGCAGTGACGAAATCGGCGTAGGCAACTTTCCATGCTCCACCATGGTGACCGGCGTGCTCTCCACGGCGGCGCTTACGGATGATGATGGGCTCTTCCCGACGCGTTTCTGCCATAGGTTCACCGACCCCGTTTGAGGGCTTCCTCTGTCTCTTGAAAGCTGGGACGGAAATCGGGATCTATAGCCCGGCGCCCATACTCAATAGCGATGACCGGGGGGGCTCCTTTGACAAAAGCTAAAAGTGTTGCTTTGATGCAGTTTAGGTAGCGATGTTCCGCCAAGGTGAGGTTTTCCAAATTCCGCCCAATAGGGCCAACCACGCCGTAAGAGAGCAATACCCCTAAGAAGGTGCCCACTAACGCGGCGGCGACGCTGTGACCGACTACTTCCGGCGGTTGGTCTACTTTCCCCATCGTGATAACAACACCTAACACAGCCGCCACGATCCCCAGCCCGGGCAGGGAATCAGCAATTGTGATGATTGCTGAAGGCGCCCGAGCCTCCTTCTGATGGACAGTTTCCAAATCAATGTCCATGAGGTCTTCCAAGTCGTGGGGCGGGATGCCACCGTTGAGAATGACTTTCATCGTGTCGCAGAAGAATGCGACGGCGTGGTGATTTGCCATCAGGGAGGGATACTTGGTAAATATTGGGCTATTTGCGGGCTCTTCGACGTGGCGCTCTAAAGCAATGAGCCCTTCGCGCTTTGCTAGTTGTAGGATTTCGTAGAGGAACTGCAACAGTTCAATGTAAGCTGCCTTAGAAATCCGATTCCCTCGGATGGTTGCCAGCGCTCCCTGCACGATGCGGCGGAGCAAGTCAGGAGGATTTGCAATGAGCAGCGAACCCAAGGCTGCCCCTCCAATGATGAGCCACTCGCTGATTTGGAACAGGATGAGCAGCTGTCCGCCATGCATTGTGTAGCCAGCAATGATGCTGGCAAAGACCACGGCTAAACCGATGAGTACGAACATAGCCTTCCTGCACCCTTTGTCCTTCTTGCTGCTATCCCGCCGAGAATACTCAGGACGCGCTTTCTATCTCACAGGCTGCGGTCATGGGCAATGTATCGGCACGTTACCGTATATCCTTAAGCCCATCAGGCGGTGGCAGCAAAAAGAGAAGGGCAGCTCCTGTTGGCGCTGCCCTTCTTCCTGAGCTCCACGGGTGGGATTCGAACCCACAGCCCCCTGGTTAACAGCCAGGTGCTCTGACCGTTGAGCTACCGTGGAAGGGTATACGTCAATGCACACGCAAAAATACAGCCTCTCCTGCAAATGAGCGAGCAACGATCGTTGCCAACTCTGGTGCGTTCAGTTATTGCATTCCTCCTTGCCGATGGGCTGGGCGTCATTGGAGCTGTGCTCCTCTCCATTGTGTTGGCGCGTTTCCGTGGGGCGGGAGAGTTGGGGGTGTTCTCCTTCAGTATGGCGCAGGGACTCCTTCTCCAGCTTTTCGTAGAGGCCAATTTCGCCATCACCTTGCCTCAGCAGGTTGCGCGGACGGGGCGTATTATTGAGCCGCTTCGGGAAACTCAAATCACGAAGTGGTACTTGGCTCTGGTGGGAGTTCCCGTTGGTCTTGTAATGACGGTATTCTTGGGGCGTGTAGATGCGCTAGTCCCAACCGTGGCTGCATTTGCCGTCATGGTGATACATAGTTTCATTGGCAGTTACCACGCGGTGCTCCATGGTTTGGGGCAAATGAGCTTGTTGGGGAGAGTGATTGCAGGCAGTAGTACTCTTGGTGCTCTCTGCGGTATCGCCGCCATAGTGATCGGAGTGTCTCTACCGCTTGTCATTGTCTTCCAAGGGCTAGGCACGGCCGTTCCGGCATGGATATGGTCGGGGCTGCTCATACGCCGATGGGAGCCAGCCTGGTCCCCGTGGCGAACGTACGTGACCGAGGTAGTGCGGCAGATTAGGAAGGCGGGGCTGCGAGCAACGGGTCTGCGCCTCCTTGCTATTCTATCGCAGCGCTGGTATTGGATTGCTCTCGGCTTTGTGACTATTGGCTATATGCGCTTCGGGGTCTTGTTGCTAGGTTGGGTTGGGGCAGCGGCGGCTGTTATCGGCGCGTATTCGGCGGCACAGCGGTTTCTGGTAGTCCTGCGGATGTTGCCGAACGCTTTCTTCCGCGTGTTTTTGCCACAGTTTAGCAAGCAGCCGGAGTACTTCGCTGTTCCGTGGGCTGTGGGGTTGAGCCTGTTGGTAGGGGTGCCGGTAGCGCTGGTGCTGCACGTGACGGCACCGTGGTTGATAGAGTTGACCTTCCGGATTCAGGAGGCTGTGCCTATGTTACAGGTCATGGGATGGGCAATGCCGGGGGTTATGTTATCCCATCTGGCGGAAGCCTATGCCCTAACGCAGCCGAATTATCAGCCTCTGGTGGTAATATGGGCTGCTGTTGTCCTCGGAATAGGCTTCCTCAGCGCCTTGTGGGGATTCCCGCTGTGGGGGAGCATAGCCGTGGCATTCATCTACGTTGGGATGGAGACTCTTTATGCGGTTGGAGTTGTGCTGCTCATCCTTATCCGTCGGGCACGACATGAGCTGGTGGGCAGAGAAGTGGTTAGGAGCTAAGTGGCTTTGTGGTGGTGCACTGTTGTGGGGATGTGCCAACCCGTTACCACCGCCGGGGGGACCCCCTGATCGTGAGCCTCCCCGGGTAGTAGCAGTTGAACCTCCTTCGGGAAGTACACGAGTGCGTGAGCGGACGGTAACATTCCGCTTCAGCGAGTTTGTGGATAAGGCTTCTGTTGTCCAGGCGATAAGTGTCCAGCCGGCAACGCCGTGGGAAGCTCGCTGGGATTGGTGGGGGAAAACACTACGGCTGCGTTTTCTCCAGCCGTTGGACTCGACAGTAACGTATGTAGTCACGCTGGGAAGCGAGTATCGCGATCTTGCTGGAAACACTGCGGAGACGGCAACCAGCGTTGTTTTTTCACCGGGGGAGCGCATCCATCGCGGACGCATCGATGGGCATCTGCTAGAGCCTCAACCAGCCGGTGTCTTCGTATGGGCGTATCCGCTCAGCGTTCTTGAGGCTGATACATTGAATCCTGCTCATACGCCACCACCGTACCGGACGCAGATTGGAACGGCGGGGACTTTTTCTCTCCAAGGGCTGCCCAGAGGCGTGTACCGTGTGTTTGCTATTCGTGATGTCGATCGCAATGGGCTCTATACCGATGGGCAGGATGCTTTTGGGACAAGCGTATCTCCGGTTGTGGTGCGCGAGGATACCCCAGCCGTCGTTGTGCTGCGGCTCAATCCGCCGGTGGATAGAACTCCCCCAGAGGTTGTGGACATCCGTCCGCAGAGTCGGCAGCGAATTCAGGTGCTTTTCAGCGAGCCGCTGGATACGCTCTCGGTGCATGCGGCGGCTTTCAGCGTGGAGGATACTGTGGCGGCGGATACGCTCCCTGTTGTGGCTGCTTTCCTCGTGCCGGGTAGTGCAACAGCAGTTGAGTTGCTGCTTCAACATCCTGCTGACACGCTCGTTCCATACGTGCTCCGCCTTCGGGAGGACGGGGTGCGTGATACGGCGGGAAATCAGGCGCGGGCAGGTACTCAGCGCTGGCACTTCCGGTTTCGTTCCTCTTTGGATACGGCCGCCGTTAGGTGGGCACGGATTATCCCCGCCGATAGTTCGCGCTCCCTTCTGCCGTGGCAGCCGTTGGAGCTGGTGGCGGAGGCCCCTTTAGATAGCTCGGCTGCAGAGCTGTGGGTGGAAGATGCTCGAGGGCAAGCAGTACCAATTCGGTGGGAAGTCCGGGCTGCGAATCATTGGAGGATTTTCCCGCTATCGCGGTGGAGCCCAGGACAATGGTACCGATGGACTGTGCGCTTTCGGACAGCACAGCTTCCTGGGGGACGCCGCTTAGCGGATACAGCCATTGTGCGCCACTTTCAGGTCTACGATACACGGCACTACGCTGAACTTGCTGGCGAGCTCTACGATAGCCTAGGTTGCCAGGGGCCGTATGTGTTGCTGCTGCGGGCGCTCCAAGGGGCAGCGGGGATATGGCGTCAGAGTCTGCAACAGCCCGGTGGGTGGCGCTTCACCGATATCCCCCCTGGCTTCTATGAGCTGGAGGTCTTCTGCGATGCCGACGGAAATGGGCGCTATAGCGCTGGCGCCGTGTTCCCCTATCGGTTTGCCGAACGCTTCCGTCGGATGGGACCTATTGAGGTCAAACCGCGCTGGAGTGTGGAAGGGATCACAGTAAAGCTGCCCTAAAGACAGCGTGTGCGACCACCGTCAACGGGAATACTGACGCCAGTGATGTAGCTTGCCGCCGGGGAGGCTAAGAAGAGGGCGACCATAGCGACTTCTTCAGGTTGTCCGAGCCGTCCAACGGGAATCTGTGCTACAGTCCGAGCGATGATGTCCTCTACGCTCGTCCCTGTGCGCTGGGCTTGGTAGTGCCAAAGCTCTTCCAGACGGCGTGTACGGATACTACCCGGCAGGATGGCGTTGACTGTGATGCCCCATGGGGCAACCTCCACGGAGAGCGTCTTCATCCAACTGGCCAAAGCTGCCCGGACGGTGTTTGATACTCCAAGCTCCTCCAAAGGCTGACGCACGGAGGTAGAGAGGATCAGGAGAATGCGCCCATATCCTTCAGCGCGCATCCCCGGAAGGAGAGCTTGCATGAGCCGGTGGGCAGTCCACAGATGTTGGCGAAATGCTTGCTCGAAGGCCTCAATTGGAGCCTCAGCAAGTTTCCCCGGAGGTGGTCCTCCGGTGTTATGCACCAGGACGTGGTAAGTGCGTCCGGTCTGGGTCAGGTGATGCTGCAGAACTTGTGCTACTTGGTCTGGGAAGGTAAAATCGGCAACGAGTATGTCGTGCTGCTGCTGTGCCGGGGTGGGAAGCTGAGAGCGAACAGTTTCTGAGCGGAGGCGATCCCGTGCGAAGATGGTCACGGATGCTCCCGCTGCAGCGAAAAGCTCGGCAATAGCCCGCCCAATGCCTTGTGTGCTGCCACAGACGAGGGCATTCTTGCCCTGGAGACTGAGCTCCATTATTCCTCTGGCTCAAACTGCTGGAGCTCTTCCAGGATAGCAGAGACAATTTCCTCTTCGCGCACGCGGCGGATAGCCTCTCCTTTCCGGTATAGGATGGCAACACCACGCCCGGCGGCAATGCCAATGTCGGCTTCGCTAGCTTCTCCTGGTCCGTTGACGACACAGCCCAGTAGGGCAACCTTGACCGGCTTGCGGATTCCCGCTTTTCGGATGGCTTCTTCTAGCTCGCGAGTGATGCGGAAGAGGTCTACTTCAATCCGTCCACAGGTGGGACAGGCAATGATTTCCACGCTCCGTTGTGTCAGCCCCAGCGAACGCAGGATTTCCTTGCCAACTTCCACTTCCCGCTCGGGCTCATCCGTAAGGGAGACACGGATTGTATCTCCAATACCCTCTGCCAGCAGAGTTCCAATACCGACGGCGGATTTGATAATCCCGGTTCCAGGTAACCCCGCTTCCGTAACACCCAGGTGAAGGGGAAAGTCCACCTTTTCCGACAGCAGGCGATATGCCTCAATCATGAGACGGACGTCGGTGGACTTGACCGAGATGACGATATCGTCAAAGCCGAAATCTTGGGCAATTTCTACGTGGCGCAGAGCGCTTTCCACCAACGCTTCCGGGGTTGGATAGCCGTATTTATCGAGGAGGTCTTTCTCCAGCGAGCCGGAATTGACCCCAATACGGATGGGGATACCTCGCTCCTTTGCCGCTGTAAGTACCTGTCGGATGCGCTCCCGAGAGCCAATGTTTCCCGGATTGATCCGCACCTTCGCAACGCCAGCTTCTATGGCTTTCAGGGCAAAGACGTGGTTGAAGTGAATGTCAGCCACAATCGGGATATCCACTCGGCGGACAATTGCTCCGATTGCTTCAGCAGCTTCCCAGTCGTTGACGGTCACACGGACAATATCGGCTCCCGCCTCTTTGCAGCGAAGGATTTGGGCAACCGTTGCCTCTATATCGGCGGTTTTCGTTTTTGTCATCGTTTGGACAGAGATCGGAGCATTCCCGCCGACGGGGACGTTCCCGACCCAGACTCGGCGTGTTTTCCGGCGCTGGTATGGACGTGTGACAAAGGGCTGTTCTGTCGGCACAACCGAAGGCTCAGAGCTTACCGCAAGAGGGATAAATCCGCTCATGGTTCTGCTTGCAGGCGACGGCTGGCTTCGTAGAGAAGGCGGCGCTCATATTCGCTAAGGCTTTGATAGCCGTAGGTAGCGATTTTGTCTAGGATGGCATCAATATCGCTCTGGGTGATTGGCTTGCCTTCAAAGTACAGAAGCACCTCCTCGCTGCTCCAGCGATATGGGCTTTGCGTGAGGGTCGGGCTTGCCCGTCTTACCCGGGGCTGCCGGAGGCGGGACGGGCGCGAGCGGAGCCAGTGCCATGCCCGGTCTAGGGTGGGGAAAATACCCCAGGCGTCGCCAAAGCGGAGCAGGAGGAAGCCCGTTGCCGCTCCCCCCAAGTGGGCAAAATGGGCAATCGGAGAACCGGCAGTGGTAATGCCGGAGATGAATTCAATAGCTGCCAAAAGAAGCACAAGAATGCGAGCAGGGATAGGGATGAAGAAGGGAAACATGAACACAGGGCGGTCAGGGAAGGTGAGTCCAAAAGCCAGGAGCACACCGTAGACAGCACCCGATGCCCCCACTGTGGGGGCGGGATAACTCCAGAACAACTGGACGGCTAGGTGCACGATCCCGGCTCCAATCCCACAGAGTAGGTAATACCACACAAACCGTCGGCTTCCCCACAACTGCTCCAGCTCCGCACCAAACATCCAGAGAATGAGGAGGTTCAGCACAATGTGCCAGATATTCTCAAACCCAGCGTGCATAAACTGGTACGTCAGAAGCTGCCAGGGGAAGAAATGCCCGCTCAAGAGTGGCTGGAGGGCGAAGTACTGCACAAAGAAAGCCTCAACCGGCATGCCGCGGTAGCGGAATAGTGCCAAAAAGAGGTGCTGGAAAATGAAGACGCCGATATTGAGGAAAATCAGTGCCCGAAGGGCGGGGTTGCTTGCCAGGAAGCTATGCCGCTGCCATGTTCCGTAGGGAGTCATCACCTTGGGAGAGAATGTCTGCTGATGTCAGTACTGAAGACGTAACCCAAGCTTTAGGATTGCCCGTCTTCCTCCAGCGCTGCCAGTCCGGGCAAGGTCCGCCCAGCCAGGAATTCCAGAGCTGCTCCACCGCCGGTAGAAATGTGGCTGATGGCTTCGGAGAGCCCACTCTGACGGAGGGCGGCAACGGAGTCGCCCCCTCCGACAAGGCTGAAAGCTCCCCGACGAGTCGCTTCTGCGATTGTTCGGGCAATCATCAGTGTGCTTTCCCGGAAGGGCTCTAACTCGTAGACACCGAGAGGTCCATTCCAGAAAATTGTGCGCGCCTGCCGTAGCTGCTCGGCAAAGAGGGCAACCGTCCGTGGACCAATATCCCCACCCTTCCAACCCTCTGGGATGCCGTCGGCAAGGGCAACAACTTGGGGGGAGACGGCCGGGGATAGCTCCGGTGCAATACGGGCGTCCACCGGCAAGAGCACACTTTTGCCTTGTGCGCGAGCGTCCTCGAGGAGCTTTCGAGCTGCCGGGAGCAGCTCTTCTTCCACGAGTGAATTGCCAACGTGGATACCGTGAGCCTTCAGAAATGTGAAGGCAAGTCCTCCACCGAGGAGGAGGACATCGCATCGTTGCAGTAGGGCGTGGAGTACTTCCAGCTTGTCAGAGACTTTTGCCCCGCCGACAAGCGCTACGTACGGGCGTTCGGGGGCATAGAGGAGACGGTTGAGGGCTGTTATCTCGCGCTCCATCAAAAGCCCCATCCCCTTCCAGCGGGCCAGGCGGGCGAGGGCAACGACGCTGGCATGAGCCCGGTGTGCCGCACCGAAGGCGTCGTTGACGTAAACCTCTATCCCATTGGCTAGTTGGGCAGCAAAGGCTGGGTCATTGGCCTCCTCTCCAGGGTGGAAGCGAAGGTTCTCCAGCATGACGAGCTCCCCAGGACGCGCATCGGCGATATTGCGCTGTGCCAGCTCCCCAATGCAGTCAGGGGCGAAGTGGACGGTGCAGTCTAGCAGCGTTGCCAGGTGGCGTGCCACAGGGGCCAGAGAGTATTCAGGCCGCCGTTTCCCCTTGGGGCGTCCCAAGTGGGAGATTACCACAGGGATGCCTCCGGCAGAATGGATCGCACGAAGAGTTGGGATTGCCTCTCGGATACGGGTGTCATCCCGAATATCTCCGTTGGCATCCAGGGGAACGTTGAAGTCTACGCGAACCAAGACATGGCGGTCAAGAGGAAGCTCTGAAAGGCGCCGGATCATTGCTCTCCAGCTTCGTCAATCCCCCAGCCGTAGGATAAGGTCAACCAAGCGGTTGACGTAGCCCCATTCATTGTCGTACCAACCGACGACTTTCGCCAAGGTGCCGATAGCCATCGTAGAGAGCCCGTCAATAATGCAGGAGTGCGGGTTACCGATGATGTCGGTAGAGACCAAGGGCTCTTCGCTGTACTCAATGATGCCGCGGAGGTGCCTCTCGGCGGCTTGGCGGAAGGCAGCATTGATTTCCTCGCGGGTGGCAGGCCGTTGGAGCACAGCCGTCAGGTCTGTGATCGAGCCATCGGGAACAGGGACCCGCAGGGCGTAGCCGTCAATGCGCCCTTTGAGTTCGGGGATGACAGCGCCGACTGCGCGGGCAGCCCCTGTTGTGGTCGGGATAATGTTGAGGGCAGCTGCCCGGGCTCGTCGCAGGTCCTTGTGCGGCAGGTCCAAAATCCGTTGATCGTTTGTATACGCATGCACGGTGACCATGAAAGCCGACTCCACACCGAAGGCGTCGTGGAGTACTTTGACCATCGGGGCAATGCAGTTAGTTGTGCAGGAAGCATTGGAAATAATGCGCTCCTGCCCGGTGAGGATGTGTTCATTGACACCCAATACGACGATGGCATCAGCGCTATCCTTCGGTGGAGCGGTGAGGATCACCTTCCGAGCGCCGCGGCGGAGGTGTTTTTCAGCGTCGGCGCGGCGGGTGAATTTCCCCGTGGCTTCAACCACGATGTCCGGCTCTTGCCACGGGATGTCCTCAATGGTGGGACAGGCACTGACGGGGATGCGATGCCCGTTGACGATAAGGGCAGAGTCCTCCGCTGTGATGCTACCGGGAAAGCGTCCATGGACGGAGTCATACCGGAGGAGGTGAGCCAGCGTAGGAGCATCGGTCAGGTCGTTGATCCCGACGAATTCAATCGGGGCTTGTCGTTGGAGGGCGGCACGGAACATCAAGCGTCCGATCCGTCCAAATCCGTTGATAGCAACGCGGAGAGCCATGGCGAACACTGCCGACAGCTATGGGACATAGGGAGATACCTCAGCTTCGGCCAGGGCTTCCCGGACTTGGAGAGCTGCCTCTTCCAATGTCCGGGCCACGCGGAAACGGAGTCCCGAATTCTGCAGGATGCGGGCAGCCTCGTCTGCATTGGTGCCCTCCAGCCGGATGATAATCGGGACATGGACCTCTATGTGCTGCAGTGCCTGTACAATCCCATTGGCCACACGGTCGCAGCGGACGATGCCACCGAAGATATTGACCAAAGCCGCGCGCACGTTGGGGTCTGAGAGCATGATGCGGAAGGCGTGGGCGATGCGCTCAACATTTGCTGCACCGCCTACATCCAGGAAGTTTGCTGGACGTCCGCCCGCCAGCTGGATCATATCCATCGTCGCCATCGCTAGGCCGGCTCCATTCACCATGCAGCCGACGTTGCCGTCTAACTTTACGTAGTTGAGTTGGTAGCGTGATGCTTCGCGCTCCAACGGGTCTTCTTCCTCACTATCGCGTAGGGCGGCGTACTCGGGATGGCGGAAGAGGGCGTTATCGTCCAACGTTATCTTTGCGTCCAACGCCAGAAAGCGCCCATCGGCTGTCCGCACTAACGGATTCAGCTCTACAAGCTGACATTCCAATTCCTCGTATGCCCGGACCAGCCTATGGAGGAGCTCGGTGAAGGGGGCCAGGAATTCATTCCCCAAGCCGATGCGGAAGGCGATGCGACGGGCTTGAAAGGATTGAAAGCCCCAGAGAGGATGGATGTGCTCCCGCACGAGCGCCTCTGGACGTTCTGCTGCTAAAGCTTCAATCTCTACGCCTCCTTCGGCCGAGACCATCAGGAGCGGGCGTTTGCGACTACGGTCCAGTGTGATGCCAACGTACAGTTCTTGGGCGATAGGGAGTGCCTCTTCAATGAGGATGAAGCGGATACGGCGTCCTGCCGGTCCAGTCTGAGCCGTCACCAGTCGGTGACCAATCATATGGAGGGCAAGCCGATATGCCTTGTCGGCGATATTGCCCTCGCGGACAAGCATGACGCCGCGGACAGTGGAACCATTCCACGTGATAGGCTCTCCCGTTTCCGCGTGCACTACGTGCCCTTTCCCGCGTCCGCCAGCATGGATTTGGGCTTTGAGGACAATTGCTGAGATGCCTCGGAGAACGAAATCACGGTATGTTACCTCCCCTGCTTCCTCGGCTGTGCGGACGAGGCGAGCGAAGGGGATAGAGATACCGTAGCGCTGCAGCAATTCCTTGGCTTGGAACTCGTGGAGATTCATTGCCAGCAATTCAATTTGCTACCGAACCTCAGGGTGTGCGCTCTTTCTTCTTCGTGCGGATTTCAATACCGCCCTCTTCTGCTTGTGTTTGCTGCTGCGGCGGCTGTTCAACCCCTGTACGGGGCTTTTTCTCTGTGCGAATTTGCACGCCTTCTGTTGGGGCTGTCGTTGTTGGTTGCGCTGCTGGAACACGGCGCGGTGATTTGGGAGCCGGCGGAGTCGTCCCTGTTGACTTCTTTTCCGCTTGTTTCTCTGCCTCCGATGGTGCAGGAGCGACTGTGTCTGAAGAAGGCTGGGTAGGAGGAGGTGGGGTTACCGTGTCCAGACGGATCTCTTGTGGCTCCGATGCTGGCTCCGTTTGGCGGCTGGGGGCACAGGAGAGAAGCAGCGCCGCGCATAACAATGCGAGAAGTTGCATTGGGGTTTGTAATTTGGTGAGACAACTCCAAACGTACGGCACGCGAAGCTATGGAATTCAACCAATACAGGCGGCGCTTCCTCTGGATAGGGACCTTCTATGCGGTGCTGCTCTTAGCAGGGCTACTGTTGCTTTCGGTTCGTCCGCTGTTCCGTCCACACGCCATCGGGACTCCTGGGCGTCCGCTTCGGCTGATGCTGGTGCCCTCTGTAGATGCCCAGAAGGTCACGCAGAGTGCTGAACTGTTAGTGCAGTTTTTGCGCCAGTACACGGGGTATTGGATCGAGGCGTCCGTGCCCACGAGCTATGTCGCTGTTGTTGAGGCGTTCGGGGCTGGGAAAGCGGATGTTGCTGCAACGAATGCCTTTAGTTACCTCCTGGCGCGGGAGCGGTATGGAGTGCGAGCGGTTCTGCGCGTAGTCCGCCGGAATGGTGAGGTGAGTTATCGCGGGCAAATCATTACGCATGTGTCCAGCGGGATTGAGCGTTTGCAACAGCTGAATGGAAGACGCATTGCATACGTAGACCCTGCCTCCACCTCTGGTTATATCCTCCCGAAAGCTCTCTTAGAGCGGGAAGGAATCCGGCCGGCGGAGGAGGTTTTTGCGATGCGCCATGACAACGTAGTCACGATGGTGTACCAGCGCCAAGTAGATGCTGGGGCGACGTATTACTCTCCGCCCGATCCGGTGACTGGGCAGATCCGGGATGCCCGAAGTCGGGTTTTAGGACAATTCCCCGATGTGGTGCAGAAAGTACGAATCCTGGCGCTGACAGATTCTATCCCGAACGATCCTATCGTGGTGCGGGCGGACTTGCCGGAGGATATTGTCCGTTCCCTTGTGGAGGGACTTCTAGCGTTTCAGGCACGTCCGGAGGGGCGTCGAGCCCTCTATGAGATTTACAGCGTGGAGGGCTTTGTCCCGGCCCAAGATAGCGACTACGACGGATTGCGACGTCTTCTACGACAGTACGTTCCCCAGATTGAGCATGTCCTTCGCTGATGACTTTCCTGGAGCTTCAGAACGTTAGGAAAATCTTCCCTAATGGAGTCGTGGCTCTGCAAGATGTTTCGCTACGGGTGGAGCGAGGGGAATTTCTGGCAATTATCGGTCTGAGCGGTTCGGGGAAATCAACGCTGCTGCGGTGTATTAACCGCTTGATTGAGCCGAGCTCTGGACGCATCCTCTTTGAGGGGGTTGATGTCACACACATACGGGGCGAGCAGCTGCGGCAGTATCGGCGCCGTATCGGTATGATTTTTCAGCAGTTCAACATCATTGAGCGTCGGACTGTGCTGGAAAATGTCCTTGTCGGTGCCTTAGGACGCGTGTCCATCTGGCGTTCGCTTGTCGGTGCCTTCCCTACGGAAGTAGTGGAGGAAGCGTTGCACAATCTAGAGATTGTTGGCTTAGCTGACAAAGCAACCGAGCGGGTCCGCATGCTCTCTGGAGGGCAGAAGCAGCGCGTTGCCATTGCACGGGCGCTGATGCAGCGGCCGGAAGCCCTTTTGGCTGACGAGCCCGTGGCGAGCTTGGATCCGGCAACGTCACATTCGGTTATGCGGTACCTGGAGGAGATTAACCGACAGCTCGGAGTAACAGTGATTTGCAGTCTCCACTTTCTGAGTTTGGTCCGCCGATATGCCAGACGGGTCGTTGCTCTTCGGGCAGGCAGTATTGTGTTTGAAGGAGCTCCGGCAGAGATTACGGAGGAATGGTTCCGCTACATCTATGGCGATGAGGCACAGGAGGTGGAGATCCGATGAGCCGCCGGTGGCAGTCAGTACTTCTGGATTTTGGGATCGGTCTCTATGGAGCTGTGCTTCTCTATCGGATTGTGTGGGTCCACATGGTACAAGATGGGGAAGCTCCACCAGTTACCCCCCCGGAATTGGGGTTTTATGCGGTTGCAGGGCTCATCGTGGTCGGACTAGGACTTTACTTGCGCTGCACCCTCGGCGCGTGGATACGGTGGCGACAGGAACTCAAACAGTGGCAGCGCATCTGTGCTCTCCATTGGGGATTGACTCTTTTGGTCCTCACAATCTGGGCGGGATGGGTTATCACGAAAGTTTCCCCGCTGGATCTCCTTTCAGCTGAAGGATTGCGGAGTGCTGGACGGCTCTTCGGGGCTTTGCTATCACCGGAGTTCTCCATTCTGGACAAGGCTTTGGCGGCAATGGTGCAGACAATCTACATTGCTCTGATGGCAACCCTTTTTGGACTGCCGCCGGCAGTGGTACTTGGCTTTTTGGCAGCCCGCAACATTATGCGGGGTCACCCGCTAACTTTTGCATTCTACGCCTTTCTACGGGTGCTGATCAATTTCACGCGCTCGGTGGAGCCCCTTATCTGGGCGGTGGTTTTCTCCGTCTGGGTTGGTATCGGCCCTTTTGCCGGAATGCTGGCGATGACCGTGCATACGGTTGCTGCTTTAACGAAGCTGTATTCCGAACAGGTGGAGTCCATTGATTCTGGACTGGTTGAGGCTGTGGAATCTACCGGTGCCCATCCTGTCCAGGTGGTCTGGTTCGGTGTTGTGCCCCAGGTTGTGCTTCCCTTCTTGGCTTTTACCATTTATCGTTGGGACACCAACGTGCGGATGGCAACCGTCATCGGCGTAGTAGGAGGAGGAGGAATTGGAACCTTGCTGATGCAATACCAGGGGCTGGCCCGCTGGCACGAGGTAGGGCTTATTGTCTTGGTCATCGCAGCTGTGGTCTGGATCATGGATTATCTCTCTGCCCGACTCCGGGAAGCAATTGCGTAAGGAGGGGATGCGATGTGGTTAGAGTATGGGTGGACGGTGTTGGTACTGGTTGTGTTAGAAGGGCTGTTATCGGCGGATAATGCCTTGGTGTTAGCCCTTCTGGTAAAGCATCTGCCTCCTCGAAAGCGGATCCAAGCCCTGACCTATGGACTCGTAGGAGCATATGCTTTCCGTTTTGCGGCGATTTTTTTCGCAACTATCCTCATCAATGTCTGGCAGTTTCAGGCTGTTGGAGCGGCTTATTTGCTCTACATTGCAGTGAAGCACTTTCTCCAGAGGTCGGGAACTAGGACTCCTCCTGTGCGTCCCAGTCTAAGCTTTTGGGGGACGGTAGTGCGAGTAGAGCTAATGGATATCGCCTTTGCCGTGGATTCCATTCTGGCAGCGGTTGCATTGGTGAAGAGTTTGCCGCCGACGTCGCTACCACCAATTGGTGGTTTAGATGGGGGACGGTTTGCAGTGGTGATTGCAGGAGGCTTGATCGGGGTGTTGGCGATGCGGTTAGTCGCCCGCTTTTTCGTGCGGCTACTGGAGAAGCACCCTCGGTTGGAGCATGCAGCCTATCTCATTGTTGGTTGGATTGGTGTTAAGCTTTCCATCGTTACCCTGGGACATCCAGCCGTGGGGGTACTGCCAGAGGAGCTTCCGCAGGCAACGTGGTATAAGGTGCTCTTCTGGGGAGTCATGGGGGGACTCTTCCTTTGGGGATTTCTGAGCTCGGGTCGGGAGTCGTCAACAGGAGCGCTCTCCGGGACGGGGGACCTGCTGGGTGAGCGCAGTGGGGAGGAAACAGAGGCGGAGAAACTCAGCCTGGAAACGAAGATACAGGGGGCTGGAGATAAACCTATTGCCGAGCAGTGATTTCAGCAGTCAGCCCGTCCAAAGTCTCCACGACGCTCTCCCAACTCCACATTCGTGCTGCCTGTTGTAGGTGGAGGGTAAATGCATGGGCACGCGCATGTTGGAAAAAGTCCGTGAGTGCTTCGGCAAGAGCGGTAGGATGGGGAGCTACCACATAACCAGTCTTGCCATGCTCTACGTACTCGGCAAGCCCGCCAACACGCGTGACGACGACGGGGCGTTCGTAGCGGAATGCCAAAGGAGTGACCCCGCTTTGAGTTGCGCTCCGGTAGGGTTGCACGACAATATCGGCGGCACAGAAGTAGAGCGGTGCTTCCTCCTGCAGGATGAAGCGGTTGTCCACGCGTATCCGGTTGCTGAGGCCGAGCTCGTGGACGCGGCGGAAGAAAGGGCTCGGGTCCATATACCACTCACCAGCAATGAGGGCGAAGACAGGGACGGGAGTTTGTGCTAACGCTTCCAGGAGAAGGTCTAACCCCTTATAGGGGCGAACCAATCCAAAGAAGAGCGCAATCGGAGCATCCAGGGGAAGCCCTAATCGGCGGCGGGCTTCATCCTTTGGGATTGGGGGACCGTACTCAAAAGCTGGATGAGGATGGACACGCCGAGGCTTGGTGCGGTCAAAGAGGGATAAATCGCGGGCGACGGCTTCCGAAAGGAGGAGGAAGCCGTTTAGGGAATCCAACACGTACCGGGTCAGGGGTCGGGACAGCGGGAATCGCTCGTGAGGCATAATGTTATGGAGAATTCCAACTGAGATGATCGTAGGGCGGAACCGTCGCGCTAAGCGAACGATAGCGCCGAGGCAGGGAGCCAAGAAAGGGAGCCAGACGTTGACTAAAAGAAGGTCAGGATTCCATGCGGCCAGCTGCTGTGCCACTCGGAGCCAGTTGGGAGGCAAGAGCGAATGGATGACGGGGTAGATCACAAGGTCGTCCGGCGCCGGTTCACTGCTCCATTGGGTCTTCCCAGGGAAGAGCCAATGAGGATATTGATAGCGGAAGGTGAAGATGGCAGCGCGCCGCCCCAGGCGTTGATACGTGGCTGCTAGCGTCTCTGTATAGGTCGCAATCCCCCCTCTGCGCAGTGGATACGCTGGTCCGATGAGAGCGATAGAGGTTGGTTTCATCCTTGGAGAACGAATGCTTTCCAACAGAGACAGACGAAGGCCTCTATCACAGAGATGTAGGTCCTGATGTCGGCTCTGTAGCAGAATACTGGCACTATTGTAAGTTTGCACCGGTTTGGCGACTAAAGTAGCGTGTCATGCAAGTACAGGTCAAAATCCTGCGGTATAATCCGGAGCGAGATGAACGCCCTTACTACCAGCTCTTTACCGTGGAAGATGTTCATCCCACGGACCGTATCTTGGATATACTCCATCGCATTAAGGAGGAGCAAGATGGGAGCTTGACCTTCCGACGTTCGTGTGCCCATGGCATGTGTGGTTCTGATGCAATGAAGATTAACGGGAGGAATGCGCTTGCGTGTACGGTACTGTTGAAGGAGCTGGACTTAAGGAAGCCTATCCTCATTGAACCGCTTCCATTCTTTCCCATTATCAAGGACTTGGTGGTGGATATGGAGCCCTTCTTCCGCAAATATGAAGCCATCAAGCCTTATCTCGTCCCAAAGGAGGAGCCACCGAGGGATGGACGCGAATACCGGGTTCTTCCCGAACAGATGGAGCGTATCATGGAATCGACAAAATGCATCCTCTGCGGTTGTTGTTCGGCGTCATGTCCGTCGCTATGGTCGCACCCGGAGTATTTGGCTCCGGCAGCTTTGCTGAAGGCCTATCGCTTCATCTTTGATCCGCGCGATGGAATAACGGATGAGCGGTTGGCGCTGGTCGGGACGGAGTACGGAGTCTGGCGCTGTCATACGATCTTCAACTGTGTGGAAGCGTGTCCTAAAGAAATCAACCTGACTTGGCACATTTCGCAGCTCAAGAAAGCCCTCGTTGAGCGATAGGGTAGCGTGAAGCTACTAATTTTGTAAGCTTTGAGCAGTGTCCTAGTAGCGGAGTGATGATGAACGAGGGGTATATCGTGCAGGTCGTTGGACCGGTGGTGGACGTAGAATTTCCCAACGGGGAACTCCCTGCGGTTCTTAATGCCTTGAAGATCCCACGGAGGTTGCCGGGAAGCGAAAAGGAAGACATCCTAATCTGTGAGGTTCAGCAACATTTAGGGGAGGATCGAGTCCGCTCCATTGCCATGGATACAACTGATGGGCTGGTCCGCGGGATGAAAGTGTATGATACGGGGGGACCAATTAAAGTGCCGGTTGGACCGGGAGTTTTGGGACGGATCCTCAATGTTGTTGGAGAGCCCATTGACGAACAAGGAGCGGTACAAGCGAAGGATTACTATCCAATCCATCGCCCAGCCCCAGCCTTTGTTGAACTCAGCACTCGGAAGGAAATGTTTGAAACGGGTATTAAGGTCATTGACCTCATTGAGCCTTTCACCCGTGGGGGAAAGACGGGGCTATTCGGGGGAGCAGGTGTTGGGAAAACGGTCATTATTCAAGAGTTGATCCACAACATCGCTAAGTACCATCAGGGATATTCCGTCTTTGGTGGTGTGGGCGAACGAACCCGAGAGGGCAACGACTTGTGGCTAGAAATGAGAGCTTCCGGCGTATTGGATAAGGCAGTGCTGGTCTTTGGACAGATGAACGAACCTCCAGGGGCGCGAGCCCGCGTGGGATTGACGGCATTGACCATTGCTGAGTATTTCCGTGATGAGGAAGGGCGCGACGTGCTCCTCTTCATTGACAACATCTTCCGCTTCGTCCAAGCGGGTTCGGAGGTCTCTGCTTTGTTAGGACGGATGCCTTCGGCTGTTGGATATCAGCCTACATTGGCCACGGAGTTGGGGGCATTGGAGGAGCGTATTGTTTCAACAGTGCGGGGCTCTATTACCTCGGTTCAGGCAGTGTATGTCCCCGCCGATGATCTTACGGATCCGGCACCAGCCAATACGTTCACGCATCTGGACGCCATGACAGTGCTTTCCCGCCAGATCGCAGAATTGGGTATCTATCCAGCAGTGGATCCGTTGGAGTCTACCTCACGCATATTAGATCCATTCGTCATTGGGCGGGAGCACTATGAGACAGCTATGCGGGTCAAACAGGTCCTCCAACGGTACAAGGACCTCCAAGATATCATCAACATCTTGGGGATGGATGAGCTTTCGGATGAAGACAAGCTCATTGTCTACCGGGCGCGGAAGATACAGAAGTTCTTCTCCCAGCCTTTCCATGTGGCTGAGCAGTTTACTGGGTTACCAGGGCGATACGTTAAGGTTGAGGATACCGTTGCGGGTTTCAAAGCAATCCTGGACGGAGAAGTAGACGATGTTCCGGAGGTTGCTTTCAGTTACGTAGGCACCTTAGACGAAGCCCTGGAGAAGGCGAAAAAACTCAAGGCGTCAGAGCTAAAGACCGTGGCTGCCTAATGGAGAAGGCAATCCAGCTGGATATTATCACGCCGCAAGGGACAGTTTTTTCGGATAAAGTTGTGGCAGTTACGCTGCCGGGAAGCTTGGCCCCATTTCAAGTTCTCTACAACCATGCGCCAATCCTCTCCACTTTGGAGTCGGGTATACTGAAAGTGATTTTGCCTGATCTTGCATCGCGCTATTACGTCATCGGGGAAGGTTTCGTTGAGGTACTTCATAACCACGCGACGGTTTTGGTGGAGCGGATTGTTCCTGCCGAGGAGATAGACCCTGAGGCGGCTGCCGCGCGACTTCGGCAAGCACGAGCGCAGGTAGAGATGGCACGGACACGACAAGAGCTCCAGAAAGCACGGCGAGAATTGCACGAAGCAGAAATTGCTTTCCGAGCAGCCCGTCTTGCACGACAGTTGGTGGAGGAGGGCGAGAGAATGTCCTAAAGGGACATTCGTATGTTGCACTTGTGATCTGGCCCTACTTCGTAATTTTGCAGTACGCTGTTAGCACTCATCAAGGGACAGTGCTAACAATCAACCTTGGTTCTGGCTCGTCATAAGTATTCAGTGTAAATGTTGAACAATGGGAGGAAGGGTCAATGAAGCTTACCCCGTTGTATGATCGGGTTGTGGTCAAGCCGGCTCCACCGGAGGAAGTCACAAAGGGTGGTATTATCATTCCAGATACAGCGAAAGAGAAGCCACAACAGGGTGAAGTTGTCGCCGTCGGGAAGGGAAAGCTGACCGAGGATGGGAAGCTGATCCCATTGCAGGTTAAGGTTGGCGATCAAGTGCTTTTCGGCAAATACGCGGGAACGGAAGTGACGATTGAGGGTGAGGAATACCTCATTATGCGTGAAAGCGATATTTACGCCATTATCAACACGAGCGAAAAGTAAGTAAGTCAAACAAGTAGAGAGGGAGGATACGATGCCGGCCAAGATTATTCTGTATGATGCCGAAGCGCGGACAGCGCTCAAGAACGGTGTTGACAAGTTAGCTAATGCAGTCAAGGTCACCCTGGGTCCGAAGGGGCGCAATGTAGTGTTGGACAAGAAGTTTGGACCACCCAGTGTTACGAAGGACGGGGTGACCGTTGCGAAGGAAATTGAGTTGGAGGACCCGATTGAAAACCTCGGTGCCCAGATGGTGCGCGAGGTTGCTTCTAAAACAAGCGATGTTGCCGGTGATGGCACGACAACGGCGACAGTGTTAGCGCAAGCAATTGTCCGTGAAGGGCTCAAAAATGTAGCTGCAGGTGCGAACCCGATGGACCTCAAGCGGGGTGTTGATATGGCGGTATCGGCAGTGGTGGAGAGACTCCGTCATATCAGCCGTGAGGTCCAAGGGCGGAAGGAGATTGAGCAGGTTGCTACGATCTCGGCAAATAATGACCCGTCCATCGGCAAGCTTGTTGCTGATGCCATTGAGAAAGTGGGTAAGGACGGGGTCGTGACTGTTGAGGAGGCAAAGGGGATCGAAACCACGTTGGAGGTTGTGGAAGGGATGCAGTTTGACCGCGGATATCTGTCGCCATACTTTGTGACAGATCCGGAGACGATGGAGGCAGTACTGGAGAATCCTTACATCCTCATCCACGACAAGAAGATCTCGGCGGTGAAGGATTTACTCCCGATCTTGGAGAAAATCGCGCAGTCGGGGCGTTCACTGCTCGTTATTGCAGAGGATGTGGAAGGAGAAGCGCTCGCAACATTGGTAGTGAACAAGTTGCGGGGCACTCTCCGAGTCTGCGCTGTCAAGGCTCCTGGCTTTGGTGACCGACGGAAGGCGATGTTGGAGGACATCGCCATTCTGACAGGCGGTACGGTCATCAGTGAGGAGAAGGGATTTAAGCTGGAGAATGCAACACTTGCCTATCTAGGTACCGCAAAGAAGGTGGTCGTTGATAAGGATACGACTACGATTGTAGAGGGTGCTGGAAAGCCGGAGGACATCAAGCGGCGGATCAACGAGATCAAGGTCCAGATTGAGAAGACCACCTCCGATTATGACCGGGAGAAGCTCCAGGAGCGGTTGGCAAAGCTTAGTGGTGGAGTTGCCGTCATCAAGATCGGTGCGGCAACTGAGGTAGAAATGAAGGAGAAGAAGGCGCGTGTTGAGGACGCCCTCCATGCTACACGGGCAGCCATTGAGGAAGGGATTGTTCCCGGTGGCGGTGTCGCCTACCTGCGGGCGATGGCAGCTTTGGATGACCTACGGCCGGAAAACGAGGATCAGCGCACCGGCATCAATATCATCCGGCGAGCGCTGGAGGAACCGATTCGCCAGATCGTTGCCAATGCCGGCTTGGATCCCTCTGTCATCGTCGCTAAGGTCAAGGAAGGAAAAGACGGCTTCGGTTTCAATGCGGCAACGGAGAAGTTTGAGGACCTCTTTGAAAGTGGGGTCATTGACCCGACGAAGGTCGCTCGGGTCGCTTTAGAAAATGCCGCCTCCGTTGCTGGCCTGCTCATCACGACTGAGGCGACGGTGGTGGAGAAGCCGGAGAAAGAGAAGCAGAGCAGTAGCACCACACCACCGATGGATTACTGACGTCTATAGACTAAACCGTGAACGACGTTTTCCCCCTCCACAACACACCGCCCCCACACCCCTGGATCCCACATCTTCGTGGGACCAGGGGTGCTTTTTTAGAGAGTGGGTGGAATCCAAAGGTAGCGTCGTAGGTCTACGCGGTCGTTTTCTACTCGGACACCTTCGGATTCAAGAAGTTCGCGCATCAAGGTCGGTGTAGCAAAATGCATCTTTCCGCTCAACTCTCCTCGGCGGTTGACGACCCGATGGCAGGGAATATCGGGGCGATAGCGCGCAGCATTCAATGCCCATCCAACCAGCCGAGCACCAGAGCGCAGTCCTAATGCTCGGGCGATGTGCCCATAGGTTGTAACTTTGCCCCGGGGAATCTGGCGTACGAGGATGTAGACACGTTCGTAGAAATCATCGCAATGGCTTTCCATATCCAACCCCGCTTGCCTCAGCGAATTGTGTGCCTTACAGAAGAGACGACGGAAACGCTCTATGCCTTAGGTGTAGGCGATCGTGTGGTTGGAGTTTCAGGCTTCACTGTCCGTCCGCCCGAGGCACGGCGGAAGCCGAAAGTATCCACCTTCCTGGAGGCTAACATTGAGGCTATCCTGGAGCTTCGTCCGGATGTAGTCTTAGCGTGGTCAGACTTACAGGCCTCTATCTGCGCGGAACTTATCCGTCAGGGAGTTGAGGTCATCTGCTTTAATCAGCGTTCTCTGGAGGGTATCCTGTCCATGATCATGCGCCTTGGTGCGTTGGTAGGCAGGGCAGCGGAAGCGAGGCGGTATGTCCGCTCGTTGACTCTTCGCCTTCGGCGTGTGGCTGCGCGGGGTTCCCGGCGTCGTTACCGACCGAGGGTATACTTCGAGGAGTGGTACGATCCGCTCATCTCCGGAATCCGCTGGGTCAGTGAAATCATCGCCCTCTGTGGAGGGGAAGATGTGTTTGAGGAGCTGAGCCATTATCCGGATGCAAAACGGCGGATTATTGCTGATCCGGACGAGGTGGTGCGCAGGGCACCTGATATTATTGTGGCTTCTTGGTGTGGTAAACGGTTTAAACCCGAGCGGCTCCGAGCTCGCCCCGGTTGGGATACTATTCCTGCGGTTGCAACGAACCAGCTCTACGAAATCCCCTCCTCCATCATCCTCCAGCCGGGTCCAGCAGCACTTACGGATGGAGTTGAGCGGATGCTTGCAATCTTTGACCGATGGGAGCAGACATGCAGAGGATAGCATTTGCTGCAAGCTTTGATGCCATTGTCTGTCTTGATGGTGCAATCCCCGAGCGTTCCTTCTTTGAGCGGTGTATGTCTTCGCCAGTTGTTGCTGCCGATGGCGCTGCTGTCAAACTCTTCCGTCGCTACCGTTTATATCCGAGCGTCATTGTCGGAGACTTGGATGCTCTCTTGGCTGCTCCGGAGAGAGTGTTTCTGGAAAACGTCTCGCGAATTCAGATTACAGAGCAGGAGACCACGGACTTTGAGAAAATCCTGCGTGTAGCTCCGCAGCAGGGATGGAAGCGACTGTTGATTGTGGGCTTTCAGGGAGAGGAGCCCGATCACACGCTTCTGAATTGGAGTGTGGCTCTGCGGTACGTTCGAGAGTTGGAGTTGTGTTTTTACGATGCAGAGCGCTATGGGATACCGCTGCTGGACTCCTCCATCCTGGAGTTGGATATTGGCGAGACTATCTCGCTTATTCCCCAACTGACAGCTGTGGTGACAACAAGGGGGTTCGTTTGGGAATTGCAGCAAGAAACGCTACAGTGGGGAAGGCGGGAAAGCGCTCGGAATTTGGTGCGGCAGACGCCTGTACAAATTGAGCTGATGGAGGGGATGGTGTGGCTGTTTTGTCGTGCCCGCTTACCAAAGGCTCCTTCTTTTGCCCCGATTTAGAACGCTCTCAAGCTGCTCGGCGGAAGACCACGCTCTGGGCTAAGGGGATTTCCTGTCTGAACAACCTTTGGATGTATGCCAGTAGACTTGAGGGGGCGGGGATAACGGTAACGTCTGCACTTCGTGCGCGTGCGCATCGTACAGCAATCACTTCTCCAGTATACCCGGTGAACGCGATCTGGACTCTGCCGGGGAGACTGTGAAGGTAGCGCTCCAGAGCAGGATCTGGTCGGGGCTTCCGACGAGGCAGGCGGTCTACCAATACGACGAGCGTAGAGTTTGCCGAGGTCGGTAGAAGAGCGACGACCAACCGTTCACGGGGGATCAGAACAGCTTCCCTTCTGGGTGCAATGCCAATGCTGAGGAGCAGGGCGGCAGTCCCCACGACAGCCAAGCGAGTTACTCCATGGAGCCATCGTCGGGCTGTCAGGAGCCAGAGAAAGGAAGCGCTGGAAGCAAAGGCAACCACAGCTGCGGCGGTTCCCTCCAGTGCTGTTATTGGCAATTGGGCAGCGTGATGAGTACTAAGCATAAGCCACTGAAGGCAGGTTTGGGCAGTACTGCTGTAGAGTGACCCAACCATTGGGGAGACGGGATATATCAGCAATCCCAGGATGCCTGCCACTAACGCTATACTGCTGAGCGGCACAGCCAGGAGGTTGAGCGGTACAGAAAGCAGAGAGAATGTCCCGAAGCTAAGAGCGGCAACGGGGGCGCTTGTGCACGTTGCCGCCAACGTGAGCGCAATACCTTGAACAAGACCGGATGGAAGCCAGCGGACATACTGCTTGAGCCACTCGGAAAACGGTGTGTAAAAGCTCACAATCCCCAATGTTGCCAGCACCGAGAGCTGGAACGATCGCGAAAAGACCAGCTCTGGGGCAATCAAGAGAAGCAATACGGCAACAGCTGCAACCACATTCGTCGGATGCGCTTGGCGTTGAGCAAGGTAGAGTGCCCATCCCAGACTTGCCATTATTCCTGCCCGAAGAGCAGAAGGTTGAGCTCCAGTCAGCACGACGAACAGGGAAACGGTGACGCTGAACACTAGCCATTGAAGCCAGCGCCATTGGAGGAAGCCGACTAGCACCAGTACCATCGCTGCCAGGACGCCGACATGGAGTCCGCTGATAGCAAGCACGTGAGAGGTTCCCGTAACAGCGAATTCCCATCGCTGCTCGGCTGTCAGTTCCGAGCGGTCGCCAAGAAGCAGTGCGGTAGCTAACCCTCGGGTTTCGGGGCTATAGAGCTTAGTAATCAATTCCCGTAGGCGCTGCCGTTGGAGGGCAACCCATCGTTGGATGTGCTCGAGGAATCCTGTCTCTGTGGTCCATGAAGCGATGTTGTGTACCTGGGCAAAGGCAACCCACTGGACATTCAGGTGAGCGCAGTAGTCCCACTCAGGAAAGTCCGTCGGGAGCCATGCCTGCTGTGGCGGGCGGATGCGGACTGTTGCTCGGATTGTTTGTCCAGGAAAAAGCCATGATTCATATCCGGTGGTTCCCGTAACGTGCAGCAGAATCCGTGCCTGTATAGGTGGCAGATTCTGTGCATCGATGGCCCCATCCACGACACACCGGAGCACGGGTGGACGGGATTGGAGAAGCTCTACAATATGTCCTTGGACGTAAGCGGGGAAAGGATGGACGTAGGCGTTTACCTGTAGGGGAGCCTTCCACTGCCACGTTGCGGCAAAGTAGATACCGATGCCGAGAGTGCTGGCCAGATATGCCAGCACTGTATATCGTTTCCATCCCAAGATGGCTGCACTCAATCCGAGCCAAAAGAGAGTGAGCGCAAGCAATGGGGGAGTCCACGATATCGGAAGCATGTACACTAGAACAGCCCATACCAGGCTGAAGATACCGAGTCGGACAGCAGGAATCTGTGATGCGGTGGGGAAAAGTCGTGGCATTGAGCCCCAGGGATTGGTTCTTATGCAAAGCTACAAGCGGGCATCTAAACAAAGGGCAGTGGCGGCCCTATGAGAATATTGCCCCTTGCACAGGTGCGCAGACAGCTACCAACTTGGACGTGGGGTCCGTCGGACAAGCTGCTCGCTGTCAAGTCTTGGTTTATGGAGAGACGGCCTAAGATATGGCCGTTTTGTGAGAAACCACTTGAGGGCCGAACTCGCTTAACCTCAGCAGGGTAAAGGGCAAGATCGGCCAAAAGGGTGATATCAAAAACAATCGGGCATCCTCGCTAGGAGGATGCCCGATCATCGGAGCCATGGGAATTAGTCCAGCTTTTATTTGTCCTTCAGTGGCGGGGTGCCAGAGCCGTATAGGACGCTACAATCATTAGCAACCACGATGCGGACTTTATTCCGTCCATTCCGAATCGCCCTCCAGGAGTAGTGGATAACTCTAGCCTCTTCGTCCAGTTCTTCAACGATACCGCTGACAGGCTGGGGAGATTCCTCCGTTAGGCTAACCATAATTGGGCAAGTCGTCAATAGAATTTCGGTCGGTATGAACAAGCCTGTCACAACAGTATTGCCGCTTGTTACCGTCAACGGCACTACTCCATCATTGCTGATAGTGTCGCTTTCTCCCTTAGACGAAGAGCCCCTTTTCCGAACTGTCTGTTCTAGGATGGGCAGCAGGTCCTTCATCACACTAATCTTGCTTCCCCACTTTGCCGTATATCCCGCGTACTCGTAGTGACCATCACCATCCCGGTCCCTATACACGAAGTTGAGACTTCCCGCCCAAATCGGGGTTTCACGGGAAGTGTGTTGGTAGCGCCCAATCACGTAGTTGTAGCCTGGTCTTGACCACCCTTTCATCTCTTGCGTATCGCGAGAGTCCCGATACACGAAGTAGCCGCCTCTATACCTATTCACCTCTTGCGTATCGCGAGGGTCCCGATACACGTAGTAGCCGCCTCTATAAGTCCACCTATTCACCTCTTTGAACTGTACCCGTTGCGTATCGCGAGGGTCTCCGTACACGAAGTAACCGCCTACATACCTATTCATCTCTTGCGTATCGCGAGAGTCCCGATACACGAAGTAGCCGCCTCTATAAGTCCACCTATTCACCTCTTTGAAC
>JAUQPL010000005.1:0-3906 GCA_030550395.1 Bacteroidota bacterium | reverse complement strand
TTGCGTATCGCGAGGGTCTCCGTACACGAAGTAACCGCCTACATACCTATTCATCTCTTGCGTATCGCGAGAGTCCCGATACACGAAGTAGCCGCCTCTATAAGTCCACCTATTCACCTCTTTGAACTGTACCCGTTGCGTATCGCGAGGGTCTCCGTACACGAAGTAACCGCCTATGTAGTAGTGAAGCATGCTTCCGCTGAGTTGTTGCGGGATATGCACGCGCACGATCATATCAAGCGTATCGCTACTATTGGCGGGCAGATCGCAGGTGAGTTCTACATCGCTATCGGCAAGGACCATATAGGGAATATCCCACACTACAGCACCATGCGGAGGCTTGACGGGATCTATAGCCATTGGTGGCACTTTGAAGCATTCAATAGTGCTGAGACCACGATTCCTACCATAAGGCTGTCCATTGAGCAGTGCTTGTACTTGCCAGACGTGCCCGTCGTAATTCGGATCGGTAGCATCCACACCGAGAATGTTTGCCTCCGCTATCGTGGTCGTATACAAGGTGGTAGAAAGCTCGACTTGAAGGCGTACAGGATTACTCGCCATTGCCTGTGCAGGGGTCTGTCCTCGGTACCGTGGTTTGACGGTGAGGCGGTAGAGGAGCCCTTGCGCTGGAGGGCTACTCGGGCTCCATTGGAAGCTGACTATTGTTGAGGGCAAATTGGTGCATGCAACAGGGCTAATGAGCTGCGGTGGATCGGCAAGAGGGATTGTCAACGAGGCACAGACTGGAGAAGGGTTCACGGGGCGCAGTTGTGCATCGAGCACCTGTACGCATAGTTGGTACTCGCCCGCAGGGAGCTCACCTGTTGTGATAATCTGTCGCTCCAGTTCACGGTCATACTCTAACGCTCGCTCATCGATGGCTTCTCGCCATGAAAACAAGCGCGTCTGCGCTGGGCCAAGCTCAAAGCGTGGCTGAGCAGGGTGGCCATTACGGGTGTAGGCAATACGGCGACCGTCTTTGAGCAGTTCAATGGAAAGGAGGAGACCATTGTAGCTTGAGGTACCCATGTTCTGTAACACAATTCGGACGAGGGCCTCATTATCCCGCCATGTTGCGATCCGCGAGGGCATTTGTCCTGCAAAAGGTAATTGAAGGGAGGCCTGTATCTGAGCCGCTGCTTCTATCGTCCCAGCAAGCACCAGTACTGCAGTAATGATAGTGGCCCGCAGCATTGCTACTTGGGAACAATTGGTGGAACATACTCACTTTCGGTTGCACGGCCTCTATTACTGCCTTTTTCGGATGTTGGTTCCCGCTTTGGATTACAGTCTTTGCGCTCTCAAGAAGCTTCCTACCACGAAGGGGTAGCAAGAAAAAATCGGCTCCCCGTATTGCGGGGAGCCGATTCTATGAAAACGAAGATCGCTACCGCACCACGACCAGTCGTTGGGCATCTACCCCATGCGGGGTCCGTACAACGAGGGTGTACACACCCGCAGGTAATGCCGAGACATCTACTGGTACGGCCGTGGTACCGGATGGCAAGCGAGCACTGCGCATAAGTGTGGCAATGTAGCGACCGGCAGCGTCGTAGAGTACAAGGTCGGCCTCCGTATGCGCTGCACACCGCAGTCCCACCGTTACTGTCTCGCTGGCTGGATTGGGAATGATGGAGCCAATCCTGACCCGTTCAGTTCCCACGGTAGGACCTTCGTCGGGTTCCTCGATCGAACTGACTGCGCCTTCCAGCAGCACTCGTCCCTTGCCGACGATGGTCCCCCGGAGGTCCCGGAGGATGTATTCCACTTCCACTGCATCCAATGCATCTCGTTTGGCACCAGCAACGGTAATGTAGAGCGGACGGAACACTTCGCCCGGAGCGAGCGGCTGCTCAATAACGGGAGGGCAGCGGCGTGACGAACATTTGATCACAACCCCGTTCCCATCTACTGGGCCGATTGCGATAATACTTGGCACTGTGCCATCCGGCTGCGGCAGTGCTGTGAGTTCTACTTCTATGCCTTCAACCGGCTGATCACCGTTGACAAACGCTAAAGCAAATGTCCGCACATGTGGAGGTAGACTTTCGCGGTCCTGCACGAGTGTACCGGTAGGAGTCGGTTGGTCGCTGTAGGGTGGAATACTCAGCTCACGTTCCTCGGTTGCTTCCTGCGATTCTCCTGTGAGAAGATTGGTTTCGCTCCAGGTCAAACCTAATTTCTCAGACTGTAAAACGACCAGTTTGTCGTCAATCTTCCTAATCCGATACCCCGCACCTTCTCGTTTCGTGAATATGATGACGCATCCGCCTTCCGTTATACTAACCATGACGTCATCGGCAGGTTGATCGCAGTTCTCATCACGTTCGCAGCGATACACCTGAACATCGGATGGCTTACCGGTGCGCAGTTCGATCATTCCCAGCGCAACCGATTGTGAGCTATCCTCACTCACTGCTTGTGTACCTGGTATGACGATGTCTATGGCATCTGGTGCCACTCTCTTGACGGCGATGTTGTCCCACGGATAAGCAATCAGCCAGTTGTGACGAATGATGGTGTACGTAATGAGGGTATCGCACGTACGGCATTCACAGTCGGTAAAGGTATAGCGTACGGTGAAGCGGAGTGTATCCCCACACTTACCAATAGAGGGAGCTGGGAAGAGTGCATTCAATTGGAATGATGCTGGTGGTTGCGACCAATTGACGCAGCTATCTGGTATTGGCCCTTCCCAGACAAGCTGGCGAGTGTATGGCGCCAACATCTGCGGAGCACCCGGCGCGGGGATAAGCCAACCGCTGGTGAAGTCGCCGAAAATGCGTTGCCAGGAGCTGGGGGGTGGCGGAATAATCGGACACCACCGCTTGCGTTGAGCACTGACGATAGCCGCGGCAAAGCGGTGTATCGGTGCAGGACCGGCAGATATCGTACCAGTGATCTGTACTGAGCCGTTGCTGAACCATTTCACGGTGCTCTGGATGTGCCGCGACCATCCATCGCAGCAATTGCGCGGCTGCTGCGGACATGGCGGCAATTGCACACGGGCAGAATCGCGGCATAACACCACTCCCTGGCCCATCACAGTATAGTACACGGTGATCACTCCCGGTGCTGCCGGTGGCAAATCAGTGAAGGTTGTGGCAATCGTAAATGTGCCCGGTCCAACAGAGAATGCCGATGGCGTAAAGCTCCCTTCGGGAGAGCTGATAAGAAGCGTCGCATTGCATGGTATGGTTCCCGTCGCCACAATGGAATACGTCATATTGCCTGCTGTATCGCGCCCAATGCACTTGATGTTGACTTTCTCGAAGCGTGGGCAGCAGGTATCTTGCTGCGGGCATGGGCGTAGATCAAAGCAGAGTGTATCACATGGCTGGCACATACCACTCGCATCGGGAATACCGAAGATGATGCATGCAACATTGTTCTGTGGCGGTGTATCCACGAAGGTCAGCGTGAGCGTAGATGTCCCCGTCGGGATGCTGAAGCTGGCCGGAGACACCTGCCCATCGTTTGAGTAAGCGCAACCTTGTGTCGCTGCACCAGGATTGCTGACCGATACGGTGATTTGGTATTTGCATGCATTTCCTTTCGGCGTCGAGACCACACCGACCGGAACTGGTGGTGCCCCGTGCAACTGGACAGAATAGCATCGCGACGAGGTGTCAATCATCACACAGACAGATCCCGATTCCAGTGGACCAATCGGTACATCCTGCGATGTCGTGCTGTTCAGGTAATGCCGCACTGCACCACCAGCGGCAAAAGTGTTACATGCGATTTGGGCAGGCTGGGCATTCGAACTGAGCTTGCCGGCAAAGACTACCGCCGGCGGTGTGCTTGTTCCAATCCCGCCGCTCCCAAAGTAGAAGCCGACATTTTTACTTCCTGCTGCAGCGCCAGGAGACCACGATCCCGCTGTCCCACATGCATTCGGGA
>JAUQPL010000001.1:131794-464964 GCA_030550395.1 Bacteroidota bacterium | reverse complement strand
ACAGCCAAAGGCAAATGGTGCTTTTTGTCCTTGCAGCAGTTGCTGTAGCGGCGCAGTGGAGTAAACTGTGGCTGCTGCAAGCAGAGATTGCACCAGAATCAGTACGGGTGTATTATGCCCCAGCGGGGCGGACCGTTTCCTTGCTTTCGCTTCCAGAGGCATCCGATACAACGCTGCGGTGGCTGGTCGTCGGGGACTGGGGCACGGGTGGGAGAACGCAGCGTCGTGTTGCCCAGGGGATGGCGGCACTCTGCCGCCGGGCGCCAGTACATTTCGTAGTGAGTACGGGCGATAACATCTATCCTTCGGGCGTCCGTTCTGCGGCCGATCCGCAGTGGGAAAGCAAGTTTGAGCAAATCTATGCCGATAGCTGTCTGCACGTCCCCTGGTATCCTGTGTTGGGCAATCATGATTATCGTGGAAACCCCGATGCACAGATAGCTTACAGCCAACGGAATCCACGATGGCAAATGCCAGGGCGGTACTATAGCCATACTCACCTTCTCCCCGATGGAACTGCGGTGCTCTTTGTGGCATTAGATACTCAGGAACTTCTCTTCGGGACACCAAGGCAGCGAGAGCAGCAGTTGCGGTGGTTAGAGCAAGAGCTGCGGGAATTCCCAGAGACCTGGAAATTTGCCGTTGGACATCATCCGCTTCGCTCTGCTGGAGCCTATGGAGAGAACCGCCTTCTCCTGCAGCTCCTTAAGCCTTTGTTTGACCGGTACGGAGTGGCGATATACTTCTGTGGTCACGAGCATGATTTGCAATTGCTCAAGCATCCAGAGGATCGCTTTGTGTGCGTGGTCTCAGGGGCTGGCGGAGGGGTTCGTTCAACTTCCTATGGTCCCGCGTCGCTCTTTGCTGCAGCTGAGCCGGGTTTTGTGTATGTTGCGCTGGAGAAACGAAAAGCACGCCTCTGGTTTATTAGGGCAGATGCGACAGTCCTTTTTACAGCCGATATTCCAAAGCCGGGGGGAACGCCATGAACGTGCTCACGCTGTTTGGCTTTCTCTTTCTCAGCTGCTTGTTCTGCGCTGAGTCAATGGGGCAATTGCCCGACAGTCGGGGACGGGAATTCTGGTTGGCATTTTTACCGAACTATCACAACAACCGCTATTCGCCCAGCGAAGAGCAGCGGAGGGCAGATTCACTCTACATTGCTATTGTGGCTGAAGGACCCTGCCGTGGCTTCATTGAATGGTGGGACAATACAGGGCAGCACTGGGTGGAGCGATTCCAGATTTCCGATCCACGGGTTCCCTATGTTTTTGCCCGCTCCTGGTGGGGACTAGAGTTGATGGGCTACAACGATAGTGGGGTGCTCCTCTTGACGGGCAGTAATGAAGGGGGACAGGGGGAAAAACCCGTGCGTCAGACGTTTCACATTGTCGTGGAAGAAGGTGGGGAGGTGACGGTGTACGCTTTTCAGCAAGCACTCTATACCAGTGAAGCGTTCCTCGTATTGCCTGTGGATGTGCTCGGAACCGAGTACCTCATCCTAAGTTACCCCAGCGACGGCCGCTTGGGTTCTTCCGGTACCTTAGATGAGATAAGTACACCGTCGCAGTTTGCCGTCATTGCCGTAGAGGACCAGACGGTGGTAACTATCGTGCCCAGTGCCCCGACGTACCGGAATGGGATGCGGGAGCAGCGGATTACTCTCAACCGTGGAGAAGTATACTTGGTGCAGGCTCGAATTACGCCGGACAATTTGCGCCCTGACTTGACAGGCACGGAAGTCCGAGCGACAAAGCCGGTGGCAGTTTTGGCAGGGCACCAACGGGCAGTCGTTCCTGTGGGGGCGAGTGGATTAACCTCGCGCGATATCCTCATTGAGCAGCTTCCGCCCACGACGGCATGGGGGAATTCCGCCTTGGTGGTGCATTTTCCCCCGCCTTCAGACGGTCTTGCGCCCCAGGGTACTCATCGGTGTCGGGTTCTGGCTGCTCGGCCCGGTACTACTCTCTTCCTTGACGGACAACCAGTAGCGGTGCTAGACCGCGGGCAGGTCTATGACTTCCCCCTTGTGCAACCGGTAGAGCTCCAGGCAACGGGGCCCATCTTGGTTGCGACATTCCACAAAACCTCTAATGCTGGTCAGGTCTCCCGGATTGGTGACCCCTTTATGATGCTCATCCCACCGGTGCAGCAGTTTCTATCCCGCTACCGCTTTCTGAACGTGCAGAAATACCTTCCGCGGGGTGGCGGAGGTCCCGCCGAGCCTGTCTACCGCGAGCAGTATGCCACAGCAGTGCTTCCGACGACAGCGGAACTCTGGTTGGATGGGCAGCGGATTGACAGGTCTTCATACCTGACGATTGGTAATTCAGGGTACTCCTACGTGTGGCTTCCTACAACCGATGGGGTCCATTCCATTGAAGCTCGTTTTCCCGCTGGGGCACCGGCACCTTTAGGGCTGTATGTTTACGGTTATGGACCAGCGGACTCTTATGGCTATATTGGAGGATGTAGCTTCCGTCCGTTGGATATTTCTCCTCCGACGGTGGCAACCTTTCCTGCCTGCTTTGCTATCAGCGGCACTGTGTACGACACGGCGGCAACGGATAGTCGCCTACGAACAGTGGAGGTCGTTCAAGCGGAGAATGTGTCGGTCACTATAGAGCCTTTCCCCAAACCAAGCGATTCCGTCCGTTTCCAAGCGACCTTGGAGGATGTCTTCGCCGATGGCTCCTTCCGGCTCCGTGCCCAAGACTCCTCTGGTTACGAACGCCATTGGGACTTCTCCATTCCCGGCTTCACAGTGCAGATTGAGCCCGCACGGGTGCAACTGGAGCTTTTGGAGGATGGGCAACGGCATTGCCGAACCTTTGTCCTCACAAATAGAGGTTCTTTCCCCCAGCGTCTGAGCACACTCCGATGGGAAGGAGATTCTCTACCGCAGGTGACACTGACCCTTGCCCCATTGGATTCCGTCATTCCACCTGGTGGGACAGCCCGGCTAGAGCTCTGTTTCACAGCTTCTGAGAAAGGGGGCTATAGGCTCTACCTTGTTGTGGGCAATGAGTGCATTGCCGATAGCATGGCAGCACTTGAGGTGACCATTGGTGCCGATCAAGTCCCACCGACTGTGCGACGATACCAGGACTCCTGTGGCAGGGAAGTGCGGTTGGTCGTAACGGATACAGTGGAGCCTGCCTCTGGAATTGCCTCGGTGGAGGTCCTGCAGCAAGTCAATTGTATCCTCACGGTCGTGGAGCAAGAGTTGACACGGGTGATCTGGCACGTACGGGTTGACAACCCGTTTGATGATGCATGGTATGAGCTTCGCATCCGAGATTACGCCGGAAACGAGCGTCTTTTTGCCGATACGCTGCCTGGATTTACGCTCCGCGTACTCCAGCCGGCAGAAGGTGTCGTACTTATGCAGCCGAGCGTCTATGGGCAGCTGCACTGCGAGACAGTTCGGCTCTCCAACGTGGGGCATTTCCCGATTGTACTGGAGACGGTTCCTTTACGACAGCAGACGGCTTTCTCGGTCCCGCCTGGGCAATTGCCGCTCCGTGTCCTGCCCGGGGAAGAACGTGGATTAGTAGTCTGTTTCGCTCCTTTGCAGCCGCAGATTGGTTGGTATGAGGATACGCTCCTCCTTGGCTCGTCTTGTCTAGCTTACACTATTCGCCTCCTTGGGCAACTGCTTCCACAGGGATATACCGGACGGGACCAGTGCGGGCTCATCATTCGTGCTGAGCCGAGCGCTGGGCCAATTCCTGTGCGATTAAGTTTCCCTATGCCCCAACCTGCTGCTACGGAGGTTCAGCTACAGTGCGAGCTTTCGGCACAGGGTCCTGTTTCCCTTGCCCTTTACAACCTCAATGGGCAGCAAGTCCGGCTCTTTGTCAACACAACTTTAGCGGCGGGGAAATATGTGCTCGCACTCCCTGTGGCGGATCTGCCCAGCGGGCTCTATTGGCTACGACTTCAGGCGGGTTCTGTTGTCTTAGGTCAGCCACTACTCATTACTCGGTAGCTTCCCACCGCAGCTCGGCGTGGAAGAACCATTGGCGTCCGACAAGGTGAGGGAGGAAGCGAGGGTTCCGGACATTGAGCAAATTGCGGATACCCGTGCTGAAGGAGATGTCCACAGAGGATAGCCTCCACGGCTGTGTCAACCAGAGGTTGAGGTTCCAGAATCCGGAAACATACTCGTCGGGACGGTCAAGAACGCGGCGGGGTGGGTTCGCTACAGCGATCCCATTGCGGTCCAAGGCTTCATCCCCGAAAGGACTTCGGTGGAGGAAGCGGAGGCTCAGAACGGTTTGCAGGGGCACGTAGACAATACGGCATGTTCCAGAGACGGTGTGTGGGGAACGACCCCAGAGACCTCCATAGTCTGCTCGGCGCAGAGGGGAGAAGGAGCCTGTCGAAGGGTCTTGAGTCCCTGCGTGTCCGGCAGCAATGGCATCAAGCACGTCCAGGTCCACAGCATCTAAGAACTGGTAAGACCCGCGCAGCTCTAGCTGCCAGAGGGGATGCGGGATGACTGTACCCTGAAGGGTGACTTCGCATCCACGAGTGGCAATCCGAGCAAGATTGCGGTACGAATAGACATCCATGGCTTCAGCACGTCCAACGTAGAAAGGTTCTATCAAGTTGCGCACCCAATTTGCAAACAGCCGTATCTCTGCCGTCCATTCCTTCACCCATGGATGCCAACCGAGCCAATCATCCAGAAAGAGCTGCAGGCTTACATCGGTAGCAATGGAGCGCTCAGGCTGGAGTTCATACCCTAACCGGCGGGCTCCTACGAGGGCATAGCCAGCACCCTGAAGGCGATTCGTGAAGCTGACGAATAGTTGTCGGAAATCAGGGGCACGGAAGCCACTTCCAAGGGAGGTCCGTACCTGTACCCAACGATGTCCCCATGGACGTAGGAGAAGGGCAAGCTTCGGGCTCCAGTGTTGTCCATAGGCAGACGGACGGTCCCAGCGAATACTCAGCGCGTAGCTGAGCCAATCATAGGGAGCACCCTCCCACTGGCTGAAAACGGCTATGGTTCGAGCCACGGGTTGATCCGGATATCGCGTTCCGAGTGCGTCTTCATAGAGGAATTCCCCACCCAAAGTGAGGCGGTAGCGGACATTCCAGAGCAGGTCATACTGAGACCATATCCGTCCCAGACGCTGCCGGAATTCATCCTCGTGATTGGTACCAGTTGGAGCAACATCCCAGTAGTACAGCTCTTCGTACTGATTCCCGAAGAGCCCAACTTGTAGCCGTGCCCGGCGCACTGTCCAAGAGGAGGAGACCGAAACACTCCACTCCCGCTGACGGAAAGCGCCTTGGTTGATGGCGAGCTGACCGCCGTACGTTTCAGCAAAGGCTCCATGAGTACGGCTGAAAAACGCGCGTCCATCGCCTTGAAGCTCCCACTGAGTGGTAGGATGCCAGTAGGCTACAGCTTGAAGAGCAATTTCCGTGGAACCGGCGTAAGGGAAAGAAATGCTGTCTACCGTGATAGCGAAAGGTTGGGAGCGGCGGAAGAAACTATAGAGCTGCACTGCGCCGATGGAATCCCCGTATCCGCCACGTGCGTGTAGTTCTGAGCCCCCGCGAGTAATGTGTTGTGTTCGCAGCTGTAGTGTCCATCCATGGTGTGGACGTGGAGTTAGGATATTCACAACACCGCCCAGCGCCGTACTGCCATAGAGGCTAGACATCGGACCTTTGACGAATTCCACTCGGTCAATGTTCCCAAGGGGTAGACGCCGCAGATCGATCACTCCGGCTACCCGACCAGTTAAGGGTTGCCCGTTAAGGAGAACCAGTGTGTATGCCGGCTCTAAACCCATTACTTGGATACCGCTCCGCACTCTGTACTGCTGTAATACACCGGCAGATTCTTCCAAAAACTCGGCAACGGTGGTCTGCCCAGCGCTTGTGGTGGGTAAAGGCTGCAGGACTTCAACCCGCACGGGAGTGTATTCAATGGAACTTGGGTTTCGGGTGCCGGTGACGACGACCGTCGGGGTACGATAAAGCTTTAGGCTGTCCTCCGACGGTTGGTGGGGAGATTGTCCACGAGCAATACCAACTGCTATAGCGATGAGGAAAAACCACCGAGGGGAATGCATGTAGTTCATGCCAATCCGAAACTACCGGGGGCAAAATTAAATAGTGCGCCAGGGACACAGGTATGCACGTTTGTTGGGGGCGCCGCTGTATATTTGTCCTTGGTCCAAGTTGTCCCACGTTGTCAGTGATGACGGTGTCTGAGCAACAAATTGACATAGAAGAGCTGAAAAGTCGCTTTACGGCTTTCCTTCAGGCACAGCGATACCGGAACACAGGGGAGCGGATGCGCATCTTAGAGCGCGTTGCGGAGATGCCAGGACATTTTACTGCAGATGAGCTCTATGTCTACATGCGGGCGCGTGGCGACCAGGTTTCGCGAGCGACGATTTACTCTACTCTGGAGCTGTTGCGACAGTGTGAGCTAATCGTACGCCACCACTTCGATAAGGGCAGTACCAAGTATGAACTGACGGCGCGACTACCTAATCATGACCACCTCTTCTGTACGGATTGCGGGCGTATGGTAGAGTTTTGCTCGTCGCAGTTGCAGGAATTAGTGCAGCAGATTAGCCAGCAGTATTCTCTGCAAGCCATCCACCATTCGTTGCAGATCTTCGCCCGCTGTCCTGACCTGGCTCGGTGTCCGTATCGGGCTGGTGCGGAGTAAGGGAAAACCCTTCGGTTGTGGGGGGCAGTTGATGGGGGATAGAGGTGGGAGTGTACTGTCCGGATCGGGGGCTGGCTTCATAAGTTGTTCGTTCCTGCTGATGGAGGATTTTCTCTGCATGGGGAAGTCTGGGGAGCAGAGCCGATTGTATGGGTTTCCTGTTATCGTTTTTTGACTCTGCTGATGGCCCTAGGCTTTTCCGTGGAGACTTCCTGCCTAAAGGAAGTTGAGGTGAGAAAGCGTTATCCTGCTCTTCTCCCACATCAGCGGTGGGGATTTGGCTGGTTCTGTAATTTTAAAAAGCTTGACGGTGGAAAACCGGGGATAGAGTAGCTTTGATGGGCAATAGCAGACTGATGGCGTTCGTCTCCGCACACAGTATGTGCCATGAAGGTGGAATGTGCGGATGTATGGAAATTTAAGCATTGTAGAGCCCCTTGTGGGAGTGGAGCAGGAAGATCCGGAAAAGCTGGCAGAGTTTGAGGAGCGGATTGCTCGGGGCGAGAAGATTGAGCCAACGGACTGGATGCCGCGCGAGTATCGCCGGCAGGTCTTACGAATGGTTGAGCAGCATGCTCACTCGGAAATTATTGGCGCCTTACCGGAGGGAACCTGGATTACTCGGGCACCTGGCTTCAAACGCAAGCTGGCATTGATGGCAAAGGTGCAGGATGAAGTCGGACACGCCCAGCTACTGTATAGTGCTGCTGAAACACTGGGGAAGCCAAGGGAGCAGATGGTTAACGATCTGCTCAGTGGGAAGGCGAAATACTCCAATGTCTTCAACTACCCAGCGCTGACATGGGCGGATACAGCTATTATTGCATGGCTGATTGATGCGGGCGCCATCATTAACCAGACCCTCAACAGTAAGGGCTCGTATGGTCCATATGCTCGGGCGCTGGAGCGCATCTGTAAGGAGGAGGCCTTCCACCTGAAGTATGGCTACGATAACGTTGTCACCCTTGCCAGCGGTACGAAGCGGCAGCGACAGATGCTCCAGGAGGCACTCAACCGCTGGTGGAAGCCCATTATGCACTTTTTCGGTCCGCCCGACAATATGTCCGTACATAGCCAGAAGCTGCTGCGTTGGAAGGTCAAGATGGCAAGCAATGATGAAATGCGCCAGATGTTCCTGGATGCGTATGTGCCAAAGATTTGGGAACTGGGCTTGACCATCCCGGATCCTAAGCTGCGAAAGAACCCGGAGACGGGTAAGTGGGAGTATTCCGATCCGGACTGGGATGAATTCTGGCGCGTCATCAACGGGAATGGACCCTGCAACCGTGAGCGTCTGGCCGTGCGCCGTATGGCGGATGAAATGGGGGCCTGGGTGCGGCGAGCCTTATTGAAGCCAGAAAAGCAGTATGTGGCACCACTCTTCTGAGTTTGTGCCAACAGCTTAAAGGAGTGTCTATGTCGGCACCGCAGAGGGCAACGATGCGCTCGTTGGACCCGCGAGTGACGCGGCTTCAAATTCCGGAGGAGTTATCCGAATTCCATCCCAAGCCACCAGCGGACGAGTGGGAACCCTATGAGGTCTTTTGGAAGGAAAAGCCCGGAGACCAACCTATTCATGTGGGCACCGTCCATGCTCCCAATGCCGAAATGGCGCTTGTATTTGCCAAGGAGAACTACTGCCGCCGTGGACGGACATATGCCCTCTGGGTGGTCCGTACGGCGGATATCTATACCTTTGGTCCTGAGGATGTGGATATATTTGCCACAACCCCAGAGAAGACCTATCGCGAGCCGGATGCTTATAAGGTTGTTCAGAAACTGCTCCGCTTGAAACGGCGACATCACTCCTCTCAAGAGGCCCATGAAGCTTGAGCCAGAGTTGCTCCCTGCACTCAAAGACCTGCTGTATCGCATGGCGGATGACGCCCTCATCTTAGGGCATCGACACTCGGAATGGACGGGACTGGGACCTATTCTGGAGGAGGATATCGCCTTTTCCTCCATTGCCCAGGACAAGCTAGGACATGCCTATGCATTGTATCAGCTCTTGCATGAACTTGGAGAGCCGGAGCCGGATCGGGTGGCTTTCTTCCGCGATGCCCCTGAGTTTCGGTGCTGTCATCTGGTGGAGTATCCTAATGGGGGTTATGATTTCAGTCTCATGCGCCATTTTCTCTTTGACGTTGCCGAGCAGTGGCGCTATTACTTGTTAGAGCAGTCCCGCTATGAGCCCTTGGCTCAGCTTGCCCGTAAGGTTCGCGGAGAGATTAAGTACCACGTCTTCCACGCTACTCAGTGGGTTGTACAGTTAGGGGCTCGTGGGACGGAGGAAAGCCATCGGCGGCTCCAGCAGGCTCTGGAGACGGCTTTCCCCTTGGCATTGGGTATTTTTGAGCCGAGCGACTACGAAGAAGTCCTTGCCCATTCAGGCATCTTCCCTGGTGAACAAGTCTTGCAACAACGATGGTTGGAAGGAATCGCGCCGATTCTGAAACAGGCAACCCTGAAGATGCCAGACCTTTCTGACGTTGTTCCGGCTTACGGTGGGCGGCGGGGCATCCATACTCCTTATCTTCAGCCGCTTCTGGATGAGATGGGCGAGGTTATCCGCAGTGAACCGGATGCGGAATGGTAACCGTGGAGGACATCTGGCAAAAACTAAGCACGGTCTATGACCCAGAGATCCCCGGCCTAAGCATCACGGATATGGGGATTGTTGCGGATGTTCAACTGGATGCTACAGCAGGAGAGGTAGTGGTCAAGATCACTCCCACGTTTGTGGGCTGTCCAGCGACGGCGCTGATTTGCTCCGAAATTGAACAGCGGCTCCTTCAGCTTCCACTCCGGCGGGTCCAGGTGGAAGTGACCTACGATCCTCCGTGGACGACGAATCGTTTGTCGGAAAAAGCGCGGGAAGTCCTTCGGCGCTTCGGTATTGCTCCACCTCCTGTGTACGAGGGACCAGAGTTTCCTCTTGAGCTTCTCCAAGCGAAAGTACCGTGTCCGTACTGTGGAGGTACCGATACGGTGCTCCAGTCACCTTTTGGGCCGACGCTGTGCCGAGCTATTTACTACTGCAATACCTGCCGGCAAGCCTTTGAGCACTTCAAACCCGTTTAGGCGGGGGTGGTCAGGCACAATTGGCGGCGCGCGGATTTCGCCGCTCACCAATAGTCGTGTTGTACCACGTAGTCGGGGGAAGCAATGCGGTGGTTCCTCAGAGCGGTGCTCTTCGTGACCCCTTGGACTCTTGGAATGGCACAAACGGCAGGGCTCATCGCCAACCGGCTCCAACTCAATGGGGAGCTTTTCTTGGGCTCGGACCCGGGAAGCAATGGGCAAGTGCTGGTATCACAGGGGACGGGAGTGACGCCCATATGGGCAACGCAGCTTGTCTGGGATCAAGCCAACGCTCGTCTTGGGGTTGGGACCTCAATGCCGCAGACAACGCTGGATGTTGTTGGCACGGTGCGGATGACAGGATTGCAGCTTCCAACGGGTGCAGTTTCCGGGTATATACTGCAGAGTGACGCCACCGGTACGGCCTCGTGGGTCAATCCTGCCAGTGTCATTGTGGTAACAGCCAGTAATGGTTTGAGCAAGGTGGGAAACGATATCCGCTTGGGTGGGAGCTTGAGTGCTCCTACTGACATTGCTTTGGCTGGTCATGTGCTCAGCTTTTCCGGCGGGACAACCAGCGTGGTGGCAATTGGTACGGCTTCGCCGCCTGGGAACACGGCACGGTTGTATGTCACTAGCGCCAGTGGTAGCTACAATGCTGTCCAGGCTGTCCACACCTCCTCCAGTACTACGGCAGCGTATGCGGCGCTCGGAGGACAGCTCTCTGGCAGTGGATATACGAACGTAACAAGTTATGTAGCCTACCATGCTACGAACAACCGGACGTTCGGTATCCGTACTCTCGGCGGTGATTATGGGGCTTGGTTGGATAGACCCCTTGCCATCACGCCGGCAACGATTCCTCCGGTAACGACGGCGGATGTAGAAATCCGAAACACAACGGCGGGAGCGCCAGTGCAGTTTCTCTTACGACAGACGGCTTCCAATGCAGCGGCAGGTACAGTGCTGGCGACGTTAGACATCGGTGATAATTTCCTTCCCACCGCCCAGGCGCAGATCCGCTTCCTTCGCGGTGCCCCGGCATCCTCCGGTTCCCTGCCAACGGACATAGCCATACTCACCACACCTGTGGGGAGCACAAGTCCGGTGGAGCGTCTGCGCATTACCTATAGCGGTAACATAGGGCTGGGGATTTCCACCCCTCAAGCGCTTCTCCACCAAGACGCTGCCTCCGGCAGCTTCCACAAGTTCACGGCAGGGACGGTAACGGGAACGACGGTCAACGATGGATTTGATATTGGTGTCGCTAACGATGGCGCAGCGGAAATTCGCCAAAGAGAAGCGGCAGAAATCCGCTTTTACACCGACAATCAACTCCGCATGCGGTTGCTCCCCACAGGGGAGCTTGTGCTGCAGCATCAGCTTATCGCTCAGTCTGCCCGGCGCTTTAAGGATTCCATTCGCTCTATTGAGCAGCCGATGGAGCTGGTACGGCGCCTTCGGGGTGTTCGCTTCCGCTGGAAGCCAGAGTATGGGGGGGATGAGGATGTAGGCTTTATTGCTGAGGATGTCGCTGCGGTTATTCCGGAGATTGTCCAGCGCGATAACGCGACGGGGGACATCCTGGGCGTAGACTACACTCGCCTGGTTGCAGTGCTTGTGGAAGCCCTCAAGGAGCAAGACCAGCGTCTGCGCCGGATGGAGGAACTCCTCCAGCGTCTGCAGCAGGAGATAGAGGAACGTGGACCCGGCAGGGCTCGGTGAGCATCCAGAGCAGCTCCTCCCGGCTGTGGGCCCGGCAGGACTCGAACCTGCAACCAACGGATTATGAGTCCGCTGCTCTCACCATTGAGCTACGGGCCCAACTTAGTTGAAAAGCCCCACAAAAATAGCAAACTGTGCTGAAGCTCCCGATGCCTTCAGCGTCTGCGGGACCCCATCGGTGACAGCAATACGGTTTTGCTTCCACTCCCCGACGAAGGAGAATTGGTAGCCCCCGCCTAGGCGGAGAAGGAGGAAGGGAAGCGGGGCATACTCAACATAAAGCTGCGGGTGGAGGAAGAGATACGAGGCCGTGAGCCGTTGTAGAAAGGTCGTAACTGCACCTTGGGGAGGGAGCTCATCCCACCGAGTACGGGAGGGGGCTTGTGCTAACTCTACGCTCATCATACCCCATCCGCCAGCGAGAGCGGGAAGGATAGTTACAGAGCGTACCAGCACCACGGCATAGGCTATAGCCAATCCTGTCGCGGTAATGCCCAATTCTGCCTGCCGCTGCGTGTCCGGATGGAAGTTGCTCTGGAGCTCTTTGCGCCCTCCGATACCGAAGAAACCTACTCGCACATTGGGAATGAGCCCAACAGTGGCAAAGCCTTCAATGCCAGAGACGAAAAGAGGTGCTGACATTGTCCCCATTCCCCATTGCTGAAGCTTGGCGTTTAAGGCTTCCAGTTCCGGGAAAAGGAAGAGCCCAACAAAGCCACCCCCTATCCCAAAATAAGGCACGGAGGTCTCTGCCGAAAGGGGAGGAATCTCCAAGCGCTCAAGGTCCAAATCATCCTGCTGGGCACTCAAAAGGGTCGGAAGCGTATACAGGAGGACGCTTACTCCCACGATTGCTCGACGCATGCGTAGAACTCCTCTCGTTAGAGAACGGGTTCGGGACTTACTGCACACAGTGGTAGCACAAAAATACAGAAACGCTTGGGTGTGGTACTATTGCTGCGGTGGAGTACCAGGAAAGCTCAACAGCACGGTCGTCCCCTGTCCTGGGGTGCTCCTGACCGTGATTTCGCCCCCATGGAGGTCAACGAAACGTTTGACAATAAACAATCCCAGCCCAGTTCCCCTCTCACCATGTGTCCCCGGTCGTGAAGCGCTGAACGGTTTGAACAGATAGTGGAGCTGTTCAGAGGAGATTCCAATTCCTGTATCGCTGATGCGAACGACGATGGGCAGGGTAGAGTTGGGTTCCAGACGTGCCTCTACTTCTACAGTGCCCCCTTCGGGAGTGAATTTAATAGCGTTGGAGAGAAGGTTCCAGAAAATCCGTTGGAGCTTGGCTGCGTCGCCCTGGAGGTAGAGACCTTCTTCGGGGAAGGTACAGAGCAAGCGGATCTGTTTATTGTAGGCGGATAGGGTAAGGGTGTCTACGACGTTAGCAAGGATTTCGCAGAGATCGACTTCTGTGAGCTCCAAGGTGATGTGTCCGGTTTCCACACGGGCAAATTCCAGCAATTCATTTACCAGCTCCAGCTGTTCGGTAAGGATCCTCTGGAGTTTTGTTACATGTTCGGTGAGGGCTTCCGGGGAGTGAGCCTCCGCCAGGATAAGCCCCAGTAATCCTTGAGCTGTTGCCAGGGGAGAGCGGAGATCGTGGGCGATGATTGCCAGCAGACGGTCTTTTGCGGTGTTGAGCTGTTGGAGCTCCTCGACCAATTGGACAAGGCGTTGGCGATGTTGGTGAAGGGGACGGATGTCGTGATAGAGTGCTAACACGCCCAGATGCTGTCCGGAGAGCCGGATGGGGACAGCGCGGATCCAGACGGGAATACGTTCTCCCTCGCGGTGTTTGCGGACTGTTTCTGTGCTAATGGGCTCTCCGTGGAGGGCTACTTCAGTGAAGTGCTTGCCTTCTGCACGCAATTCCTCTGGAACGATCAGTTCCCCAATTGGTTTCCCGAGCGCCTCTTCAGCGGAGAAGCCGAAGAGAGCGGTAAAAGCAGGATTAATGGACACAATTCGGTCATGCTCATCCACAATGGCTGCTGCCATTGGTAGGTGCTCAAAGAGCGCTTCTAAGAAGGGCGTGGTCTTTAAGGCACGGGGAGAGCACTTCAGAGCTTGCAGCAGTTGTGACAGAGGGTGAGGTTTCTTATACTGCTGCCTGATGGGCAGCATGACAGGACCTCTGGTTATTTTAAGCTTGTTACGGTTGCGGTTCAGTCGGGAATTTGCAAGTGCTGTCCGACGCGAATGTAGTCACCCTCCAAACCGTTGTGCTCGCGAAGCTCTTCGACACTGATCCCAAAGCGGCGAGCAATGGACAGCAGAGTATCGCCAGCGCGGACGGTGTACGTACGAGCACTGCGTCGTAGAGTAGAAGAGCCCTGCTGGACAGGGATGCGGAGTGTGGTGCCAGCCAAGAGCATTTCCCCCCGGAAGCTTTCCGGGTTCCACTGCTGGAGTTGGGCGACAGTGACTCCATAGCGCTGGGCAATGCTATAGGCTGTTTCGCCCCGTCGGACCCGGTGGAGGACGTATGAGAGCGATGAGGATGCTGGGGTCGATGCCACAGTGCCGGAAGGAGAGATCCGTAGGCGCTGTCCTACACGGATGCGATCAGAACGTAACCTATTCCAGGCTTTGAGGTCAGCAATGCTCACGTTGTAGATATCGGCAATTTGGGACAGGGTCTGACCTCGGCGGACGATATGGTAGCGTGGTCGTCCAGTCGGTATGCTCTGTGATGAGACAGAAGGCGGAGCTTCCTTAGGAGAAGCCGTTGTGGCTGCGGAAGCAAGTCCAACAGGAATGCGTAAGGATGTACCTGGTCGGAGTCTCCGCCCAAGGCGATTCAATCGGTATATCTCAGCAACGGGGACGCCATATCGGGTGGCGATTTCGCTCAGCGTTTCCCCGCGGCGGACAACATGGGTAATCCAGGGCCGTTTTTCCGAGGGCGAAAGGGTAAGCAGGCATTGCTGGAGGAGAGGACGACTCCCTAGTGGGATTTTAAGGGGATAGGGAGAGATGTCGGGAGGGGTGCTCAGAGTAAGTAGTTCTGGGTTTAGTTGCTGCAAGCTGTCCACTCCAATGCCGAGGCAGCGTGCTATGGTGGCCAGACTCATCGGCTCGGTGAGTTCATAAGTGTCATGAATCAGCTCTGGTTCGGGGACAATCTCCTCAGGGCTGAAGCCGAAAGCCCTAGGATTGAGAGCGATGAGTGTGGTAGCGATATAGAGAGGAACGTAGTTGCGAGTTTCCCGCGGCAGATAGTCGCGGATATCCCAGAACGATAGCTTGGGCAGTATAGTCGGGGCACTGTCTGCCAATAAGTTCCGCTGCGCCTGTACAAGGGCACGGCGGACGGCTTGGGCACCGCAATTGTAGGCTGCCAGTGCTAAATGCCAATCACCGAATTCGGTGTAGAGGTCCCGCAGATGCCGCAGAGCGGCACGAGTGGATTTCTCTGGATCACGGCGTTCGTCAATCCAGGTTGTAACCCGCAGTCCGTAGAGTTCACCCGTACTGCGGATGAACTGCCATAATCCGACTGCACCTGCCCATGAAACAGCAAACGGATTGAGTCCGCTTTCAATCATGGGGAGGTATACTAACTCGTCGGGAAGGTTTTCCTCACGGATGATGCGACGCATCATGGGGAAGAATCGCCCGCTGCGCTGGAGCCAGCGCTGCATGAAGCGGCGACCGCGATCTTGCGTGAGGAAATCTAAGGCTCGCTGGACGAATTCATTCCGTGGAAGAGGGATGATTGTTTTGACAGCTTCAAGACTACCAGCAATCGGCGCAGAGAGAGAAATTGCTGATAGGGGAGCTAAGTGTTGCTCGGCTTCCGAACGGTCCAGAGCTTTCAAAAGGCGGTCACGGACAAAGAAGAAATCTGTGCTGCTTTCCCGAGGGCGGGCGTAGGTTTGGTAGTCTTCCAATATCGATTGGACTAACTCCGAAAATTCTTCCGAGCGACGAGCTATGGGAGATGTTGCTAACTGGTCAAGGAGGGAGAGGGCGCGCTCCAAAGCAGCCACAGCCCGAGCTGTGTCACCGTGTTCAAGTAACTGGAGGGCATGGAGGTAATAGGCGCGGGCATGCTCTAAGGTTATGGTATCAGAGGAGTGTCCACGACTTCCTTGCGGCTCAGGATCGTCCAGTTCAGCGAACTCATCTCCGAATCCAGGGAGCACCGGACGGGTAGAAGGAGCTTGGTAGTTGACGAACCAACGTGCTGTGGGAGGCAACGCTGTACTGCATCCCCACAGGAGTAAGGTCGTCAGAGCGATCCCCTGCCATGACTGCATCAGCTCCCTCTCTTGGGGGTACATGACCAACATACTAATATACAAGCCCAGTACCAAAAACCAAAGCAAGGCGGTATGGGGGAGTAATTAGGGGACCCTTTGTATTTTTGTGCGCTTCCTAATGCGGAAGTGGCGGAACTGGTAGACGCGCACGTTTGAGGGGCGTGTGGGGCAACCCGTGAGGGTTCGAGTCCCTCCTTCCGCACAGACCCGCAGTAGCGGGTAGAGGAGTCTTTGAATGAGGAGAGTGTATTGAGGGATCGGTATTCGGCAACAGTCGTGCAGTATCGGTATCGAGTTAACGAGGAGATTACAGCCCCTGAGGTCCGAGTCGTTGACGCGCAAGGGAGAACAATCGGCATTATGCGCCGGCGGGAGGCATTGGAGTATGCTCAGCAGCAGGGGTTGGACTTGATTGAGGTTGCTCCGCAAGCGCAGCCACCGGTCTGTAAGCTCATGGATTATAGCAAGTTTGCCTACGAGCTTCAAAAAAAGGAGCGGCACCAGCGCCGCCAGCAGCAGCAGCATCAGCTGAAGGAAATCCGTTTCAAGTCCAATACGGACGTGCACGATTTCAACTTCAAGGTGCGGCATGCCCGTGCCTTTCTTTCGGAGGGGCATAAGGTAAAGGCAACCGTTCTTTTCCGCGGTCGCGAAATCCTCTATCCAGAGCGGGGGGAGGAGTTACTGAACCGTTTCTGGCAAGCAGTAGAGGATATTGCCAAGCTGGACCAGGCGCCCAAGTTGGAGGGAAAGATGATGACCCTTATTGTTTCTCCGGACCGGGTCAAGCTCCAGAGGCGACGCTCTGCTGAACAGTCCCCGCTGCAGCAGTAAAGTATGTTCCAGTATGCGGAGTCTTCAGGCAATGCCGAAACAGAAGACAAATCGTTCTGCTGCCAAGCGGTTTTCACTGACAGCGACAGGCAAGCTGAAGCGGAATCGGGCATATCGTAGTCATCTCCTAGTGGGGAAGTCCCGTAAGCGGAAGCGTCGTCTGCGGCGACCGGCGTTGGTTAGCCGTGCCGATCGCCGACGTGTAGAACGGATGTTGTGTCTGCGGTAAGGTCCTATCAGCACAGAGGGGTTTTCCCATGCGTGCACGGAACCGAGTTGCTTCCCGCCGCCGACGGAAGAAGATCCTTCGGCTTGCGAAAGGATACTGGGGAGCCCGCAGTAAGCTACTGCGACAGGCTAAGGACCATGTAGCAAAAGCACTGCAATACGCCTACCGTGACCGGCGGCAGCGCAAGCGGTTCTTCCGTCGCCTTTGGATCCTTCGGATCAACGCCGCTGCTCGGCAGGAGGGCACTACTTATTCCCGTCTCATGCATGCTCTCCGCCAGAGAAACGTCCAGCTTAACCGCAAGCTCTTGGCGGAGTTTGCTATGAACCAACCGGAAGTCTTCCGCCGCATTGTGCGTATGGCTCTCCACGCAGACGGTGCTCCTCAGCCCCATGCTTGAGGATTTACGGGCGTTGCGAGAGCGGCTCTGTGCGGAACTACACGCTATTACTTCCCTTCGGGAGCTTGAAGAGTTCCGCCTCCGGCATCTGGTGCGGCGCGGCACAGTGGGGCAGTTGCGAGAACGCTTTCGCCAGCTCCCCGCTGAGCAGAAACCAATCGTAGGACGGGAGCTCCATGCCCTTGAGGCGACGATCCGTCAGCTTTACAACGAGCTCCGACAGCGCCTGGAGGCGCAAGCGGAAGAAGAACTGACCGTTGATCTCTCGCTGCCAGGACGGCGCGCTTTCTTGGGAGGGCGTCACCCGATCCAGCAAGTGTTGGATGAGATCGTGCACATCTTCACCCGCATGGGCTTTGCCGTTGCAGAGGGCCCTGATATTGAGGATGATGAACACAACTTCACTGCACTGAACTTCCCGCCGGAACACCCTGCGCGGGACATGCAGGATACGTTCTTCATCACGCCGGACCGACAGATTCTACTGCGGACCCATACGTCCCCGGTCCAGATCCGTCTCATGCGGGCTTTGAAGCCCCCGATCCGGGCGATTGTGCCCGGGCGTGTCTATCGGAACGAAGAGATTAACCCCCGTTCTTTGGCCGAATTCCACCAAGTAGAAGGCTTGGTCGTGGACCGTACCACAAGCTTTGCTGAGCTGAAGGGAATCCTTATCGCTTTTGCCCAACAGCTCTATGGAGCACGAACGGAATACCGCTTTCGCCCTTCTTTCTTCCCTTTCACCGAGCCCAGTGCGGAGATGGATATTCGCTGCTTCCTCTGCCACGGGGCCGGCTGCCGTGTCTGCAAAGGGAATGGATGGCTGGAGATCTGCGGCTGTGGTATGGTCCATCCGGCGGTCCTCCGCAATGGGGGAGTTGACCCGGAAACTTACATTGGTTTCGCCTTCGGTATGGGGATTGAACGGATTGTGATGCTTCGCTTGGGCTTAGACGATATCCGCTTGCTCTACCAAAATGAGCTACGTCTCCTGCGTCAATTCCGATGACTCCACTTCTGCGCGCCCAAGGTATTGTCAAGACTTATTCCCATCGCCTCCCGTATGACACTCCTGTCCTGCGCGGTGTCAGTGTAGAGCTCTATCCAGCTGAATGTGTGGCTTTGGTTGGTCCTTCGGGAGCTGGGAAGAGTACACTGCTGCATCTTTTAGGCACCCTGGATGTGCCTGATAGTGGCACGATTGAGCTTTGGATCGAGGGACGCCGGTATTGTTACGGTGAGCTTTCTGAGGCAGAGCTTGCTTGGTTGCGGAATCGGGCTATTGGCTTTGTGTTCCAAGCATACCATCTTCTGCCGGAGCTGACAGCATTGGAAAACGTTATGCTTCCTGCCCTCATTGCAGGGCAGCCGTGGCGTCAAGCCCGTCAGAGAGCTTTTGAGCTTTTAGAGCGCGTGGGATTACTCGCTCGGGCTGATCACCTACCGTTGGCGCTTTCCGGAGGGGAACAGCAACGGGTCGCTATTGCTCGGGCGTTGATGAACCAACCGCTCCTCCTTTTGGCCGATGAGCCTACTGGAAGTTTGGATTCCGTCAACGCTGAATCGGTCCTGCAGCTTCTGACGGAGCTCCAGCGTGATTTCGGCTCTACGCTTGTCTTAGCAACGCACAGTCCAGAGTTAGCGGCAGTGGCTTCCCGTGTGCTCTATCTTCGGGATGGACAGCTGGTGGATGCCGTGGCCTCTGGGCTTTAAGCCCAGAGGAGTGGTTTCGCGTCGAAGGACTTAGTTCGTATTTCCATGGAATGACTGGCTCGCAGGAGGAAGCAAATGATTGCTCGGCAGTGGTGGTTCCTTCTTGCAGCGATGCTGGTGGAGGGTGTGGAGGGATTGGCTCAGCTGTCGGTCCGAGGACGGGTGGTCGACGCTCAGCAGCGCGCGCCGATTCCCGGGGCGACAGTGCTGTTTACGGCTCTTCCGGATGCCACTCAGCAGTGGGGTGCAGTGGCTGATTCCCGAGGGGAATTCCGCGTGGAGCTCCCACGCCCGGGTCAGTATCGGCTTCGGGTTACCTCCGTCGGGTACAAACCTTTGGAACGAGTGCTATCAGTGCGGGAATCGCACACGGTCGGGGACTTGGCCCTGGAGGCAGTAGCACTTCAAGCCGGTCAGATAACGGTGGAAGCAGTCCAAGAACGGGCCCAAGTCAAACAGGATACAGTGGAGTACGCTGCCTCCGCTTACAAAGTTAACCCTGATGCTACAGCGGAGGACCTTGTCCGTAAGATGCCGGGAGTGACCATAGAGGGGGGACAGATTCGGGCCCACGGAGAGACAGTCCAGCGCGTGCTGGTGGATGGGCGGGAATTCTTTGGACAGGATCCCTTGGCTGTTCTGCGGAACTTGCCAGCAGATGTTGTTCAATCGGTTCAGCTTTTTGACCGCGAAGGAGAGCGGGCACGCCTGACGGGTATCCGAGATCCAAGCTCGACGGAGCGAACGCTCAATATCATCACAAATCCCGCATTGCGGACAGGTCGCTTCGGACGGATCTACGGAGGATATGGAAGCGACACGCGATACCAAGCAGGTGCTACTATCAATGTGTTCCGAGGCGATTTGCGGATGTCACTGGTTGGGATGAGCAATAACGTAAACCAACAGAACTTTGCCATAGATGACGTGCTGGGAGTTCTCAACTTTGCTGGACAGTCGTCACCCGGCGGGGGACCTCCTCCCTCAGTACTGCGAATGATGTTCCAAGGCGGGCGCTTTCCGGGACCTCCCCCTGGTATGCGGGGAGGACCGAGTGGCCCTTTTGCGCAAATGGGGACTTTCTTCGTGCCTGAGCAGAGCGGTATCAATACCGCTCATGCCCTTGGCTTGATGTACTCTAACCGATGGAAGAGCGGGGTAGATATCACCGGCAGTTATTTCTTCAACGCGCTTGTGAATGCCACCGATGGCACCTTGCAGCGACAGTACTTCAACAGCGATACGCTTGGCTTGTTCTACACAGAGCACAGTCATAGCGAGGGTACTCTGGGAACCCACCGTCTGAGTTTGCGGGCAGAAGTACCCTTGGATACATCCACGACTCTCCTGTTTGCCCCGCGTATAACGTTTCAGCCGACCTCCAGCAGCTCGATGCTGGGGGGATTCACCCTGGATGGCACTGACACCCTTTCGCAGGTGGACGTGCAAGGCACGACCAATGCACGGGTAATGCAAAGCTATGCTCAACTCCTCTTTGTCCATCGCTTTGCTGCTGGGCGTTCTCTCTCCGTGGAGGTAGAGGGTGAGTACAATCCTCAGCGTCAGGAGCAGACGCAGTCCTTTCTGTTTTCCTTCCGAGCTGATACGGTGGTCGGTGATTCCAGCGTTTCACAGCAACTCATCCGTGACCAATCTTCTGCTTCGGTGACCATGACAGCGACATACTCTGAGCCGCTGGATAGCCTGAATATTCTCCAGTTCCGCTATGTTCCCTCGTGGCAATGGGGAGATACAGAACAGGAAGTGTGGAGGTTAGCGCCAACGGGCGAAAGGCTTGCCCTCTGGGAATCTCTGCAATCTAACCTCCAGAGGCGGGTGTGGGAACAGCGTGCAGGAGTTGCCTACCTGTATCAGGGGCGGGTATTCCAAGGAAATGTCCGGCTGGATTACTCTTGGCAACGTCTACAGGCAGAAGAGCAGCGAGCAGCACCGTGGTCTGTCGGGCGCCACTTCGGTTTCTGGATACCCTTCCTCATGGTGGAGTATCGCCCTGGACGGCTACAGAACCTGCGGATGGTTTACCGCCCTTTCGTAACTCTTCCGTCACCTTCCCAATTGCAGCAAACGGTGGACAACAGCAATCCCATGGCATTGGTGACAGGGAACCCCGAACTACTCCCCAGCTACACACACCTGGTATTTGCACGCTACCAGGCAACGGATCCTTTCAGCGGACGTCTTTTCTTTGCTTTGCTGCGGGTTATGTATGGACGCAACTATATCGGTACAGCAACTCTTCTGGCTGCACGAGACACGGTGATTGCAGGAATCCCGTTACCTTCGGGAGGTCGGTACACGGTACCGGTGAATCTGGATGGATACTGGAGTGGGCGCCTCTTCTCCGTCTTCGGCCTCCCAGCCCCGTGGTTGCGCAGCACCTTGACCGTGAATGCTTCCGTGGATTACACCCGTATTCCTTCACTGGTCAATGGAGCAGCTGTGCGAACGGATTGGTATGCACCGGCGCTGGGGCTTTCGCTGAGCAGTAACTGGAGTGAACGAGTGGATTTTGCACTCTCGTATACCTTGGCATACAACCGCGTACAAACAACGGCTCCGACGGGATCCACACGGTATCTCCAGCATCGGCTCAGCGCTGACGTCACTTTTCTACCCTGGGGTTCATGGGTCCTTGCCTCTCAATTCCGCTGGAGTAAGTACAATGGGTTAGGAGGACGGCTGGATAGACCAATTGCCTTGCTGAACTTGGCCGTTGGCTATCGCTTCTTGGAGAACAATGCAGCCGAGATCCGCCTCTTCGTTGCCGATGTCCTCGGTCAAAATCAGGGAATTAGCCGTTCGGTGACCGGACAGTATGTAGAGGATAGTGCTACGCAAGTACTGAGGCGCTATGCCATGCTTCAGTTCAGCTACCGTCTCCGGAACTTTGCTCTCTAAAGACCATCAGGGGAGAAGCCACGGACATGTCCGCTACCTTCAAATGGCATTAAGGTCAATTACTGGGCCGTTTGCCACTGCAAGGTTTGCTTATCGCCGAGCAACTCTGGATTGACCTTCCATCTGCCGAGAGCAAAGTATTGGAGCTCGAGTTCTGAGGGAGCGCCGTCGGAGATACGATGAACTCCGGAGCCGGAGACGCAAGGGAGGGAAGCTTTGCGGGACATTCAGCAGGGAGAATTCATGCCTCTGTGCCGTGCGGGTGCCTATTGGGAGTTGCGCTGGGGATGGCCCGGTTGAGGCGAAAAAACGTAGGGATAAGCCCATCAGGGGTTGGGATTTCTCGGAGCAGGACGTTCTCGGAGAAGCCGTTGGAGGACTTCTTCGACTCCGTGTTCGGTAGCCGGGAGGGTAGTAACCCAGTCAGCTTTGCTCCGGAGCTCGGCAACAGCATCAGCCATAGCAACCCGCAGACCGCTGACAGCAAAGAGGGGAAGGTCATTGCGGTAATCCCCAATTGCCATCGTCTGGCGCACAGAACAGCCCGTGAGCTGCTGGAGAGCACGAGCAGCTGTGCCTTTGTGGGCCTTGTGCAAGCGGATTTCTACAAGGATTATACCCGGTAGGCGGATCGATTCCGTAGCGGCAATACGGAGGTGTTTTCGCTCTGAGTATGGGAGCCGTTCCACAGCTTGGAGGAAGCCCACTATGTGAGGCTGTGGGCCGCTGACGCAAAGCAGTACTGATGGCTCTTGGAGGAAATCCCGAAGTAGCTGAGCCTGCCTGCGTTCAAGGAGCGGGTCGTCCAAGTACGAGGGGATGTGGGGGGCAGAGGTTTGTATGAGGCTTTGGGGGGTGAAGCAGGCATAATGGACAGCGTAGTGGCTTGCGATATCCAGGAGTCGTTGGAGGAGCCACTCTGGAAGTGCTGCAGCGAAGCGAAGGGTGCCACTGGGGTCATGAAGCAGTGCACCATCCAAGGAAATGATCCATGCCGGAAGCTGAGCCTGGCTCGCTAATTGGGCGAGGCTGGGATAGGGACGAGCACTGGCCAGGGCAATCTGGACTCCGCGTGCATGCACAGCGCGGAGGAGCTGTGCCGTTGACTCGGACATGGCTTCCTCCCCGCTAACGAGCGTCCCATCTACGTCGCTGATGAGGAGAGCAATATCAGCAAGGCTGCGGGGACGTCGGAATAGCGATGACCACCAGAACGCCATTGGCTGCAAGCTCCCCTCTGCTCCCACAGCTTCTCCGTTTACAGGCTGCCAGTAAACCGTGGAGAGCGCTTTTCCAAAAAGGCACGGATTCCTTCAGCATAGTCAGCCGTTTCACCAGCCTGCTGTTGGTATTCTGCCTCAAGCTCTAAGATGTCTTCCAAGGGAAGAGCCAGAGCACGGTTGAGCAGCTCTTTGACGTAGCCGTATGCCCGAGTTGGTCCCTGAGCATATAGATGAGCAAAACGTTGGACTACCTGGGGGAATGCTTCGGGGGAAACAACGACGTTGACCAGACCCAATTGCAGGGCTTGTTCAGCCGAGATGGGCCTGTTCAGGGTAGCCAATTCAAATGCGCGAGCATAACCGAGCGAGCGGACATAAAAGAAGCTGGAACCGGAGTCAGGAACCAGAGCAAGTCCAATGAAGGCTTCTACAAAGCGGGCGGCACTGCTCATGATGCGGAAATCCGTGGCTAACGCCAGTGCCATACCCGCGCCGGCAGCAACTCCATTAATGGCGCCAATGACAGGTTTCGGCATATTCCGCAAGGTGCGGATAATCGGATTGTACCGCTGCCGTAGGACGTCACGGAAAAAGGTGCTCTCTCCGGAGGGAACCTCCTTGAGGTCTTGTCCTGAGCAGAAGGCCTTGCCAGCCCCCGTCAAGACAATGCAGCGAACTTGGCGATCTTGTTCCGCTGTCTGGAGAGCCGCCAGCAATTCCTCCCCCATCTGGGCGTTGACGGCGTTGTATGCATCGGGGCGATTGAGGGTAATGGTGAGAACTCCGTCGGCGTTGTGGATGAGCAGCGTTTGGAAGTCCATGGATGCACACGCAAGTGCTGTGGTACGTTACCGTCCCTGCCATCGGGGTTGGCGCTTCTCTTGGAAAGCCTTCATGCCTTCTTTCTGATCGGCCGTAGAGAAGAGCAGGTAGAAGTTTTTGCGCTCCAACTCTAATCCAATCTCCAGTGGGGTGCTGAGCGCTCGGAGCACGGCCTCTTTTGCCAGACGTACAGCGATGGGAGGTTTGGAGGCAATGGTAGAGGCCAGAGCGAATGCCTCATCCAGATAGGCTTCCACGGGCACGACACGATTGACTAAGCCTAGTCGGTAAGCCTCTTGAGCCGAGAGGAAGCGTCCGGTCAGGACCAGTTCCATTGCTAAAGCTTTGCCGAGTATTCGGGTCAATCGTTGGGTCCCTCCAGCGCCGGGTATAACGCCGATATTAATCTCTGGCTGCCCAAATTGTGCGGTGTCGCTAGCGACGATCATGTCGCAGAGCATGGCCAATTCACAGCCGCCGCCCAAGGCATAGCCGCTGACAGCGGCGATAAGAGGCTTTTTCAGGGCGCTGATGCGCTCCCATTTGCGGAACTGGTCGCGCAGCAGCATCTCTACGCTATCGGCATCCGCCATTTCATCGATATCGGCTCCGGCAGCGAAGGCGCGTTCGTTGCCATGCAAAACGATGCAGCGGATTTCCGGGTCCGCATCAAAGGCTTCTAAGGCCGTGATAAGCTCTTCCATGAGGGCTAAACTGAGGGCATTCAGCTTGTCGGGGCGATTTAGCTGGACGGCGGCCACGCGCGGGTCGTTCTCGTAACGGTAGGGATGAATGTACGTATACGTGCTCATAACAAGGAGAGTGTCCCGTGAGACGACGCAAAATTACCTTCTCGCCGGTGTTACGCTACCAAACGGTAGCACTGCGTCTTTCTCCAGTAGTAGTCAATGCGATTGGGGGGAAGCCCATGAAATGGCTGTGGTTGCTCTGGCTTGCAGCGATCGGCAGTACATGGGCACAGCAGAAATTACTGATCCCGATGGATTTGGCGCAGGCAAATCACCTAAAGGCTTATGGGGTTGTATATTGGAATCTGCAGCAAGGGCGGTGGGTCGATTGGCTCTTGAACTACCGAGGGGGGTCATTCCTTATGGAGTATGTCCCCGAGGTCGCTCTGGAATGCCGTACCCGAGGGGTTTCCTTTGAGGTACTGTCGGCGGCGGAGGCAGCTCAGATTTACGCTGAGGTGCAGAGTCCCGAGGCAAACATGGACGTTGTGCGCCTGGAGCGAGCTCCCCGGCTTGCTGTCTATGTCATGCCTACGGCAAAGCCGTGGGATGACGCCGTTCAATTAGTGCTGGAATACGCGCAAATCCCGTATGACAAGGTCTGGGATGAAGAAGTGCTCGCTGGTAAACTGCAGGAGTACGACTGGCTGCACTTGCATCACGAAGATTTTACTGGGCAATACGGTAAATTCTGGGCAGCGTTTGGACATACAACCTGGTACCAGCAACAGGTGGCTCTGCAGGAAGCAACGGCGCGGAAGCTGGGATTTCAAAAGGTATCCGAGCTCAAAAAAGCTGTCGTGGAAGCCATCCGAGAGTATGTCCTCAACGGGGGTTTCATGTTCGCTATGTGCAGCGCAACGGACACGTACGATATTGCTCTGGCCGCCCGCAATGTGGATATCTGTGCGGAGATGTTCGATGGCGATCCCGCCGATCCTGCGGCAAATCAAAAGCTAGACTTCTCCCGTACGTTTGCCTTTCACAACTTCACGCTGGAGATGAATCCGTACGTGTACGAATTTTCCAATATTGACGTCGGACCGACGGGGTTGGCCGATCCCAGCACGGATTACTTTACCTTATTTGAGTTCTCCGCCCGGTATGATCCCGTACCAACCATGTTGACACAGTGCCATGTCAATGTTATTCACGGGTTCTTAGGGCAGACAACAGCGTTTCGGGAAGGGTTGCTAAAACCTTCGGTGGTGGTGTTAGCCAAGCGGGAAGGGACTGACGAGGTCAAGTACATCTACGGTTCTGTCGGACGGGGTATGTTCGCCTGGTACGGCGGACATGATCCGGAGGATTACCAGCATGCTGTTGGAGATCCACCGACCGATCTCTCGTTGTACCCCAATTCACCGGGCTATCGCTTGATTCTCAACAATGTGCTGTTCCCTGCCGCGCGTAAAAAGAAGCTCAAGACCTAAGGACTCTCGAAACGGACCACAGTGTGGACACCATGGATCTTGCGCAACTTTTCTATGATGCGTCCTAAGTGTTCGGTGTTTCGGACGTAGAGGGTGACAACCCCTTCGAAGAGACCTCCGTAGCTGTCGATGTTTACACTGCGGATATTCGTCCGGTCGCAAGCGACAATTGCTTTGGTAATGTCGTGGAGCATGCCGGGGCGGTCGTCCCCGGTAATACGGAGGGCAGCGATAAACTCTTCCCCTGCGACATTGCCCCAGCGAAGGGGAACCAAGCGGGGATGGTTATTCTGCAGCATGTCTTGGATGGTTTTGCATGTCTGTCGGTGGACACGTAGACCGCTTCCAATGGTGATGATCCCGACGATCTCGTCGCCGGGAATTGGGTTGCAGCAGCGGGCGTACGAATAAAGGAGCGGGGTGCCATCGGTTGGAGTCCCTACGATTTCAACCCCACTTGCTTGCTGGCGAGCGATTTCGGCAACCTGTTCCAGTGATGGCAAGCAGGAGGATGATGCCTCCGGGGAGGCAGAACTGTCGCGTCGCAAGAGGTTAATGACCAATTCCGGACTGATTGTGCCAATCCCGATGGCATAGAAGAGAGCAGCCCGGTTTTCGTACTTGAGTGCTCGAGCGACCCGTTCCAGTTCCTCATCGGAAACAGCCAGATGCAGCTTTCGGAGGCGCTTTTCCAACGCCTGTTGTCCTTCCTGTTGCTTCAAGCGCCTCTGCTCGTTGAGGTAGCGACGGATGTATGACTTTGCCTTGTGGGTGACGACGATATGTTCCCAATCCCGACTGGGAGCTTGATGTTTGGAGGTAAGAATCTCTACCTGGTCACCGGTTTGCAGCTTATAGGTGAGCGGAACAATCCGTCCATTGACCTTTGCGCCAATGCAGTGGTGGCCAATCTCGGTATGGATAGCGAAGGCAAAATCCAATGGTGTTGCGCCTTTAGGCAGCCGCTTGAGCTCCCCTTTGGGGGTGAAGACGTAGATTTCGTCTTGGTAAAGGTTCAGAGGGAGGCTTTCCAGGAATTCCTGAGCGGCTTCCTCGCGAGAGCGTTTCTCAAATAGCTCACGGACCCACTGGATCCATTCCTCCAGCTCGGGATCGTCATTCCAGGCAGGAGCAACTCCTTGGGCAGCTTTGTAGCGGAAGTGGGCAGCAACTCCTCGCTCGGCGATTTCGTGCATGGAACGGGTGCGAATTTGAATTTCTACGGGGCGTCCTTCCGGACCAATCACCGTCGTGTGGAGCGAACGGTAGCCGTTCTTCTTCGGCACGGCAATGAAGTCTTTGAAGCGCTCAGGAATAGGAGTGAACAATTGGGTGACTAACCCATAGGCAAAATAGCACTCGTTACTGTCTTCGGTGTCCAGGATGATGCGGATGGCGAAGAGGTCGTAGATCTCTTCCAACGGTTTACCCCGGACGACGGTTTTTTGGTAGATGGAGTACAGATTTTTGGGGCGGCCAGTAATTTCAAAGCGGAGACCGTGTTGCCGAAGGTGGCGTTCAATTGGGGATATGACTTTTTGGATATAGGCCTCGCGTTCGACGCGGCTTTCCTGGAGAGCTTGAGCAAGGGAGAAGTAAGCTTCGGGGTTGAGGACTTTGAAGGCGAGGTCTTCTAACTCCCACTTGAGATTTGCCAAGCCGAGGCGGTGGGCAAAGGGGGCGTAAATGTCCAATGTTTCACGGGCGATTTGAATTCGCCGCTCCGGTGGTAATGCCTCAATGGTACGCATATTGTGGAGCCGGTCCGCAAGCTTAACAAGGATAGCACGAACGTCTCGGATGAGGGACAGGAGCAGCTTACGGTACGTCTCCGCCGTGGTAATGGTCTGGTTCTCCGCAATCCCGCTAATTTTTGTGACGCTGTCCACGATATCGGCAATGGTGCTTCCGAATTCGGCTTGAATGTCCTGCAGGGTGAAGTCTGTGTCCTCAATCACATCGTGCAATAGCGCTGCTGCAACCGAGATATCATCGAGAGCGATGTCTCGTGCAACGATACGGGCAACTTCCACCGGGTGCGTGTAGTACGGTTCCCCAGAGGCGCGTACGCTCTCTTTGTGCGCTTCAACACAGAAGTGGAAGGCTTTCCGGACGAGCTGTTCGTCGCAGCGGGGTAGAAAGGAGCGGCAATCCGCCAGAAGGGATTCCAGGAGGCTTTCGGATGAAATTTGCGTGATATGGGTAACAGATACTGCCATTACTTAGGTTTGCTGGTAAACGTCCGATACTCCTTGCGGTACAGTGACCGAATCCCAATGGCGGAGCGACAGTCGGGATGGCTCCAGCAGTGGTACTTCCGTCGAGCCGTTCCCCGGCGCTTTTACGAGGAACTGGCTGAAGAGGGTATACTGTATGAGTTTTTGCATGAACATTGTGCCGAGCTCTTACAGAAAGACGAACGATTTCGGCATGACATGTACGAGATCTTACTCCGGTGCTCGCCTAGACCCGTTCCGGGATTAGAGCGGGACTTACTCCGGGAACTTTCCGAGGCGCTAAGCTACTTTCTGGAGTACACACGTCCATGGCGGAAAGCAAAGCGCTGAGCGCTGAGATTGTTGCTCTCTTTGACACCATTCGGCAGCAAGCACAAGCTTACGCAGAAGCTTTCTCTCGTGTGGAGGAGCTACTCCAGCAGCTTCAACGTCAGCGCGAGCAATTGCTTACTGAAGTGGAGCATTTTCATCAGCAGCGGGAGCTCCTCATTCAACAGTTTCGCCGTCAAATCGAGGAAACGGTATCCCGGCTTACTGAGCGGGTAGCGGCATTACGGGATATTATCACTCGGGTAGACCAGGTTGAGGAGATGTTACGCCAAGTCGTGCAACTTCCCGAGCACTTCGCTGGGCAGGTTGCCGAGGCACTGGCTCAGGCAGAGCTCAAGGTGCGTAGTACAGAGCAGAAAGTTGCTCTCCTGCTGCGAAATCTCCAGGAAGGACTGCAGAATGTGGAGCAGCGACTCCATGTAATTCGTCTTCTCTGCCAGCGTGATGTGAGCGAACTCCGACAGCAGATAAAGTCCTTGCGGGAGGAGCTCGACCCAACCCAGCTCCGACAGCAGGCACTCCAGAGTGTTGAACTTCGCCTTCAACCGCTGGAGCATCAGGTAACAGAGCTTGCTACTCTGGTGGTCCAGTTAGAACGTTCTCTCACCGAACGAGCTCCGCCGCCCGAGATGCCAGTAGTTGTGGCACAGCAGGAGGAGGTTGTCATCACCCGTCTCCGAAACGAGCTGCAGCGGGTGAGTGGGAGGATGGCGCATTTGGAGAAGCAGCTACTGCTTGCCTTCCTGCTCTTTGGGGTTATCCTACTTGGGGCGCTCCTTTTCCTCGTGTTGAAAGGGAACCCTTAATACGACGGTGTGTGAATCTTCGTCTAAAGGCAGGACCTGATGAAGTTGTCCCACCCTTTGGTGGAAGCAGAAGATGGATCGGCGCACGCTTTTTGCAGCTATTGCCCTTATTAGCGTTGGGATGGTATTGGGCATCGTTCTAGTCTCCCATGTGGGGTCTGGGGATGTGATCGGTTCCGTCTTGGCGCAGACGCGATCGCCTGTCCACCTTGGAGCGAAGCAGCCACCGATTTCAATTAGTGAGAATGTCCGCCAGTTTAACCGTGTCTTTACCGAGGTGGCTAATGCCGTTATGCCTTCGGTGGTGGGTATCCGAGTCCTGCGGGAAAGGGAAGAGGAAGGGAGGGTCTTTGAGTTCTTTGGTCCCTTCCGCCGCTTCTTTGAGGAGCGAATTCCAGAAGGTTTGACCCCGCCACCGCAGCGGGCACAGGGCTCGGGCGTGATTGTCACGGAGGACGGCTACATCGTCACGAATAATCATGTGGTAGAAAAGGCCAAGGAGGAGGACATTCGTGTCATCACACACGAAGGCAAGGAATACCGGGCCAAGATTGTGGGACGTGATCCACTGACGGATCTAGCATTGCTGAAGATTGATGCCCGAGGTCTCAAGCCTGCTTACTTTGGTAATGTGGAGGACATCCAGGTAGGTGAGTGGGTTATAGCGGTAGGCAATCCCTTTGGATTGCGCTCAACGGTGACAGCCGGAATTGTCAGCGCAGTTGGGCGTGGAGGCTTGGGAGTCATCAGTGGAGATCCCTATGCTGTGGAGAACTTCATCCAAACGGATGCCGCTATTAATCCTGGCAACAGTGGTGGGGGGCTCTTTACTCTCCAGGGAGCGCTCATTGGCATCAACACAGCGATTGCAACAACCACGGGCTTTTACCAAGGCTATGGCTTTGCCGTCCCCGTTGATATCGTGCGGGCAGTAGTGGAGGACCTGTTGGAAGATGGAAAGATTGACCGGGGCTATATCGGTGTACAGATCCAGCCGGTGGATGATGTGACGGCAAAAGCACTTGGGCTGGATAAGCCTCAGGGCGCAATTGTCTCCAATGTGCTGAAGGGTGGTGCGGCCGAGCGAGCAGGGATCAAGGAGGGCGATGTCATCCTGGAGTTTGATGGTATTCCTGTCAAGAGCCCGAACCATCTTCAAGGACTCGTTGTGACACGGCGAGCAGGGCAAACTGTTCGGTTGACTATTTGGCGGGATGGCAAAAGACTGGAGAAAAGCGTGACCCTGCGTCGTCGGGATGAGCAAGCGTCTATAAGTCGTGTCAGTGAAAATGGGTCGCGAGAGGAGTCAGTCGAAGAGGAGCGTTCAGTAGATTTGGAAAAGTTGGGCTTCAGTGTTGGAGCTCTCTCAGAACAGGCGCGGTCTCGCTATGAGATTGAGGAGGGGGTGGAAGTCCGCCGAGTTACTCCTTATAGTTATGCCTGGGAGCGGGGGCTGCGTTCAGGTGATGTCATTACGCATGTTGGTAATACACCTGTTCGCTCTGCATCGGAGCTCCGTCGCCTTCTGGGACAGCGAAAGCCAGGAGAGGCGGTGCTTCTCCGAGTGCTCTCCGTTGGCCCTGATGGCGAGGTTGTTCGGCGGATCGTTTCGCTGGAGATTCCCTCATAGCCAGCTCTATAAGGGTTCGAAGCGGGCGGTAAAGAATCGGAGGACTGGAGGTTCGTAGATCATTCGTAGGCCACGGATTGCCTTGCGGCGTTTCCATACGGCACGGAGTCCTTCGACGACGGTGGCGATGTGAGCAGATGTATACACTCGGCGGGGCAGCGTGAGGCGGACAAGCTCCAGCGTAGGGTAGCGGTGATGTCCTGTCCGGGGATCGCGTCCGGCAGAGACGGTTCCCCGTTCCATTGAGCGAACACCGCTTTCAAGATATAGTTCCGCTGCGAGCCGTTGAGCAGGGAACTCTGCTTGTGGAATGTGGGGGAGGAAGCGCTTAGCATCTACGTAGACAGCATGTCCTCCGATAGGGACGACGATGGGGATGCCTTCGGCCAGGAGCGCTTCCCCTAACTGCCGTACCTGCTCAATACGAGACCGGAGATAGTCCAGGGAGAGCATCTCCCGAAGTCCTTGCGCCATTGCTAAGAGGTCACGAGCAGCTAATCCGCCAGTATATTGTTCGCCTTCGAACAGGCGGAGGAGTGTGAGCATACGGCGATACAGGGCTGCCTCGCGTACGGCAATGAAACCCCCGATGTTGACCAGGGGATCTTTTTTCGCCGAGAAAGTCAAAGCATCGGCGTAGCTCATCAGTTCTCGGAGAATTTCAGTAATAGGGCGCTCTGCCTGTCCTTCTTCCCGTTGGCGGATGAAATAAGCATTTTCGGCGCAACGGGTGGCATCGAAGACGAGCGGAATACCATAGTAACGGGCGATGGCAGACAAGCGCCGTGTTCCTTCCAGAGATACCGGCTGTCCACCCGCCATGTTTACATTCATCTCCAGGCAGATATAGGCAATGCTGCTTGGTCCATGGCGGCGGATGAAGGCTTCTACAGCTTCAATGTCCATGTCGCCTTTGAAGGGGTAGGGGTCTTCGGGGTTGTGGGCTTGAGGGACAATGAGGTCAACGAAGATGCCACCGGCCCGTTCTTGATGCTCCCGAGTGGTGGTGAAGTACATGTTGTTGAGTACGTATTGTCCGGGTCGGATAAGGCTCTGCGAGAGGATATGTTCAGCGGCGCGTCCTTGGTGGGTGGGGATGACGAAGGGGAAGCCTAGGACTTCGGAGACGGTAGCGGAGAAAACTTCCCAGGCGGTACTCCGATTCAGGGGCTCGGGTGCTTGGAGAATTGCTGCCCATTGAAGGTCGCTCTGTGCCGCTGTCCCAGAGTCGGTGAGAAGATCAATGAACACATCCTCTGAGCGGAGGAGGAAGGTATTGTAGCCAGCACGGCAAAGGGAGCGAGCGCGCTCTTCACGGCTCCGCCGGCATAGGAGTTCTACATGCTTAGTGCGATAGGGTGGCAGAGTTGGGGGCGCAGATACTTCGCCGTAGGGCAACGTGCCCTGGGGGATGAAGTCTGCCTCTTCGAACCAGAAGTCGTTCAATTGTCCTCCGGACTGGAAACGTGGAATGTCGGAGGCTACCTGGCGGAGATACTGGAGTGCTCTAAGTGTATAGGCGAAGTCTTCCAGGACATAGCGGCGTAAGGGGAGCGCCAGCCAAAGGTGATGGGCGTTGATCCCAATGCGGATACCGGAGAGAAGGTAGAGTGTGGCAGCTAAAGCGACCAGGTCTTCAATATGTGCTTGCCGACCGAAGTCCGATGCAGGAATATGGACTCCCCAAAGGCTTTCCGTTTCGTTGAGGTGAAAACCACGATGGCGGAGTTCCTTCCGTATCCAGTTCCGGACGGTGGCGTGATGGTGGAAGAGTTCAGGATGAGTCAGCGCTTCCTCCAACCCACGGGCAAGCGCTTCCATGTCGCGTCCGGCAAGTCCTCCGTAGGTATGCAGTCCTTCGTAGACCACAACGAGCGATTGAAGGGTCTGTAGGACGGTGGGGTCACGGCCACACAGGAGAGCACCAGTGTGGGAAAAGCCGTCTTCGCGTGCATTCCAGAGGACAACGGTACAGTAGCGCGCCAGATGGTGGAGTAGGGGGATGGGGACAGATTGTAGGGCGCAATGGGCGAAACAACCAGAGGCATTCCAGAGAATGCGGATGCCGTGCTCTGAGAGCTGGGTGAAGACTTGGGAGAGAGCGTGCAAGTCTGTCATCGGGAAACCGAGCTCTTCGGGAGAGAGGCGCCAGTAGAAGAGGAGCGAGTCTGGCCTCTGTGGGAGATGTTCCAATGCTAACGGCGCAGGCGCAATACCGATAGGAGTTTGGGAGACAGGGATAGGAAGCAATTCTGCACCAAAGCGCTGGAAGTGGAAGCGTTCAATTGGGCTCAGTGGTCCATGGAGCACGAGAGTACCTGGTTGGAAGAAAGCATGGGCCAGAAGATTCAATGCTCCCCGTCCACGGTGCGTTGGGATGACCCATGCAGTGCCAAATGCTGTCCGTGCAGCCTGTTCAAGATGGTGAAAGTTCCGGCTACCAGCATAGGCTTCGTCACCAATGAGCATCCCTGCCCATTGATGGTCGCTCATTGCGTGAAGTCCACGGAAGTGGCTCATGTCGATGAAGACCTCTTCTTGGGAGAGCCGATAGGGGTTATATCGAGCGCGGCGCAGGGCTTGCCCTCGTTCTTCTACTGTCAGCATCTGACGGAGCTCTACCGTCTTGATGCGGTATGGCTCGGCGGGGTACATTGGTGGGAGCAAGCTCTCGTAGCACCGTGTGCGAAACTATGCCTCGTCAGCAGAGCAGCCTCTGACCAAGCTCAGCATCAGGGATGAGCTGAAGAAGGGCTAGGGAGAAGCGGACGCGTAGCCGCGTTCCCACGAAAGGGCTAACTGCCCACAGGCGGCGTCAATATCAATGCCGTGAGAGCTTCGAACGGTGGCGATGATGCCGTGCATGTGGAGGCGCTTCTGAAAGGCAGCGATTCGCTCTGGTGGACTAGGACGCAGAGTTGCTGCAATGCCTGTCGGGTGGACGAAATCAATTGGATGGAAGGGAAGCAAATTGACCTTGGCTCGAGGGGTTGCTTTAACGAAGCGAGCAAGGGCATCGGCATCGGCCGGGGAGTCATTGAGCCCATCGAAGAGGATGTATTCGTATGTCACTGGACGTTGGGTTCGCTCGCTGTAGTAGCGCGCGGCACGCTGCAGTTCCGGGAGGGGATACCGTCGCGCAATCGGCATCAGGCGCTCGCGTAGGCTCTGATCCGCCGTGTGGAGGGAAACAGCCAGTTTGATGCGGAGCCCTGTATCGGCTAAGCGGTAGATTCCGGGGACAATGCCAGCTGTGGAGAGGGTAATGCGGCGTGCGGAAAGGAGGGAAGCTGCTGGGTCCGTCCAGATCTGTAGCGCGTGTATAACAGAGTCCAAGTTCAACAGGGGTTCGCCCATCCCCATGAAGACAACGTTTGTAATGGGTTCGCCGACTAGCTTGCGAGCGCAGAGGAGCTGGTCGACAATTTCGGCTGTGTTGAGATTCCGTTGGAGCCGGAGAGAGGCGGTGGCGCAGAAGGCACATCCTAAGGGACAGCCAACCTGAGTGGAGACGCAGAGTGTCAGACGGTGTCGGGTACCGTTGGCATGGGAGGCAGGGATGAGAACTGCTTCAATAGCGGCATTATCAGGAAGGCGGAACAGAAGTTTTGTAGTGCCGTCCCAAGCAGAGCGTTGCCATCGCTCTATGCGAAGTGTCTGGAGGGTAGTGTTTTCCGCCAGGCGCTGTCGGAGTTCCTTGGGGAGGTTCGTCATGGCGGTGAAATCTTCAACCCCTTTGGCGTAGAGCCATTCCATAAGTTGGACGGCACGGTAGCGGGGCTCACCCCATTGTTGCAAGAATGCTTCCAGCTCTGTACGAGGGAGACCTTTCAGGTGAAGTTTTCCATCAATGTGAAGTGGGAGGGTTCGCATTACCTTGGAGTGGGTTATTCAGGGGAGACCCCCTCTTCCTGCATTTCTTCACTGACGTTGTTCTGCTGGGAGACATCGGTAAAGGTCAGGCGATTGAGCCGCTTGTCAAAGCGAACACGAACATAGGCTCCGTCCTTGATAGTTCCTTTCAGGAGCTCCTCCGCTAGCGGGTCTTCCAAGTACCGCTGGAGGGCCCGACGCAGCGGGCGGGCTCCGAACTTTTCATCAAAGCCTTTGTCTACGAGGAACTCGCGGGCAGATTTCGTCAGTTCCAAGCAGATGTGCTGGACCTCCAAGCGTTTCAGCAAGCGCTGGAGTTGGATGTCAATGATACGGGAAATATGCTCGCGCTTGAGAGGACGGAAGATGATGTATTCATCCACCCGATTGAGGAACTCTGGATTGAAGAGGCGACGGACAGCTTCCTCAATCGTGCTGCGCAGGGTTTCGTAGTTATCCGTCTCCGGATTTGCGGTGAAGCCGATCCGCCCACCGGCTTTCAAGTCCCGTGTGCCGATGTTGCTGGTCATGATAATGATGGTGTTCTTGAAGTCTACCCGGCGTCCCAGTCCATCGGTGAGGATGCCATCATCGAGGACCTGGAGCAGGATATTGAAGACGTCGGGGTGGGCTTTCTCAATTTCGTCTAGCAGGATGATACTGTAAGGCTTTCGGCGTACTTTCTCGGTTAATTGTCCTCCTTCCTCGTAGCCGACATAGCCGGGGGGAGCTCCGATGAGGCGGGAGACGGAATGCTTCTCCATGTACTCGCTCATATCAATGCGGATGAGGGCGTCTTCGGTGTCGAAGAGGCAGCGTGCAAGCGCCTTTGCTAGCTCAGTCTTGCCAACCCCTGTCGGGCCCAAAAACATAAATGAGCCAATCGGACGGTTGGGATCCTTCAGCCCTGCACGGGCTCGGCGAATGGCACGGACTAAGTGTTCAATTGCCTCATCCTGTCCGACGACGTGCTTTTTCAGTTCCTCCTCTAGGTGGAGAAGTTTCTGCTGCTCGCTTTGGGCAACTTTATTGACCGGGATGCCGGTCATCATGGCGACAACCTCGGCGACGTCTTCCTCTGTGACGGGGTAGACTGTCTCGGAAGAGCGCAGCTCCCATTCTTCTTTCAATGCTTCCAACTCTGCTTGGAGCTTCTTCTCTATGTCACGCAGGCGAGCGGCTTCTTCAAAGTTTTGTGTGCGAACAACCTGGTTTTTCTGGCGGCGGATCTGTTCAATGCGCTCCTCCAGTTCCGTGATCTCTTTCGGAACGGTTAAGTGAGCCAAGTGCACGCGTGAGCCTGCCTCGTCCATAACATCAATAGCCTTGTCCGGAAGATAGCGGTCAGTGATGTAGCGCTCTGCCAGGCGTACGCATGCGCGGATGGCTTCCTCCGTATAGACAACGCCGTGATGGGCTTCGTAGCGGTCTTTGATGCTCATGAGGATGTGGAAGGTCTCTTCGGGAGTGGGGGGATCGATGAGAATCTTCTGGAACCGCCGCTCCAGAGCACCGTCTTTCTCAATGTACTGCCGATATTCATCCAGCGTGGTCGCTCCGATGCATTGGATCTCGCCGCGAGCGAGAGCAGGTTTAAACATGTTAGAGGCATCCAGGGAGCCTGAGGCTCCACCGGCTCCGACCAGGGTGTGGAGCTCATCGATGAAGAGGATGACGTCACGGGCTTTCTCCAGCTCGTTGAGAATGGCCTTGACTCGCTCTTCAAATTGTCCACGGTACTTCGTGCCGGCAACCAGGGCAGCTAAGTCCAGCGTGACGATACGCTTGTCCAGAAGGACGCGGGGGACCTTCCGCTCGACAATCCGGAGAGCAAGCCCTTCCACAATAGCTGTTTTCCCGACACCGGGCTCGCCGATAAGGACAGGGTTATTTTTCTTCCGTCGAGCAAGGACTTGGGCAACCCGTTCGATCTCCTTTTCTCGTCCAATGACAGGATCCAGCTTTCCTTCCAGGGCAAGCTTAGTGAGGTCGCGTCCGAAGTTGTCCAGTACGGGCGTTTTAACCCGTTCAACCACGCGGACCCTCCCTGTTCGTTCGCTGCGGGGAGTGGTGGGGCGTCCACTGAGGATGTTCTGTAACTCTTGCCGGGCAGTTTCGTAGGTTACTCCAAAGTGTGCCAGCAGTTGGGCTGCGATGGTGTCGCCTTCCCGCAGCAGTGCAAGCAGAAGGTGTTCGGTGCCGATCAGATCGGCTTTCTGGGCGCGAGCTTCCAAGTAGCTCAGCTTAAGGACCCGCTCTGCTTGCTTGGTTAAGGGAATATTGCCGATAGTCAGCGTCCCTCCATACGTGCGCACGTTATCTTCAATAGCTCGCTGAAGACGGGCAAGGTCAACGGAGAGATTACGGAGGATACGCACAGCCATCCCTCCGCCTTCGCGAAGAATTGCTAACAATAAGTGCTCTGTGCCGATGTAGTCGTGTCCTAAGCGTAGAGCCTCTTCTCGGCTCAAGCGAAGTACCTCCTGCATCCGCTGCGAGAAGTTCCCTTCCATGTCGGCTAGGGGTCTATTCAGTGACACTCTCAAAGGTTCACGACTGGGGACGCAGCAGGAAGCAGCTTTATTGCAGCTTTTGGCTGCTACGGCGTTGGAGCGTCCCACAGTAGTTTTGTACTTGCTCCACGTGGATAAGGTTCGGCAGTTCTCAAGAAAGCTACAGCGATGGATGGTCTCACTGTTGAGCGGGCACAAGAGTTACTGGAACAGTGTCGGGGACGGCAAGTGGCGGTGCTGGGTGATATCATGCTGGACCGCTACTTCTGGGGGAGTGTGACAAGAATTTCACCGGAAGCCCCTGTGCCGGTTGTGGACCTGGAGGAAGAGCAAGCTCGGTTAGGAGGTGCAGCCAACGTCGCTCATAATCTGCATACACTTGGGCTAAAGCCACTTCTGATCGGTGTGATTGGCGAGGATGCCGCTGGACAGATGCTGCTAGAACTCCTGCAGCAGCTAGGATGTCGGACGGATGGGATTCTCCGGCAATTGGGGCGTCCTACAACGGAGAAGATTCGCATCTTGGGCAATCACCAACACCTGGTGCGGGTGGACCGGGAGGTTCGTACCCCTGTGAATAGTACAGTAGCGGCTCAGGTGATGCGAGTTCTTGAAGAGGCTGAAGATATAGAGGCGCTTGTCATTGAAGACTACAACAAAGGGCTGCTGACTCCCGAGCTCATTGCGGCAGTACTCCAGCTTATGCGGCACCGGGGCATCCCTGTGCTGGTGGATCCCAAACAGGAGAACTTTTTTGCTTACGCTGGAGTGAGGCTCTTTAAGCCGAATCGGCGCGAAGTAGCGCAAGCATTGCAGCAGCCATTGCAGACAAGGGAGGATATCCAACGGGCGGCCATTCAACTTCAGGAGCGACTGCAATGTGCTGCTGTGCTAATCACCTTGGGCGAACAGGGGATGTTCCTGTATGAGGCTACTGACGGAAGGCAAAGCTTTATCCCTGCGCGAGCGCGCCACGTCGCTGATGTGTCCGGTGCAGGGGATACGGTCATTGCTACGGTTGCTGCAGCTCTCGTTGCTGGAGCAACCTTACGGGAAGCTGCAGCATTGGCGAATTTCGCTGCCGGCGTTGTTTGTGCCCAACCGGGTGTCGTACCAGTAGAACCCAAAGCCTTGCTAGAAGCTGTTGCTCAAGGGGGATAGTGATGGTGCTTGACCGTTCTGTCTTAACACTGCTGTGTGAGCAACTCCGGCAGCAGGGGAAACGTATCGTCTTCACCAATGGCTGCTTTGACCTCCTCCACTTTGGGCATGTGCAGTACTTAGAGCAGGCACGCCGCTTGGGGGATGTCCTCATAGTGGGGGTCAACACGGACGTTTCTGTTCGGCGTCTCAAAGGGGATAGACGTCCGCTCCGCTCACAGCAAGAGCGAGCAGCGCTGGTGGCTGCCTTGAAGGCGGTGGATTTCGTCACGCTCTTTGACGAAGACACGCCCGAAGTACTGATTGCCCAGTTGCGTCCCGATGTCCTTGTGAAGGGAGGAGACTATAGGCCGGAGCAAATTGCTGGGGCATCTTTAGTCCGGTCCTGGGGAGGTGAAGTAGTGGTGCTACCGTATGTTTCTGGGTACTCCACCAGCGGTATCGTGCAGGAGATTCTGCGTCGGTACCAGGGAGGTAAGCCCCAACGGATTTAGCGGCGCCGCGATGGAATAAACCATCGCTCGCCGATGCTGAGGGTAAAAGTAAAGCGCCCGAACCATTCCTGGACCAGTCTCGGAGCACGTTTTCCTCGGATGCCGCTCTGACACGCTATGTCTAGAATCGCAGCACTTCCCAGAGGAAGACTCATGCCGGCAGAAAGAGCGGCTTCGGAGATGGGATGCCCTGCAGTGCGATAGTAAAGGCGTTGCCAGCTGACCCCTGCGGACAATCCGAGCTGATTCCAGTATGAGCGACTTCCTCCTGCGCGTGCTTCGCGTCGTAGGCTGAGGGAAGCTCGGTACAAGGCCTGGAATTCTGTCCCTGTAGGCAGTCGGTAATTGAGGTTTTGGAAGTCAGCGTAGAAGCCTTCGGCGGCTACAGACATGCGATTCCATTGGTAGGCAATTCCGAAACCGAAGGTTGCAGGGAGACGCCAGCGGAGGGAACGCTCTATGGTACTGTCTCCATAGGTGTTCACGAAGGCATACCGCCATATCTGGTCAGTGGTAAAGGTGGTCGGTGTTGTCAGCGAAGCTGCAAATAGCCAATTCAGGGTAGGGCGGTACCAAATGCCAAGGAGGAGGTTGGCCCCCGATATCCAATCTGTGACTGTGAGGGTGTCAGGGGCCGTCCATGAGTCCTGGAAAGTAGTGGTACGCTCGGTTTGGAAGAGACCGAAGTGGTACCGTATGGCTACTCCGGCGCCGATGGAGGGGGTGAGGCGAGTAGCAAGTCCCAGATGCATGGTGCTGATACCACCTGTGGTGAGAAAGCGGTAGTTTCCCTTCAGATGCTCTTCGGGCAATGGGACGGCCACAGGGACTGCGATGGCAGCATTGACGGAAGTTAAAGGGTAGAAGCCCCAGCTGAGGCTCCAACCTTGAGCTGTGTCAATGGCAAACAGCGTGATGAGTCCCTCAACTTTGCCGTTGTTTTGTGCTCTCCTTCCTACCCCTGCTGTGATCAGCTGTTGATGGAAGCGATAGCCTCCTTGCAGGCGTGTTGTCTGGACAAACGTCCACAGAGCTGGATTGACCGTGCTGATGGTGTAGGTGGACGGCAGCGCAATGCCGTAGGAACTAGCGCCGTCGTAAAGGGCTCCAATGGCGGGGCGGAAATCACCGATACCGATGGTAGAGTAGTTTGAGCCGCCCTGTGCCCGTAGGAGAGTGGGGAGTACTACTGCGAAAGTGAGCAAGAGGTATCTCATGGCTGCTTCCGCCGGGAGTAGACAATGGTAAGCTGAGGTTGAGGGAGGAAGGCTAGTCGGTCTAAGCGACCGTAGAGCTCTGTTGCGGGGAGGCTTACAATAAGAGTTCCCCGCTGCTGACGGCGGAACCAGTACTCCAGCAAGGGAGCGAGCGTTTTGCTAATGAAGGCTCCCGATTGTGGGTCGTAGGTCGCTGTTGTGCTAACCCAGCCTGGAGCGTTCGTATCCGAAGGGAGTAGTAGGAGTGTCCGAGAGCGCTCTCGGTTGCCCGTCCAGCAAGCGGTTGAGTCTATGGTAAGGCGCAGTTCAGCCCGGTGAATTGCTGCCAGTGGGGGCAGTGCGGTAAGCCGCAGTGAGAGCTTTGGTTGGTAGGCAATACCGGGTTGGAGGATAAGGTAGCGGGTGGTATCAGCGTCAGCAGGGGAAATGAAGCTTCCGGCATAGCCAGCTGTCAAGTATAGGGTGTCCACATTGCCGGAAGGATGGCGGTAGAGAATCTCCAGTTTCGGGGCTGGACGTTCCAGTTGACCAATCGCTTGCGTGGCAAACGCCCGAATAGCGCTTCCGGAAGGGGTAGGCAGGAGGGCAAGGCCGTAGATTTGTTGTCGGAGAGAGCTATCGGATTGGAAGCGGAGCCATTCGGCGATAAGCTGGCGTCCAAGGTCATTGAGCTCTATCCGGATAGGTTGGACAGTGTCCCGCAGTGGGATCGGTGTTTCCCAGCGACCTAACTCTGTCGGATCAAGGGTTCCGGCGTCGCCTCCAGCAAAGAGGCTGTCCCACGTTGCCTTAGGTGTCCACAAGCGGATAACTTTGTGGATGCTGAATGGAACGTGGGTGGCGCCACTACTGGTATCCCCAAGGGCGTATCGCTCGGGAGAAAGGAGTAGAGTTGCCCGCAGAATGGATTCGGCCGTCAGAGAGCCGAGGGTGTCAGGGATATCGGTGAAGCGTAGCAACGTTCGGGCTTCCATGCTCTGGAAGCGCCCGATGTAGAGTATACCGACGTTGAAAAGGGGTTGGGGAAGGCGATGTGTTGCCACAGCCTCAAAGACAGAGTCCGGTGGTGCGGTCAGGACATAGAGTTGAGCGGTGTCGGGGAGAAATTCAGCTCCTACAGGGGATGGGGCATCATTGCATCCACTCCATACAAGCGTACTGGCAAGGCTTCCGAGAAGGAGACAAAAGTTCTGTAAATGCCCACGCATGTTCCAGTGCGGGAAGGATAACGAGTTTTGAGAAGCACAAAAATGCAAAATCCACCCATACCAGCCATGGTAGGCACCATACTTGATTCGTCTCTTGCTCAGCAAGGCAAGAGGGAATAGGTCATGGTGAATTCGCCCATCGTGTTGTTGACTGATTATGGTTTGCAGGACACTTACGTTGGAGTTCTCAAGGGAGTCATTGCTCGCATTGCGCCACAGGCATCGGTCATTGACCTCCTTCACCATATACGTCCGCAGCAAGTGCGCCAAGGTGCTTATGCGCTTTGGGCTGCAGAACCGTATTTCCCCGATGGCTCTATTTTCGTTGCTGTTGTGGATCCAGGAGTTGGAACAGAGCGGCGTGCTGTTGCGGTGGAAAGCAACCGCAAGTATTTCCTTGCTCCGGACAATGGGCTTTTGAGCTTTGTAATAGAGCGATATGGGGTGGACCGAGCTGTCGTGCTTGAGAATCCTGCATATCGGTTATCCGAGGTTAGTTCCACGTTCCATGGGCGGGATATCTTTGCCCCGGCAGCGGCGTATTTAGCCCAGGGGGTACACTTAGAACAGTTGGGCATGCCAATAGATCCACGGAGTTTGCAACGGCTCCCTGCTCCGCGGTGTGATTACCAGGATGGGGTCTGGCTGGGGGAGGTCCTGCATATAGACCGTTTCGGCAATCTCATTACTTCGCTATCGGCTGAGCGGCTGCAGATTGGAGCGTTGCCGCAAGAGCGTGTACGCTGGCGCATTGCCGTGGGGAATGCGATGATTGTTGGAATGAGCCGTACCTTTGCAGATGTTGCCGATGGAGAATTCTGTGCGTACGTGGGGAGCGACGGACTGGTGGAGATTGCCCGTCGTAATGGCAATGCTGCCATTGCCCTCCAAGTCAATCTTGGAGAAGTTGTGCGGGCTTGGAAGGTGTGAATTTGTGGGAACCTTGTTCGTCTTTGGTGCCTTAACCGAAGGAGCTACTCATGCCGAATGGAGGGGTTGCCATAGGGATTGCGATTGCAGGGATTCTGTTCCTGCTCTTTCTCCAGTTACCCGGTTGGGTTCGGCTGTGGCGCTGCGTGAAGGGGTGGCAACGTGGGGCTCTCTTCTTGGGTGGCGTGACTGTGCAACTGCCCTTTGTGTATTGGCTCCTGCTGTATAAGGCGGTGCCAATGGAATTGCCAAGGCTTGTGTGGTATGGTGCTTGGGTGTGGGCATTAGTAGGGGCATTCGTCAGTATAGGGGTGGGTCTGGAAGGGATGTTCCGGAATCGGAGAAAGAGTGCTTCGGTGTCGGGGTTTTCTTCTGTAGAGCAGCAGCGTCGGCAGTTCATACGGTATGCTGTCCTTAGTGGGATCAGTTTGGTAGCATCAACGCAGCTTTTGGCGACCACTCAGCGGAGGAGGCATGTAGAGTTTGTAGAACTGCCTGTTGTTGGTTTAGCCCCAGAGCTGGAGGGGCTGACCATTGGAGTGCTCAGCGATATTCACTCTGGACCCTTCATGCAGCGTTCGCAGATAGAGCGCTTTCGGCGTGAGTTGGAGGAGCTTGGCTGCGACGTCATCGTTTTGCCAGGGGATTTCATTATTAACCGCACGGCGGAGATTTATCCCTGTAGTGAGGCTCTTGCGGGCCTGAAAGCCCCGTTAGGGGTCTTTGCCGTCACGGGCAACCACGATTACTTCGGCGGGGACGTTGAGCGCGTCTGTTATGAGCTGGAGCAGGCTGGAATTCGGTTCCTGCGGAATGAGGCGGTCTCTATTGGACGTAACGGCGCAACGGTTACCCTTGCTGGTCTTGATGATTTCTATGCTCGGTCGTTGCCGGAGTATGTTGAGCGAGGTCGCGATCTGGATGGAGTTCTCTCGGTGTGGGAGCGTCAGGTTCAGGGGATGGGATCACCTCGGATTGTGCTGTGCCATCGGCCGTACTATTTCGAACCATTGGTACTACTGGGTGCCGATGCTGTGATTGCTGGGCATACCCATGGGGGACAGATTGTAGTGGCAGAGATAGGCTCTCTCAGTTTGTCCCCGGCGGGGATAGTATCTCCCTACGTGGCGGGTACGTACTGGTCTACACTGGTGAGTCGTCGGTGGATGTACGTGACGCGGGGGATTGGTACGGTGGGAATCCCGATTCGGTGGAATGCCCCGCCAGAAATTACGCATATCCGTCTTGTTCCAGCAGTGGAGGAAGCATAGGGTGGAGCAGCGTGACCTTACTTCTGCTTTCCTCCAAGCCCAGGAGCTGCTTTGTCGGAGCCAATCGGTAGTGATTACAACGCACGTCCATCCCGATGGAGATGGAATTGGTTCCGCGTTAGCCCTCCAGCACTATTTGCGTTCTCTGGGTAAGGGGGCTGTCTGCTTTTTGCATAGTCCGGTACCAGGACCTTTACGCTTCCTTCCGGGTGCGGAAGACATCATGTCCTATCGCTCGGAAGAACATGCCTGGCAGGTTGCTGCAGCTGATGTCATCGTTGTTGTTGATACCGGCGAGCTTCGGCGTTTAGGAAGAGTTGCTGAAAGCGTTGAGTATGCAGCGGCCCCGAAAGTTATTATTGACCACCACTTAGAGCCGCAGCCCTTTGCAGATGTCTATGTTGTCGATGCTCATGCAAGCGCCACAGGGGAGGTGGTCTGGAAGCTGTTGCAGTTTATGGGAGGCCCCTACCGCACGCCGGAGATCGCGCTCTGTCTGTACACAGCGATTGCAACGGATACAGGCAGTTTTTCCTACTCCAACACCTCAGCCCACGTCCATAGGATAGCCGCAGAGCTGGTAGAGTTAGGGGTAGAGGTTCCCTGGGTTCACGAGCAGCTTTTCCAATCATGGTCCTTGTCTCGGATGCATCTGTTAGGGGAGGTGTTAGCGAACATGGAGCTATACCATGGGGGACGGGTTTGTTTGCTGGTTGTTCCTCGGGAGTCTTTCCTGCGGACAGGGGCATTAGAGGAGGACATTGAAGGGTTTGCACACTATACGCTCTCCGTGCGTGGAGTGCAAATTGGATTGTTGGTCGTTGAACTGCCCTTGGAGAGGGGGATTAAGATTTCATTCCGTTCTCGGCAGGGAATTCCTGTGCATCGGTTCGCTGCCGAATTCGGAGGCGGGGGACATGAGTATGCCGCGGGAGCCCACCTACCAGAGGGGAATGTACAGGAGGTGTGCCATCGGTTATTAGAGCGGGCCGTGGTGTACCTACGAGATTTCACGGCGTAGTGACGCTAAGACGGACCGGATGCGCTCGAGGGCTTCGTCGATAATCCCCTCGGAAATTGTCAGCGGTGGACGGAAGCGGATAGAGCGTTCACCACAGGGTAGCAGAAGTACCCCTTTTTGGAAGACATAGCGGCGGAAGAGTTGTCGGACTGTATCGTTGGGTAAGTCAAAGGCGCAGAAGAGTCCTCGACCACGGACGTTGCTGATAAGCTCAGGAAACTCTGCCTGCAGTTCGTGGAGGCGATGTTGCAGGTAGGAACCCACGCGGCGGACATGGTCTAACAAGCGCTCTTGGTGGATGATTTCCAGATACCGAGTCGCACGCAGCATGTCTACCAGGTTCCCTCCCCAGGTGGAGTTGATTCGCCCGGGCACGTGGAATACATTCTCTGGCTCGGTATCTACCCGTTCTGTGACCAGGAGCCCGCAGACTTGCATCTTTTTGCCGAAGACGAGGATATCGGGAGTGACACCGAGCTGCTCATGCACCCACATTGTGCCAGTTAGCCCAACGCCGGTTTGGACCTCATCGAAGATGAGTAAAGCTTCATTCTCGTCGGCTATTTGGCGCAGTGCTTGGAGGAACTCAGCACGGAAGTGGTTGTCCCCTCCTTCTCCTTGGATAGGTTCAATGATGATTGCAGCAATGTCGTCCCGATGCTCATGGAAGGCTTGCTTAATCTGTTCAATTGCTTGCTGTTCTTCCCGGATGACCTGTTCTAATACCTGGTCGGTGACAGGAAAGCGCAGTGCTGGGTTATGAATGCGAGGCCAGGGAAACTTGGGGAAATACATCGTCTTATTGGGTTCGGTGTTTGTTAGAGAGAGCGTATAACCGCTGCGCCCGTGAAAGGCACAACGGAAGTGAATAACTTGGTGCCCTCGTTCGTAGGCATATCCTTTCCGGAAGTTCTGGCGGACTTTCCAGTCGAAGGCAACTTTGAGGGCATTTTCAACCGCCAATGCCCCGCCCTCGATGAAGAAGGCATAACGAAATGCTGGTGGAGCTGCTAGGGTAAACAATGTTTTGACGAAGGTGGCGTAGACCGTTGTAAGGATGTCGGAGTTGGAGGGCTTGTTCAAAGCAGCGATGAGCAATGTTCGGAGGAATCCGGGCTCCAGGAGCTTCGGGTGGTTGAAGCCTAGGGGCATGGAGGCAAAGCAGGTGAAGAGGTCAATGTACTCCTTTCCTGAGCGAGCATCTACGATGGTAGGGGTGACACTGCGTTCAAGGTCGACCACAAGGTCAACGTCGGGCAGAAAGAAGGGGAATACCCCTTTGGGAAGATAGGTGTGGAGGACAGTTGGTGTGTCTTCGGGACGAACGGGAAATAGAGGTTCATATGACGCTGCATCAGGTGAGAGAAGGTGTGGGAGTAATTCCGTCACCTTAGACATGCTGGATTCGCTTGCCGTAGTTTCACCAGCAAAAGGCAACGAAAGAGTTGTTTTGTTCGTGTTCCCGAAAACCCTTGGCAGGGACGGCAGAATCTTTTATATTGCGTGTTTGTTGGTATAACTGGTCTCACACCGGAGACGTCCAGGATGGTGCCCCAAAAGCAATCCCGACAAACCTATACAGGGTTACTGCACTATGTGCTTTTCGTGGCGTTGTTTGTAGCAACGACATGGATGTTCCATGCGCTTCTTCTGCCGCGGATTGTAGAGTATTTCTTCGTTTCGCAGTTTAAACCGACCACAGGGAAGGCATTGGTCAACTTCCGAGGTGTTTATGCAACACCTTCGGCTGAGGGGGAAAAGTATGCGGGTATGGAGGTGCGGAAAGAGTACATTAACCGGGAGTACATTTTTGACTTCACCGGGAAGCCGCGCAACGAGAAAGAGCACGGTTATACGAAAGCGGCGGGAGAATGGCTGGTCAAGGCACCGAAATTGGGTGAAGACCCGATTATCCTGGAACCCTTTGGTTTCGTCATCCTATCGTTGGACATCGGTTTTTTGGTGGCCATTCTCTTGACCCTCCTGCTGCCTCCTTCCGTTGGACTGATGTCAGCAAAGGTGGAGGAGGCAATTGAGGAAACGAAGGCGAAAGTGCGGATTCAGACGGGCTTTAGTGAAGAGGTTATCAACGTCTTGGTCATGCGTGATGAGGAACTTGCTGTGCTGGATTGGGAAACAATCCGCCGCGTTTTCGCCCATGTATGGGAGCGGACAATGCCTGAAGAGCAGGCTGCCTCATCCAAGTATCCGCTAAAGTTTGAGGGCATTTTCGGGCCAGAAACCGATCCAGTGCGCTTCCGACGGGAGATTTTGGATAACCGGATTCGGGAGCATTTCTCTGACTTTGTCGCTCGTGAAATTGTGGACGCTCGTGCTGCTCAAGCATGGCGACAGAACCGTTTCCGGATTGGCAAGGCACTGCGTTTGTACATGAGCCATCATTTTGCCGAGGAATACTCCAATGCTGTGACCGGTATGGCATATGGTGGTGCCGCATTGTTGATTATTGCCATCGGTATTCGTGGCTTGAAGTTCATCCCGGCTACACGTCCGACGCTGATTCTGTTTGCAATCTTCCTGGAGTTTTCCATGCTCACACTGTTAGCTTTCACGCTCTTCTATACGGAGGCGGAGGAGCGGGTCGACAAGATGCTGAAGAAGATGGAAGATGCTGCTCGAGGGCAATTAGAGACATTAGAGCAACAGTCTCGGGATATCCATCGCTTAGCGGAAGCTTTAGAAGGTGGCACGACGGAGTTAATTCGCAAGCGAGTTGAGCAGGCGATTACAGAGTACCTGACCTCCGATGATAGCGTCAAGCGGATGGTTGCAGAGGAGATCAGCCAAAAGATTCTCATCGGGATTCGGGAGGCGGTTGAAAGCCGGGCGAACGAGGGGAAGGGATAAAGGCGCGTGCTACCTTTTCGCAATAGGCTATTGCTGAGCTCGCTTGGAAGGATAAAATGCGCCGACTTGTGTTCGCTGCTGTTGGTGTCTACTTCGTGATAACGGAGGCAGAGGCTGCTATCCAGCGCTGGGTGGGGGATGATGGGGTGGAGCTTCGCGTGGTTTTCCATCGGGCGTCGGTGCGGGAGGTTCCTCGAAGGTGCTTTGTTGCTCAGCTCGGTGAACCGGCAGCGGTGATGGGTCCGGACTCTTCGGCACCGGCTGTTGAACGTATGCTGTGGCTTGTGGCAGTACCCTCGGCGGACTCTCTTCCGGACTTTCAGTGGGAGGTTCAGAACATCCGGGAATGGGCTTCAGTGGAGATCGCTACGGTAGGAGGGGTGTTGGGCTCAGGGAATACGCAAAATCGCGCAGGGACGCTTATGCCAGGGGTTCGGATGAGTTTTCTCGGTATCTGGCGAGGGATACCGATTGCCTTGCTGGAACTGAATCCATGGGAGTATACTCCTGAGCACAAGCGTTTGCGTCTGTGGGAAGAGGTGTCTCTGAGGATACGGTATCCCGCACCCATACGTCGGGATGAGGTGGTAATGTCATGGGCATTGCTGGAGGCACCTTTTGCTCACCTTCTGTTGAATCCCGAGCATGCCCTCGCTTTCCGTCGTGTGGGGAATACACGGATGGGGCAGGAGGTGCCGTTTCCTATTGACCGTCCGGTCTTGCGTCTGGGAACCAAACGGGACGGGATTGCGGTAGTGCCTCTGCGGGACATTCTCCAAGCAATGCCAGAGTGGCGAGGGCGACCCTCCCAGCATTTACAACTTCTATGGTCGGGGCACCCTGTCCCTTTGTATTTGCGTGATCGCAATGGTGTGTTGGACGATACCGATACTCTGCTCTTCTTCGGGCGCCGAGCTGCCGGGGATACAACATGGTGGGATACCCAAGTCCCTGAGGAGGCTTTCTTCCTCGTCCTGCAAGACAGCGGGACGCCGGTCCGTTTTATCCCGGTTTCTGAGGCGGAGGGTACGGAGCCGGACGTGGAGATTCTCCCCACGACCTTCCACTGGGAGCAGGACAAAGTATATGTCTCCGGAGCTAACGAAGGCTTTTTCCGGAATTGGACAGAAGCAGCCCCAGGCGAGGGATGGTATTGGGCGCACGTACGCGCGTCAGAGGGAGGGTGGAGTGACTCGTTGCTTTTGCCAGCTTTAGACACGGTAAGAGTTCGTATTACGGGTTTTGCACTGAACAGTATCCCTTCATGTGCGCCGGAGCACCGTTGGTGGTGTCTGGTCAATGGCGACACGCTGGGGATGCTCTCCCGTGAGGGCTGGGGACCGTTAGAATGGCAGGGAGTCATAGAGCCGGGACAATGGTCTGCCGGCTGGAATCGATGGAGAGTGAAGGCGATTGCAGTAGATACAGCAGCCGTTTGCGGTGTGGCCGAGCAAGGGATTGATGCAATTGAGTTCGTCTTGAGGCCGCAGCCGTTCGCAGTGGAAGGGAAGTGGCAGGGAGTTGTAGCAGCCGGCAGTAGGCGGGGGCAATTGGTTCTGCATGGCTTTGCTTCGCCCACCATCGCTGCTATTGACACGTTGCGGGGGCGAATCGCATTCTTGCGGGGAGAGCAGGAGCAAGCGCTCCGCGTTGCTGCGCGTGCGGGGAGTTCCCCATGGGTTGAAGTGTTTCTCGGTGATCATCTAATTGTCCACCGGAGGGAAGCAGGTATATTGCTTCTCTGGTGGCAGCCTCCTCGATTTGAGATCGGTCAGGTGTGGTTGCCAGCGAATGCGTCCGAACTCCGATCAGTACTGCAGCAGATAGCTCCGGAAGCACCGGTTGTCTGGGTTAGTGTGGAGGCTCCATCTCCGGAGGTTCTTGCGCTTTTGCGCTCGTGGGGATTACAGCAAACAGACCGGGCAGCTGAGGGGTGGGCGTGGGTATGGACGCTGCGCCGAAGCGACACCTCAGCGAAAGTAGAGCGAGTAGCTGCACCTGGGCAATGGGCAAATCTGTTGGCGAGTCTGCCTATTGCGGGGAATTCTTACCAAGTGGCTTTAGCGTTAGCTCCTGGAGATACGGCGCATCTGTGGGTAGAGGACGAGATTCGGTGGGAGAGAGCATCACTACAGCGCATAGAGCCCAGCTCATTGGCACAGCCTAAGCCTCAGGCTGATGTTGTCGTTATTGCCCATCCGCGTCTTTGGTCTGTGGCGCAGCGTTGGGCCACCGAGCGGGAACAGAAGCGTGGGGTTCGGGTTCGCCTTATCTCTGTCCAGGATATCGCTACGGTGTTCGGTTACGGTCGTCTGACACCACAGGCGATTAAAGACTTCCTGCGGTATGCATATGCTCGGTGGCAACCTCCGGCTCCCCAGGCAGTTGTATTGTTCGGCTCTGCTAATTGGGATGCCCGAGGTATTCTCGGCTTTCCCAAGCCCAATCTGGTCCCTGCCTACGGGGTGCCACCGAGCGATTACTGGTATGGTTTGCTGGAAGGCGAGGATTGGCTTCCGGAGCTTTTTGTCGGTCGGATCCCAGCGGCGGATACTTCCGAAGCTGTAGCTGTGTTGGAGAAGATAGCAGCGTGGGAAGCTGCACCGCCGACGGCATTGTGGCGTAAACATGCACTCCTCATCTTCGGCTATGGGTTTTCAAACACAAGCGACACGTACTACACCTGGATGACGGATGTGTTGGGTATGCAGCCCTATGTTGTTATTAAGGAAACTCCCGAACCAGCCAGTAGCCGTTATGGTCCGCTCATACGGCAGAGGCTGGAGGAGGGAGTAGGGCTCACGATCTACTTCGGGCATGGAGCGGAAGCCAACATGGAGGTTCAAGGTTGGGAACCGAATCGTCTGACCAATGCCCAACGGCAAGGACTCCTCATGACATTGTCGTGTTCTATGGGGAATTTCGCTGTTCCGTATACCCGCTCGTTCAATGAGCAATATGTGGTTTCCTCTCAACGGGGCATGGTAGCGGCGCTCGGGATGTCGGGTATTGGGGTAGACATCGTTGAGCGCACGGTGCAGCACTATCTGTTTCAGACCTTAGTGGAGCGGAAAGTACGGATGTTGGGTCCACTCTATGTTGCAGCACGGCTTCCCTTAATGCCCTTTGCCACCAATGATATTTATCGGGCGACAATTTTACAGCACACCTTGTTGGGCGATCCCTTGCTGACTTTCCCGGTGGATACGGTGCCAGAGTTACTGTTCGTATCACCTACTCCGCTAGTCCATCGTGGGGATAGGGTTCCAAGAGCAGAGTTCGTAGAGGGGGATTTGGTCAGAGTACGGGTTGTCGTAGGGAATGCAGGGGTAGTGCCGCAGGGTCTGTGGCGGATGCGGATTCTCCATGATGGGGAAGGAGGACCTGATACACTTTGGCTGCTGGGAGACCCCGTGCGGGTGAGTTCGTCATGGGATACCCTTCTTCCTCCAAGATGGCGAGGGGTTGGATTCCACCGGCTCACGCTCCAGCTCAATCCCGATAGCGCCATAGAGGAGCAGGCGTGGGATAACAATGAAGTCCGCCTTAGCTACTTAGTCCGTTCCCGGGGGCTCCTACCGCTGGAGCCGCTTCCGTTCTGGCATGTGCAAGCGGGGCGTCCTCGTTTTCGGGTTCTGAATCCCTTGGGAGCGGCGGACTCATTCCGGTATGAGGCGGAGCTCTGGAGAGGAGACGAGCGGATAGCGGTTTCGGCGGATTCAGAGTGGCGTTTCTTTGAAGAGGCGGTGGACTGGCAGCCAGCGGGAGCGATATTGCGGCCCGGGGAAAGCTATCGCCTCCGTATTCGGGCAGTGCGCATCGGTGATGCCCTCTGGACGCAGTGGCTGGAAGTTCCTTTCTGGGCTGATACCACGCCAATACGGCGATGGGTTCAGTGGCAGCAAAAAGATAGCGTAGAGTTTGCTGCCGATGGACTGCGTGATATGGAGGTTGTCCGAGCGGAAGATGGAGCCTTTGTTGTCCGAATCCGTCAATGGCAGCGCTCGGTGGAGCTTGTGTCAGACCCGGTTCGGAGCCGCGCAGTAATTCAGATAGACGGACAACCATTGCTGGAGGCCGAGCAGGAGGCCGGGATTGGAGCAGCAATTGTCTCGGTGGGTGAGGAACCACCGCGGACCTTTTTCTACCGAACCGGTAGGACAGGGCAGGTGGAGGAGGTCAGGTACTTTTTAAGCTTGGTTCGGGACTCCGTCCGCGTGGGGCAGTACTTGATATGGGTGCTCTCCGGCGATGGGCTCTGGCGCTTTACAAGCGAACAATTGGACACGTTGCGTTCCCTTCTACGGCGGTTCTACAATGCCTCTCAGGTAGATTCTTTGGTGCGGTCAGGCATAGCATTTGCCTTCGTTGCCCAGCGTGGTGGAGAGAAAGTTTTGGAGAACTTCCGACGGGGTGATAGCCTTAGAGTGCAAGCTAAGCTTGTCCATTCCATGCCTCAGGGCCGCCTCCTTACCCCGTGGATTGGACCGTCACGGCGTTTGGGGAAATTCATCTTAGAGCTTCGGGCACCACGGCAATGGGTTGTCACGGTCTATGGGCGACGCAGTCTTGAGGAATCGGGGTGGGACGTCGTGTGGGATTCTCGCGGGGATACTGTCATTGACCTCTCGGGCGAGCAATATGCCTATGCGCAGTTGCAGCTGGAGGCGCTATACGGGACTGAAGGGGGAGAGCCACCGGAGCTTCGGCATATTCTCTACACATTTGAGCCACAAGGGGAAATGGCGTTGCGGTGGGTATCGGTATCAAGAATGCCGGTGATGAGTGGCGATACGCTAACGGTGAATGTTTCTGTGGTAAACCGTTCCCTCCGGGCGGGTTTGCATGGTGTTGGACTCCGCGTGGGAGTGCGGTCGGAGGTAATGGAAGAAGAGCAAGGGATGTGGGCTCTCCCTTCGCCCCTCGGTCCGGAGGGGGACACTCTTCTTGCCCTGCCATTGTCTACCAGCACTTGGGCTATCCAAGGAATGCTCTGGGCCCGTGGTAGAGCGGCTGGGGAGTTGTACTCTTTCAATAATGCCGCTGAAATGCCGTATCAACTGACCGTTGATACGCTACCTCCGACCCTCCAACTATGGTGGCATGAGGGAGGACGGCTGGTTCCCTTACGCTCTGGTATGACGATTTCGCGGCAGCCAGAACTTTGGCTATTGCTCTCTGACGCTTCATCAGGCCCGGTGAGGGTACCCGTCCTACGGCTGTGGATTGAGGGACGGCTGATGGATAGTACCACAGCGGTGCAGTATCGGGTTTATCCGAGCACGGAGTTGGATGCCCTGCCAGCGGTACTCCGTCAGCCAGGGGTACGGTCGGCTCTCTTCTGTCAGCCATCCCGACTTCCCCTGGGCAGGGTTATTGTCTGGGCAACGGGGGAAGACGCCGCTGGATTACGGGATACATTGCAGTTGGAGCTTACGGTCACCGATGGTCTTGCACTCCGTCTACTCCGGCAGTATCCCAACCCAACTTCGGGAGGAATGAGTCTGGAATTTGCCTATGACGGCTATACCATCCAGGAGCTTGCCCGTGTGGAAATCTTCTCATCGCTCGGGCAGCGGCTCTATGCTGAGGAATTCCCGGTTACTGTTGGGCAGAATCGGTGGGATTGGCGGGGGCATACGCGAGAGGGGGTACCTGTGAGTCCAGGAGTCTACTTCTGGCGCCTGTGGCTGCCGCGTTTGAGCCCGACTGTGGGCGGCATTGCGGGAACGGTTACAATTGTGCCCTAAAGCAGGGCATCTAACGTCTCAAGCAACGTGGTTGATTTGCGAGAGGACAGCAATGGCGGAGGCGGTGGTCCGTGAGCGTGAACGGATACGTGTTCGCACCAGCGATGGACGAAGTGCGGAATTCCCTCGCGGAACGACTGGGCATTCCATCGTGGAGGTTCTCTTCCCGGAGAAGGCGCCGCATGCTGTGGGGATAGAAGTCAACGGCACTATCTACGACTTGTGCCGTCCGATTCTGGAGGATGCTTCCGTTCGGGTGCTGACCTTTGAAGACCCCGAAGGGAAACAGATTTTCTGGCATTCTTCGGCACATTTAATGGCAGAAGCATTGGAGGCGCTCTATCCGGGTATCAAGTTCGCCATTGGTCCACCGATTGAACAGGGCTTCTACTACGATGTGGAACCTCCCGAGGGGGTTGTGATTACGGCGGAGGATCTGCCCCGAGTAGAGGCGAAGATGCGGGAGCTTGCCGAGCGCGACGTACCTTTTGAGCGCCTAGAGGTTTCATGGGAGGAGGCAGTGCGTTACTATCGAGAGCATTGGAATCCGTACAAGCTGGAGATATTGGAGGAGCTCCGTGGGCAGCCCATCACGTTTTATCGACAGGGCAACTTTGTGGACTTATGCAAGGGGACCCACGTGCCTTCTACAGGGATGCTCCGATACCCCAAGCTGTTGAACATTGCGGGGGCCTATTGGCGTGGGGATAGTCGTAATCGGATGCTGACTCGCATTTACGGCATCTGCTTCCCTGAGCAGAAGCAGCTGGACGAGTACCTCCGCTTGCGGGAAGAGGCCGAGCGGCGTGACCACCGAAAGTTGGGACGGGAATTGGAATTGTTTCTGTTGACCCCTGCAGTTGGGCCGGGTCTGCCGATCTGGCTGCCGAATGGAACAGTGCTACGTCGGACGCTGGAAAACTTCTTGCGCCGGGAGCAACTCAAACGGGGATACCAGGAAGTGATCACCCCGCATATCGGGAACTTGGAGTTGTATAAGACCTCGGGACATTATCCCTACTATGCCGACTCCCAATTCCCGCCCATGGTCTTAGAAGAGCAGGAGCGGTATCTGCTCAAGCCCATGAATTGTCCTCACCATCACCAAATTTATGCTTCCAAGCCGCGCAGCTATCGTGAGCTCCCGCTGCGCTTAGCCGAGTTTGGGACAGTCTACCGCTATGAGCAATCGGGTGAGCTGAACGGCTTAATCCGTGTGCGCGGCTTTACCCAAGATGATGCTCACATTTACTGCGCTCCTGAACAGCTCAAGGACGAGATCAAAGCCGTCATTGAGCTCACGCAATATGTCTTCCGCATCTTCGGAATGCCAGTAGACATCCGACTTTCTTTCCGGGATGACAATGCTGCAAAGTATGGTGGGGACTTAGCTCTTTGGGAGCGGGCACAGCGGGAGATTCAAGAGGTTGCCGATGAATTAGGGCTGCGGTATACCATCGGCTTAGGGGAGGCGGCCTTCTATGGTCCGAAGATTGACTTCATTGTCCGCGATGCCCTTGGTCGGCGCTGGCAGTTGGGGACGGTGCAGGTGGACTACGTCATGCCTGAACGCTTCCGCTTGGAGTATATCGGCCCGGATGGGCAGGCACACCGCCCTGTGATTATCCACCGTGCTCCGTTCGGTTCGCTGGAGCGCTTCATAGGCATTCTCATTGAGCACTATGCAGGGAACTTCCCCTTCTGGTTAGCACCCGTACAGGCGGTGGTGCTGCCGATTACAGACGCTCAGCATGTAGCAGCCCTACAGCTGACAGAGGCGCTTCAGCAGGCGGGATACCGAGTGCAGGCGGACTTGCGCTCTGAGCGTCTCCAACGGAAGATCGCTGAAGCAGAACACCGGAAAATCCCCTTCTTACTCGTGCTGGGGCGGAGGGAGGTAGAAACTTCTACGGTCGCTGTGCGACGCCATGGCTTTGGGGATCAGGGTAGCCGTACGGTAGAGGAGCTTCTCCGTTGGTTTGCTGAGCTGAACGTTCCCGGTGCTGAGCGTGCGCATTCCAATGCCTAAGTCCGTTGTGAGCTTGTGGCTTCTGGTGAGCGCATGCACAACTTCTCCGAGTCATTCCCAGTCGTGGGATTTTGAGCTGCGGGTGGTTGCGCGAGGACTCCAGGTCCCGTGGTCTGTCCTGTGGGGTCCTGACGGGTGGTTATGGTGCACGGAGCGACCGGGGCGAATCAGCCGTATTCATCCTGAAACGGGCGAAAAACGCATCCTGCTCTCCGCCATTGAAGGGGTGTACGCTCGCGGTGAGGCAGGGCTTTTGGGGATGGCGCTCCATCCGCGGTTTACGGACTCTCCCTTCGTAGCGGTGGCGTACACTGTGTACAGTGGCTTTGTGGAATTGCGTATCGTGCGGTATCGCTACGATGCTTCTCGCGATACACTATTAGACCCGCAGATTCTGCTGGCGAATATCCGGGTTGGGAACATCCATGCAGGGTGCCGTTTCTTAAATCTTCCGGATGGAACGCTCCTGCTCTCCGTTGGCGAAGGAGGTATTCCAGCCCTGGCGCAAGATTTGAGCTCGCTGAGTGGCAAGGTACTGCGCATTCACTGGGATGGGAAGGTGCCGGCAGACAATCCCATTCCTGGTAGCTTCGTATGGGCATGGGGATTGCGCAATTCCCAAGGCTTGGCTCTTGGACGAGGGGGACTGATCTACGGTTCTGAACATGGAGCTACGACCGATGATGAGATCAACCTTCTCCAACCAGGGCGTAACTATGGATGGCCCTCGGTGGAGGGCTATTGTGATACTCCGCCTGAAGAGCAGTTTTGTCGGGACTCCAATGTGGTGGAACCTCTCTACGCCTGGACTCCAACGGTAGCTCCATGTGGGCTGGCCTATTATGACAGTGCTTTAACGCATCTACCGCAGTTTCGCCATTCCCTCCTATTGGCGACGCTGAAGGGCAGTACGCTCTATCAGCTCCGTCTCTCCCAGGATGGAGGTCGGATAGAGGAAGTGAACGCCTACCCCTTGGGGTTAGGACGCCTGCGGGATGTTTTGGTAACGCCGGATGGACGTGTCTTTGTCAGTACAAGCAATCGGGATGGGCGTGGTGCACCGCAGCCGGACGATGATAAGATCGTGGAGCTGGTTCCTAAGAATCAGGGTATCGAGGACACTCAGGAGAGGAGTCTGCTCCGTCTGTGGTGTCAGGAGCGCCAGCTTTGGGTAGAGGCCCGGGCACCCGTTACGGTGAGGGTCATCACGGTCTGTGGGCATGTATTGGTGGAGTGGCGTGGGCTGCCTCAGCAGAGATGGTCTCTTCAGAGCTTGGCTGCAGGCTGGTATGGGGTCATTGCATGGGATGGAGCGCGAAGGGAGTTCTCTCCGATCGTGGTTCCGTAGGCTGGGCAATAGAAGGCGTGATTGCTGTAATTTTGCATTACCCCTGATGGGCCCGTAGCTCAGTTGGGAGAGCGCGTGAATGGCATTCACGAGGTCAGGGGTTCAAATCCCCTCGGGTCCACAAATGTGGGGCCGTAGCTCAGCTGGTTAGAGCGCCTGCCTGTCACGCAGGAGGACGCGAGTTCGAGTCTCGTCGGCCCCGCTATTCCAAAGCGCAAAAGAAGCCGGTTCGGGGAATAGGCTCCGATTCGAGTGCACTCTGTGGGTGGAGGACCGAGAGGTGGCTTTTTACAACGCTTTGCGCTCACAGCAGCAGTAGCGTTGGAGAAGCTGGTCTTATGGGTCCCTTTGTTTCCCTGCTCGGTAGAAGCGGATTTGAACCCGTTCAATTGTTGCTAATCCTTCGGGGATGGCAGTGTCTATAAGGGGGAGAAAGGCTTCAATTCGCTCGATGGTATCCACAATCTCAATGACGATGGGGAGATCCACGGAGAGCCGTTCCAAGCGTGCGGTATGGATGCGGCTGTGAGCTCCGAAGCCAGCGGTTCCCCGCAGAACGGTTGCCCCTGCCAGCCCTTGCTGACGAGCTTGGCGGAGGATCCATTCCCACAGTGGCATGCCTTCATAACGGTCCTGCTCGCCAATGAAGATGCGTAGCAAGTGTCCTTCTGTTGGAAGTATCATGGTCATCCAAGCGTTTGGGCAACAAACATCCCAAGCCATACGCCCACAAGACCAATAACCGTATGGGCAGTAAGGTTGAGAGCTGCCAACCACCACTCCAGTGAGCGAAGAAGGATGTATGTTTCCCCGGCAAAGGTGGAATATGTGGAGAAGCTACCCAAGAAGCCGATGATGAGAAAGAGACGGCTGGAAGCACTAAACCAACCTTTCTGCTCCACAAGACCGGTAATGAGCCCCCATGCAAAGCATGCCAGTGCGTTGACCAGCAGCGTCGCAACAGGGAAACGGGGTGGGACAGCGAAAAGTGTGTAGACGACGCCCATGAGCCCATACCGTGCTAAGCTTCCCAGTGCACCTCCGAGAGCAACAAGCAGGAGAGAACGCATTGACTACGCCCCCGAATAGCGGTATTTTGTCCCTGGAAGCAAGGGGGTAAGCAATCGGTAGTCCTCAAAACCTGTGTAGTCAACGAAGAGGAATTCCCGGTCGCTGTAAATCCAGCGTTCATATTGGCGTCCGTCGCTTTGGAACTGTTCGCGTCGGACTGGGGGACCGAAGATCACATAAACCATGCCCCGATCGGTCAGCCACCCTTCGGTATAGCTGCGGAAGAGGCGGTTAGCCTGAGCAATTCGGTTGTAGTATTCCTCAAACGCCTCGTTCCGCAGGGTCCCCGGTGTTGGGTCTAAGGCTGCCCAGAAGGCTTCAAAGCGGTTCCGCTTTTCGCCCATAGTTGGGGCGGTGAGAATGCTATCAATTTGTGCTTGCGTTGCTACGTAGCGAAGCTGCCGAATTGCTTGGTCTAAATCTGCTACGGTCCGTCCCCAAAAACTCCACACAACTCGGACTGAACGCTCACTCTGGGCAACAAGCGAGCCGGCAGACAGAAGGCGAACCCGTAGAATCCGCGCTTCTGTAGGCAGATCCATGAATGTGAGGGGCAGAATGACCAATCTGCGACCTGGCCAGACGGCTGATACCGTTGTCCGGGAAGCGGTAGAGAGAACATTGCCCTGTGCAGTAAGCAGTTCTGCTATCACTTCCATGCTCTCTCGGTACGCTTTGGCATAGAGTTCCACGACTGCAAAGGCAGATTCCCCTAATTGAGTCAGATTTTCGGCAAAAAACGGGGTGATAATAGGAGAGCCCGAGCGCTCCTCAATTTTGCTTGCCAGGACAATACTGCTTAAGGCAAACTCGGGATAGCGGTAGTTCGGGACACTATACCGACGGGTGAGACGATACTCCCGGTTTGTTGCTTCGTCAGTGATGAGGACGGCAATAGTGTAGGGGCCCTCAGGCAGGTGCTCCACCATACGGACATGGTCAAAAGCGGCTGTGGCTCCTTGGGCAATGGAGTAAGTAGCAGCTGAGAGAACTCGTCGGGTGTGCTGTTGGCGAAGCACTGTTCCCGTAGTGTCCCGAATGGAGAGGTTGAGGGTATACCTACCGCGGAAGCCAGCCGTGTCAGTTGGACGGAAGGTAAGAGTTCCATAGGGGACCACTGTCCATACCTCCAGGCGTGCGTTGGAATCGGGAACATCGGCGGCAAAGCAGAGGACATCCATGAACGGTTGCAAATCTTGGGCTCTGGCGGATGATACAAGCAGGAAAGCAAGCAGGAAGCTATGGGAGCACAGCCGTTCCATAGAGCTCATAGTCGCTGGCGTCCTCTATCATGACAGGAACGAACGTGCCGATAGCAAGGGGACGTTCTGAACGGAGGAAGACCTCGTTATCGATCTCTGGAGCGTCTCCTTCGGTGCGTCCACGGTACTCACCCTCGGCGAGGCACTCATCCAATATTACACGTTCGGTGGAACCGATTTTTTGTCGGTTCAGCTCACACGAAATTTGGCGTTGGAGTTCCATAAGTGCCCGGAGGCGCTCCTGCTTTACCTCGGCAGGGATAGGGTCGCCGAGTGCCCACGCTGCTGTGCCTTCCTCGTGGGAGTAGGCAAACACACCCATGCGCTCAAATCGGGCTTGGCGGACGAACTCATACAGTTCGGTGAAGCGTTCTTCTGTTTCATTGGGGTAGCCGACGATAAAGGTTGTGCGCAGTGTAATACCAGGTACTCGGGCGCGGATTGTTTCGATTAGACGTTCAATTGTACGCCGGGTCACACCGCGTCGCATGGAGGAAAGCACAGGTGTGGAGATGTGCTGGAGGGGAAGGTCCAAGTAACGACAAATCGTTGGACATTCCGCCATGACATCGAGCAGATCCTCGGGAAAGTGCGCAGGATATGCGTAGAGCAGCCGTATCCACACAATACCAGGGATACGGCTGAGGGCGGAGAGAAGTTCAGCAATGCGGCGCTGGCCGTAGAGATCAACGCCGTAATACGTTGTGTCCTGCGCGATGAGGATGAGTTCCCGTACTCCTCGTTGGGCCAAGCGCTCTGCTTCGTTGAGGATATGCTCTATAGGGCGTGAGCGGTAGCGGCCTCGCATGAGGGGAATAGCGCAAAACGAGCATGGATGGTCGCATCCTTCGGCAATCTTCAGATAGGCGTAGTGCTGGGGCGAAGAGAGCTCGCGTTCGCCTAAGAGCTCGTATTGGAAGTGCCCTTTCACAATACGCACAATCGGCTCGTAGGCTTCAGGACCGAGGAAATAGTCTACCTCTGGCAGTTCTCGCCGAAGCTCTTCGGCATATCGTGCCGAGAGACAACCAGCAACAATGATACGGCGAAGAGCCCCCAAGCGCTTACGCTCAATGGCTTCTATGATTGCGGTGATACTTTCTTGCTTTGCCGCTTCGATGAAGCCACAAGTATTCAGGATAAGGGTCTCTGCGTGGTCAACGTCCGTTATTTCAACACCGTGAGCACGCAGGCATCCTGCCAGGTTTTCGGAATCTACTGTGTTCTTGCTGCAGCCTAAAGTGACGATGGCAACGGTGGGTCCTTCCTTCTGTTGAATTGGCGCAGATAACCTGGACATGTCTGCGGGAGTTTAACTGAATAGACTGCTGACAGCAGACGTGTCCTAAAGCGGCTGTATTGTAGGCGAGGGAAAGGCACTGTGTATTTTTGCGCTGGAGGTTTAACAACGGTTGTCGTAGGCTCTATGGAACGCGTGGTCATCGTTGGTGCTGGAACGATGGGAAGCGGTATCGCTCATGTCTTTGCCCAACATGGCTTTTCTGTGCTTTTGGTGGATGTTGCCGAAGAGGTGCTACAGCGGGCCCGCCAGACGATTGAACGGAATTTGGGACGTCAAGTACAGAAAGGTATTCTGACGGAAGAGGAGAAGCACGCAGCGTTGGCGCGTCTACAGTGGGGAACCGATCTGGAAGCTGCAGCACAGCAGGCGGACTTCGTTATTGAAGCGGCTCCGGAGCATCCCGAGCTGAAACGACAGATCTTCTCACGACTGGATGCCGTCTGTCGTCCAGAGGTTATTTTCGCCACGAACACCTCTTCCATTTCCATTACATGGCTGGCAGCCAGTACGAAGCGTCCGGATCGGTTCATAGGGATGCACTTTTTCAATCCTGTACCGGTTATGCAGCTCTGTGAGATCGTGCGTGGCTTGGCGACAAGTGACGAGACTTACCAGATCACTGAGGAGCTGGCTCGTCGGGTAGGGAAGACCCCAGTGTGTGTGCAAGACTATCCTGGGTTCGTTTCCAATCGGATTCTGATGCCGATGATTAACGAAGCTATTTACTGCCTGATGGAAGGGATTGCGTCAGCGGAGGACATAGATACGGTCATGCGCTTAGGAATGAACCATCCGATGGGACCACTGGCGTTAGCAGACTTGATTGGCTTGGATGTGTGTTTGGCGATTCTGGAGGTGCTGCATCGGGAACTGGGGGATGACAAGTATCGTCCATGTCCGTTGCTGAGGAAAATGGTCGCAGCCGGACGGTTAGGGCGGAAGACGGGTTGGGGATTCTACCGGTATAGTAGCTGAGCCTCGTTCTGTCCATGCTCCTCCAGAGAGTGGTTGTGTTTGTCCAGCGGGTCAGAGCCTACCTTATCCTGTTGGCTCTCCTGTTGGCTTCCGTTGCCCTAATGCAGCTGGATAATGAGAGACAATTACGGGGATTGACAGCCCTGACGCTTGTTGGAGTTGGAGCGATGCACTCATTGTTCGGGGGGTTCCCCAATCCGATAGCGTTACGTCAGGAAAATGAGCTGTTGCATCGGCTGAATACGGAGTTGATGCTGGAAGTAATACAACTGCGGCGGGCGCGGGCGGAGAATGAGCAGCTACGACAATTGTCCAATTTGCGAGCGCTTGTGCCTTATGGATTTATCCCTGCCGAGATTGTTGGGTTGACGGTAGGACAATTGCGCAACTACGCCGTCCTGGATAAAGGAAGCGCGGATGGGGTCCAAGTCGGAATGCCTGTGGTTACGACGGCAGGCTTACTTGGTCGGGTGTTCGATGTAAGTGCGCACTATGCCATCGTAGAGTTGCTGGAGAATCGGGACGTGCGCATTGCCGTTCGGTTAGAGAAGTCGGGGGCGGAGGGTATTTTGGCGTGGGAGGGGACGGTGGGGAGGTTTCTGCTGCACTATATCCCCACTTCTGTCCCTGTGCAGGCGGGGGAGAGGGTCTTGACCGCTTCTTCGAGCGACCGTTTCCCGCCGGATATTCCCGTCGGTACGGTCTACGCAGTCGAGCGGGAGCCGGCCAGTGGTTTTTACCGTATCCATGTGGTGCCAGTCATCCCATACCAGGTCCTGCGGCATGTTGCTGTGCTCCAGCATGTGCCCCATCCGGAGCGGCGTCTTTTGGAGCAGCGCCTCCGCAAGCTGGGGAGGGAGTAGAGGATGGCACCATCGTTATTGCCGGGAGTGCAGGTATGGCTGCGCCTGGTAGGGTACAGTTTGGCTGCGTTCTGCTGTACTGTCCTCCACATTGTCTTCTTGCCGCTGGTAGCTGTAGCGGGCATTGTTCCCGATTTGCTGTTGCTGCTGGTCTTTTGGATTGCACTGCGTGAAGGGCAGATAGCGGGGACGTTGGCAGGTTTTGCCATTGGTGTGCTGATGGATCTTGTGCTGCCGGGAGCCTTGGGGTTAAGTGCCTTCGCAAAGACATTGGCAGGCTTTGTTGTTGGTTTTTTCGCCCCCGTTGGCAATGATGACCTGCGGATGATGTCTATTGGGAAACTGCTCAGCGTTGTAGCTCTCGGAAGTGGGGTGCACAATGTAGTCTACTTCGCTCTCTTTGTTCACCCGATGGATGTGAATCCAGTGGAGTTTGTCCTCAAGTATGCGGGAGCGAGCACGGGGTATACGCTCGTTGTGGCAACTCTGTTGGTGCTGGGGTTACAGCTGTGGTGGCGTCGCAGGGTTATTTCCGAACGATGACGATTTCTACACGACGATTCAAACTCCGACCAAAGTCAGTTTCGTTATCTGCGATAGGACGACTGGCACCGAAGGCAGCAATTTGAAGTTGGCGTTCCGGTACCCCACGGCGAAGCAGGTATTGTCGGACGTTTTCCGAGCGCCGCCGAGAGAGGCGGTAATTGTAAGCAGGGGTGCCGCGGTTATCTGTGTGTCCTTCAATGCGGATGACTACCTCGGGGCGGCGTTGAAGGAAACGAGCGATAAGGTCCAGTTCCGGGATACTGTCAGGAAGCGTAGCTTCATTGGTTGCAAAGAGGAGGTGTTCCAAAATGAACTTGCGTCCAATGGCGACGATAGGGATGGTCTGGTAAACCAACCGCCGCTTCTGGCGATCGACAATCGCCACTTGGACGGAATCCTGGGGAATCTCCTCGCCCGTGCGGTACGTCAGGACCCAGAGATTGGTGAGTTCGGCTGCGTATTGCTCCAGGATACGGGAGAAAGGAAGCTGGATGTCGTAGACGCTGCCGCGGGTTGCCTCAGCAATGTGTTTGTATTCCTTGAGCTCGGGTCGGGTGATGCAGAAGAGCCGGACTTGACGGTCGCGGAGATACTCAATAATGCTTTGCGTTGTGAACTCTGTTCGTCCGTGTCCTTTCTCACCCTTCTGATGGTAGGGGGCATCGGTGATGAGGATAATGACGCGATTAGCAGCGGGTCGGAAGGGATATCGTGCTGCTTCAGCTATAGCTTCCAGGGCGTTTTCCTTTTCGTCCATGCCTCCGCTTGCCCAGATGCGGGAAATCCAGCGGAGGAATTCATGAACATCTTCAGTGAAGGGATAACTCCGTTCAATGACGTCGGAAAAAAGCACCAGCCCTAAACGGTAGTCAATGCCACGGAGAAGGAGAGTTCGGGTAAAGTGTTCTAAATTATCCCGGACCTGGTTGATATACGGTTGCATAGTCCCGGTGACATCTATGGCGAATACGAAGTCTACGGGAACCCGCCGATGGGGCGAGAGACGGCTGACCGACAGTACGGGATATGTTCGGTCGTTTTCGACCACGGTGAAGTCCTCCGCATACAGCGTATCGGGACCGTCTCCGAGAACTTCGACGATGAGGCTGATATCGGGAAAACGCGTAATGTCCACGTTGTGGAGGCGTAGTTGGAGCGTTCCCTGCCGGGTTTGTATTCGGGCTTGCTCGATAAGCCGGCGCTGGAGCTGAGAGGTATCGGTTTGAGAAGAGAGTTCGTAGTAAAAGGTGCTGCCACAAAGGAAAATGGTCACTACAGCGTGCAGTGGCAGGGATCTCCGAGGCATTGGTGTATCTTTGTAGTCAGAGTTGTCCCGTCGGGGAGTGTTGGCAGAAGGATCAGAGGGTAATCCGAAGCAGAGGCGAGAGAATGAAGAAGTTTCGGGTTTCAAAGGGACGAACAGGGCGGAGAGGGGTAGCGTATTTCGCTTCCACGTATAGCCAGCGCCCGATGATGGGGACATAAGCGCGCCCGAGAAGGATTTGATTGGAATATTGCAACGCTATCCCAAAGGGAAAACCACTCTGGTTCCGATACTCCAACCGTAAGTAGAGCCAATCGCCAAGCTCCCGAGGTTTATACGTGTGCAACCCTTCTATTCCCTGGTGGACCAAGGACACTGTGCTGTCGGCCCGACGTAAGAGGGCTGCTTCTGTGATTTCCGCGTAGCTGATGCCTACATCTAGGCGGAGGAGGTGGATGGGGCGCTCGGGATCGGACCACCAGTTGTAGAAGAATCCCCATTGTCCCATAGAGCGGAGCAGGGGGACGACATAGTCTGGGTCAATAGAAAGCCCGGGATCAGAGCTCCGGAGGGGATCACGGGCAGGATCTAACGGAAGGATGGCATATGTAGCAGGATTGATGGAGCTGGAGGGGTCAATCCCTTTGAAAGGGAGTTCTACATACAGATGGGTTCCAGCTTGAGGATGGAAGGGGAAGTAAAAGTCCGCCCCAGCGACGAATTGTCCTCCAGGGGCAAGGTTGAGCTTGCGTACGGGGATAATCCCACTTAGGAAGTTCGGGTCCAAACCTCCAGTGACGCGATAACCACCACCGAGCTGGACGTCCAGCAAATGGGGGATGCCTCTTCGGGTCTGCTCATCTGTGTTTCGGACAAGGGGACGTTGTAACAGGACCCGTGCAATGCCCCCTGACCAGAATGGGTATCCAATGGGATCGGCACCGATAGTTGCTCGCAGCCAAAAGCCGGTTTGTCCAAGTTTGAGACTCTGTTCGAAGAGAGAAACCGAGATGGCATGTCCTACGTGAGTGGGCATGGTAAAGTTGATGATGATTTCGGCTTGTGCCGGTGTTGGGGGTACGGTAGGGGGAATCTCCGTGTAACAGTATCGGCGTTGGGGATCTGCCAGTAGGGTTGCTAGTCCGCGAATATTGGCCTCAATTTCTGAGGCTGTCATCTTGGCGTGGCCGCACTCAATGAGCAGGATGTCGTATTCGGAGCCCTGCCGACGTGTGGGAGCCGCAGTCACAGTGATCTGCTGCATATCCAACTTTTCCTCGGGATAGCCAAGCAGTAGGAAGGTCTGGTGCAGCTGGATCATCAGATTAGGCTCGCAGATACGCCAGCGGGGAAAGTACTTCAGGATGTTGGGATCGATGGTTTTGAGGGCTGTGATGACAGAGTCGGCATCGGGTTCAGTGATGTAAGGCTGTTGCTGTGCCCAGAGGAGGGCCGCAGCAGCCAATGCAGCAATCCAGCGTCCCATGAGGGTTCCCCTTGAGCTAGAAGTTCAACATCAAGCGTACGGAGGGGAGGAAGAGGGTCTGTTGTTCCCAAAGCCGCGGGTCTCGCAGCAAGCAGGTAAAGAGTCGTCCGTCAAAGCGGACAAGCAAGCCACGAGTGATGGGGATTTGCAACCATGCCGTTGCCAGAATCGTGTCGTCAAAATACTGGAGTCCGAAGCCATATGGGGTTTGGAGGCCAGTGGCCATGAACTGAACTCCTCCGCTGATGCCACCAATGGTTTCCCTGGATTTGCGCACAAAGCGGGGACTCTGATTTGTGGTTGTATCGGTCTGGTCACCCCAGGTTTCGCTCTCGTAGAGGGTTCCGCCCAGAAGGAAGCGGAAGAAATAGTTTTTGTCCACCGCAATAGCGAAGGAGTAATGCAACTGGAGATGGTAGCGGATGAGGAAATCCGTCCATTGTTTCAGCTGAGGATGCCAATGAGGATGAGCGGAACGTTTGGCATCGCCAAAGACATAGGAGGCGGAGGCATGGAAGACCCCACCATTGTGGATGAGCTTAATGGGAAAGTCAACCGTTCCGTGGAGTCCCCAACCTGCAATTGTCAGCCGGGGTTGAGCGCCTAGGCGTGAGGAAAGTGTGCCCCAGCCTTTCGTGGGGAGAATTACTCCTAATCGGGCGCTGCTCCACAGAGCGTTGAGCGTAAGTCGCTGCGACCATACGGAGGGATAGTTGAGCTCCTCCAAACCGTAGCGTAATTCTATTCCCAGTTGTGGAAGGAAGCGGTTGTAGGTGCGTTCCTCTTGCTCGGTAACCTCTGCTTCCGCTTCTGCCTCGGAGGAGATGGTGTAGTAGGTATACCGGATGAGGTCGGGGAAGCTTACGGCCAGCTCCCTGGGATGAGGATAGTTAGAAGGCTGTCCTTCGGAGATGCGGAGGTAGGTTTGCACATCGTCTTCCGATACCAGTTCTGCATTGCCAAATGTGGGAGGGGCAAATTCTGTTTCCTCATCGCCAATGCCCTGGGCTTCTAAGGTGACGTTTTCCACGGCACCTTGAATAATGGCGTTTGCCAAATAGTCATAGAGGGTAGAGGAGGGGGAACTGGCCGGAGCAGCGATGCGGCGGAGTTCAGTGAAAAGGAGGATGTCAGCGTCTTGGACACTCCGGAGGTCTCGGGCAATAGTTCGTGAACGGTCGCGCGTCTTGACGAGGGCGATAATGCTAAAGGGGGCTCCTGGACGATAACGGCTGGTTATGACAAAGGCATTTTTGAAGGCGTTACAGTTATTCTGCATGACTTGGACGGCGTATTTGACAGCCTCTATCGTTTCAGCGCGATTGACAATACCAGGGGGTACACCGTCTTCCTCCCGAAGTTTGCGGAGAACTTCCTGAATGTCGGCAGCACACCCTTCTAGCGTTACGCGGTCCTGGATTTGCTGGTAGAGGGCAGGGTTAGCAGACTGGAGGCTTGCCACCACCTCTGGGGCTTTCGGCATTGGATTGAGGAGCTCCTGAATGTCGGCAAAGGTTTGCCCTTCCAGACGGAAGATGGAGATAGTACTGTAGCGGTAGTTTTTGAACTTTCGCAAGATCGCTCGGATTTCTGCATCCTGGGCATACGCTGCTATACTGCACCACAGTAGAGCAAAGAGCCCGCTAACGAGGAAGAGCCTCTGTTGAGGAGTCCACTGCATGGTCTTGAGCACTCTGTGCCACATGTTAGTAGGTAATCGGAATGTTGGGTATTGCTGCCCGCCCCTCACGGGATTCTGCGCCGTTAATGGGATTGCGAACCTTTGCTGTAATGAGGAGCGAAACCGTTCCATCCAGCCGCCCACGTCGAACTGGGAGAGGACCGTCTAAGCGGATACGGACCTCGTATGTAGTGGCTCCGCTCCGCTGAATAGAGGCACTTGCCTTATAATTCGGGATATCAGCTCGGGTGATTTGGACGCGTACGTCTTTGATGTCGTCGGGCGTAGCAGGACGTTGAACGTCGACAAACGGAGGGAGGATAGTAATGCCTGTAATGAGGAGCTCTGGATTACGGGGGTCAATGGTGGGGTCAATCTTGATGTCCCCAACAGCTATCCGGGGAGCTCGTTGTTGGGGCGTTCCTATTCCTTCATACAGCGGGACGAGCTCTCCCGTGTAGGGATTTTGCCACCCAACGCGGACGGCAACCGAGGAGACGGAGGCAGGGATTTCCCGCTCCGCCTGTAATCCTGAGACGACAGGCTGTTGATCGGCGCCCAGGATAATAGCCGTCCGGAATTGGGCAGCAGGGATTTTGCCACCGGAGCTGGGTTGAGCCACGATTTGGAAAGTGTAGCCATAGAAGAGACTGTTCTGAAGTAATGCGTCAATGTCCTGAGCATTATCCAAGCGGCTGGGGAAGACAATCAAGCGAGCCTCGGAAGTAGCCTGTTTCCCGGCGATGTTTGTGTGGGAAATCCGGACGGTATACTCGCCGGAACTAATAGGTTCGTTGATTTGGATTTCAAACTTGTGGTTCGTTGCCGCTCCAGCTTGGGTTGTACCAGCGACTAATTCGGGGCCAATGTCCACCAAACGGAAAGAAAGGGGCGGCTGAATAGTAACGGTTGGAAGTTTGCCTCCAGGGGTAATAGGACCTGCAGTAAACGGAATAACGGTGCGTTGGGCTTTGTCGAAAGAGTAGAAATCCTCCTGGGCTAAGAAGACCTTCGGGTCGGCTGGAGGTGGAACAGCCGGCTTAATGACGCGAATGTCAATGGCAATGCTTGAGCGATTCTGTTCAAAGCCTGCAGACTGCCCAGGAGCTAGGAGACGGGCGATATAACCATAGAGCTCCAGCTTCCCGACGATTTCAGAAGCTTTCTCCGGATACTCTTGCCGGGCATAGTCCATGGAGGCTTGGAGGCGGTTGAGAAACTCCTCCGCGTCCAAGCGAGCATTGATGAGATCATCGGCTAAGGGCGGATTATAGGCATCCAGTTCGTACTCTAACTCCCGCTTGACAAGCTGGAGGTCCTTGACTTTGATTTGGACAGTACCGATGTTGACTGTTTCCTCTCCTGTAAGCTCTATAGGTTTGTCGCCTTGGATGCCCAGAATGCGGTTTGTGCGGGAGGCAAATCGCAGCTTATACCAGCCAGGTTGGGCCGGTGGTTGGAAGCGGATAGCGAAGACTCGTTTTTTGATCCTCCCCCCGTTCTGCTGAGCTCGGTCCTGGGTACGTTTGTGGTCGTACCAGAAGATGCTGTCCTTGGCCGCTGCGTCGGGAGGAGCAAAGCGCTTGAGGTCGCCGATGGTGATGGTGTACGGTTTGTAAATGGGATTCTGGTAGTCCTGGGTTCTAGCCAAGTCCAGTTCCAGACGCCGCATTGCTACCAGGCGCCATGGCGAGCCTTCAATGTCAGGGCCGATCGAGGAGCCTTCTGCCAAGCTCTCCCAGCGTATGCGGCGCAAAGAGTCATCGGGCGGGAAGGGGGGAGGTTCGGGATTGGGGCTCGGATGGTAGAAAATCTGGTAATCCAGCTCCTGCACGTTGGCCAGCCGAATCAGATTCCGGCGTCGGTTTTCGACTTCTGCCGGTTCGAGGTCCTCGGAGATGGTAATTCCGGAGACATCGGTGACACCAACTTCAACTTCGTAGTAGCGATCTTGGCGGATTTGGATACCGCCGGTCGTTTGCATAAAGCCCTCTGTCAGGGTGATTTCATCCTTCGGACGTGTGGCAATGCCTTCGGTACCAGTACCGATTTGGAGCTGGGAGAGGATGCTTTGCACAATCCGCATGGACTCCTTCTGCTTTTGCAGTAGGTGCTCCTCTGCTTCGTCGCGCTCAACGATAATGAGGAGCAATTCCAGGACGACGGCTAAGTACAGCACGAAGTAAACTTTCCCCGGACCACCACCCCGCGCCATCACCGTTTTTCCCTTTGTCCAACGGACGTCTTATCGTTGCGGTGTCGGAGCCGAATGTTCACTCTTGTCTCCCTTTTTCCCTGCGCAGCATCCTTTCTCCAACCCCTCGGCCTTTGCATGGTTTCGGCAGCAGCCATGTTCCTCGGTTTCGTCTTCCTCTTCCTCACAGCAGGTGTGTTCTTCCTGAGCCTGCGAAGAGGTGGCGATGTCAGAGCTGTGGGATACCAGTGCGTGCTTTGCAGTGAGCTCCCCGGTGTGGGAACCCTTCGGGGCATGGAGTGCATTGGAGGAAGAAGAGCGGCGGTGGCTCCCACATCCATCGTGGCCGAGAAGCTCAGGGGTGGAGAGTACCAAAAATACAACGCTGACGATGGCTAGCAGGAAGTGCTGCATTGGTCAATGCTCTGATTAGTTGGACAGCAAAGGTGTACACGAAGCAGATACAAATGTAGTGCATTTGCCGCACTGAGTGGCTACGCTTGCCAGATGAAGGCGTGTTGATCACGGATAAGGCGACCGCGCTGGCGGAGGACGTCTTCAAGGTATGGAGGTATTGCGAACATAGCAGGATGGAGGCGGGCGGAGTAATATCGGGTTTGGAGTTGGCGTTCGCCAAGGCGCTGTTCAAGTTCAGGGAGCGATAATGCTGTTGGGTCATAGCGCTTGCTAGCGATGATAAAAGCCCAAGGAAGCTGGAAGGAGGGGATGAAAGCCCAGTAGACGTGGACGCGAGGGAAGACCTCTTGGAGGGTCTGGTAGAGGCTGGCGACAAAATCAGGGTATACCGGATCGGCACTCCCTGCTTGGGCTACGAAGAGGCCATCAGAAGTCAGACGGGAAGCCAGTTGGTCATAGAACTCCACGGTGAAGAGCATGACCGAGGGGCCCCCCTCAATAGGCTCGGTCAAATCCGAGATGATGACATCATAGGCATTGTGCGGAGCCTGTTCCACAAAGGCACGAGCATCTCCGTGTTGGAGCTCTGCTCGGGGATTGTGTAGGGTTCCCTGGTGCCATTCTGGCAGTAAGCGGTCGCATAGGTCAACAAGTTGGCGGTCTATATCAACCATGACTGCCTTCTGAACAGAGGGGTGGCGCAGGACTTCGCGTAAGGTAGCGCCCTCTCCCCCTCCCATGATGAGGACGCGCTGAGGTTGAGGATGGGTCACTAATGCTGGGTGGACCAGAGACTCATGGTAGATGAATTCGTCCGACTCTGCTGACTGGATGCGCCCGTCCAAAAAGAGGACTTTGCCTAGACTGGCAGTTCGCACGATATCCACGCGCTGGTAGGTTGTGTGGCCCGAGAAAAGCACTTCCTGGACACGGTAATGGAATTCCAAATGATCTGTGTGTCGGTCGACAATCCAGATTCCGCTCCCCATGGGCTTAGGAGCAACCACTGGTTGTTCCACAATCCTCGCAGATGGCACAACTTCCGCTTTGCCGCATGCGCATGGAGCCGCACACGGGACAGGATTCTCCTGTATAGCCCCGTGCCTTTGCTTCGGCAACACGACGCGCATAGGCTCCGTTCGTCCCTATCCCGTTAGCAGGGACCAACTCGGGTTCCTCCTCGGCTTTCGGAGGCTCCCATTCTGTGACCTGGAGTACAGGGGATGGAGTACTCGGTGTAGGGGGATGTTTCGGAGGATTGTCCGCTGGGGATGGACTTTCAGAGCGGGAGGTCACGTGAGGAGGAACCTCGTCTACGGCTTTGACGTGGACAAAGTCCGTGCGCCCCAGGTAGTCGTAGGCCAGCGATCGGAATACGTAATCCAGCACTGAAGTAGCGTACTTGATTGCTTCGTGCCCCTCAACGGGGCCGGAGGGCTCAAAGCGAGTGAAGGTGAAGGTGTCAACGAGCTCCTCTAGAGGGATCCCATACTGGAGTGCTTTGGAGGCAAGGACAGCGAAGCAATTGAGCAAGCCCTTGAAGGAAGCCCCTTCTTTGTACATGTCAATGAAGATTTCGCCGAGAGTACCGTCCTCATATTCTCCGGTGCGCAGGTATACTTTGTGCCCGCCGACGTATGCTTCGCGGACGAAGCCGTGTCGCTTCTTCGGCAAGCGACGTCGTTGCGGACGCTGGTATACGATACGTTCGATAATGCGTTCCTGGACTTCGCGGGGACCTTTGGTCTCGTCTATGGTTTCCTCATCGCCTAACATGACAATCTCATCCTCAAGCCCTTCTACTGCGGTGCTGAGCGGTTGCGAGAGCTTGGAGCCATCACGGTAGAGGGCAATTGCTTTCACGCCCATACGCCATGCTTGGAGGTACACCTCAGCAACATCAGCCACTGTTGCTTCGGCAGGCATGTTGACGGTCTTTGAGATACCACCGGAGATGAAGGGTTGGACAGCTGCCATCATCCGTACGTGCGCAAAGTAGTCAATGTAGCGCGTGCCACGCTTGCCACATTTGTTAGCACAATCAAACACGGGCAGATGTTCCGAACGCAGGTGGGGAGCGCCTTCAACGGTCATTGTGCCACAGACGTATTCGTTGGCAGCCTCGATTTCCTCGGGTGTGAAACCCAGGGCCTGCAAGAGATCGAAGTGTGGGTCGGAGAGCTGTTCGCGGGTAAAGCCTAAGCGTAGGCAGAATTCTTCCCCCAAGGTCCAGGGAGTGAAAGCAAAACGGATGTCGAAGACATTGGGCAGGAGGGATTCAAGCAGGGCGAGCTCCTTGTCGGTGAAGCCCTTTTGGTGCAATCGTTCATGGGTGATAGTGGGGCACCCCACGAGGGTTCCATGTCCAACACAGTAGGCGACGATATCGCGAATCTGCTCTTCGGAATATCCGAGCCGGCGCAAGGCTTTTGGTACAGATTGGTTGACAATTTTCAAATAACCTCCACCTGCCAACTTTTTGAATTTCACAAGGGCGAAGTCGGGTTCAATACCGGTTGTGTCACAATCCATTAAGAGTCCGATGGTCCCCGTAGGAGCGATGACAGTCACTTGGGCGTTTCGGTAGCCGTAGCGCTCGCCCAGTTCCAGAGCGCGATCCCATGCTTGGCGGGCGGCTTGGAGGAGGTAGTCGGGGCAGTATCGTGGATCAATGCCCATCGGGGTAATACTCAAGCCTTCGTACTCCTCAGGAGGGGCATTGTAGGCCGCACGCCGATGGTTGCGGATGACGCGAAGCATTGCTTCCCGGTTTTCAGCAAAGCGGGGGAAGGGCCCTAATTCACGAGCCATCTCCGCCGAGGTTGCATAAGCTTCGGCTGTCATGAGCGCAGTGATCGCTCCGGCAATTGCCAATGCTTGAGGAGAATCGTAGGGAATGCCACTAACCATGAGGAGGGCACCTAGATTTGCATAGCCAAGTCCGAGCGTACGGAACTCGTAGCTTTTGCGGGCAATTTCTTTGGAGGGGAACTGCGCCATAAGGACAGAGATCTCCAGCACGACAGTCCAAAGGCGGACAGCGTGTCGGAAGTCCTCTATGCGGAAGGTTCCAGTCTCTTCATCGTAGAACTTCAGCAAGTTGAGACTTGCCAAATTGCAGGCAGTATCGTCCAGGAAGAGATATTCCGAGCAAGGGTTGGAAGCGTTGATACGCCCGGAATGGGGGCAGGTATGCCATTCGTTGATGGTGGTATCAAACTGCAGTCCTGGGTCGGCACACTTCCAAGCCGCTAAGGCGATTTTGTTCCATAAGTCCCGGGCCCGTACCGTACGGCACACGCGCCCATCGGTGCGCCATCGCAGATCCCATGTCCCGTCGTTAAGTACGGCATGCATGAACTCATTCGGGACTCGGACGGAGTTATTCGAGTTCTGTCCGCTCACGGTAAGATAGGCTTCACCCTCGTAATCCAGACCGAAGACGGGGAAGTCCAGCTTCGTATATCCTTGTTCAGCGAGGGCCAGGGTGCGGAGGATATAGGCTCGGGGGATACCGCGGTGGAGAGCCCGGCGGATGAGGGTATGGAGGCGGGGGTTGCTGCGCCAATCCGTTCCCCGGGCGATAGCCTCATCCATGATAGCCTGGAGGAATGTGGCGCAGATACGGGAACCTGTTACCAAGGAGGCTACCTTTTCCTCCTCGCGAGCTTTCCACTCGATGAATTCTTCAATGTCAGGGTGGTCAATATTGACGATTACCATTTTTGCCGCCCGCCGGGTAGTCCCTCCGGATTTAATAGCGCCGGCAGCACGGTCGAAGATTTTCAAGAAACTCATCAATCCAGAGGAGACCCCCCCGCCCGAGAGGGGTTCGCCTGCGGCACGGAGTGGGGAGAAGTTCGTCCCCGTACCGGAGCCATATTTGAAAATGCGGGCTTCGCGGGTGAGGAGGTCAAAGATGCCACCCTCGTTAACTAAGTCATCAGCAATCGACTGAATGAAGCAGGCGTGGGGTTGGGGGCGGGTGTAAGCATCACGAGAGCGATGGAGACGTCCGGTCTTGGGATCGACATACCAGTGACCTTGGGGTTTGCCGGTGATGTTGTAAGCGTAGGATAAACCCGTGTTAAACCATTGGGGTGAATTCGGTGCCGCCATCTGTGCCAGCATCATGTAAACGAGCTCATCATAGAAAGCTTGGGCGTCCTCGGGCGTGTCAAAGTAGCCATATTGTTCACCCCACCAGCGCCAACAGCCGGCCAGACGGTGAACAACCTGCTTGACCGAGCGCTCCGGTCCTACGATGGGTTTGCCGTCGGTGTCCAGCAGTGGATTCCCTTGTGCGTCGTACTGAGGTACCCCGGTTTTGCGGAAGTACTTCTGTGCGAGGATATCGGTTGCAACTTGGGACCAGTGGGTTGGAACTTCAATGTTGTGCATTTCGAACACGACTGTCCCGTCCGGGTTCCGCAGGACGGAAGAACGGCGTTCGTAGGTGAAGTAATCGTAAGGGCTTCGCCTCTCTTCTGTAAAGCGCCGTGGGATGTGCATGGGGAGTGAGGAGACTGTGGTACATAAGACGCCTTATGGTACGCCCCTTCTTACTATGAGGGCATTGGAGGCAGCACGAAAATAGGATTTTGGGGTTCAATGGAAGGGACCCAGCCTTGCGCTGACAGCTCAGAGAGAGTCTTCGGAGCGGAGTTTGGCTTCAACCGAGCGAACCGCTGCCTCTAAAGAGGGTTCCCGATCGGAGCGCATTTCTACCTTGAGCCAGAGGCTGATACGGCGGACATTCTGTTGCTGTAGGCTCTCAAAGCAGCGGTACAGGGCAAAGCAAAGAGTTTCCCAATCGCCTTCCACGTTGGTTCCGTGAGCATGGAGCTGGCATTGGAGCCCGGATTCTTGAAGGACGCGGACACACGTTGCAATGTAGTCTGACAGCGACATGCCAACCCCAATCGGGGTAATGCTGACCATTCCCGTCACTTTCATGGCGACCTCCTCCACACCGTGAGGTTGCTACCAAAATAGGGGAGAGCAAGGAGATGGACGGGCTATTCCGCTGGGTCGGGGAAAAGAGGTACAGCGGGACGGTGCCAGGGGATAAACTCCAGAGCTGTGATGAACCATAGGCTGTCGCGGCGGTCCAGCGTGAAACGCAAGGTGTAGAGGTAATCCAGCTCTAGCCATACTACCGACCGGAAGGGGGCAGAGCTATCGGTGCGGCAGTAAGTAATTGGGAGTCCACCCACTAAGGAACGAAGGCGCTCAAGTTCGGGGAGGAGCTCGTAGCGTTGTTCCGCTAACAGCGGCTTCCCTCGAGAAGCGGCAAGAAGGCACGTTGCATCTGCTGTTGAACCGCTGTCTAACAGTTTTTTGAACAAAAGCGCTGTGCCGACCGGTGTCGTTGGATCTGAGGGAAGGGGCTCTTGGCGTGCTGTCCACCAGTTTTGGCAGCCTCCGAGGAGGAGTCCGATAGACAGGAGCATGGGGGGAAAGGTCATAGTGAGAAGAAGTCTGCTGTGACTCTGAGGGCTTCAAGTACGGCAGGTGATGGGGCTCGCATGGGGTGGTCTACCCCGAGCGTGTGTCCGGTATGGGGGATTACGTGCAATGATACCAACTCAGAGGGGGCTGCTGTAACAAGCTCCTGTACTGAGCGGAGGGGCACGGTGATATCGTGCATCCCGTGGACCACCAGGGTCGGGCACTTCAGGTAAGCAATTGCTTTCCGGAGGTCGTATCGCTCTGCGTTGGCTTCCAAATCTTCCAGGTACTCCACATTCATGCGAAGGATCTGGCTTGTACGGGTATGGGAGATTTCTAGGGAGCCGCGTTGACGCCAGCGCTTTTTTTGGCGCTCCGTGTAATGATGGAAGGTCGTCACCGGTGACCACAATGCCAGACGCTCTATAGGCAGCTGTGGGTGAATGCGGAGGGCGATGAGAGCAACTCCAGCACCGCGGGAATAGCCTAAGAGGAACATCCGCTTGTTCCAACGCTTCCACCATGTGGCAGGGGCTTCAAGAGTACGTTTTGCGAATGCAGTGACGACGGCTATAGTGTCCTCGATTTCTTGGCGGATCGTATTCCGAGCAAATAGCTCCGGTCGTTCTACCCGGTCGGAGCCCTCAATGTAGCCGCTCAGTGAGAAGTTGAACGTTACTACGCATGCGCCTCGTATAGCGAACTCCGTTGCTACGTAGGGGAAGAAGGCCCAATCCTTGAAGCCGGTGAAGCCATGCAGCATGATGATCATCGGACCTGTGCCCCGGGTGGGTTGCCAGTAGAGATCGCCGAGGATACGCTCGCCGGAGGTGCTCGTTATCCAGAAACGCTCGGTGAAGACTTGTGTTGTGACCATTCTGGGGGCTGCGGCAGCTACTCAAAACGTACCGGTGCCGTTCGGGAAGTGCCGTTGCGCAGGAAGTAGACAGTCGTTGTGTCGCCAGGGGCAAATTGCTGGAGGGCGTTCATCAGGTCATAGATGTTCCGAATGGAATGGGAGCCCAGACCGGTGATGACGTCGTCGGGGCCGAGTCCGGCGCGCTGGGCTGGGCTATTTTCGCTGACCCCATTGAGGCGAAGTCCCTGGGGATGGTCACTGTAGTCAGGGATAATGCCGAGGCGAACCCGTGGGCGTCCTTCCATTCGTAGTGATGCAGGAGCTTGTGTTGAACGAGCATCCGGTCGTTCGGGCCGATGGGCAAGGGCGCGGATGAGAGCTTCTACGAAGTCAGCTATCTGCACCATACCTTCGTAGTCCAGCTTGTCCCATGTGTCGCTGGGGCGATGGTAATCCCTGTGCAGTCCCGTAAAGAAGAAGAGTACGGGAAGCCCTCGCGCATGGAAGGGGGTGTGGTCACTGGGGCCGAAGCCACTTTCGGCAGTAGAGAGGCGAAGACCGAAAAGTGGGGCCAGGGAGTCTAAGAGCAGGTGCCAGAGGGAAGAGCTGCCTGCACCATGCACAATAAGGGTATGTTCCCTCAGACGCCCTACCATGTCCAGGTTGAGCATCGCAATAGCGCTGTCCAGTGGCAGCTTGGGGTTGCGGACGTAGAAGCTGGAGCCCACGACGCCTTGTTCTTCAGCATTGAAGGCGATGAAGAGTACAGAGCGGGGCACAGGGTTCCGTTTCAGGCGTTCGGCAAGCTCCATCAGGACTGCTGTACCAGAGGCATTGTCGTCGGCACCTGGGTGAATTGCAGGCTCTCGGGAATCGGAGAGAGAGCCGAAATGTCCCCAACCCAAGTGGTCAAAGTGGGCTCCCACGATGATATGTTCGTGAGCAGAGTGGGGTGACGTCCCTGGCACCAGACCCAAAACATTGGGGGATTCTGCTTCGGAGATTTCCAGTTCTACTACCAGGGTTGCTTGAACCAGCGGGAGTTCAAAGCTTTGGGGTTTCTGCGTGCGGAGAATTTCCAGCTCGCGCGTGTAGAGGGAGCGCTCGCGCGGGAAGAGCTTTGCTGCTTCAGTGCGCCGAGCGTGAATCACGGGGATGGAAGCGGGAGGCGAACGCATCTCCGGCGAGAGGGGAAGGAAAACATTTGAGGAGTCCCCTTGGGGATCTACGAGGATGACGGCGGCAGCCCCCCGACTTTCCGCTGTGGAGACTTTGTAACGCAGTGAAGCATAGCGCGGGTCTGCTGCTTGTTTTTCCTCCTGAAGCTTTTCCCGAACCAGCTTTGAGCGAAGTCGCTCATCCCACGGGGTTCCGCGGAGGAGCAGCACAATTTTGCCCCGTACGTCAATGCCCGCATAGTCGTCGTATTGTCGCTCCGGAGCAGAAATGCCGAAGCCGGCGAAGACGAGTGTCCCGGAAGCCGTTCCATTAGCACTGAAGCTGAGCGGTACGAAGTCCTTGCCGGCAGTCCAGCGGAGAGTATAGGAGCGCCACATTTCGCGGGGCAAATCAACCCGCTCCACCGTAATGGTGAATTCTGCCCGAGTTGCAGCGCCGATGCGGATCTCCGTAATGATAGGGAAGGGCTGGAAGAAGCTCCCACCCAAAGGGAGTAGTCCCACCCGTTGGAAATGGGCTGCAATGAAATCAGCGGCACGGCGGTTTCCTGGAGAGCCGGCTGCACGTCCTTCCAGCTCTGGTGAGCTTAGGAAGCGAACGTAAGAGTGTAAACGTTCAGCTGCTGGAGAAAGGGAGGTCGCCGGTAACGATGTCTGTGCCCAGAGGGAGACCCCAGCGCTGAAGAGGAGAGCAAAAAAGCGATAGCTTTGCGTGAAGGGCATGGTCACCATGTCAAAAGGGCATGCAAAAATAGGGCTTTCCGAAGGCATAGGGGCGATAGGCACGGGATCTGTCGGAAGGCGATGGCAGCTCCGACAGCTTGCCAGCGATACGTTTGTCTATGCTGTAACCATGCTTCTTGTCCGCTTGCTCACTTTTCTGCTGACGCCTCTGTACACAAATGTGCTTCAGCCGGAGGCATTTGGGGAGGTGAGCTATCTCTTCGCGTTGTTGGCGTTTGCTAACGTGGTGTTAGCGTTGGGCTGGGAGTCAGCATATATGCGCTTTGCAGCAGAGCGGCAGGGAGAGGCCCGGAGAGCTGTCTTTGCGTATGCATGGGGAACCATGGTGGTCAACGGAGCTCTCCTGTGTCTTGGGGTGTGGATAGCAGCTCCTGTCCTTGCACCCGTGCTCCAGCTCTCTCGGTTGGGGGCAGAGGGAGTACGGGCGGCGGCGCTTGTGATGTTGTTGGACGGGGTTGCCGTTGTCCCATTAGCAGAGTTGCGCCTACGACGGCGTCCGTTATGGTATGGAGGACTCCGCCTGGTGAATGCGGTCGTGCAGGTGGCAGCCACGGTGCTCTTTGTACTTGTATGGCGTTGGGGAGCTCCTGGAGTGCTGTGGGCAGGAGTTGTGGCGTCAGCCAGTACGGCAGTAGGGACAGCCCCGGTTATTGCACGTTTATTCCGATGGCAGTGGCAGGCAGGTCTTTACTGGGAGATGCTCCGATATGGGCTACCGGCAGTCCCGGCAGCATTGGCAAGTATAGCACTCCATGTGGTGGACCGTCCACTGCTGATGTTGTTGGCAGATGCGCAGGCAGTTGGCATTTACCAAGCGAACTACCGTTTAGCATTGCCCATGTTGTTGATGGTTACGGTTTTTGAATATGCTTGGCGTCCCTTTTTCCTCCAGCAGGCGCAGCGTCCCGATGGCCCGCAGCTATTTGCAGCCGTCTTTTGGCGATGGAATCTTACGGCAGCCCTGTTCTTTGTGGGGATGGTGCTGTGGATTCCTGTGCTGGCGCAGATGCCCATTGGGGGAGGTTTCCTGATCCATCCGGACTACTGGGAGGGGCTTGACATTGTGCCGATTGTTGCTGCAGGGTATGTGCTCTTCGGTATCTACGTTTTCGCTGCTGCTGCTGCCCATATTCGGAAGCGGACGGAGCGTTTAGCAGGGGCAATGATCCTTGCGGCGGTCACAAACATTGGGCTCCTCCTGCTCTTGGTGCCTTGGTTGGGATATCGAGGAGCAGCATGGGCAACGCTAGGAGCCTACACAGTAGCAGCCCTTGCGATGCTCCTCTTTGCACAGCGGCTCTATCCCGTACCATATCCGTGGGGGCGGGTTGGGGGTGTGTGGGGGATTGCCGGTATTGTGGCAATTCTGGGGATGGGGAGCCCGATCATTGGGCGGTTGCTTTGGAGCGTTGTTGCTGTAGGGCTCCTGTGGGGATGGTGGCGGATATGGCGTGGTTCCGTTTAGGGGGATTGGCGTAATTTCGGGGAACAATTACCTGTGTGAGGCAGATACTGATGGAGCGTGCGCGAGAGGGTATTGGGCTACTTCTGCGACTTGTGTTGGGGATGGTTTTTCTGGTTGCTGCAGCAGACAAGTTGGGCAATCCAGAGCTTTTTGCCCGCAATATTGCAAATTACCGTTTGGTACCGCTGGAGTTAGTCAATGTTCTCGCCATCGTTTTACCGTGGTTGGAGCTGATGGTTGGTCTGATGCTGCTGGCGGGCTTGCGGGTACAAGCAGCAGCAATGGTCGCTGCTGGACTATTGGTGGTATTCACCGTGGCTTTGGTATCGGCGTTGGTGCGAGGACTGGATATCCATTGCGGATGCTTTTCGCAGACGGCAACGGAACGGATTGGCTGGGAGCGGGTGCTGCACGATATTGCTTTGTTAGTGGCAGCATTGGTATTGGTGGTATGGACACCACAACGCTGGGGCGTTGAGCAGTACATTCGGCGCTGATGAAGCTTCCCTTTGCAGAGCGATTACGCCAGGGGGTGCTGGTTACTGATGGCTCTATAGAGGCGGAGCTCCAACGACGGGGTTTGTGGGAGCAGCCGCCGGAGCTCTATGTCCTGGAGCAACCGGCCGTAGTGGAAGATATTCATCGCTGCTTCGTTGAGGCAGGGGCGGATATTGTGCAGACGAACACTTTGCGGGCCAACCGGATTGCTTTGGAGCGATACGGCTTAGCCGACAAGGTGTACGAGCTTAATCGGACAGCGGTGTGGTTGGCGCGGTGTGCGGCATTGCATCGGGCATATGCTGCAGGAGTTGTAGGACCGACAGGGAAGTTGTTGGGTCCGCTCGGTCCTATAGAACCCGAGGCGGCACGGCAAGCCTTCATTGAGCAGATTGTGGCGTTGGTTGATGGGGGTGCTGAGCTGTTGTTTCTGAAGGGCTTTGTGGAGGTGCGGGAGCTTGAGCTGGCTATAGAGGCGGCGCAGATGGTCAATCCGCGTCTGCCGATTGTGGCACTGAAGGCATTTGCAGAGGATGGTTCGGTGCTGGCAAGTTCGTTCCCGAGCCAGGTCGTGCAGCGGATTAGTCGGTTTCTTGTTGCGGCACTTGGGGCTGCAGGCACGGTCGGACCTCAGAGGATGCTCAGCATTGCCCGTAGAATAGTGGCAGTGGCATCGGTCCCTGTCTGTGCTATTCCCGATGTTGGTGTCCCGCAGATCAAAGGGGATGTCCGTTCCTACAATCCAGAGCCGGATTATCTGGCACGTGTTGCCCGGGAGTTGGTCGAGCTTGGTGTGCGGATTGTGGGAGCCGATGGCGGAGCAACAGTTGAATGTGTCCGAGCCATTGTGCAGGCTGTGCAGCAAGCTTTCCCGGGCAGAGCAGTGGAGAAGAAATTAGAACCGGAGCCCACCGGGGATACGGAGCCAGTGTTTGCTGAGCCGCCTCCGCCGACTCCATTTGCACAGAAGTTGGGGCGGAAGTTCGTGGTCACGGTAGAAATGGATGTCCCGCGAGGTGTGGGGATGGACTCTGTGATAGAGGGAGCTCGGTATCTGCAGCGCTGCGGGATTGATGCGATCAATATCTCCGATGGAGCCCGAGCTCGCCTGCGCATTAGCCCGATTGCTTTGGCACATTTGGTGCAGAGTCAGACGGGGATGGAATGTATTGCCCATATTGCATGCCGTGACCGTAACCTGGTTGCTCTCCAATCGGAGCTCTTAGGGGCCTACGCCTTAGGAGTGCGCAATATTTTGGCGGTGACAGGGGATCCACCGCATATTGGTGATTATCCGTTCGCTGCGGCGGTTTTTGATGTTGATTCCATCGGTCTGATTCGGATTCTCCGTTCCTTCAACGAAGGGCGGGATGCAAGCGATAATTTTCTCGGGCAGAAGATGAACTTCTGCATTGCATGTGCCTGTAATCCGGCGGCAGAGAACTGGCGGGAGGAACGGGCGCGCCTGGAACGCAAGGTTGCGGAGGGAGCACAAGTTGTCTTCACGCAACCAGTCTTTGATCTAAAGCTTTGGGAACGTTTTCGTCAGGCTACAGAGCAGCTGCCTGTTGCTGTCGTGGCTGGCATTCTTCCCTTGCGGAATGTACGCCATGCGGAGTTCCTGCATTATGAGGTGCCCGGGATCACGATCCCCGTGTGGGTTCGCCAACGGATGGCGCAGGCTGATACTCCTGAAGCAGCGATAGCGGAAGGGATTGCCATTGCTGTGGAACTCGTCCAGGCGGTTCGTCACACGGCGGATGGCATCTACTTAATGCCCCCGTTTCGGCGATACGATATTGCGGTGGAGATTCTCCGTCGCTTGGAGTTGATTCCAGAACAGCCGGCGCTGGTTCCATGAAGTGGTGGATATCTCTGGCAGGACTGACAAGCGGGTGCGGGCTTCTCATTTACGTTGCTACGGACAGTATACTGCCAGTGGGCGAGTCTTCCCTTATCATGGACCAGGCGGGAGTGGAGTTTCCCGTAGAGGTTCGCTTCGTGGGAGATTCACTCAGGTGGGATCGGACGGGGGAGGGAGCTATTCGGCTCTACTCGGGGACAGCTCTGGCGTTGCGTGTCACAGGGCTGACGATGTTTATGGCAACTCTCCAATTGCACTCTTCCGGCGGTTATCGTCTCCTTTTGCGAACGACTCCGTTGGCGTGGCGGCAGCAGGGTAAGGCCCCCGTGGAGCTGATGGTGTTGCCCGATCGCGTCATCCTGCAAGCGGTAGGGCGGCAGGATACGCTTGAGGCCCCGACTTCAGGGAGTCATCGGTGGCACCTAATCCAGTGGGAGCGAGGTGTGGAGGCCCGCTTAGAGTGCCTACCCCCATTGTGGCTTCCTGCAGAGCCGGTGTTGACCGAATGGATTCTTCTCCAACCTCTGCCTGGTTCTGTCGTTACCGTTGAGGGGGTAACCATTCGTGAGGCTGTCCCCTTCCTACAGGTCGGGAAGGAGCAGGAGGAGTGATGCGCCAGCGGAATGTCGTCATTGTCGGTGCTGGATTGGTCGGTGCTCTTTGGGCACGGCTCTTAGCGCAGCAGGGGCACCGAGTGACAGTTCTTGAGAGACGTTCTGACTTGCGCCGGACGGCAATTCCTGGAGGGCGTTCCATCAATCTGGCGGTCTCTGACCGTGGCTGGAGGGCGCTCCGCCTGGCAAGGCTGGATGAGCAAGTTCGTCCCTTTGCGCTCCCGATGGAAGGGCGTATGATTCACGAACCCTCTGGAAGCACGCGCTTCCAGCCATACGGCAAGCCTGGACAGGCGATCTATTCTTTCCACCGACGTCGCCTCAATGAGTTACTGTTGACAGCCGTGGAGGAATATCCCAATGCCCGAATTCTCTTTGAACACCGTTGTGTGGATGTGGAATTGGAAACGCCAGCAGTGCTAGTAGAAACGCCTACGGGGGAGCGGCAGCGCTTGGAGGCAGAGGTCGTCTTCGGAGTGGACGGAGCATATTCGGCCGTCCGCCTGCGGATGCAGCATCTGGAGGGCTTCAATTACTGCCAGGAGTACTTGGACTATGGCTACAAGGAGCTGACAATCCCTCCCCGTTCTGACGGGGCGTGGGCGCTTTTCCCGCGAGCACTTCATATCTGGCCACGCCACTCCTTCATGCTGATTGCCCTTCCGAACCCTGATGGTAGCTTTACGTGCACCCTCTTCTTCCCCTTGGAAGGGGAGCTGTCATTTGCAGCGTTGCGGACGGAGGAGGATGTGCGTCACTTCTTCCGGAGTGAATTCCCTGATACTGTTCCGCTTATGCCGAAACTGACGGAGGAGTTCTTTGTCAATCCCACGGGGAGCCTGCTGACGATACGCTGTTTTCCGTGGAGCTATGATGGTAAGGTCCTCCTGTTGGGTGACGCTGCCCATGCAATCGTTCCCTTCTACGGGCAGGGAATGAATGCAGGGTTTGAAGATTGTGTCGTCCTGCTGGAATTTCTCCGGCAATATGATCCGGATTGGTCGACAGCTTTCCGTGCCTTTGAGCGCTTCCGTAAGCCGAGCGCTGATGCTATTGCTCAACTGGCACTGGAGAACTTTGTAGAAATGCGGGATGGCGTGCTCCACCCTCGGTTTCAGTTACGGAAAAAGCTGGAGCAGTATCTTGCCGACCGATACCCTGACCGTTTTGTTCCGCTCTACACAATGGTTACGTTCACTCATATGCCTTATGCTGAAGCGCTGCGGCGTGGTCGGCTTCAGGAGCGCATTTTGGAGATACTTTTAGAGCGAACAGAGTCGGAGTCGGACTGGCAAGCACCTTCATTCCAGCAGATGATGGAAAAGCTGGTGGAGGAACTGCCGCCGTGCGATCCGGCGCTTTTAGCGGGGGCGGTACCGGAGCGAATCCTGGAGCATCCGTTCGGCACGGGTAGCGGCTGAGTCCAGAATTCGGCGTAGCCGTGCTGGTTCACGGGCAAAAGTGAGGAAGTGTTGTCGGAATTCCTCTTCCCCGCGGTAGCCGTATTGCCGTAGGAGAGTCCGCACGCGGGCATTGCCAAGTGCAGTGTCTGGATAGAGTTCCCGAACGACCAGAATTTCTGCATATGTCTGGGCAAATCGCTCCTCTTCTGTGTCCCATCCTGAATGGCAAGAAACGGTCAGGAAAGCGATACCTGCTGCGAACAAGCGTCGGATCATGGGTGAGCGCAACAGGAGGAGGACATCCATCGGTAGACGGCGTCACCGTGGGTGGCGAGGGCGTGGAGATAACCAGTATACCATTGGGCAAGGCTTGCTCCAGCGGAGAGAACTTCGCGGAGGTCCGTAGGATTCATAATGCCGCCGACGGCCAGGAGGTGGAATTCACGTGCTGTTGCGTGGCGGGCAATCCACTGAGCGCTCAAGCTGATAAGCTGTCGGCGGCGATGAGCAAGTGGGGCTCCGCTGATCCCGCCACCGAAGCGATGCCAAAACCATGTATAGAGATGCCGTTCCGAGGGAGCAATGGTAGGCAATAGTGCCTCATAGGCTGTGGACGTATTGCCAATGGTGATACCATCGTAGCCAAGTTGCAGCAGAAGTTCCAGTAACGCTGGTAATACTTCCACCGGTGTGTCTGTGGAGATCTTCACCACCACAGGAAGCGAGCGTTCTCGGCGGGAGAGGAAGTGTTCAGCTATCCAGCGCAGACGGAATTCCAGTGCCCGCCATGACGGGTCATGGGGGATATTGGGGCAGCTCTCGTTGAGCTCGATGAAATCGACGCCAGCGGCGCTATACAGACGGAGTCCTTCCAGCAGGCGCTGGAGGGCTTCTGAGAGTTTCAGTTCGGGGTCTAAGGCGACGCTTACACCAATGGGGAAGCCCGGGTATCGGGGAAGGCGTTCTACGATGCGCGCGGCGGCATGGTGTCCCGGGTTGGGGAGTCCCAAAGTGTTGAGAGCGGCACAAGAGCGAGGGAGGCTGAGAAAAGGTTGACGGATTCCCCAGCGTTTAATTCCACGGCGAGGTAGGGCGGTAATTGTCCCCAGTAAATATGCCCCGGAACCATGCCAGTAGGATAGTTCGTAGCCCTCGCCGTACTTGAATACGCCGGCGGCGTTGAAAAGTGGGGAGCGGAATCGGAGTCCCCAGCAGTGGCGCTCTCCTGAGGGGGGGGGAGTGAAGGGGAGGACGGGGATATGGCAATGGGTGATCCAGCTCCAGAGTACACGCCGTCCCCAGCTGTGGAGGGCTACTGCGAACGGGGATGGAAGGAGGAAAGAAGGAAAACGGTGTCCCCACCGCAGAAGGCGGTAGAGAAGGTTCATCGGAGCGCCTTCCGCTTCCAGACGGGAGGAAAGCCCATCTCCTCCCGGTATTTAGCTACTGTTCGCCGGGCAACTTTGTAGCCCATCTGGTCAAGCTTTTGAGCCAGCTGCTTATCACTGAGGGGATTCTGGCGGTCTTCGTGTTCCAGGAGCTCGCGTAGCTTTTGCTTGACTACTTCAGCGGAAACTTCTCCTTCGCCGCTGCTCTGGGGCAGTGCCTCGGTGAAAAGGTCTTTAAGAGCGAAGATACCGAAGTCCGTCTGCACATACTTATTTGCCACAGCGCGGCAAACGGTGGAGGTGTCTAAGCCTGTCTCCCGTGCTATGTCAGCGTAGATCATTGGCTTGAGGTGTTTAAGACCCTGCTCAAAGAAATCGCGCTGTAGTTTGAGGATGGCAGTCATGACCTTCAGGAGAGTTTCCCGGCGCTGTTGGAGTGCACTGACGATGGCACGGGACTTCACGTAGTTTTGGCGGAGGAATTGGCGGGCTTGTTGTTCCTTGTAGTGTCGGGAGCGGACCTTGCGGGGGAGCCTTTTAAGGCGCTGCAGTAGGGTATTGACGCTAAGCGTTGGGAGGATGCTGTCGTTGATCGTAAGGCGGAGTTCGCCAGTTTCGGGGTCGTGTGTAATGGTAAAGTCGGGCAAAACAGTGATCGGAAGCTCACCGGAGGCAGCAACTCCTGGTCGTGGACTCAAGTGCCGGATAACGTCGTAGGCTTGCTGGAGCATATCGGGGGTCAATTCCCCACCGAAGTGGCGGAGGAGCTCACGCCAGGTGCGGCGGGCAAGGGCAGGGAAAGCTTCTTTCAGGATGCGGTATGCCCAGCGCTCGGCGTCCGTGCGCAATGGACGGGATTCCAGTTGTGCCAGGAGGCACTCTTGAAGGTTGCGAGCTCCGATTCCAGGCGGATCTAATTCGCGTTGGAGGCGCTTCAGGAGCTGCTCTGCCTGCTCAGGGGTCAGGGGGGTCAGGAGAGGGATGGTGGGAAGCTCGCGATGCAGTACTATGTGGGCAGCGACAGGGTCCAGAGCATATCGCTGGGCGGGGTTCCCGGACAGTTGGGAGCTGTTGTACTGGGTAAGCCGCTCGTGGTTAATCTCTGCTATGCGGGCGTTGGTCTGTTTCAGCACTGTCTCCAAACTCTCCCGGAGGTATCCATTGGGATCCAGGCTCCCGATGAGCTCCTCTGCGAAAATTGTCTCTTCGGGAGAAAGATTCAGCAATGGGAGCTGCTTTAGGAGTGCTTCATAGAAACTCTGCTGTGCTTCCGGTAGTTGCCACTCGGCTTCCTCCTCTTCCTCAGAGGTGTCAGTGGTAGAGGAGGCGTACGGTTCGTGCCAGAACATGCTGTAATAGGCGAAAGGATCTTGCTGGACATCGTAGGCGGTTATGGCCTCTGTGCGAAACAGTTCTGGAGCTTCGTTGTCGGGCCCTTCGTCAGGGGCTTCAGGAAAGGAGCCTTCGGCAGAGGTGTCCTCTTCCGTTGCTTCCCCTGGGGAGGCTTCTTCCAGGTAAGGATTTTCCGCCAGCAGATTCATCAGCTCCTCGGCAATTTCTTCCACGGGGAGCTCCAACAGACGTTGGAAGTGGGTCTGCTGCAGCACTAACGCCGGATTGAGCTTCAGCTCATGCCGAAGACCCTGAGTCAGCTGGAGTTTCTGCGGGGCTCTCATTTCCTTATTCCCGGCAGTCAGCTCCTGGAAGGATTTGGGTACGAAACTACGAAAAAGGCTCTTTTGCCAAGTAGGCGGGCTGGCTTACTCTATGCTGCGGAGGAATTGCGTCAGCTCACGCTCCAGTGCCTGTTTCAGTTCGCGGACTTCCTCACAGGCAGGGACAAAGTCGCGGAGGAATTGTTCCAGTAGGCGCTTGTTCTGCTGAACTGTATGGTCGGCTCCTCCGAAGGTCTCCTTCAGCCAGTCCAAGAAGGTTTTCCGAAGGGGGGATTGTGCGATGCTGCTCAAGGGTCGGAATAGGAGACTGTGGTCTTGCTGAAGTTGTTCTAAAAGCGACTCAAATGCCAGTAGAAGACGGAGTTGCTCAAAACCGTTGGAGGCATGGAGTGAGTGGAGAACGGTCGTGTATGCCTTGCGGAAAAGCTCCACCTCTTCTGGTACACCGACGGTTGCAAAGATGAAATAGAGCTTACCGACATCTTCTGTGGAGACGGTATCGCGTCCATGGAGGAGGGCAATGGCACGCAGTAAGTTCAGTGATTTTGCTTGTGTTCGTGGGGAGATGTAGTAGTCAATCGGTGGTGTTCCTCCTCGATAGTGCTCACGGAGAGCTCGGTTACGCAGCACTTCGTAGTAGCGGATCACCAGGTTTGCAAAGTAGATCAGCTCCGGGCTGATGGTAATCTGTCGTTCGGGATGCTGCCCTGTTGCAATGCTGTGGACATACTGGAGGAGGGCGAAGGGAATAGTTCGCAGAGGTTGTGCGGGTTTTCCTCCGTGGAGCAGAAACTGGTGGGCAATCTTGTACTGCACGTGTGGGTCTTTATCCGGCAGGATGACGGCTTTGTAGAGGAAGCGGTCCAGAATGGCTTCGGTAATGTCGCTCACGCGCAGATAATTCGTTGCTGCAATGACGGTATGGAGTTTTGCGGGGACATTCTGAACCCCCCGCATGAGTTGTCGTTCATTGAGAACGGAAAGTAAAGCCCGAAGCGTGAAGTCGTTGGCGTCAAAGATCTCATCAATGAAGGCAAATTCACAGTCGACGATGGAGCCTTCGATGTTGTGCACGATGCGTCCGCGCTTAAGCTCTTCAATGTCTAAGGCCCCGAAATAGGTGTCCGGTTGTTGTTCTTTGCTTGCTTGGACACGGAAGACGCGGGCGCCGGAGAACATGCGGAAGATCTGCTCCGCTAATAGGCTTTTGCCAACACCGGTGCGGCTTTGCAGCAGGAGATGCTCGCCAGTCAGGAGAGCACAGAAGGCTTGTTCGACGACTTCCTCACGATTGACAACACGCCGGCAGACGAAGTCCACGGCATATTTGAATTCGCGCGAGAGTGCTTCGTAGCTCCAGGTCTGAAAGTCCGTCATCGTTTCTCGTTGAGACATAGCCGCTACGGCAGGGGAAAATTAGAACAATTCCAACAAACGCGGCGGTGGTAGAGGGAGGATTTACTAATTTCGGCTACCCTCGGGGCGTAGCGCAGCCTGGCATAGCGCGCCTGGTTTGGGACCAGGAGGTCGTGGGTTCAAATCCCACCGCCCCGACTGGAGAGGTGGACGAAGGGAATCGGGGACAGATGTGGTATATCGCCGTCGGTGCCGCTGTCATAGCCCTTGGGTGCGCGACAAGTACACAGCCGGAATACACGGCGGAACGGCTCACACTGGAACAGTTGCAGACAACGCCAGGTTTTGCTTGGTTTAGCGCGGAGTTCCACTCCTACCAGCCCGACACAGCTTTGCTGGATGATATCCGCGCGGCATATCGCCCAGGCTACCACCGATTCTACGTCTACGTCAAACCGACCTGCTCCTGTGTCGGAACGCAGAAACTTTTCCCTCACTTTATGCGGATACTGGCAGAGGCCGGCGTGCGTGCCGAAGACTGCGAGATCTATGCCATGCACGGGACTGGGGATAAGCATCCCCATGAGCACTGGCTTCACATTCAGCGGTTGCCCTCCTTCTTCATCGCGGCGGAGGGAAATATCGTCGGCAGCATTCTTGGCGAATTGCCACCAGACAAAAGCCTAGAGCAGGTGTTAGTAGAAGCCCTCCGACGCTGAGGCTTCCGAGGGTAGGTACTGGCGGACGTGTTCCCAGATGGTGGTGTGAACTTCCTCTGGAGGGCGAGTAGCATCGATGCAAATGATACGTTCCGGTTGCCGGCGGGCGATCTCCCAGTAACCGTTCCGTACCCGTTCAAAGAAGTCCCGACCTGCCCGCTCCATGCGGTCTGAACTCCGATGGCGCTGGAAAGCTAATTCGACGGGAACATCCAGGAAGAAAGTCAGGGTCGGCGTTAACCCCCTGGTTGCAATCTGATTGCAAGCCAGCACAAGCTCTATGGGTAAACCTCGCCCGTATCCTTGATATGCCGTAGTGGAGTCAGCAAAGCGGTCACAGAGCACGATCGAGCCAGTTTCCAGGGCAGGACGGAGGACAGTATCTACCAATTGGGCGCGTGCGGCGTTGAATAGAAGCATTTCGGCAAGGGGAGTAATGTCAGCGCTGGCATCCAGCAGGAGGTGGCGGATCCGTTCCGACAGCGGGGTAGCCCCAGGTTCACGCACGATAATCGGTTGATAGCCCAACTGCTGAAGACGCTCTGCTAAGCGGTGTACTTGAGTAGACTTACCGCAGCCGTCCAGACCTTCAAATGTGATGAGGATTCCCTTCACGGCGGCATCCCTCAAGGATGAGGACATATTCTCCGCGCAGAGGTTGACGTTGTTGCAGGAGCTGGTAACATTCCGCTAAGGTGCCCCGGAGAAATTCTTCGTGTAGCTTACTCAGCTCACGGGCAATGCAGACGCGCCGATGTGAGGCGCTAAGCCTGCAGAGCTCCTCCAGCAGGCGGAGGAGACGGTGGGGAGCCTCGTAAAGCACACTTGTCCACGGACAGGCGGCGATATCGGCTAAACGCTGTTGCCGAGCGCTTCCGCGGGCGGGCAGAAAGCCCCAGAAGACAAACGGTTGTGTCGGTAGAGTACTGCCGACCAAGGCGGGGATCAGCGCGACAGCACCCGGCAGAACCGTCAGGCTATAGCCGGATTCTACGACTCGTCGGATGAGGAAGGAGCCCGGATCGGAAATCCCTGGGGTTCCAGCATCGGAGACGAGAGCAACGCTATCCCCATTGCGGAGGAGCTGGAGAATGGTTTCTGCGCACTGCACTTCGGTGTGTTCATCGCACCGGAGAAGGCGGCGTGGGATGATTCCGTATGCTTTGAGGAGTTGCCCGGTGTGTCGCGTATCCTCACACGCAATGGCGGAAACACTCCGTAGGATATGGAGCGCTCGCAGGGTAATATCCCCCCGGTTGCCAATCGGTGTGGGAACGACGTAGAGCTTATTCTGTACGGGTTCAGGGGTCCACTGCACGGTCTTCCTCGCGCAATTGTCGGAAGAAACTCCGCAGTAGGTGAGCGGATTCCTCCGCTAAGACACCGCTGCGAAGGGAACAGCGATGGTTAAGGCGCTCGTCTTGCACAATGTTGTATAACGTACCGCAAGCGCCTGCCCGCAGGTCAGGGGCGCCGTAGACCACCCGAGGGATGCGTGCCCAGACAATCGCACCGGCGCACATTGGGCAGGGCTCAAGGGTTACGTACAGCGTGCATTCTTCTAAGCGCCGTCCTATGGCAGCGGATGCTTGGCGGATTGCTACTATTTCCGCATGGAGGGTAGCGTCCCTACCATGCTCTACGGCATTGCGACCACGGGCAATAATCCGTCCTTGGCGGACGATAACCGCTCCAACGGGTACTTCTCCCTGAGTGTATGCTCGTTGAGCTTCCAGAAGGGCAATTCGCATGAAGATGGCATCAGCGTCGTACGACTCTGGCTGAAGGAGCCATGGAAGTACGATAGCGAACTCTCGGTCGCCCTCCAGGATCGGATACATTCCCACGGCGGTAGGGAGTACCCATGCCAGTTTGTCTACACCGACCCGGGGGGTAGGTGTCCCCTCCCAATGCGTGACCGAGAAAAAACGGAGGAGGAAGTGCCGACCATCGGGGTAAGCATACTCTGTCTGCCACAATTCTTGGCCCACGGTTGCGTGGATTCCCAGCTCCTCGGCAAGCTCTCGGCAAAGGGCTTCCTCGGGGCTTTCCCCAGGCTCAACCTTCCCACCAGGGAACTCCCACTGGAGCGGATAGGCAACGTTGGGAGAGCGTCGGCACAGAAGAACGTGTCCGTCCGCAAGGAGGACAGCGGCGACAACCTCCACCGGTACTACAGCCTCAGCCATTGTCCCGGTTGGGGAATGAGGACCTGCGAGAAGCCTTCCTGTTGGAGTTGTCGTTGCAGAAGCTGCTGGGAAGAGGGTTCGCCATGGACGAGGACAATCAGAGTTGTTGATGGAAGCAAGCAAAAATACTGCAGGAGCTCTTCTCCATCGGCATGGGCACTCAATCCGGACATTTCTAAGATGCGGGCTCGTACGGTGTGGAGCTCTCCGAAGATACGAACCTGTTTTTCGCCCTCAACCAGCCGGCGCCCCAAGGTGTGAGCCGCGTTGAAACCTACGAAAAGGACAGTTGTGCGAGGATTGCCGATGTGATGCCGGAGATGGTGGAGAATACGGCCAGATTCACACATTGCGGAGCCGGCGATAACAGCGTATGGAGGGTCCACATGGCGAATGGCTTTAGATTCTTCCACGCTGCGGGTGAAGCGGAGCTGTGGGAAGCTGAACGGATCCGGGTCCGTTCGCAGGAGGTCCTGCACTGTCGTGTTGAATTCAGCGCGATAGCGGAAGAAAACGCGCGTAGCTTGTTCGGCTAAGGGGCTATCGACGAAGATGGGCATATCGGGTAGCTCACCGGCATTTGCTAAGGCATTCAGATGGAAGAGCAGCTCTTGTGTCCGTCCGACAGCGAAGGCAGGAATCAGGAGAATCCCCCGCTGGGAGGCAATTTCGTGGAAGAGGGCGTGAAGCTTGGCGCGAACACTTTCTGTTGCCTCGTGGCGGCGCCCCGCGTAGGTGGATTCGGCAATAAGGACATCAACGGCTTCGGGAGCGGCCGGTGGAGGAAGCAGTGTGGGAGAAGAGCGTCCCAGGTCTCCCGTAAAGCCGAGCCGGAGAGTCCGTCCGTTTTCCACGATCTCCAGCAGAACTTGGGCAGAGCCGAGGATATGTCCTGCTTGGCGGAAGCAGAGTGTAACACCAGGGAGGATACGGACACGCTCGTCGTAATTGACAGGGAAAAAGCGCGCCAACGTTCTCGGGATATCCTCTGGTGTGTAGAGTGGCTCTATCCTCTCGCCGCGCTGGTGGTAGAGGAATTCCGCGTCTTTGACGTGAATGTGGGCGCTATCGGTCAACATAATGGCGCAGAGGTCTGCGGTGGCTGGAGTAGCGTAGATGAGACCGGGAAAACCGGCTTTGACCAGTGTCGGTAGGTTCCCTGAGTGGTCCAGGTGAGCGTGAGAGAGAATGACAGCGTGAACTCGGGCAGGTGGAACGGGGAAGGTGCGATTCCGTTCATTTGTTTCTGCGCGGCGACCTTGGAAGAGTCCGCAGTCCAGAAGGAGTGTGTGTCCGTTGCAGTGCAGGATATGGAGGGAGCCCGTTACTGTTTGGGCAGCTCCCCAGAATCGGATTTCCATGCGTTGTGCTGAGCCAGTTCCTGGTATGCTTGGCAGTAGCAGCGATAGGTGTGTTGGTCGAAGCAGACGATGCGCACTTGTTCCAGATCAGGGTAGCGCTGCAGCCCTGCTAGAATTTCCTGGAGGGCGATGCGGCAAGCGCGTTCGACGGGGAAGCCGTATGCTCCGGTGCTGATAGAGGGGAAGGCGAGGGTACGGATTCCGTGCTGATGGGCAAGCTCAAGGGTGCGTCGGTAGCATGAGGCTAAGACAGCGTCTTCACCGTAGGTCCCGCCGTGCCAGATAGGGCCGACTGTATGGATCACGTAGCGGGCTGGTAAGCGGTAGCCGTGGGTTAACTTGGCATCTCCAGGGGCGCAGCCGCCTAGGCGGCGGCACTCTTCAGCCAATTCCGGGCCAGCTGCACGGTGGATTGCCCCACAGACCCCACCACCCGGTAACAGGGCTGGATTTGCAGCATTGACGATGGCATCGACCTGCTCTTGCGTGATATCGCCCAGGACAATCTGGATGCGGTCCAGCATGGGTTCCCTTTATGGTCTGCCCGACATCGCAGTGGGGTCGGTAGAGGAGGGGACAGAGGTGGCCGAGTCAGTGACGGGTTCAAGTGTAAGCCGGCACTGGGGGCAACGCCAGAGGATACGCCATTCACCGTCTTCCCATCGTCCATCCTCTTCCACGAACGGATGGTGGCAGTGAGGGCAGGGATGGGGAATCGGACGGCGTCGTTGAGCGTATCGGCAGCTAGGGTAGCGGGAGCAGCCCCAGAAGCGTCGCCGGTGGCGGTCCATGCGCTCTATCAATTCCCCTTCACCGCACTGTGGGCAGCGGACGCCAGAGCTCATGGGACGAGTCCCCGTGCAGTCGGGGTAGCGAGAGCATCCGTAGAAGGTGCCGTACTTGCTTTGCCGCCGTACCATTGGAGCCCCACATTCAGGGCAGCGGATGTGCTCTTCCACAACGGGCGTGGCTTCTGCTGGTTTAGGGAGGGGCTGTGTTGTGCCGCATGAAGGGCAGCGGAGATAGCGTGTGCCCCGGCGCGAGCGCTCCACCTGCATAGAGGTCCCGCACTGAGGACACAAGAAGGGCGAGCGTGCTAACGCACGAGCCTGGTCCAAGGCTTGGCGGAAGGGGGTGTAGAAGCTCTCCAGCACGGTCCGATAATCCATGCGACCTTCTGCAATGGCATCCAACTGTTCCTCCATCGTAGCGGTGAAGTTCACGGCGAAAATGTCTGGGAAGAAGGTGAGGAGGATTTCATTGACTTTGCGTCCGAGAGGGGTCGGGATCAAGTAGCGGCGCTGCCGTTGAACATAGCGGCGTTCAAAGAGAGTGCTTACGATAGTAGCGTACGTGCTCGGGCGTCCGATACCCTTTTCGTCTAGCTCTTTGACCAAGGTGGCTTCTGTATATCGTGTCGGAGGTTTGGTCTGAGAGGCTTTCGGAAGCACTTCCTGCAACTGGAGCACGATTCCCTCGGCAATTCCCGTAGGCAGCCTCTGCTGTTCTTCCGGTTCGTCGCTATCGGATAGCTCGGTGTATGCCCGCAGGAAGCCATCAAAGAGGAGGATGCTCCCACTGGCCCGGAAGACGAAATCGTTCTGGCAAATGAGCACCGTTGTGCTTTCCAGTTCGGCCGGGACCATTTGGGAGGCGAGGAAGCGGGTGTAGATGAGCTCATAGAGTGCTGCTAGGTCTTCGGGCAGATGTGGGCGCACGCGGTCAGGGGTATACTCCATATGTGTAGGGCGAATGGCTTCGTGGGCATCTTGAACATGGGCGGACTTACTGCTGTAGTGTGGTGGTTCAGCGGGCAGGTAGTCGGGCCCGAACATTTTCGCAATTGTCTGGCGGGCGGCCTTCTGCGCTTCATGGCTGATGCGCATAGAGTCGGTACGCATGTAGGTGATGAGGCCCACCGGTCCCTCACTTCCCACGGGGACGCCTTCGTAGAGCTGCTGTGCCAGGCGCATTGTCTGCCGTGGGGAAAGGCCAAGTCGGCGGGAAGCTTCTTGTTGCAGGAGGCTGGTAGTAAAGGGTGGAGGCGGAGAGCGCTTGAGACGCCGTTTGCGTACCTCTGTGATTTCCCACAGGGAGCATGCGTGCACGGCGTCGGCCAGCCGTTTGGCTTCCTCTTCCGAGCGGATGTAGTGCCGCTCTCGGAGTTCCTCGGGGGTGTATTCGTGCGCGGAGCCCTCGGGATTTCGGATCGGAAGGCCCTCATACTCCGTCAGCTCTGCCCAGAATTCCTCTCCGGATGGTAAAGCAAAGCGAGCTCGCAATGTCCAGAAAGGAATCGGCTGAAAGCGCTCAATGAGTTCTTCACGCTCACAGATGAGGCGAAGAGCTACGGACTGAACCCGTCCAGCAGAGAGGGAGTGTGCAACTTCGTGAGCCAGTGCATTGCTTAACCATGGAGAGACTTCATAGCCAATGAGCCGATCCATAACTCGACGAGCTTGCTGGGAGAGCACCAATGCATAGTCCAACTCTCGGGGCTGAGCGATCCCCTGTTGAATGCCGCTTCGGGTAATCTCGTGAAAGAGCACACGACGGATATTCTTGTTGTATGCCCGCAGCTCCTCGGCAATATGCCATGCAATGGCTTCGCCTTCTCGGTCAGGGTCGGTGGCCAGTAATACGTCCTGGGCACGCTGAGCCAAGCTCTGTAGCTGGCGAAGAATGGCGCGGCGAGAGGGCAGAATCTGGTACTGTGGCTGGAAGCCATTGGCAATATTGACGCCAAGGCTATGTTCGGGCAGGTCTTTAATGTGGCCTAAGGAGGCTTGCACGGTATACCCAGCACCTAAGTAGCGCTCAATGGTGCGGGCTTTGGCAGGTGACTCTACAACGAGCAGGTGGGGAGCTGAGGGGGCTTCCGACGCAGCAGTAGGGCGCTTGGACGAGGAAGTGCGTGAAGGGCGTTGGGATGATCTCTGTGCGGGTGCTTTCTTCTTCTGTCCCATAACGGCCGAGCTTCCCGTGGGCAGTAATAGACGCTCAGGGGGCCAATTTTGTGGGCTGAGAGCAGATGCTATTGGAGTCGGAGGCAGAGGGGTTTGTATTTTTGTGGCTTGAAGTTTCAAAAGCTCTGTGGAAGTTTGGCGATGCGTTGGGTGTTCTTCGGACTTGGAGTGGTGCTCGGTAGCATTGTGGGAATAGCGCAGGAGCACATATCGGCACGGCTGTTCCTGCGGCCGGCGGAAAATCTGTTGCAGGTGCAGCCAGTGGGAGGGTATTGGGTGCGGGGGCTGGTTTTGCAGGCGGTGGCGATGCTTCCGCAGGCGGAGTTAAGGCTGAGCGATTTCCCCGTCGGATATGGGGAGGAGGCAACTGTGCACCTGCGGCGGGCGCGGTCGGTGGTGGATGCGCAGACGCAGTGGTGGCGGGGTGTTCGCCCAGCACGGGATGGACAGCCGGAACAGCTGGAGCCGATGCAGGGGATTACACAGTACGTGTTCCACGGACATATCCTCGGCGAGCCGGGCTCGCAAGTTACTCTGAGCGTGGTTGGCGGGGAGCTCTATGGATTCATCCGCCGGAGAAACGGACGCCTTTGGGAATTCGTCCCCAGCGGACAGCGCTGGGGCAACGAACGGGAGCACGTGCTGGGGGAATTGACTACACAGAGCCAACTGTCCCAATGGCTCTGTGCTATTGAGCAGATGAGTGACTACTGGGAACAACTCCGCATGATAAAAGAGCCGACCCAGCCGATACCACACTTTACGACATTGCGGCAAGCGCGAGTGGCTGTAGAAGCCACTTCTTCGCTCTATGTGCGGCTCAATCGGGACTATGACCGAGTGGCGGCCTACATTGCCTCTCTGTTTGCCATGGTCGCTCGTATCTACGAGGACGAGCTTAATGTGACTTTCCTCCTGCCCTGGATTCTCATCTGGATGGAACCGCCCGATGGCGAGGAGGACCCGTACCAGAACGATAACGACATCGGAGCGCTTTTAGGCGAGGTGTCTGCGTATTGGAACCAACACCGTCGCAGTGTGGAGCGGGATTTGGTACACGTGATGACAGCTCCTGGTGGCACTATGGTCGGGGGTATCGCACGGCTGAATACCCTCTGTTCTCCAGGCAGCGCTTATAGCGTCAGTGGTATCCGAGGTACTTACGCGTATCCAACGCTGGGCTATACGTGGGACGTGCACGTAGTGGCTCATGAAATCGGACATGTATTCGGAGCCCCGCATACCCATGCTTGCTATTGGAGCCCACCGCTGGATACATGTGTGACGCAGGATGGCAATCCCTATCCCACTCCGGATGCCTGTTATCGGTCCCCGATCATCCCCCGTCCATCGTGGGATGGTGGTAGCATTATGAGCTACTGCCATTTGGTTCAGCCCTCTGTTGCTTTGACCTTCCGTCAGCGAGTTGCTGTAGTGCTCCGGAATAGTCGGGCAGAGGCATGTTTAGCCCAGCCATCAACACCATTGCTTTTGTTGCAGCACCCGGTTGGGAAGCAGTCGTTCCGAGGCGGTTCACAGCTGGAGATTCGCTGGACTTCGGCTCAGGTGCAGAATGTTACGCTGGAGTATTCGACCGATAGCATGCGGACGTGGGAACGTATTGCTACCGGTATTGCGGCAACCCAGCGGAGCTACCGCTGGGAATTGCCCCGAGCCAACATTCCAGTTGTATGGCTCCGGATTTACAATACGGCAGACCCTGCCGTTGGGGATACTACGCTGGCAAGCTTTGCTATCCAGATACCTGAGCTGCGTCTATCCCGTCCTGTCGGCGGAGAACGCTATGGACAGAGGGAGCAGGTCAATATTGAATGGTCAGCCACATTGGTCTCGGTTGTCCGCCTTCTGTTCAGTTCCAATGGAGGAGCAAGCTGGGACACCTTGGTGCCGGCAACCTCGGGACGTTCCTATGTATGGACCGTCCCGATGGTGCAGACAGATCGGGCAGTAATCCGAATTGAGGACACGGCCGATCCAACGGTAGCAGACCAAAGCCCGTTCTTTGCCATTGGGATCCCCCAGCTATCCTTGTTGGTACCAAATGGGGGTGAGCGCTGGGCGGCGGGAACGAAGCAGTGGATCCGCTGGCAGTCGGATTTCGTAAGCCGTATCCGGATTGAGTACTCTACAGATGGTGGGCAAAGCTGGAGGACGATCCGAGCGACGCAGGACGCAACAGTGATGCAGTATGAATGGACGGTTCCCAATACACCCACAGAGCAGGCATTGGTCCGTCTGCGCAACCTTGCCAATATGGACCAGAGTGTGCAGAGTGCAGCCCCGTTCGTCATCGAACCTCCTATCTCTGTGGAGTTCTTCCCCGTGCAGTCCACAGTCCGGATCCAGCCTTTCTCCGATCAAGGCAACGGGCTTTGGCTGCGGGTGCAGCTACCCGAACCACTATTCCAGGTGCAACTACGGCTGATGACCTTGCTGGGACAGGTAGTCCAAGAGCTTCGGTGGGAACAGGTGTCTGAGGGCGAGCACCTGGTGCGAGTACCGCTGCCGGCTGGGCTTGCAGATGGGGTTTACCTTCTGTACTTGACCTCAGCTCAAGGGCGGTGGGGGATCCCTGTCAGGCTTGTCCGATAAAAGGATACTGCCAAGTGGCGAGGATCTCAGCAGCTCTTGCACGCCTTCTCCCTGTGTTGCCCCGGCGGTTTGTCTGGCTGGTTGCGCGGCGCTACATTGCCGGAACCACGCAGGAGGAAGCAATTCAGGTAGCTCAGCAATTTGCTGCTCGTGGCATCCGGAGCACACTGGATGTGCTCGGTGAGTTCGTCACCACCTGGGAGCAGGCACAGCAGTACGCAGAGCAAGGACTTGCTGTCCTGGACGCCATTGCTCAGCATCGGTTACCGGCGTACCTGTCGGTCAAGTTGACGGCGTTGGGGGTAGATATTGATCCGGAGGGCAGCTATGGTCTTCTGCGGATGCTCGTGGAACAGGCTCAACAGAGGGAGCTTTTCGTGCGCATTGACATGGAGAATTCCCCTTATACGGACGTGACGTTGGACTTCTACCGTCGCCTTCGCAGTGCAGGATATGAGAACATCGGTATCGTCATCCAGGCGTACCTTCGGAGGAGTCGTGCGGATATAGAAAGCTTGCTGCCCCTCCGACCGGCAATCCGGCTGTGCAAAGGGATTTACATTGAGCCGCCTGAGATTGCGTATCAGAGTCGGCGGGAAATCCAGGAAAACTATAAGCAACTCCTGGAGCTGTTGCTGCAGTACGGAGTGCCGACAGCAATTGCCACACACGATGAAGAGCTCATCTGCTTTGCTATTGAAGCCCTCCGGCGTTATGAGGTCCCACCGCAGCGGTACGAGTTCCAAATGCTCTTAGGAGTCCGTCCCGACCGTCGTGAACTTCTCCGACGCCAGGGGCATCCGGTCCGTGTCTATATTCCCTTCGGTGAGCATTGGTACGCTTACTCGTTGCGCCGGCTGCGGGAAAACCCGAATATCGTCGCCCACATTGTCCGTGCCCTCTTCCGGAGAGACCAACAGCGATGAGGCAAAGAGCGCTGATCCGGCCCCACATTCTCCTCCTTGTGCTGAGCCTTCTTAGCGTCGTTGGTGGGTGCTATTCCGCAGGCCGAAAACCCGATCAGGAGCGAACAGAAAAGACACTAACGCTGGGGACCTTCAATGTGGAATGGTTCGGCGATGGGATAAACGACCGTAAACCGCGGACGGAGGAAGATCTCATGCGCTTGGCGGAGACGATCCGGAGGTCGGGGGTGGACATTTTAGGGCTGCAGGAAGTAGAGAACAGGCGAGCCCTTGAACGGCTGTTACGCTTTCTGCCAGAGTTTACAGGCTTTGTAGGCTCGCTTGGGGGGCAGCAGAACTTGGCGCTTCTCTACCGACGGGGGTTGAAGGTCCAAGTTCTCGGGGAGTACACGCCGTTGATGCTCCAACCGGGGCGGACTCGTCCAGGATTGCTTGCCTATTGCCAGGTAGGGAAGACGGATTTTTACCTCATGGTGGTCCATTTGAAATCCACCTCTCGGTATGACAGCACAGAGCAAATGCGCCAGCTTTCCCGACAGCTGCGCTTGCTCCAAGTTCAACACCTTGTCCGTTGGGTGGATTCTCTCTATGCGGCAACTTCAGAACGGGATGTGGTCATCGTTGGTGATTTCAACGACACCCCGCGTCGGAAGCAATATCCTACGCTAACTCCTTTGGTAGAGCACCCTGAACTGGTGTTCGTGACGGAGCATTTGCGGAGCTGCCGATATGCGAGGGCGTATACGATTGATCACATTGTAGTCAGCCGTTCCTTTGCCCGGCGCTACCATGATGGAAGTGCACAGGTAGTCAATGTCTATGCCCGCTATCCTTTTGAACAGGCGGAGCGTTTGTCTGATCATTGTCCGGTTGTTGCCCAATTTGATGTGACTTTCCCAGACCATGAGTGAGGTTGTGGTATTAGGGGCTGGGCGCAGTGGACAGGCTGCAGCCCGTCTGGCACATGCTCGGGGAATGCGCGTGTTTGTCTCCGAGCGCAGGCCAGCAACAGAATGCCAGGAGGCAGCAGCAGCGTTTGCTGAATGGGGTATTCCAGCTGAGTTTGGGGGGCATAGTGACCGAGTCTTCCGAGCAGACCTGTGGGTGATTTCGCCGGGGATTGCTCCGCATACACCAATTGTTCAGGAAGCTCTGCGTCGTGGAATCCCAATTGTATCGGAGTTGGAGTTTGCCTGGCAGTTCCTGTCGGGGCAGAGGGTTGTTGCTGTGACGGGGACCAATGGCAAAACGACAACGACGGCACTATTGGGATTTCTCCTCCAGCGGTCAGGCAGGAAAGCGGTCGTGGGAGGAAATATTGGGACCCCGTTGTCAGCTCTTGTGCTTCAGGGTATTGCAGAGGAGGCCATCGTTGTGTTGGAGGTCAGCAGTTATCAGTTGCACTTTAGCTCAGTGTTCCGTCCGGACATAACGATACTCCTCAACATCACGCCCGATCATCTGGACTACCATGGCAGCTTTGAGGCGTATTGTCAGGCGAAATGGAGCATTACAGAGCGGCAAGGCCCGGGGGATTTTCTAATTTTGAACGCTGACGATCCGCTTGCTCGGGCAGCGGCGCAGCGGACAAAGGCCAGCTGTGCGTACTTTGGACGGCAGCCCGTGCAGCCGGGCGCCTATGTCCGGGGCACAGCCATTGTGGTTGTGTGGCAGCATAAAGAGGAAGTACTCATGCGGACTGATGAGCTGCGATTGCCAGGGGTGCATAATCTCTACAACTCCCTGGCAGCGGCGGTGGCGGCGCGGGCACTGGAAATCCGGAACGAGGATATCCGAGACAGCCTCATGCAATTTGCCGGTGTGGAGCATCGGCTGGAGTTCGTCCGCCGCTGGAGGGGGGTGGACTTCGTCAACGACTCCAAGGCTACAAACGTCAACGCCGCCTGGTATGCCTTGTCTAGCTTCGCACAGCCTCTGCTCTGGATTGCCGGTGGACGTGGAGAGCACAACGATTATAGTTTCCTGGACGAGTTGGTCCGGCAGCGAGTCCGCCTCCTCATCGCTATTGGCGAAGAGGCTGAAGCGTTGTACAACCATTTCTGTGTTATGGTGCGCTGCCAGAAAGCGGGATCTCTGGAAGAGGCGGTGCGTATTGCGGCATACGCTGCGCAACCAGGGGACGTTGTTCTCTTTTCTCCGGCGTGCAAGTCTTTTGATATGTTTGTCAACTTCGAGCATCGGGGCGAGGTCTTCCGTCGTGCCGTGTGGGCGTTACCGGAGGAGCTTTCGTAAGGGGGCTTAACGAGGCGCCTTCTGGCTCCACTGGGTTTGGCGTCCGGCACGGTCGCGGATGAGTAGTTCGACTCTACTCAAGTCGGGGCCTTCCACCAGAAAGACTTGCTCAACCGTGGTTCCGTACGGCTCCTTGGTGTAGTATCTTTTGTCCCCGTATAGTTCTCGGGCTTTCCCGGGACCATATACGGTTAGTTGGCATTGATTCGGCCTACCTTCTACAGTCCCGAAGCAGCGAGTGCGGACTTTTAGCCCTTCCTTCTCGCGAGAGGTGTTCAGGATTTCCGGAGGCGGATAGTCACGGATGAGGATAGGGGTCTCGTCGAGAAGCTGCTCATTGACGAAGCGACGGAATAAAAGTGTCGTACCAGTGTCGGAGAGTTCGGGGGTGAAAGTAAACGGTGTGCCAGGAGAGGAGCGTCGAAGTAGATGCTGCCGATTGTCGTAGAGTTCTGCCCTTGCGATTTGCCCCTGGAGTTGGAGATTGGGCTGCAGAGTGTACGTCCGTTCGGGATACATTTCCTTGGGGACATGGGGAGAGGGAAGGGGATGTGCGACGATGGAAAAGTAAGCAGTGGCGCGTTCCCCGTCACTGCGGCGAGCCAAAGTTATGGATACCTGCATTTCCCCTTCTGAAGGAGCCTTTCCGCTGAGAAGTAAGCGATTCAGCTTCGGATCCACCCGGGTGGTAGCATTACCGTTGGGTGCTCCGCTAATAGAAATCTGCGGTGCAGAAGCTAAGTCCGTTGCCAGATTCAGGCCGTAGACCACAACTTCATTTTCCCAGAGGGCGTGAGGCGGGACCTCGATGAGCGGGATTATTGGCACAAGACTGAGCGGTTGGGGAGATACCGATCCCATTACAGGAGAGGGGGAGGCGGGGAGGGGAGCTGCAGTGACGACGAGCACACGGAGTCGCGCTGTTAATTGCTCGGTTTGGGTGCCCTGTTCTGTGGCATACGAGGCTCGGATGCGAAGCCAGTAGACATGTTCCCCAGGGGGTAGTATAGGCTTCTGCCAGGGGAAGTGCCATACGAGTTCTACGCGCCGTTGTTCTCCATACGGCTTTATTCTGATCGGTCGAGCTGCCTCCGGGTGAGTAGAGTGCCACACTAAATGCCCCGCAGAATCCACCGTCACACGGATGGAGAGATGTTCCAAAGGGCGAGAATATGACAGCACAAGGAGCGAATCATGCTTTACCAATCGGCGCTTGCCGAGGCTGTCCTCTATGATGCACTGAAGCTCAAAGCGGCTCAGAGAGAATTCCACCGCTGGTGTGGTTGTGGACCCCACCAAGCGTGGCGATGAGCGCGGGGATTCTGAAAGGGGCATATCCAGGAGGGCAAAGAGGAGCAGCAGCAGAGCAAGTACGAAGAGGAGCTCCCCTTGGTGAGGCACAGGGCTACGCATGGTGGGATGATTCCCCAGAAGGTGAGCCAGAGTCAGGGGCAGCGACTGTCCGTGCGTAGGTTGCCAGTATTCGTGCCAGTTCCTGTTGGACCAGGCTCTGTAGCTGCTGGTTCCGCCAGTGCTGGAGTTCGTCCACCGTCTGCCGTATGGTAGCGTTCAGTTGGGAGAGGGCTTGCTGGAGCTGCTGGAGCTCCGCCACAAGAGCCGCCCCTGGTAACGGGAGCTGCTGGAGCTTTTGGAGCAATTGGTCGAGTCTCTGGAGAGCGATGGACTGGGACTCTGTACTTTCCTGCCAACGCTGCAAGAGTTGATCGTGGCTCTCCACGATGCGGGTTATGTCCGTTGCGATATCGTTGAGGTCGTGGACAAGGGTTGATAGTTCGTCACTGCGGGTGGATGATGGAGAGCCGGGGGCAAGGAGGAGAAGCAGGAAGAGCACGAGCAGGAAAAAGCCTTCGGCAACGAAGGCAGCGATGATGGGTTCCTCGCCAATAACACCGGTGAAGCGGCGGATGCCCAGTAAGAGCAGCAGCACGGCAGCACCCAGGAAGACAAATCCGCTTGCCCACGGCATATAGAAAGGCACAACCACTGCCTCCAGCCATCGGATTCCACCGCGCCACCAACCCTGCCTTGGTATCCCCCCATCGTCAGCGCCGGTAGTAGCCCAACGCAGCGTTACAAGCAGAGTGTAGAGCCTCCCATGCTGGCTCAAGAGTTGTTGAGCTTTTTCGTAGAGCAGCTCCTTTACGTTCGTGTCCGCCATAGGATTACACCTCCAGCGATGAGGAACACGCCATTGGTCAGCCAGCCGGCAATCGGTGGTGGGAAAGGGGTGACGGCACCGAGGGTTTGGCTAATACGGGTGAGAACCATGTATGTGAAGGCGAGTACGGCGGCTGTTCCAAATTGCGCTGCTAATCCAGCGCGGCGATAGACAGCTGCCAGGGGAACGGAAAGCAGAGCTACGATTAAGTGGGCAAAGGGCAGAGCATACTCGCTGTAGTAGTTGACCTGTAGGGGGCGGACGTCCTGTCCTCCAGTGGAGAGCGTAGCAATGTAGTGCCGCAACTCCGGCAGGGTCATTTCTGCAGGGGTACGCTGGAGGCGGAGAATAGTCTGATGAGTAAGGCGGAGCACTAATGTCGTTTCGGCGATAGTAACAGTCTGGACTGTATCGCCGTAAGTTCGCTCGAGGACCCGAAACAAGTGCCACCGTCCGGTAGCGCTATCCCATACCATTTCTTCAGCTTCCATCCGCCGCTTCCACCGAGGGGAGTAGGTGTCCGCGGTAAACTCCTCTACTGCTACCCCGTATGCCCGGTACTCGTCGGGTTCGTAACGGTGCAGGAGAACAATGAGGCTCGGGCTATCTCGGAAGGCTATGTTGAACAGTATGCGACTTTGCAGTGAGCGTTGTAAGTAACGCCGTTCAATGGCCAGCTTGCGTTCGGTTGCCCGCGGTACGATCCAGCCGTTGAGGAGTAGTTGTGCGCAACTCAATAGCACTGCTGCTCCGAAGATAGGGGCCCCAAGCTGGGGCAAACCTACCCCAGCGGCTTTCATGGCGGTGATCTCGTGGCGTTGTGTCAGCCGTCCGATACCGAACAAGCATGCCAAAAGCGTGGCAACGGGAGCCAGATACTTGAGCATCTCTGGCAGGAAAATCACGTAGTACTCAGCGATAACCGCCGCTGGAGTACCGGTATCGAGGAAGTCGTCTAAATTTTCAATCAGGTTGACGATGACGAAGATCAGACATAGCGCCACGAGCGTAAAGACAAAGACGGCTCCGATCTGGCGAAGCAGGTATGTCGTCAGACGACACATTGAGCTGTGGTTTGCCTATGGCTACAAATTTAGTCCGTCACACGTCATTGAGTGCGACCAAGTCCAAAAGATGGCAGCAATGGAGCGTGCGGGATGGGAGGAAGCTTTCCGACGGTACATGCCGCTGGTGGATGATCCCCAAGCTTTGTGGGCGTGTTTGTATACTCCCTTGACGCCTTGCCTTTGGGTCAATCCGATCAAGGCGACGGTAGAGGAGTTCCAGGCATACTGTGCAGAGGAGGGCTTGCGGCTTGAGCCTATTTCCTGGTATCCGGGAGCATTCCGCCTGCTGAATGGAGAGCGTCCAGGGGCGACACTGCCGTTCGTAGCGGGATGGTACTACGTGCAAGAGGAAATTGCCATGTCGGCCGTTGTTGCCTTAGATCCACAGCCGGGGGAACGTATTCTTGACCTGTGTGCGGCCCCTGGAGGAAAGACAGCGCAAATTGCCGTGCGACTCCGTCCGACAGGGGTTGTGATTGCAAACGAGCGGCAGATGGAGCGCCTTTCCAGCTTACGGGCAACGGTTGATCGGCTGGGATTGTTGAATGTGGTTGTCACATGGTATGATGGGCGTCTTTTCCCGGCTCCCGAAGGGATCTGGGACCGTGTTTTAGTTGATGCCCCATGTACGGGTGAGGGAACAGTTCGCAAGCCTAGTCAGCGCTGGCGCCCCGTGACGGAGCGCTTCCGACGGGCATGTGCTGCACTCCAGCGGGCATTGTTACGACGAGCCCTTCAGTTGGTCAAGCCAGGGGGTATCGTCGTCTATAGCACCTGTACCTTTGCCCCAGAGGAAAACGAAATGGTGTTGGATGCGGTACTGGGCGATTACGGAGTTGTTGAACCCTTCTCTATCGCCGGTCTGCGAGCAATGCCGGGGGTTACGCAGTGGGCAGGAAAGAGCTTGCGACACGATGTGGGATACGCGCTTCGTTTCTGGCCCCACCTAAATGACACGGGAGGGTTTTTCGTGGCCCGCATCCGCCGTACGGATGTCCCCATGCCCGCATCTGCGTTGCCATCGGTGCTGAAGCCTCGTGTACCTATGGAGCCAGCGACGCGAACGGAGGGCATTGCCGCATTATGCCAGCGTTTTGGTTTCGCGCCGGAGTTGTTTGCCGCATACCGCTATTGGATGCGGGGTCAGGAGACTCTGTGGATGGCGCTTCCAGAGGTTGAATCCCCAGCGGGAGTTATTCCCGAGAGCGTCGGGATTCCGCTTCTTAGCTACAAGCGGAAGCATATCAAGCCGAAGACAGCAGCACTGCAGCTTTTGGGACGGGAAGCGCGGCGGAACGTCCTCGAACTTCCGGAGCGTGCTGCGGCGTTGCGATTCGTAAATGGTCAGTCGCAAAACATTCTTGCTGATGTCGAACCAGGTTTTGTCCACGTGCGGTATCGCCGGTTCGAATTGGGATGTGGACTCTACGGCCGGGGACAACTCCATTCACAGATACCGCGGGGATTGCAGACGCTTATTGCTCAGAACGACCATGCGTGAGCGCGAAACGGAACGGCTGGTGTGGCTTGTTTCAATTCTCCTCCTTCTGGCCGGTGTTGCGGTCGCTGCGGTGGTCTACTGGCTTACTGGCGTTGTGTTGCTGGTATTAGTTTTTGCCCCGCCGCTGGTGGCATACGTGCTTCGGCGGTGGCGTCAGAAGGGGATTGCCGGTGGGAATGGATATCCGTTTGGTGTAGGATAGAACGCATGCGTGCCTTGGTGCAGCGAGTGCGCTACGCCCGTGTGCGAGTCAATGGAAGCGTTGTCGGGGAAATTGGACATGGGCTGTTGGTTTTTGCTGGCTTTGCCCATAGTGATACGGTGAGCGTTTTACAGTGGATGGCGCATAAGCTTGTGCATCTACGTGTTTTCCCCGATGCCGAGGGGCGGATGAACTGTTCGGTGCAAGAGGTCGGTGGTGGGCTCCTCATCGTTTCACAATTCACCCTCTACGGGGACGTTCGCCGTGGATTCCGTCCGAGTTTCACGGATGCGGCACCACCGGAACAGGCCCGACAGCTTTACGAGGAGTTTGTCCAACTCTGCCGTCGTTATCCAGTTTCCGTTGCCGAGGGCATTTTTGGCGCCATGATGGAGGTGGAGTTGCTCAATGATGGACCTGTCACGATTTGGATAGAGCGAGAGGCGGGGGCGTGAGGATGCTTCGAATTGCTGTCATCCGGCTCAGTTCGCTGGGGGATGTGCTGCTGATGACCCCTCTACTGCGCCAGCTTCGGTACCGATTCTCGGAGGCAGAGGTAGTTGTTGTAGTCCGGCGGCAGTACCAGGAAGTGGTCATGTACAATCCACGGGTAACCGCTGTTGTGCCGTATGAGGCTGAGGGGGCCTTTTGGCAAGCAGGCAGGGAGCGACGGCGGTTGCGGGAGGGACTGCGCAACCCGAGGGAGGAGCTATGGATTATAGACCTGCATCGGAATTGGCGGAGCTGGTATCTTCGCTGGGGAAGTCGGGCACGGCTTTTCCGTGCCCCGAAGCAGCGTTGGCGGAAGACGTTGCTCCTTTGGGCAAAGCGGTGGGGCTGGTGGGAACTGCTTCCCGTACCGGAGCGCTACCGCCGGGCCGTTGCTGCCTTAGGAGTTCGTGAGGATGGAGAAGGGCTGGAGTGTTGGCTTCCTGAAGAACGCACAGCGCGGGTTTATCCGCCGACGCTTCGTCGGTTGCCCTCGGATTTCCAGCGAATTGCTCTCATCCCGGGAGCACGGCATGTGACAAAGCGTTGGATGTCGGATTCCTTCATTGCTCTTGGACGCCTTCTATCCCAGCGAGGATGCGAGGTTGTTCTCATCGGGGAGCCCTCTGCGGGGGCAGAGGCACGGTTGATGGCTAAAGCCATTGGTTCCGTAAGGGAACTCGTCGTTACGCCGTCGCTGCTGGAACTTGCCCGGGTATTGGATTCGGTAGATGTTGCCGTGGGGAATGATAGCGGCGTACTCCATCTGGCAGCGGCTCGGCGAACCCCGGTGGTTGTGCTCTTTGGCTCAACGGTGCCAGAGCTTGGGTTCCGTCCCTTTGGCGTATTGCACGAGGTGGTTCAGTATCCGCTTCCGTGCCGCCCGTGCACGCATATTGGGAGAGAGCGCTGCCCGCTTGGGCATTTCCATTGCATGAAACTTCTTCAGCCGCACCATGTCTTGCATGCCCTGGAGATACTCCGGGAGCACATCCGTGCTCAGCACGGAAAGATTCAGGCGCCGTGGGGTCCGACCTTGGGCAGCGGGGCACGGTGGCGGACATAGTGATCCAGCCACCAGCGGATATCGGCGGTGCTTTCTGCCCAGCGCCCTGCTAAGACGTGGTCTGCATGGTCGTAGAGGATAAGCTTGTAGGGGTGACGTACTCTCTGGAGAGCGAGCGCAAAGTAGAGAGCGTGTTCGGGCGAAACCCGTCGATCTCCCGTGCCGTGGAGAACCAGAAGTGGAGTAGTCTTGCAAAGTTCCTCAGCCCACAGAAGTGCGGAGCGTTCAGCGGCGGCAGTGGAGGGGGAAACCCCTGGCGGGAGAAAGCGGAGCATCGTACGGTAGAGAGGATCAGTCAGGGGTAGAGCATGGAGCATAGTAGGAGCTCCAATGGTAACGGCTGCTCGGAAACGGGTGGTGCGCCGTAGCATCTGCAGGGCCATCATCCCGCCACGGCTGCCACCAACAAGCCCGATGCGGTCGGGGTCAACCTCGGGGAGCCGTTCCAAAAGGGGCAATAGGGCTAAGGCATCATCTACGTCGGCACCTCCCCATTCTTCCTGCCCTTCGCTACCCCCGATGCCGCGGTATTGGCTGGCGATGGCAACATAGCCCCATGCGGCGAATAACCCGATGGTAGCTGCAGCCGTGTGCGGGGTTAAAGCAGACCGTTCTCCGCTCCCACCATGGTTAAAGATGATAGCCGGTGCTGGTTCGGAAAGGTCGGCCGGCAGCGCAAGATAGCCCCGGATTCGCAACCCCTGGCTCCAGTACGTAATGCTGAAGAGGCGTACACGGCAGAATCGGGAGAACTCCTCCGCTGATAGGCGGCGCCGGAAGAGGGAGCGAGTCTGGGCGGGAATGGCAACAGGGAAGTGCTCCAGTAGCTGTCCTTCTATCATCGCTGGGGACGGTAGCGTTGGCGGTATTTCTCAGCCAAGCGCGTATGACGACTTTGGAGGTCTACAGCCCGTCCTTGGATGAAAGCATATTCGACCCGATTGGTGCGAACGTCAAAGGGATCACCGGAGCAAACGATGAGAGTGGCATCTTTGCCGATCTCCAGTGAGCCCAGGCGGTCGTCAACGCCCAGTATTTGGGCGGCCCACAGGGTGACGGAACGCAGAGCTGCTTCTCGTGAGAGTCCGAAGGCGATAGCTGTGCCAACGTTGAAGGGCAGATTACGCTGAGGCCACGTGTGATCCTCGGCAATAGCGAAACGGATGCCCGCCTGTTCCAGAAGAGCGGGAAGGCGGTAGGCAATATCCAATGGCTCTTCATCCCGTTGGGGTAGGCGGTGGACCCGGCGGAGGATAATGGAAGCACCGGCAGAGCGAATTTCTTCCAGGCAGCGCCAAGCATCGGCTGCCCCGACAAGGACGGGGCGGAGTCCGAAATGCCGAGCAAAGCGGAGTGCCTCCAGTAGCTGTGGGTATTCGTCGGCCAGTATGAAGACTGGTAAAGAGTCTGTGAACGCCGCGCGTATAGCTTCCAGCCGGAGATCACGCTCACGGAGCATTCCTGCTGCAGCAGCCCGTGCATATTGGCGAGCTTGCTCGAAGAAGTCGTACAACTTCTGGAGCTGCTTCTGCTGTTCTTTTTGGCGCTCCTCTGCCGGACGGCGATCCCACCACGCTTGCCGGAGACTGAGTGAAGGGAAGGAGACCACGAGACCGGCTACTCGGCGGAGCGTGGCTTCGGGAGCATTCCATCCATCCAAGGAAACGATAGAACTGCGCCCCGTCACAAGTCCGCCCAATGGGACTATGTGGGCAATAAGGACTCCGTTGGCTCGAACCGTGGGGAGGATCTCGCTTTCAACATTATACGCTGTTGCGGCAATCACGTTGGAATTGAAGTCCCCAACCTCGGCAACGTCCCGCGTGGCGCGGGCAGCATCAATCTCAACAAGACCCAACTGGGAGTATGCCGTGATGAAGCCCGGATATACCTGTTTGCCTGTGCAATCAATACGTCGAGCGTTGGAGGGAATCTCTACCTTGGTGCCGACAGCGACGATGCGCCCATTGTCAAATACGAGCGTTCCGTTCTCAATGGTGCCCTGTGTTACAGTGTGCAATGTTGCATTCACCAAGGCGACCGGCTGCTGCTGAGGGTTGCCTGGAATCTGAGCCAGTCCCCAGGAGATAGTGCAAAGCACCCCTATGATGCGCTTCATGAGGACTACCCTACATCGACTTACCACCCTGCGACTGTTGACGCACAGCTGCAAATACCAGTGCGGGACCCGGCCTTATAAAAGTAGGATACCCCTCAGCAGTTGGCTGCCGAGGGGTACTCCCCTTCCCACCTTTCACCACCACAAAGGAGGCCATTAGGAGGCAGTGCAAAATTACGAAGTTGGGCTAAAACTGTCAAGAGGAGCATCGGGGTTTATTTGGAGGGGGTACCTTCCTGGAAGGATGGCGTAGTTTTGTAACCTTGCTGAAAAGCTGGGGATGCTCATGTTCGAACAGTTGACTGAGCGGCTGCAGGCAGTTATACGCCGATTACGGGGAGTGCGGACACTAAGCCCCGAGGAATTAGAGGAACCTCTTCAGGAACTGCGGCGAACCCTGTTAGAGGCGGATGTCCATACCAGTCTGGTACGCGAGTTAGTGCAGCGTATCCGCTTGCGGGCAGTTGGAGCTTCACTACCATCCATGCTATTGCCCGAGCAGTTTTTGCTCAAGCTTATATACGATGAGCTTGTGGGGCTGTTGGGCAAGCAATGGGTGCCGCTTCGTAGCGCATCCAAGCCTCCGACGCGCATTCTCATTGTAGGCCTCCACGGCGCGGGGAAGACGACAACAGCTGCCAAGCTTGCCCTTTACTTACGCCAGCGTGGGCGCCATCCATTGCTGGTCTCGTGCGATATGCGCCGCCCAGCAGCGCAGGAGCAATTGGAGCACTTAGCAGCAACAATTGGGGTGCCCTTCTTCCGCCTTGCAGGGGTGCCAGATCCCAAAGCGCTCGTGGAAGCAGCCGTACGGCATGCACGGCTTTCGGCCCGCGATGTCGTCATTGCGGACACGGCAGGTCGCTTTGCTGTAGATGCAGAGCTGATGGAAGAGCTCCGGCAGCTGCGGGAGGTATTTCAGCCGGAGGAGGTCTTGCTCGTCGGTGATGCTATGGCAGGGCAGGATGCCTTGCCGACCGCAGAGAGCTTCCACCAAGCCATAGGGTTGACTGGAATCATACTGACGAAGCTGGATGGGGATGCCCGTGGGGGGGCAGCACTTTCGTTACGGGCGGCAACGGGGGTGCCGATCAAATTCATTGGTACAGGAGAGCGCCCGGAAGCCCTAGAACCATTCCACCCCGAACGGATTGTCTGCCGCATCCTGGGGATGGGAGATGTGGCAACCTTGGTGGAGCGCTTCCAACAGGTAGAGCTTGTAAGACAGCCGTCACAGCAATCCGATGAGGTGACCTTTGAGACCCTCCTGGAGTATCTGCGTTCCATACGGGCGATGGGTTCTCTTTCGGAGATAGTGCGTCTGTTGCCGGGGGCCCCACAATGGCTCAAGGTAGTTCAGCTGGACCCGAAAGCTCTCGTTCGGGCGGAGGCAATCATCTTGTCAATGACGCCGGAGGAGCGGAGGAATCCGCACATTTTAAATGCCTCCCGCCGTCGGCGTATTGCCCGGGGAAGTGGTACAACGGTCCAGGAGGTCAATCGTCTTGTTGCTCACCTTGAGCAGATGCGAAAGATTCTGCGGCAGTGGAAGCAGGGGCGTCTGCCGCTTGGTCTTAGCATGAAGGGTCTGTTGAACAATTAAGTGAGTCTGGGATGGTGAAGCTACGACTGCGTCGCCGTGGGCGGCGCAACTATGCCTTCTACGATATTGTTGCCGCAGACAACCGTTCCCCGCGTGATGGGCGCTTCATTGAGCGCATTGGTTACTATGATCCGAATACGTCTCCGAGCACGATTGTCATCAGACCAGACCGGGCGCTTTATTGGCTGGAAGTTGGGGCGCGTCCGACCCACATTGTGCGCCTTCTCCTAAGCTACGAGGGGATCCTATTACGGCGTCGCCTTCTGAAGGCGGGGCTTCCAGCCGAGGAAATTGAACGTCGGGTTGCTGAACACAAGGAACGGGTGTCTCAGAGATACTTCCGGCTGAAGGAGCGTCGCCGGCAGCGCGAGCGTCGGCGTGCTGCGGCAGCAGAAGAGGCGGCATAGCCAGTGTGAACTTGGTGCTTCTATGGCCGAGGCTGCAGGGATGTACATCTATGGCCGCCGCCCTGTGGAAGAGGCTCTCCGCCGGGAAGGGCGCGTACAGAAGGTGTATGTGCTGCACGGAAGTGGGGTAGAAGAAAGTGTGCGACAGGCGGCACGCCGTGCCCATGTTCCCTGCGTTGCATTGGATCGGCAGCGTTTCGCTCAGCATGTTCGTGCTCTTGGGGTAGACATACGTTCAACCCAAGGGGTCCTTGCCTTGATGGCCCCGATTCCTCCTGCAACGTTGGAGCGGCTTGTCACAGGGGCTCCTGCAGGAACGATAGGCCTGTTGGTGGCGTTGGATGGTATTGAGGACCCCCAAAACCTCGGGGCAATTGCCCGGTGTGCCGAGGCTGCGGGAGCTCATGGTATAGTGCTTCCGCGACACCACTCGGCGCCGATTACACCGGCAGCCCTGAAGGCTTCTGCAGGTGCCCTTGCGAGCTTGCCTGTGGCGGTCGTGCCGAATCTTGCTTTTGCGCTCCGGACTTTACAGGAGCAGGGCTGGTGGGTTGTCGGTACGGCTCCCGATGGAGAGCATCTCTATTGCGAGGAACTCTACGATCGCCCAATTGTGCTTGTTATTGGCAATGAACATCGGGGTATGCGCCCCGGGATTCGCTCCCTTTGCGATATCGTTGTGCGGATTCCTCTCAGGGGACGGGTTACCTCGCTTAATGCTGCTGCAGCTACTGCAGTTGTGCTTTTTGAAATCCAGCGTCAGCGATACTATCGGGAGCAATTGGCGGTGCATTCGACGGAAGACCCTTATGTATCGGATTGACCAGCGAGATGCAGAAGTTTTCGGTTTGCCCGCCGATATTTGCTATGTGCTGTCCTTTGAGCGGGCTGCGCGACATTTGCTAGACATCCGTATGGAAGTCGCCACCCGCGGGGCCTTGTCCCTGGACTTCGTGTTACCCTCGTGGACGCCGGGTAGCTATAAGATTCGGGACTTTGCAACGAACTTCACCTTGGAAGGGGTTCTAGATGAGCGAGGGCGTCCACTGGATGTGGAGTGGCGGGCGAAGAACCGTTTCCGTGTCTTTTGCGAAGGGGCGGAGAAGCTCTACCTGAAAGCCGTCTACTTCGGCAATGAACGTTCGGTGCGGACGACGCACGTGAGCCGATGGTATGCCTTCGTTATGCCCTCTAATTGCCTTCCTTACGTGGAAGGACGCCAGCATGAGCCTCACCATGTTGTTGTAGACTTTGAGCCCGCCCAGTGGCAGCGAATCACAACTTCGCTCTCACCCGTTGACCATGGATTTCCCCCTCGTTTGGGGGCCGTAACTTACGATGTCTTAGCAGACTCGCCAATCCAGGTTGGTTCGCACAGCGTTCACGCTTTCTCTGTAGGCAATCGCCTCCATGAGGTCGCAATCTTGGCTAATGAGCCTGTTGACGAGGAGTGGGTTGTTCGGTGTACGGAGCGAGTCGTCCGTGTTGTCGGGGCATTTTGGGGAGGGGAATTGCCGTACGATCGCTACGTTTTTATCTTTCACTTTCTGCCGGAAGCTTTTGGGGGATTGGAACACGCTCGTTCCCAGGTTATTGCCGTGGATCCTTCGGCATTACGGGAGTTAGCAGGTGCCCATCGCTTTCTGCGCCTTCTCTGCCATGAATTCTTCCATGCATGGAATGGAAAGCGCATCCGTCCGGAGGGATTGGGTCCATTTGATTACGAGCGGGAGCAGTACACACCGTTGCTCTGGCTTGTGGAAGGGGTAACCAGCTATTACGAAATACTCCTGCCGTACTGGTGTGGCTATCTGACGCAGCGGGAACTGCTACTCCATTTAGAGGCGGAGGTGGAAAAATTGGCACATGTTCCTGGGCGCTTCTTTCTCTCTGTGCGGGATAGTAGCCTCTTAGCTTGGGTGAAACTGTACGGGCAGAGTCCGGACGGTTTGAATCGCTTTCCGTCCTATTACCTCAAGGGAGCCCTCATTGCCTGGCTGTTGGATGCGTGGATCCTGGCGCAGACGGGAGGGAAGAAGCGCCTTCAGGACGGGCTGCAGGCTTTATGGCGCCGAGCGCAGCAGATGCCTGACCGGGGTTTCACGGAAGAAGAGCTTTTCTCAGAGCTGGAAGCAGCCACAGGTGTGGAACTCCGCCCGCTGTTGTGGGAGTGGCTTACCGACCGCGGCGAACTTCCGTATGAGGACGTTCTCCCTCTGATTGGGCTGGAATTACAGTGGGTTAAGGGCATTGCTCCCGAGCGTCTGATTGGTGAGCATGCCGTCCTTGGGCAAATTCCAGGTACTCGCTTTACAGGAATCTCGCTCCGGGAGCAGAATGGGGGACTCTGGGTTGAGGCGGTAGAGGAGTTCTCTCCTGCTGCCCATGCTGGGTTAGCGGTCGGGGACGAGATTTTGGCAGTTAATGGGGTACGGGTCCGCACAATTGCTCAATGGAATGCCTTTGTCGGTATGGTAGAGGGGGCATTGGAGATCGTTGCTGTGAATGAGGGACGGGTATACACAACCCGCCTGACTCCCCGTCCATACTATCGTGCCCGCCTCCGTGCGCGGGCTTCAGAAGATGGGCAATCTCAGGGCTTTGTCCAGCAGTGGTTGCGTGAACCTTTGCCCTGTATACCTGGCGATGGCGTATTAGTGAGCTTGTGGTCGCCATGGGACATAGAGCTGCGCTCTTCCTTAGCGTAGGTACTCTGTTGAGCGCGGGGTGCCAGCTATGGTGGAATGCCGAGGCGTATTTCAACACCGTCTACAACATGCGGCGCCTCATGAGCGAGGTGGAAGAGGAGTTCAGCTACTACGATGAGACACGGCGTGTGCAACGCCCACGCGTATTAGTTCCTGATCCCTCCATCATCCCGGGCACACAGGCAGGGGAAATCCCCCCTTTTCTGCAGGAATTTGTCATTGAGCCTGCAAAGCTACAACCTGTCCACAAGCGCTTGGATTCCATTCTGCAGAAGGGCTCTAAGATTTTGGCATTTCGCACCCGCTCAGAGTTCGTGGAGGATGCTCTCCTGATGATGGCTCAGGCGTTTTTCTACCGGAGCGAGTGGCTACCAGCCCAGATCAAATGCCAGGAACTGCTGCAGCTCTTTCCGACCGGTGATCTTGCTCCTGATGCCCAATTGCTGCTGGCGAAGGCGTATCTGATGCAACGCAAGTACACTTTAGGACAGCAGGCTCTTTCTCGTGCGATTGATATCGGGTGGTACTACAAGCGATACGATGTTCTCAGCGAAGCCTTCCGACTGCAAGCAGAGTTCGCACTCAGCCAGGGTGATTTAGAAGCGGCTTTCCGCCCGTATCGGCAGGCAGTGTTGATTGCCCCCGACGGGGAGCAACGGGCGCGGTGGCAGTGGGAGATTGGGGCACTTTACTATCGCATAGGACAGTTCGAGCAGGCAGCCACTGCCTTTGCGGAAGTCCTCCGATACAATCCAACGGTAGTTGTGGAGTATGAAGCCCAGCTTTACCGAGCTGCTTCGCTTGCGCGGAGCGGACGTTTCCGCGAGGCAGAGGAAATCCTCACAAAGCTTGCCCGATCCCGACGGTATGAGCAATGGCTGGGCTATACGTTAGCTCAGGAACTTGCGTTCCGTCGCCGCATGGGAACTTCCGAAGACACCCTCGCTCGCATAGAACGGCGAGCAGATTCCGCCTTTGCTGGAAACCCTGCACTCTTGGCGGTGCAGTACGAATATGGGATGCAGCTCCTTCGCAATGGACAGTATCGGCAGGCACAACGTTTGTTTGCTCGCGCCAGTGTTACACGCTCGCCTGTCTTCCAAAAGGCACGCCGCTATAGCGAACTGCTGGCCCGCTGGGAACAAGCAATGGCGACACTTTCCAGCGCTCGGGGAACCGAGCCAAGTAGCCTCTCTGACAGCCTTCGGGCGCGTCTGAGTCAGGCCTACTACGAACTGGCGCGTGTTCACACGAATATCGGGAATGCGGATTCTGCAGAGCTTTTCTATCGTCGAGCTTTGCAGGTGGCGCCGGATACGGGTCTATACCGATCTCGGGCTACCTTGGCTTTGGCTTTATCGGTGTCGGAGCCAGCTTTGAGAGACTCTCTCTTGGAAGAGCTTGCGGCTTGCTGTCCTGCGGCTCCCTACGGTCAGGAAGCACAGCGGTTGTTAGGGTTTACGCCAGAAGCCTTGATTGACACGGCGGCTGAGCTCTATGAATCCGGCATGCGCCTGTGGCGCATTGGGGAGTATACCCTTGCTCGTCAACAGTTATACCGCCTGGTAGAGCGCTTCCCAGCATCTCCTTATGCTCCCAAGGCATTGTATGCGTTAGGGTGGATGTACGAACATCCTCCATTGCGGCAGGTGGATAGCGCTTTGTTTTATTATGAGCTTTTGCTCCAGCAATACCCAACGTCGGAATACGCTGCCGATATCCGGCTAAGCGTTGCCCATGCCCGTGCCCGCCGTGAGGGAGTTGCACCGGAGGCGATTCTACAGCGTTACCCCGCTCCACCGACACCCCCTTCTTCGCCGGCCAAGCCGCCGGCGCAACCGGTTTTACAGGAGTCGGCTCCCCAGCCCTCAATTCTCCCTGATGTAGTACCATCCCCAGGGGATTCGGAAGAGGCCCCAGAGAAGGCTCCACGTCCTAAGCCATAACTTGGTGTGCCTCAATGAATTGGGTGTTATAGCCTAAGTGCCGAATTTCCGTAAATTGCGTACCCCAAAAGAGCCAGTTGAGGAAAGTTTGACAGAAAGTGAGGACCCCATGCCCCTGCTCCCGCCGATCAACTTCCAGCAATGGATAGAAGAACATCGCCACTTGCTCAAGCCGCCGGTGGGCAACGCGGTTGTCTACACAGACAATCAGGACTTCATCATTATGGTTGTGGGTGGTCCTAACGCCCGGAAGGACTACCACTACGATGAGGGGGAGGAGTTCTTCTACCAGTTGGAGGGTGATATCGTGCTTAAGGTAATTGAGGACGGGCAGCCCAAGGATATCCCGATCCGGCAAGGGGAAATCTTTCTCCTTCCACCACGGGTGCCCCACTCGCCGCAGCGCCCAGCGAACACTGTTGGGCTGGTCATTGAACGCAAGCGGCGCCCTGACGAATTGGACGGTTTCATGTGGTTCTGTGAGCGGTGTGGGGATAAGCTTTACGAAGAATTCCTCCATGTCCGTGACATTGTTGAACAGCTTCCACGCGTCTTTGAGCGCTTCTACGGCTCTGTAGAGCTCCGCACCTGTAAGAATTGCGGAGCGGTCATGGAACCACCCCAACCGGTGCGCTAAGAAGACAGCAGTGGAAGCTGTGTGCCTCGCGTCTATGGGTACCCCGGGCGAGTATTCGCCCGCCGGGTACCTGGCGCGGGGTTGCATTTTCCGAAAGGAGGGAAAATGCAGAAAGGGATATCCTTCCCGTGCTCCTCTGATGCAAGGTTAAGGAACCTCCTCTGTGGTGGTGGGAGGAGCTTATTCCTCCGGCGGTGGGAGAGGATTTGTGCCGCCAGGTATGGGCATTAAGGAGCGCTGGGGTTGTAAGGAAGGTTTGCGTGGTGGTTGCGGGGATATTTCTATAAAGCGTTGGTCCGCTGGGATGAGCAGAGGTTCCGTGACAACAACCCCTCGTAAAGGAGCGGTCTGAGTTACAGATGTGGAGGAACGGCTGGCGGGCCAAAGGCCCAGTATCCCACCCCAGAGGGCAGTGAGGAGGACGGAGATTGCAAGCCCATGACGCCAGGAGTTTATCTGTTGCTCGGCGTGGATGCGTTGCCACAAAGCTTCTTCAAAGGTATCGGGGATATGGACAGAGGGGAGCTCACGGAGAGCACGGCGGATCCAAAGTTGTAGCTCAAAATCCTCCGGTACAGGAACAGAAGAGAGGAATGCTTTGAGCAAGGGTTGATTCTTGTGTTCACGCTCGTTCATGGCTTATTCTGCTTGGGAAGTTGGGGTTCCGTATAACTCTTCGTAAACATCCCGCAGAAGTTCTTGTAGGCGCTGCCGGGCCCGGTTAATGCGAGATTTAACCGTGCCTAACTCTGTCTGCATGACTTCGGCAATTTCCTCGTACGACAACTCCAGGATTTCCCGAAGCACGATAGCTTCCCGGAAGACGGGGGGCAATTGCATAAGTGCCTTCTGGATGCGCTGAGCAATATACGTGGAGTCCACCCTCTGGTCGGGTATATAGCTGGTGTCGGGGATTTCCCATTCCGATGGCTCTTCCTCCTCGCTGGATTGCATAGAGGTAAGGGAGGCCGTCGAGTACCGGTTCCGCTGCTGATAGAACGTGCGGGCAACATTGGTTGCAATCGTATAGAGCCATGTCGAGAAGCGTTGGACCGAGTGATACGTGTGCTTATACTTGTACAGACGCAGGAAAGTTTCCTGGGCCAAGTCCAAGGCATCGTCGTAGTTGCCCACGAATCGGTAGAGGAAATTCGTGATGGGAGACCTGTAACGGCGAACCAGGACGGTGTAGGCGGCTTCGGAGTTATCTTGCTGGAACAGTCTCATCAGGTCTTCGTCGGTCAACTCCGTGAGGGCTTTTAGTTCGGAGGGACGGACAGGCATTTTGCCTCCAACAAGGGATGGGACATCTTCAAGGGAACAAGAGGGTCAGGGCTAAGGAAAGTCGCTCAATAGGGATGAGTTCCAGCTCAGGGGAAGCATAGGACAGAGCTTCAGCGTTCGCCTTCGGGAGGAGAAGGCGACGAATGCCAATACGATGAGCTTCCCGCAGGCGAATTTCAGGCAAGCGCACAGGACGCAGTTCCCCAGTGAGCCCTAATTCACCGAAAACGGCTGTCTGTGGAGGGAGGGGAATATCCCGGTAGGAGCTAACAATTGCTAACGCCAACGCCGCATCCAGGGCGGGATCTTCTAAGCGTAGTCCACCGACGATGTTGGCAAAGAGATCATACTGTCGTAGTCCAATACCCAACCGTCGCTCCAAAACAGCCATGATCATCTGCAGTCGTCGGTAGTCGTATCCGGTAATACTGCGTTGAGGTACAGCATATGCGCTTGGAGTTACCAACGCTTGTACTTCCACTACTAAGGGACGAGTTCCCTCCAAGACAGTGGCAATAGCCACCCCTGACTCCATCTCTGTGTCATTACTCAAAAACAGCACTGAAGGATTGGGCAGTTCCCGCAATCCCGAGGCTGTCATTTCAAAGAAGCCAAGCTCATGGGTTGGACCGAAACGGTTCTTGACCGCGCGCAAGACACGGTATGCGTAAGGAACTTCCCCTTCAAACTGGAGCACGGTGTCAACGATGTGCTCTAAAACTTTCGGACCCGCAACAAGTCCTTCTTTCGTTACGTGTCCAATAGCCAGAATAATGGACCCCGTTTGCTTTGCCAGCCGTTGAAGTCGGAGGGCAGCTTCGCGAACTTGCGTTACTGAGCCAGGAGGCGATTCTAGGGCAGGACTGTGGAGGGTTTGGATAGAATCAATGACCACGAACTGTGCCTGAGCTTCGAGGATAGCCTGTTCAACAGCTTCTAATTCTGTTTCCGCCAGTACCAGCAATGTGGGGGGCAATGTCCCAAGACGCTCGGCACGCAAGCGTAGCTGTTCCAGCGATTCCTCGCCGGAGATGTAGAGTGCTTGGATTGCCTTTAACTGAGCGCAGACCTGGAGTAGAAGAGTTGATTTCCCGACTCCAGGATCCCCGGCCAAGAGGGTCAACGTGCCAGGAACAAAGCCCCCTCCAGTGACACGGTCAAGCTCTCCAATTCCGCTGCGGAGGCGTTCAGTTTTCTGGGAACCAACCTCGGCAAGAAGAGTTGGGGATGCTGCCTTAGTCTGAGGCTCAGAGCGGTGCTCTCCCGTTTCGCGCCGCTCTTCAACGAAAGTGTCCCACTCTCCACAGACAGGGCAACGTCCAATCCAGCGGGCAGAGGTTGCACCGCAGTTCTGGCAGATGTATACCGTACGTGCTTTCACAGGGGCGTCTTGTCGTTTCGACGGACAGCGATACGGACGTCCACAACGACAGCTCCATTGCCCCGTGGATAGACCAACAGGGGGTTGATATCTAATTCTTCAATCTCAGGCTGCTCCAGCGACAGTTGGGAGAGGCGGAGAAGGTATTCCGCTACGGTATCAATGTCGGCAGGGGGTTGTCCACGGGCACCACGGAGGAGAGCTGCAGCGCGAGTTTCTTCCAGCATTAGGTGGGCACTCCGTTCGCGCAGAGGAGCGATGCGGAAGGCTACGTCACGGAAGATTTCCACGTAAATGCCTCCCAGCCCGACCATGACGATGGGACCGAACTGTTCGTCCCGCTTGACGCCTAGAATAAGTTCGTGTCCGCGCTCCCCCATCTTCTGGACGAGCACGCCGTCAAAGCGAGCTCCTGGGGAGTGCTCGAGGATCGCCTTGTGGATTTGGTCAAACGCACGGCGAGCGCTCTCAGGAGAATCCACGTGGAGCACGACGCCACCGATGTCAAATTTGTGGATAATGTCGGGCGAAAGCACCTTGAGAGCGACGGGGAAGCCCAACTGAGTCGCAACCTCAGCTGCTTGCTCTGGCGAGTGGGCGACAGCCCAGGGGAGGAGGGCAAAGCCGTAGCATTCCAAGATCCGAAAGGCGATGTCTTCAGGAATAAAGCCGTTCGCATTCGGTTGAGCACTCTCCAGGAGCTGAGTTGCCTCTGTACACCGGACATCAAAGGTACGGTATCCTGTCACGGGACGAGCGCGCCACCGTGCGTACCATGCCATCGCTGCTAATGCGCGGGCAGCGTCCTCGGGGAAGTCGTAACAAGGTACACCGGCGGCCCGTAGGGCAGCTTTTGCCGGTCCAACGTCAACAACCCCCATGAAGCATGCCACGATGGGTTTGAGTCGGCGGCGGGCAGCGTCAATGATGACTTGCGCAATAGTTTCAATGTCCGCTGTGGGAATGGGGACGAAGAGGATGAGCAATGCGTCGAACGTAGGATCGTACAGCAGAGCATCTAACACGCAGGCATACCGTTCGGAGCGGGCGTCGGCGATGAGATCAATTGGGTTGGTAACCCCAGCGTGGGTGGGTAGGTGACATTGGTGGCGGAAACGCTCGGGCTGAGGAACGGGCGGAACCTCCAGCCCGTATTGAATACAAGTATCCGCCGCCATGATACCCGGACCCCCAGCGTTGGTGACGATGGCGACTCGTGAGCCTTTGGGGATGGGCTGATTAGCGAAGGCGAGAGCGTATTCAAAGAGGTCTTCCACTGTTTCCACCCGCAGCACCCCTGCTTGCTTGAAAAGAGCTTGGTAAACTTCGTCACTTCCCGCCAAGGAGCCCGTATGGGAAGCTACAGCACGGGCACCGGCGATAGTGCGTCCGGCTTTTAGAGCGAGGATAGGTTTGGGATTTTCGGTGTCACTGGTAATCCGATGGGCTAACTCCAGGAAAGCACGTCCATCGGATAGCTCCTCAATGTAGAGCAGAATCACCGTTGTATGCGGATCGCGCCAGAGGTAGTCGAGGAAGTCTACCTCTGTTGCCCCTGCTTTGTTTCCGAGGCTAATGACCTTGCTGAGTCCAATGTTATGCGCCCGGGTGTAGTCAAGGACAGCGGCACAAAGAGCCCCGCTTTGGCTGATGAAGCCAATTGTCCCGCGCTGAGCCATTGTTTGACCAAACGTGGCATTTAGTTGAATCGCCGGGTCGGTGTTCATAAGCCCAAGGCAATTGGGGCCCAGGAGGGCAATCCTATAGCGACGGGCGATAGCGCGGAGGCGTTCCTCTCGAGCTATCCCTTCAGGGCCGATTTCCTTAAAGCCGGCGCTGATAACGATAGCGGCGCGGACCCCTTGGTGACCACAGGATTCCAAGACGTCGGCAACAGAAGGCGCTGGCACGGTGATGATTGCAAGCTCAATTGGATCCGGGATGGCCTCAATGGTAGGGTAGGCTCGCACTCCTCGGATAGCGTGGGCGTGGGGATTGACAGGGTAAACGACCCCGGTGTAGCCGCCGGAGAGGAGATTATCAAACACAAGCCAGCCGACGGTCTGGGGCTGTCGGGAAGCTCCGATGACAGCAATGGAGCGGGGTTCTAAGAGCGGACGTACATCTATCTTGCTCTCCTGAGTCTCTGGAGGCGTGCTGCAGTACATGGTTGGCTGTTTCTTTGGTCTGACTATCCGTGTGAGCGTAGTGCTTCCGCACCGCTGGTGATTTCCACCATCTCTTTTGTAATGGAGGCCTGCCGTTCTTTGTTGTACTGAAGCTGCAGGTGGCGAATGAGCTCGTAAGCATTGGTTGTGGCGTTTTCCATCGCCAGCATCCGTGCGGCGTGTTCGGCGGTGTGGGAATCCAAGAGAATGCGCCACAGCTGAGTCTGGACCGATAGTGGTAGCAGAGCATTCAGAATGTCCGCCTGCGAAGGCTCATAGATGTACTCCGTACGGTGGGGCTGCTGTTGACCCTCTGGTGGAAGGATGGGAAGAATCAGCTCATGGCGAACTTCTTGACGGAGGATGGAGCGGAATTCGTTGTAGATGGCCTCCACCCGATCGTAATGCCCCGTCAGATAAGCGTCCATGACGAAGCGAGACAGTTCTTGGGCTGTTGTGTAGCGAAGGGGCGAGAAAGCATCCGGTTTTTCATAAGCGATGACTTCACGAGCACGTTTGCGGAAAAAGTTCAGCCCCCGGCGCCCAACGGCAAGAATTTCGACCGTAGCCCGAGGAAAGTCCTGGTGGAATCGTTCAATGTGCTGGACAGCGGCGCGGAGAACGTTGTTGTTGAAACTACCGCAGAGTCCTCGGTCGGCGGTAACCACTATGAGGGCAATTCTGGACAGCTCCTTGCGGCGTTCAAAGAAGGGATGGACGAAGTCCTGGGTCGTTCCGGCCAGGTGCCAGAGGATTTCTGTAAGCTTTCGGGCATAGGGACGGGCAGCCCAAATGGCTTCCTGAGCTCGACGGAGCTTGGCTGCCGAGACCATTCGCATTGCTGCAGTGATCTTTGCTGTATTGCGAACAGCCTGGATACGGCGCCGAATGTCCCGAAGCGTTGCCATCGCGATGGCACTGCTTTAAAGGTACAAGCGTCCGGAAAGAAGATATCCCTGTACGTAGTCCTGCACTCCTTCCTCCAGAGGAGTAAACAGGTGAGCGGCAGGGCTGTGCTGGAGCTTTGTGATGTCAGCCTGAGTAAAGTTCTGATATTGCGAGCGGAGTTCTTCAGGCATGGGGACATACTCTATTTCCGGTGTGCGACCCATGGCAGCGAAGAGGGCTTGGGCAAGTTCATTCCAGCTTCGTGCCTGACCAGTGCCGACGTTGTATAGCCCATGGAGCTCTCGATGGAGTAGGAGTTTCCAGAGGACTTCCACGACATCTTTAACGTAGACGAAGTCCCGCTTTTGTTCCCCATCGCTGTATTGAGGCACGTGGGATTTATAGAGCCGCAGGCGTCCACTGTGTTGGATTTGTTGGAAGCCCTTCCAAACCAGGCTTGCCATGGGTCCCTTGTGATACTCGTTTGGGCCATAGACGTTAAAGAGTTTTACTCCCACGGCCTGATCCAGAATTCCTTCAGCTGCTGCCCAGCAGTCGAAGAGGTGCTTGGAGAAGCCGTAGGCATTGAGCGGGTGCAGTTGCCAGAGCTGGCATTCCTGGAATCCCTGTTCACCGGCACCGTATGTGGCGGCACTACTGGCGTAGAGGAAGCGGATACCGTGTTCGACGGCGTACCGTGCTAAGGTCTTGCTGTATTCGTAATTGTCCATCAGCAGGGTGGCAAGCTCAGTGTTAGTCGTGTCAGTCCGTGCTCCTAAGTGGACGATGGCATCCAGGTGCCCAAAGTCCCCGCGAAGGAGCCTTGGGAAAAGTGCATCTTTGGAGACAAATTCCCGAAAGCGTTTCCCAAGGAGGTTCCGCCATTTACGGTCGTTATGAAGGTTATCCACAACGATGACGTCGGTAATTCCCTCTTGGTTGAGCTTCCACAGGAAGCAGCTTCCGATAAAGCCGGCTCCACCGGTCAGCAAGATCTTCATGCTGATAGGTGCTGTTTGCGGAATTCCGCACTAAAGCGTTGGAGCGCTTCATCGAGTCGCTGTGTAATTTGCGGGGTGAGATCTTGCGTGTCCAGAATCGCTTCCAGAATGTCGTGTCGGTGGAAGGTTCGTAGGTACTCCAGGAATTCCCGCTCAAAGGAGGAGATCAGCTCCACTGGCAGTTCATCTAGCCATCCATTGGTTGCGGCGTAGAGGATAGCGATCTGCTCCTCCACGGGCATTGGGCAGTACTGTGGTTGCTTGAGGATTTCCACCAGCCGGGCACCGCGCCGTAGCTGTCTCTGTGTTGTGGGATCCAGGTCAGAGCCAAATTTTGCGAAGGCTTCCAGTTCGCGGTACATTGCCAGCTCGATCTTGAGTGGACCGGCAACCCGCTTCATCGCTTTGATTTGTGCATTACCGCCGACTCGAGAGACGGAGATCCCAATGTTCATTGCTGGGCGGATTCCTGCGTTGAAGAGTCCAGTTTCCAAGTAGATCTGCCCATCGGTAATGGAGATCACGTTGGTAGGAATGTAGGCAGCAACGTCGCCTGCCTGTGTTTCGATGATAGGCAGGGCGGTAAGTGATCCGCCGCCCAGTTCGTCGCTGAGTTTGGCGGCGCGTTCAAGGAGGCGGCTGTGGACGTAGAAGATGTCTCCGGGATAGGCTTCCCGCCCTGGTGGGCGACGCAGGAGGAGAGAAACCTGTCGGTAAGCGGCTGCTTGTTTGGAAAGGTCGTCGTAGACGATGAGTGCATGACGACCTGTATCCCGGAAATATTCGCCCATGGAAGCTCCACAGTACGGGGCAATATACTGCAGCGGAGCAGGGTCAGAGGCGTTTGCTGCGACGACGATCGTATAGTCCATTGCCCCGTATTCCCGCAGGGTCGCCACGACATTGGCAACGGTGGAGGCTTTCTGTCCGATAGCGACGTAGATGCAGTAAACGGGTTTAATCCCGCGCCGCTGTGCCTCCGGTGTGTGAGTGTACTTTTGGTTGATGATTGTGTCAATAGCTAAAGCAGTCTTTCCCGTTTGGCGGTCTCCGATGATAAGCTCCCGCTGTCCCCGTCCAATCGGAATGAGGGCGTCAATGGCTTTAATGCCTGTCTGGAGCGGTTCCTTGACCGGTTGTCGGTAAATGACCCCAACAGCTTTCCGTTCAATTGGCAGGTACTGTTTGGCATTAATAGGGCCTTTCCCATCCAGCGGAATCCCTAAAGGATTGACCACGCGTCCCAAAAGCTCTTCGCCCACCGGTACGGATGCGACGCGTCCGGTACGGCGGACAATGTCGCCTTCCTTTACTAATCGGTCGTCCCCAAAGAGGATAACACCGACGTGATCCTCCTCCAGGTTGAGGATCATGCCCACAACGCCGTTGGGGAATTCCACCAATTCTGATATCATTGATTGGCGGAGCCCGTAGACGCGGGCGACCCCGTCGCCAACTTGGAGAACGGTCCCGGCGTCGTAGATGTCTACCTCTTTTTCAAAGCCGCTCAGTTGACGGCGTAGGATAGTTGAGATTTCTTCCGGGCGCAGTTCAATCATGGTTCGTGGTTTGTGGGGAGACTTACTTGACCAGAGTGAGAGGACCAGTGAGCCGGGATATTCTGTAGAAGATGTTGATGGAGGCGCTTCAAGGCGTGACGTAAGGTGCCGTCAATGATGGTGTCCCCAATCTGGAGTTGGACACCCCCGAGGAGTTCTGGACGAACCTGGAAGTGAGGAACAATGGTCTTACCTGTCCGCTCGTGCAATGCAGTTATGAGCCTCTCCTGTAAGTCCTCTGGTAAAGGGATGGCGGAGCGGACCGTGACAGCTAAGCGATCGGTGTACTGGAAGTAGAGTTCCTCGTATGCGGTGATGATATCCAGAAGGAGTGCTTCCCTGCGCTTGTCCACCAGCAGAAAGAGGAAGTGGAGGAGCAGTGGGTGGACTCGGCTGCGGAATAGCTCGTCCAGGACGGCTCGTTTCCGCTCGCTGCGAATGATGGGATTGCGCAGGAAGGCGCGCAGCTCGGACGAGCTCTGGATGACAGCACGCAGTTGTTGGAGTTCGTCGTAGATACGGTCATGCTCTCCCTGCTCCTGTGCCATTTTCAGGAGCGCAGTGGCATATCGCCGAGCAATCCGCAACGGGGACATTCGGTCAGTTGTGCCGTGCAACTTCTGCAAGGAAGGACTCCACTAATTGCCGATGGGCAGTGGAATCCAATGTCTGCTGGAGCAGCTGAGTTGTGCCTTCCAGTACTAAGTTTACCACATCAGCGTATAGCTGAGCATAAGCGCGTTCCAGTTGTCGGTGGATTTCGCGCTCGGCTTCCTCGAGTTTTTGTCGCTTGATATGTTCAGCCTGCTCTGCGGCTTCTCGCAGGAAGGCTTCCGCCTGTTGTTTGCCTTCCCGGACTAAGCGCTGCATCTCTTGTTGAGCAACCCGCAGTTGTTCTTGAGCCTCTTGGAGCAGCCGTTCAGCTTCCCGACGTGCCTGCTCCGCATAGTTCAAAGATTCGGCAATGCGTTGCTCCCGCTGCTCTAGGGCCTGCAGAAGGGGTTTCCACGCATAGCGGGCTACCAGTATCAGGAAGATTCCAAAATTGACCAGCGTCCAGAAGAGCAACCCTGGAGAAACCTCCAAAAAGTTCGGCATGGTCTATCCTCCCCCGCAGAGGTTAGGCAGTTTTAACCGCCAGTAGGATACAGACGATGCAGGCGATCAGGGCAATTCCCTCAATGAGGGCAGCAGCGATGAGCATGAGCGTACGGGTCTCGGCGGCTGTTTCCGGCTGTCGGCTGGCGGCCTCCAGAGCTGCCGCTCCTAAGCGTCCAATGCCTGTGCCAGCGCCCAAGACACTAATGCCAACCCCGATACCTGCAGCTAACCACGCCAATCCGAGTTCCATGGGTCTATCCCTGCATGTGTTTGTGGAACCATACCCTTATTCTGACGACTGCTATTGGCAGCCGCTGGTTTCCTTGTTAGTGCGTCTCTTCACTGGCTAAACCTAGAAAGACAGCCGTTAAAATCGTAAAGATGTACGCTTGCAAGAATGCCACCAGGGTTTCTAGACAGTATACAAACACAGAGAACGCAACCGATATCGGCGCGATAAGCACTGTCTCGAAGAAGAAGATCAATCCGACCAGTGACAGCAGGGCGATATGTCCTGCGGTCATATTCGCAAACAATCGGACACAGAGAGCAAAGGCTTTAGCAAACATCCCGATGATTTCAATCGGCACAAGGATAGGACTCAGCCATAGGGGTCCTCCGCCGAGAAGATGTTGAAGCCATTTCTTGAATCCGATGGTTGCGATAGCTCCTCCGTTGATGACGACGAAGGCAGTCAAGGCTAATGCTCCTGTGACGGCGAGCGAGCCCGTTGCCGTGTGTCCACCCGGAATCAGCCCCAGGAGGTTTAGGATGAGGATGAAGAAGAAGAGCGTCAGGAAGTATGGGAGCAAGCCATTGGCAAGACCAGTAGAGCCAATGTTGGGGCGGACAACCTCATCGCGGAGGAACACGACGATTGCCTCTATTGCGTTCTGCAGCCCACGAGGTGGCTCTAAGGGGTTCTGACGGTAGCGCCGCAAGGAACGCCAGAGGAAAAGTCCCAGGAGTGCAATGCCAATCCACTGGTACACGACCAAGTTGGTGATGGACAGGTCCAATGTCGGTTTCTGTCCATCGGTAACCCGTACCGGATGTCCTTGCTCCATGCGGTACAATCGGCCTGCTTCCATAGCTGCGGAGGAGGGGTAGATATGGAGCTGTCCGTTGTCCCAAAGGATAATCGGGAGCTCAGCAACCTTGTACGGACCCACGTAAAAGCCGTGGTGATCCCCTAACTCCCCGAGCAGGTGCGTGAAGACATTCCCATCCGATCTGGTATGGGCAGCGCTCATGGCAGTGGTTTCCTACCTCGTGGTGAGCGGGCGGAGACGAAAGGTCTCATAGCGACGGTGGAAGTCCAGAATTTCTGCTGTCAAGAGCACGCTGACACCAAGGGTAAAGGAGAGCGCAAAGCTCAGTGGTTCAACGTGGACAACTGTCAGCAGATACAGGGCAAGGGCGCTGGTGAGGAGCAGGCGCACAACCATTCCGCCGAGAACCCATCGGAGAAAGCTCCGAAGGGAGCGACGGAATGCCCATCGGGCGATAAGATAGGCAGTAGCAAAGTTCCCCACACACAACCCAAGCCCCCATGCGGTCCCGGTCAGTGTGTCTAAACTCATAGGTGGAATCCCTCCTTTCGGTTGAGCTTGCGAATGAGCTTCCAGATTTCCCGCATGGCAACGGCACAGCCAACGCCAAGTCCGCTCAAGAGCCCGATTGGAGAACTCCGGAGCTGTTGATCCAGCCACCAACCGACAGCACCACAGCCCACCAACGCAATCGCGATGGTCATTCCAAGGTTGGCATATGGTAGCAGCTCTTTCCATATCGGCGGCTTTCCTGACGCTTGTGTGTTTGCTGCCACCGTTGCAACAAGAGAGGCGGGGACAAGTTCAGCATACAAAATTAGCCCTTTCTCTGCAGATACTTTCCGAAGTCTTTACACGAAGTGGACGCCTTCTTGCGTTCCTTATGCTCGGGCGAAAGGGAGATTCAAGTGGTGCTTACAGAAACGCTTCGGCGGCAGGGGGAGTGGTTGTTCCGACATCGGGGATGGATCCCCCTCCTTCTGCTCCCGATAAGTGTCATTGCAATCCGATGGGAAACCGTCCCTCCACTTGCCCGATCCGGGTGGTGGCAGATTGGATGCCTGTTGATGCTCAGTGCTGGTGCATGTCTGCGTGTGTGGATTGTGGGTAAAGTCCCTGAGGGAACCTCGGGACGGAACCGACGGGAACAGGTTGCAGAGGAGCTGAACACCACGGGAGCCTATTCGCTGCTGCGGCATCCTCTCTATGCAGCCAATGCCCTTATGTGGTCTGGGGTCCTTCTGCGTCCGGCAATTTGGTGGCTGTGGCTTGTGGGGATGATGATGTTCGCGCTGGTGTACGAGCGCATTATGCTGGCGGAGGAGGCCTTTCTCCAACGGCGTTTTGGGGCTCGTTTCCAAAGCTGGGCAGAACAGACCCCCGCGCTGCTTCTGTGTTTCTGCCGCTACCGCCCTGCAGAGCTCCCGTTCCGGTGGCGTTCTGTCCTACGACGGGAATACTCCACCTGGTGGACGGCGGTGGCGAGCTTTGCTGTTATGGAAGCCTTGCTCCAGTGGCGCTGGACGGGAACTCTGGGGCTTCCGATGCCATGGTGGTATGCGCTTGGCGTAGTGACAGGACTCCTTCTCGGGCTACGTGCGCTGAAGCATTGGACCTCGTGGCTGTAGTGTGGTCTGCCTTTCTAAGGGTGCATACTTGCCAGATAGGCTGTAGGTGGTGTGCAAAACGTGGACGGGCTTACCGATGATTCTATGCCTGGGTCGGAGAAAAGGATGCTGTATCGGGGATACTGTGGTGTGGGAAAGCAATGGGGGCAGTAGTCATGCGTCTATACTTGCGCGCCTGACGGAATGGGGTGGTCACGACGGCTTCCAGAATCCTTCCACGTGCAGTGTCTACTTCCTCGGGCTGTACCGTTTGGAGTAGAGACGGGCAGGAAGTCCAGGGGTCAGGCGGGTAACGAACATATGTCGGTCAACTGGAGTGGGCAACAAGGATGGAAGAGCGGGAAGGAACAAATGGACCGGTAGCGGAGACCCTTCCTGTCTTTGACGTTGAGACGCTGCGGAACCGGAAGATTGCGGAGCTTTTTGAGATTGCTCGTGCACTCGGCATCCCCAACTATGCTGATATGCGGAAGCAGGATTTGATCTTCCGCATCCTGGAGGCTCAAGGGCAGCTACTTCGGGAACAGCAAGCGCGAGCTGCCGAGGAAGTTGGGGTCTCCATTGTGGAGGGAGTCTTGGAAATCGCCTCTGACGGAGGATATGGTTTTCTGCGCTCGCCCGAGTCCAGTTATCTACCTTCGCCCGATGACGCCTATGTCTCGCCTTCGCAAATCAAGCGCTTTGGCTTGCGGACTGGGGATACCATTCGGGGGCATGTTCGTCCACCGAGGGAGGGGGAACGCTACTTTGCCTTGCTCAAGATTGAATCCGTCAACTACCTGCCGCCGGAGGCGGTCAAGGACCGCCCGGTGTTTGAGGATTTGACCCCCGTCTACCCCACGGAACGCTTTCGGTTGGAGACGGTACCGAATGAGTATTCTACCCGCATCATTGACCTGCTGTGCCCCATTGGCAAGGGACAGCGTGGACTTATCGTTGCTCCACCGAAGTCGGGGAAAACCATTCTCTTACAGCAGATAGCAAATGCCATTAGCCGCAATCACCCTGAGGTCAAACTCATTATTCTTTTGATTGACGAACGCCCAGAGGAGGTTACCGACATGCAGCGCTCCGTCCGAGGGGCAGAAGTGATTTCCTCTACCTTTGATGAACCGCCGGAGCGTCATGTGCAGGTTGCCGATATCGTACTGGAGAAAGCGAAGCGTTTGGTGGAGTGCAAGCACGATGTGGTGATCCTGCTGGATTCTATCACGCGTCTGGCGCGGGCAAACAACACCGTGATTCCTCATTCGGGAAAGATCCTCTCCGGTGGAGTTGACGCCAATGCTCTCCATCGTCCAAAGCGTTTCTTTGGTGCGGCACGGAAGGTTGAAGAGGGGGGATCCTTGACAGTCATTGCCACAGCGCTCATTGAAACAGGCAGCCGTATGGACGAGGTGATCTTTGAAGAGTTCAAGGGTACCGGCAACATGGAGTTGGTCCTGGACCGCAAGCTGGCTGAGCGGCGAATCTTTCCTGCCATTGATCTAAATCGCTCGGGTACGCGCCGGGAAGAGCTACTCTTGACACCGGAGGAGCTCAATCGGGTTTGGATCTTGCGAAAGGTCTTAAGCGAGCTTCCCCCTGTGGAGGCTATGGAGCTATTGTTGGAGCACATGCGCCGGACCCGGAACAATCGGGAATTCCTGGCGACGATCAACACTCTGATTACCGAGTAAATCCGGCTTGGGGTCATGCAGCTGGAAGCCGCACCGCCCCAGAACCATGTCCGCCTGATGAATGCTTCTCTGGCGTTAGGGATTGCAATTCTGGGGGCAAAGTGGGCTGCCTACATCGTGACGGGTTCCGTTGTGATCTTCTCAGATGCGCTGGAGTCGGTTGTCCATGTCTTGGCAGTTGCGCTAGCGTGGTATGCGCTCCGGGTGAGCTTCCGTCCTCCAGACCGGGAACATCCTTTCGGGCACTTCAAGGCGATGTACTTTTCCGCAGGGGTTGAAGGGGGGCTGATCGTGATAGCTGCTGCCGCTATTGCAATGACAGCAGTGGAAAAGCTCTTCACAGGCGTTGTGTTGCAGCATATAGGCGAGGGGATCGCCTTCACGTTGCTGGCGGCGGTGGCAAATTTGGTCTTGGGCATACTGCTGGTTCGCGAAGGGAAACGCTCTCGCTCCCCCCTGCTCATTGCCGATGGAAAGCATGTCCTAGCCGATGTCTGGACCAGCGCCGGGGCTGTCCTTGGGTTGCTTCTAATCAATGCGACGGAATGGTGGATAATGGATCCACTGCTGGGATGTCTCGTTGGGATTCACCTGGCCAAAGAGGGTGTGCAGTTGGTTCGTGGAGCTATTTATGGGCTCATGGACCAGACGAATCCGGAGCTGGAGCAGCGGGCTCGGCGGGCATTAGAAGATTTCTGTGCTGAGCATGGGCTTCGGTATCATCGCTTTCGCCTGCGGGAGGTCGGCCCGCAGGTCTATATTGATTTCCACCTCCAGTTTGCCGACGGAACTCCGATTGAGCAGGCACATAAGCTGGCCACAGAAGCCGAAGAGCGTGTTGCCGAAGCTGTTGCCACCCGAGCCGATATTATGACCCATCTGGAGGGCGAGGAGCATGCGCCAACCCATGATGACTTCCGCCGTCCTCGGTGCCAGGACTTAGCGCCTTTGTGATGGAGAACGGGGCTGCGTCAGAAAGTGGATATGTCCCACAGGAGAGCAGGGATCGGAGTGCTCCAGAGCTACCACCGTTAGAGATGTGAGTCGTCAGTGTCGCAGCGGAGTTGAGCCGTCGGAAGTGGAAATGAGCCATAGGAATGCTCTGGGGCTGTACACTTGGTGGGGACGCTGTCTTTTCTTAGCCCTTGCTGGAGGGCTTTGTTGGGCACAGGTGGACACAAACCAGAGATTCCCCCGCGGTAGAGAGCTTTGGCAGTATCGGGCTCGTCCAGAAGGGATCGGTCCCGGGCAACGGGCGGTATGGGAAGAGCATTACGAATTTGATACCACCACGTGGCAGTGGCGTCGTCGCCTCCTCTATGACGGTATTGAGCTGCTGCCACCGGCGGTGTGGAGCTTGGAGGAGTATTTGCAGTGGCGCCAACGTCTGTGGCAGGACCGTATTTGGGACTCCTTGTGGCAGAGCTACGATATCCGTTTGGCGCTATCTCCACAAGAGCGGAATCAACTCTTGGGACAAATTGCTACCCTTACCATTCCCCTTCCTCCTAACCCCTTGCTGAGGCTTTTCGGCAAGCCGGAAATCAGCATTTCGGTTGCTGGGGATGTCAACATCCGGGCAGGATGGCGCTGGGATTGGCAGCGCTTAGGGACGGCTTCGGCAACAGGGCAGGTGCAGTCCAGTCCCATCTTTTCCCAGTCCATCAACCTGAACGTCTCCGGGCGCATCGGGGACAAGGTCCGGTTGGGCGTGGATTGGGGCTCTCACCGCATGTTTGAGTTTGACAACAAGTTCCGTATTGGATATGAAGGCTACGATGACGACGTCGTCCGTAAGGTTGAGGTCGGGAACGTCAACTTCCAGACCCCTTCAACGCTCATCGGAGGCGCGCAGGCTCTGTTTGGAATCCGTTCCGATTTCCAGTTTGGTCCGCTTTTCCTCAAAACCGTTGCCGCCCAGAAGCGGGCAGAGCGGCGGACGACGCGTATCCAAGGTGGAGCGCTTCGGCAGCGCTTTGCACTTCGGGCATATGATTACGCCCGTAATCACTTCTTCCTGGACACGGCTTACCGGGCCGTCTACCGAGAGTATTTCCGATACGCTACTCCGGTTGTCCCCGCCTCAGCAGCGCCGCTACGGGTCAAAGAGATTGAGGTCTGGGAGAGCACGACAGATTTACGGGTCACGCAGGCGGCCGAAGCAATTGCGTTTGCAGACCTTCCGCCCGTTGCCATTGGGCAGCGATATCCCGAGCAGTCCAAGAGAGCAAACGTTGTTGCCGGGGAGGTCGAGCGCGGGCGCTTCGTGCGCTTGGATTCCTCGCATTATCGCTTCAATCCTCACTTGGGGCTGTTGACATTGCTCAACCTGCGGCAGGACCGCACCTATGCGGTTGCCTATCGCATTGAAGGACCGACTGAAAGTCCCGACGATGATCAGGTCTACGGTACCTTTGCAAACACCGCTGGGGAGCGGGACACCCTGGTGCTCAAGCTGGTATATCGTCCGAATCTACAGCCAGGGTTCCGAACCCTCTGGGCGCGGCAGCTTCGGAATATTTACCCGATCGGGACGCGCAATGTCCAGGAACTCACCGTTCGGGTCTGGTACGTCCGGCAGAGCAATGATTCAACGGAGGTGCTTGAGGGAAGCCCGGACAAGCTGGTCACAATTCTGGGCGTAGATCGCGTCAACAATGCAACGGGAGATCCAACGCCGGATGGGGTCTTTGACACAGGGGTCCAATCGCCGTTTTTCAATGCCCAGACGGGGGAGATTATCTTCCCTTCGTTAGAGCCTTTCCGGGAAGGGCTCCGTCAGTATTTCGCTGCTCGTGGGACGCCGTCCTTAGCAGAACGCTACGTCTACGGCGCTATCTATGACACAACGGTTGAGGCAGCCCGCCTGCAGACGGACCGAGACCGATTCATTATTGCTGGCGAAGTGACCGGTTCGGCGGGCGCTCGCATATCCTTGAACGCTTTCAATCTAGAGCCGGGCAGTGTCCGTGTCTACTTAGACGGGCAACTCCTGAAGGAAGGAGAGGATTACACCGTGCAGTACTACAGTGGGGAGGTCATTCTCCGTAATCCCCGTGCCCTGTTGCCGAATGCGAACGTAGAGGTGGAATACGAGCCCCGCGACCTCTTCTCCATCGGGGCTCGGACCCTTCTGGGACTTCGGGGAGATATGCTCGTACTCAATCGGCGTTTGCTGAAAGCGACCTGGGGATTCACGACAATGTTCTATCACCAGGCTGCCCTCATCGACCGAGTCCGTCTGGGGGATGAACCCGTTTCCAATTGGATGGTGGGGACAGACTTTAACCTGCAGTGGGAGACCCCATGGCTGACGAATCTGCTCCGCACCCTTCCGTTTGTGGATACCAAGGAGCCCTCGCGTTTGGTGCTGCGAGCCGAGCTGGCGCAGATGCTCCCCAACCCCAATACACGGCGCTCGGAGGTTGCCTCTGATAACAACGCCCCGGTTGTTTACCTTGATGACTTTGAAGGGGCGGACCGTCGGTTCCCGTTGGGGATGTTTCCGGGGTATTGGCGCCATTCTTCGCCGCCGGTTGATCCCGAGATCGGACCTGATGCTCCTACGGTTGCGCTTTACCGAGGTAAGCTCTTCTGGTACCAGTACTTCCTTCCAGAGACACCTATCCGGGAGGTCTATCCGAACCGGGATGTCATTCCGGGGCAGAGCAATTTGCGGGCACTCTCCATTGTCTTCCGCCCGGATGAACGGGGCATCTATAACCCGAATCCGGCGTTTGTTGACTTCCGAAATCCGCTTTTTGATTCCACGACGGCTTTCGCACGGCAGCCGGAAAATCGGCGTCGAATCTGGGCTGGGATGACACGACTGCTGTCGTCGTATCCGCTCAATCTTGACGCCGAGAACTTCGAGTATCTTGAAATCATGATGCGCATCGAGCAGGCCGAGCCCGATGCTCGGCTCTTCATTGATTTGGGGCAAATCAGCGAGGACATCATCCCTAACGGGAAGCTGGACACCGAGGACGGTATCACTTCAGCAGCTCCGCTGCCCAATGGGATTCTGGACGCAGGGGAAGATGTGGGTTTAGACGGGTTGGACGATGCGGCCGAGCGCGCCCGCGCGCCATTCCCGTTGTCGCTGGAGGAGGATCCGGCGCGGGATAACTTTTCCTTTGACTACACTAAGGACCCGGGGTTGCTGACTCAGGCGGATTTTGAGCGGTACAACAACCCTGAGGGCAACTCCCGCTCGGAGCTGGGACAGTTCCCTGATACGGAGGTGCTCAATCCCAACAATGGGCAATCCCTCATGCAGGAAAACAGCTATTTCAGCTACGAAATCCGCTTAGATCCTAATCCGGCGACCAACCCGCAAATTGTCGGTGGTGGGAGCAATGGATGGTATCTCTACCGTATCCCCTTGCGGCGCCCCGATCGCGTGGTGGGGAATCCTCTTTTTTCCAACGTGCAGTATGCCCGCCTTTGGGTCAAGGGAGGAGCCCTGACGGTCCGGATAGCAGATTGGCGCCTTGTGGGGTCCCTGTGGCAGAGGCGTCATCCCTTCCAGGCGGCTGCTACCGATGCGGATTCTGTCTTGGAGATCGCCTTCGTCAGCCGCGAGGAAAACAGCGGTCCGCCAGACTACTATACGATGCCGCCGGGGGTCCTTCCCCCACGGCAGTTGAGCAATCCTGACCCTACGCGGGATATTCGGCTCAACGAACAATCGCTCGTTCTCCGAATCCGGAACCTGCGTTACGGGGATGAGCGTATGGCGGTGCGGCTATTTCCACAGCGGCTGGATCTGCTGTACTACCGGAGGCTAAAATTCTTTGTCCACGGCGATGGTAGCATGCCCTTCCGGATAGGACGGAGTGAAGTACCTGTGGCAGAAGTCTTTCTCCGCTTCGGCATAGACTCCTCCAACTACTACGAGTACCGGCGTCCGCTACTCCAGGGATGGCAAGACATCCAGATTGATCTGCAGAAGTTGGCAGCATTGAAATCGCTGCGGGATTCGCTCTTCCAGCAGCAGGTCGTAGAAGCGGCATTACCGGGGGATGAGCTGGGGCGCGTGCGAATTCGGGGGAATCCCAGCTTGACACAAGTACAGTTCATCGGTCTTGGAATTGCCAACCCTGCCGAGCGCTTCCCAAACTTTCTGACAACAACAGTGTGGGTGGATGAGCTTCGGTTGACAGAGCCCGATGCCCGATCGGACTGGGCAGGGGTAGCAGCGGTAGACCTTAAACTGGCAGACATTGCCACCATGAACATCAACGCGATGCGAACCCAGCCGGGCTTCCATCGGCTGGAGGAGCGCTTCGGGGACCGTATTCTCCGGAGTCTTTGGAACGCAACCGTTACGGTAGCGGCGGAAAAATTCTTCCCCGCCTCTTGGCGAGAGCTCCGAATTCCGCTGACGTACACACACTCAGAGATGCTGGAAAAGCCGCATCTCATCCCGCAAAACGACATGCCTGTGGAGGAAGTCGCCAATGTCGTCCAGCAACAGCGCTTGCAGCAGGGAGCATCTCCGCAGGAGGCAGCGAAGGCAGGGGAGGAAATACGCCTTCGGAGTCAGACGCTCCGTGTTCAGGATAGCTGGGCATTGACGGGTCTGCGTCCCGGTTTACCCTTCAAGACTTGGTGGGTCAGGGATATTATCAACCGGTTTACCATCGGGTACGCCTACGCCCAGGAATTTGAGCGCTCACCGCAGATTGCCGAACGCTTCCGCTGGCGGTGGAATCTTACACTTCAATACGCCGTGCAGATGCAACCCCTTATTGCCCTGCGCCCCCTGGGATGGGGAGCAAAAGTCCCGCTAATTCAGGAATTCTCTGCATGGCAGTTAGCTCCGTGGCCAACCACTTTCGGATTCGGGCTGACGCTGACCCGCGGGCGGCAAACAGAACAACTCCGAGATGTACCCTTTCCCAGTCCGGTCGTGCGCGAATTCACGGCTCAGAAACAGCTGCAGGCAACGTGGCGTCTCAGCGAGGGAGGCTTGCTCAATCCGACGGTGGACTATTCCGTGACCTCTAATGCAACCCTGGTTCCGATAGAACTGGACCCTCTCACAGGGCGCCAGCGGACCGGTGGGGAAATCTTTCGCCAGATGCTCTTCCGGGGCGGTAGCCCCCTCTACTTGGGTGAAGACAATTCCGTGCGACAGAACGTCACGTTCAACTTCCGCCCGCGCATTGCGGAGCTGTTGCGAGTGCAGCGCTTTGTGGATATGACAGGCTCCTATACGGTGACGTACTCCTGGACCGATCCCCGACAACCCGATCCAGCAATCCGGGACGTGGTCAAGCAGGCGCAGTGGCAGAGCTCATTCCGCTGGAATACGGCACTCCGCCTCAAGCAGCTTGCTGAACACTTGTTCGGCAAAGTATCCTCAGCAGATACCCCAAGCACGGTTGCTCGGATACTGCGGGTTCTGCGGAGTGCGCTTGTCGATTACGACAACTTCCAGATTAACTTCCAGCAGGACAACAGTTCGCTAAACCCTGGGGTTCTGGGAGGTACGGGGTTGACGAATTTCTGGTTCCGGGCGCCCCTGTTTCGTCCGGAAGACCCTATTTACGGTCCGACGATGGCGTACCAGTTGGGACTTTTGGCCGCCCCGCATGGTCGCATTCGCGTGGTGGGGCGTTCGGGATTCCCATTCATGGGCTTTGTCACAACCCTTGGTAGTCGCCCGCCCAACGCAGTGCTCCAGGAGAATTTTTCTCAACGGAGCGTTCTGGATATGCGGACATCGCGTCCCCTCTGGGAAGGAGCAACGTTGACGCTGTCGTGGAAGAGTGAGTTCGCATATAACCGCAACTGGACTTTGCGGACGGATGCCAACGGTGTTCCCACGCCGACCAATGTTGTGATCACAAATTCATACAGCCGTACGGCGCTGTTTCTGCCTCCGCTTCTGGTATTGGCGCTCTTCCGTAATACACCGGAGCGGGTGTTGGAATTGTATGACCAGCGGCGCCAAGCAATCCTTGGCAGCGTTGCTGATACCACCGAACGGAATGTCCGCTTACAACAGGCGTTGTCTGAAGCCTTCCGTGAAGGTGTGGAAAGTTTCCGCTGGTATCCCGGGGCTTTGGCGCTCATTCTGCCCCGAGTCAACTGGATGCTTCGATGGGATGGACTGGAGAAATGGTGGCTCTTCCGTAGGGTGAGTGCACAGCGGGTGTCTCTGGAGCATTCGTACACTTCCACGTATCGGGAGAACACCCGGCTGACAGATCGAGGACGCGTCATTGACGCACAGCAGGTGGAAGCGAATTTCCAACCCTTCGTCGGAGTGACGGTCAATTTTGACGAAAAGGTCTTTCGAGGGCCAGCGACGGCGGTCCTCCGGTACAATGTTCGCTATAGCTACCAATTGGGAGCAGCGGCTCGCTCTCTGCAGCGGCAAGTTTCGCATGAGTTCTCGCTCCAAGTCAACCATATGCGGCGAGGGTTGGTGGTGCCTCTCATTGGGACGGAGCTGAAAAACGACGTGGAATTGAGCCTTCTGGCTTCGGTGCGACGGAACGTAACGTCATCGCACGATGTATTCCGTTCCGGAGGTCCCGATGGGCTGCGGGTGGATGGCAGCACGCAGATTACCGTGGAGCCGCGGGCGCGCTATACGATTAGTCAGCGTTTGACAGCGGCCTTTTTCATGCGGTACGATGGGGTTTTCAACGAGGGAGCAGCGCAGCCGGGATACAGCACCTTCCAAATTGGGATGGACATTCGGTTGGGAATTTCCGGCGGTCGGTGACGGGATGGTAGCCTGGGAATGTGTGGAAGAGCCCCGACGGGCGGCACAACAGCTGAGGGAGCTTGAGCATCGCAGGCGTGCCTATGTCCTCTTGCCTTGGGCTCATCCGGCGTGCTTACCGGATTTCCAACCGCCTTTTGACTGGGTGCAGCAGCCTGGAACGGACGTAGCACCGCCACGGCGACTCCTCTTCCGCTTGCTCCGTGCTCAGACACGCTTTAACCCCGCAGAGCCTATCCCAGGAGAGCGGGTTCGCTCAGTGCTGGTATTCCGCTATGATGCAGTGGGGGATTATGTCGTGACAACCCCACTCCTACGGTGGTTGCGGCGGGGATTGCCTGGTGCACGGATTACTGTGGTGACGTCCACGCGTAACGATATGTTGGCTGCCCAAGACCCCCACGTGGATGTTCACTACCCTCTGCATCCTCGCCATGCACCCCATTTCTCCTGGCTCAAAGCTATTGCTCGGCTCCGAGGGGAGTACGATGTCGTCTTCGCTTTGGTCTTTACCCACATGAGTAAAGCAGCCGTTTTGGCACGGGCGATTGCTCCAGGGGCTGAGTACGTTGTGCCGCGGCATGGAGAACGGGCGTTGGTCTATGGACAAGTGTTCCACCGCCAGTTGGAGTTGTCCCACTGGCGACAGCATTGGATGCAAGCTCTTCTGCAGATGGGACAGCAGACCCTTGTCCCGTCGATTCCCGTTGAACAACAGCCGCAGCCTTATGTGCCCATATCCGTGCACGCATGGGAGCGCGTTTTCGAACAGCTCTACCGCTGGGGACTTGGCACATGTGCCCCGAGGCAATTTCCGGTTTCGGCCGAAGGGGACATCTCCCAACGGTGGCAAGAATTACCAGGGCGTCCGTATGTTGTCATCAATTTGTCGGCGTATACGGCAAACCGCTCCTGGATGCCTCACCATGCCCTGTTGGTCTGCCGTGAGCTGCTTGAGCGATTACCAGAGGTAGAGCTTCTCGTCATTGCTTCACCGAAGCACCGGAGATGGGCAGAGAGCCTTGTTGACTGGCTGAGGCACCCGCGGTGTCGTCTGTTTCGGGGAAGTCTGCCGGAGATCATTGCCCTTCTTGCGGGAGCATCGTGGATACTGACACCAGATACGGCAATTGTGCATATTGCTGCGGCGTTGGGCAAACCCGTTGTGGGACTTTACAGTGAGCTTATCAAGGTGATGGAATGGTATCCGTTCGGAGTTCCTTTCGTGCTGGCGGTCAGTCCGGCCTTGGAAGGGATTTCGTTTATGCCGCCAGGGGCTATCGTTGAAGCAGTGGAGCACTTGCTTCACCGGGTTATACCTTCGGGCTTTGTGGTGCCGGCGGTGCAGTCGCCCAGACAAAGAGGGCCGTCAGCGGCCTCCACGGAAAGTGGGTGAGGCTTTCCAAGGCCATTTCACAGGGTGGATTGCTGCTGTACCCTTCGGTTGGGGTGCTATCGTTGTACCAGTAGTGTTGTAGACTCTGGATTGCTCTGGAGGCAAGCTCTGGATGGGTGAGCCATAAATCGCCTGCAGCACCGCAACAGGCGGGCAGTGGCGGAGTAAGGACGTGTTCGGCGCAGGCGTGGGCTACTCGGAGCATGTGCTCTTGGATGCCCATCAGGCGAGCTGAGCATGGGATGTGCAGAGCAATGCAGTTGCGCCGACGTGCGATGGGGCGATGGTCAAGGAGGTGGCTTATGTACTCGGTACTGTCCATCAGCATTGCCGGCTCCGAGGTCCCATGCCTTTTGAGCCAATAGGCACAGGAACTGCCTTCTACGACGACCATCCGCGGTTGGAGGCGAGTTATCTCTGCCTGGAGCTGTCGCAGGGCATTTATGGCAGCCGGGTGGAATCCCTTGGAAGCAAAGAGTAGACCGCAGCAGAATCGGTGTGAGTCAGGGAAGAGGGCAAGTTCTTCCCCACAGTGGTGGGCAAGGGAGGGCAAGACCAACGTTTCCGGTGCCCCCGACCAGCGAGCAGGACAGCTTACGAAGAGGAGGGCGGAGCCTGGCTTTAGAGGCAGCGTTGTCCGCTGTCGGGGAAGGGGATGTCGGAGGGATGGGCTCCAGTGCGGCAAGGTGCCTCTGCTCCAGCGATGGAGGTAGGTAGTCAGCCGATGCAGGCGATGGGAACCCAGGAGGCGGGAGACGGCGTGTCCGCTGTGGAGGAGGGTGCGCAGGAGGGTATCAACAGCGCCGAAGTGCCGCGCCAGCCCACTTGCCAATCGGTGGGAAAGGGAGGAGTGCTGTTGCTGCCGGAGTGCGCGGATGATATCCCCTGTGTTAATGCCCACGGGGCATTGGAGTTGGCAGAGCCCATCGGTAGCACAGGTATCCATGAGGGCATACTGCCATAAGCGGTGGGAAGTCTTGTCGCAATGACGGAGCAGAACAATCCGTTGCCGGGGAGTCAGGGTTAGATCTCGGCTTGGGCAGACCGGTTCGCAGAAGCCGCATTCCATGCAGCGGTCCAATTCGGAATGGGTAATTGGGAGGGGCTTGAGATGCTGCAAGTGGAGCCGTTCCCGGCGGCTAAGGATGACATCGGGGTTGAGAATGCCGTCGGGGTCAATCAAGCGTTTGAGGAACCACATGAGTTCGTATGCCTCTTCGCCCCACTCTGCGCGGACGAAAGGAGCCATGTTCCGTCCGGTTCCGTGCTCTGCCTTGAGGGAGCCGCCATAACGGAGGACCAGGGACACAACTTCCTCCATGAGTGCGGCGTAGCGTTCGGTATCCTGCGCAGTAGTTAAAGGTTGGGGCAGTACGAAGTGGAGGTTTCCATCTTTGGCGTGTCCGAAGATGACGGCATCCGGGTACCCATACTGGAGGAAGAGGCGGCGGAGCTGGTGGATTGTATCGGGGAGGGCTTCCAGCGGGACGGCGATGTCTTCGCTAATGGGGGTTGTCCCCGGTGGGCGTCGGGCGGCGACGGTCGGATACAGGCTGCGCCGGGCTGCCCACAGATGAGGGGCCCCATCGGAGCTGAAGAACACAGGTGCAAGGAGGGATGCTGAGGATAGACGTGCAGCGGTCTGCTGTTGGCATTCTTCCAGTTCGCTCCAGGTGAAGCGTTGGTACTCAAAGAGCAAGGCTGTAGATGTCGGTGTGCAGTGTTCTGCGCTGATCGGGACCCCGGGGCGTCCGGCAAGGGCCCGTAGGGAGGCAGCGTCCAGCAGTTCTACAGCGTCGGCACCGAGTTCCCGTAGAGCGGGCACACAGCTGCAGGCTTCCTCCGGGGTTGGGAAAAGAGCAAAGCCCGTTAGTCGGAGAGGTGGGTCCGGTACAGTTCGGAGCACGATTTCAGCCAAGAAGCCGAGCGTACCTTCTGAGCCGACCATAAGGTGGGCCAGAATATGCGTCGGGCTGTCGTAGTCAATGAAGGCATTCAAGCTATAGCCGACCGTGTTCTTCAGCTGGTACTTGCGGCGGATGCGTTCCCGGAGTCCGGGGGAGTTCAGGATATGGTGGCGGATACGGAGGAGTCCTTCAGCAATGGCGGGCGCCTTTTCCCAGAGGAGGCAATCTGCCTCAGCTGCTCCGGTATCGAAGACAAGTCCGTTGGGTAGGACGACGACGAGGGATTCCAGGGTGCGATATGCTGTATCCCGTGTGCCGCAACACATCCCGCTGGCGTTATTGGCAACAATGCCTCCGACAGTGCAGACCTCTACCGAAGCGGGGTCAGGTCCCAGGCGGCGCCAGTAGGGGCGTAATCGTTCGTTTATCAGCCCTGCTCGTACTCCTGCTTGTACCCGCACACGGCGTCCCCCGTCCAAAATTTCCCACCGTTGCCAGTGGCGGCGGACTTCTACTAAGACTCCTTCGGTCACAGCTTGTCCAGACAGGCTCGTACCGGCGGCACGAAAGGTCAAGGGAATCTTGTGGGTTCGGCTCCAGGCGAAGAGCTGCTGGATATCAGCAATGCTACAGGGGAAGACGACAGCCCGGGGTATATACCAGTATAGGCTTGCATCCGAGGCGAAGGCTATCCGTGTAATCTCGTCAGTGTGGACGCACCCCTGTGGCAGAGCAGAACGAAGTGCCTGTTCCACCTCCGGTGCAAGCTCATCCATCAGTTGCGCAGCAGTTGGGGGGTCAGACAGTATGTTTGATAGACACCGTCCAGCAAGAGGTTCAAAGCGTCAGCGGCTTCACGGGCAGCTTCCAAGGCGCGTTCCTGCTCTTGTGGTGTCGCACACACCTGGGCTAAGGCCTCCCGGAGCACGGCGCGATGGATTTCATCCGCATGGAGATGGACAGTGAAAAATGCCAGGGCTCGCTCATCAGTGATACCGTAGTACCGGCGGAGACCTTCGAGCTTGACCGCAGCGACTTCAGGAACCTGGGATTCGTAGGCGTAAAGAGCGGCAAGTCCCTCGGCAGGATGAGGACGGAAAGCAAGCTCCTTCAGGAGTTCCACGGCAATGCGAGTCTGGGGTAGGTACTGATGCTGGAATAACTCTCCCCGCTCCACGCCCAGGGCCTCAGCAAAGCGCACCCACAGCTCCGGATGGTTGTCCGGACCATGCTCTTCTTCAAAAAGATTTTCCAGCAGCATCTGCCGAATGGCAAGGTCATGGCAGCGAGCATGCGTGGCACTGACAAAAGTCGGAAAGGTATAGACATGCAAGTGGTACTCTTTGGCATATTCCCGCAAGATAGGAAGTGTCAGTGCCCCTTCGTTCCAAAGCTGGTAGAAGGGATGATGCAGCATGTGGCGCTCTGTAATGACGGTGTCCAAGGCTTGCAGGAAGTCTTGTATCATCATTAGGCTCTCCAAAAGAGGACTACTTTGGTCTGATTTGGCAGCACGAAAATACGGGGTTGGCTAATTTTGTAACAGTCATGAGCGGTTTGTTCCCCACGTTTCTTGATTGTCCCATGGTCGTTGGTGCACTTACCCGACCGCAGGAGGAGTCTGAAGTTTTGGAACAGGATATTACCGGAGTCGACATTCCGGCAAAGGTGATTTTGTACAACGATGATTGGCACACCTTTGAGGAGGTTATCGTGCAGTTGATGAAGGCGACAGGCTGTGGGCGGGAGCGAGCAGAAGCCTTGACATGGGAGGTACACACTCGCGGGAAAGCAGCGGTGTATGAAGGGAGTTTAGCGGAGTGCTTGCGGGTTAGCAGCATTTTGGAGGAGATTGCGCTGCACACGCAAATTGAGTATTGAGCCTCTATGGGGACGGTGGGGGTGAGGGAAGGAAATCGGGAGGTGGATTCAGGAGCAATTCGGGGCGCAGGGTATCGGGGGGGCGTTGCAGGGTATCGGGGAGAGTGAAGCTACGGTGGCGGTAAAGGCGAGTTGTGTCGGTGTAAACTTTCGCCATGAAGCGTCCCCAGATTGGGGCAGCGGCGCGTCCTCCTTGTCCGTACCAGTCGGTAAAAGTGATGCGGCGGTCATCGAAGCCGACCCAAACACCGGCGACCAAGTCAGGGGTGAAGCCAATAAACCAGGCATCAGCGAAGTCGTTCGTAGTACCTGTTTTGCCAGCGGCGGGGCCGGTATACCAACGGCGGATAGCGCTGCCGGTGCCGCCGTCGACCACGGAAATCAGCATGGCGGTCAGTTGCTGAGCCACGGTCGCAGGGAGTGCGTCGGAGACGGAGCGAGTAGCTGTCTCATCCACGATGATGTTTCCGTGGCGGTCCTCTACGCGGAGGAGAAAGCGCGGCTCTATGCGGATCCCCTGGCGAGCAATTGTGGCGTAGGCATTCGTCAGCTCTAATGGGCTGACCTCGGAAGCTCCCAGTGCCAGGGCAGGGACAGGGCGCAAGGGCGTTGTGATACCCATTCGCTGGGCTAAGTCAGCAACTTCCCGAGGGGTCGTGTATTGAATAATCAAGCGGGCAGCAACGGAGTTGATGGAATACTTCAAGGCTGTCCGTAGGGAGACCATTTCCCCGAACTGTTCGCCTGAGCCCTTGGGTTGCCAGAGGGAGCCATCGGCCAGGGTGTAGCGGAAGGGGCCGCTGGGCAGGACGGAATCAGGGGAGAGTCCATGCCGGAGTGCGGCAGCGTATACGAATGGCTTAAATGCTGACCCTGGCTGTCGGCGAATTTGCGTAACGTGGTTGAGAAAGGAGCGCACTGGATATGGGGCTCCGGGAATTCCAGGGGCAGCTCCTACTAATGCCACGATATCGCCTGTGGAGAGGTCAAGGGCAACGAAGCCGACTTGGATGCGAGTGGCGGCGTAGCGGACAGAGTCGACGAAGCGGCGGTCGCGGCGAAGTTGCTGGGCAATGCGCTCGCGTTCTTCCGGTGGGGCGGACAGGTAGCGTGGATCGCGTCGAATGGCTTGCTCAAGAAGCTGTGAGCTCACAGTGGGTGTCCATTTCCAAAGTCGGTCAAAGAGGCGTTGGTACTCTGCAAGGTGTTCGCGGACGGCGGCGAAGGCATACCGCTGGAGGCGGGCGTTGAGGGTGGTGTAGATGGTCAACCCATCTCGGTAAAGGTCATATCCCCGCAGACGCCAGTCTTGGCTGACAGCTTGGCGGACCATTTCCAGAAAGTGCGGTGCTATCTCCAGGTTCGTTCGTAAAGTTGACTCTTCAGCAAGACGGATGGGCTCCCGCATCGCCATGCGAGCCTGGGCTTCGCTGATGAAGCCATTTTCCCACATAAGGCGGAGTACAAGGTTGCGCCGTTGGAGGGCGCGCTCGGGAAATTGGCGAGCATCGTACAGTTCCGGGGCCTTCAGCAGAGCTACCAGATAAGCGCACTCGGCCAATGTAAGCTCAGAAGGCGATTTGTCAAAGTAGACCTGGGAGGCAACGGCTAATCCGTAAGCACCGCGGCCGAAGTAGACCGTGTTGGTGTACATCTCCAAAATTTCACGCTTGCTATAGGTTCGCTCCAGTTGAATGGCGGTGATAGCTTCACGGAGCTTGCGCCAGAGGGTGACTTCGCGTCCGAAGTAGAGGTTGCGCGCCAGTTGCTGCGTAATTGTGGAGGCACCTTCTCGGGTCAGATCGCCGGCGAGTACGTTCTTGATGAAGGCTTTGAAGATGCGCGCCAGGTGGATGCCCCAGTGTCGGTAGAAGGCACGGTCTTCAGCGGCGATGATAGCGTGGAGAAAGGCTGGAGGAATGCTATCGAAGGGCAAGTAAGCACGGCGTTTGGTAAAGAATTGCCCAATGAGCTCTCCATCGGCGCTGAGGACGCGGGTGGCCAATTCGTTAGGAGGGTTCTCCAGCTGTTCTAGGGAAGGCAGTCCGCGGACGACGCGGAAGGTAACGTAAGCACAACCTCCTATCCACAGGAGTCCTACCAAGAGCAGCGGGGGAAACCATCGGCGGGCGGACGGAGAGCGGGCAAGGGTCATGGAGTTCGTAGTACCTTCGTCAGTTCAACACGGCGGCAGCGTTTGCGCCATTGTTCGGGGGACTCATTGCTGGCGCGGGGAAGAAGTTGCGATTGTCCTGCTGATTCCCCTCGCAGGAGTTCTCGGGGAACACCGCGGCGAATAAGCTCGTTGATGACAAACTCTACCCGTTTCCTGCCTAGCCAGCGGTTGTACTCAGCAGAGCCGATATCGTCTGTGTGTCCGACCAGGAGGAGTTGTTGGAGTTGATCGCGGTAGCGGAGTATGTTCTCTGCCAGTAAGTCCAGGGCTTGTTGCCAGTGGAGGGGGGATTCCATGCCGTTGGTATCCAGCACGAATGGGTACGGCTGATCGTAGCGGTCAAAGGGGAAGTTGAGCCGGAGGAAGAATCGGGCTGGGAGTTCCAGCGGTGGCAAAGCAGTATCGGCGGAGCCAGTGCGGATACGACGTATTTCAAAGAAGACCTCCCCTGCCTGGGCAATGAGCTCCAGTTCTGTGTTGGCAGGGACGCGCAGGCGATAACTCCCGGTGCTGTCCGTTGTAGTCCTTGCAATTGGAGCCGGGTCAGCCAGGGGATGGGCGCGCACTTCAGCTCCGGGCAAGGGGCGTTGAGTTTCCTGCTCACGAACCTGTCCCTGAAGTTCTATTGTCCGCGGTGGAGCTGGGGAGAGTGGGGTAGCGAGCGGCTCAAAGCGTTGAGCGAAGTAGAGGTCAAAATCTCCTCGCCGATTGGAGCTCCAGTACAGAAGGGAGTCAGGCGCCCCTAATGCCAGGGGAGAGAGCTCGTCATTGGGGCTATTGAAGGGAATTCCCAGGTTTTCCGCTTCCCCGAACCATGGCTGTGGGAGTGAGACATCCGAAGGCAATGCTGGCATCCCTTGGCGAATCCATTGCCAGAAGGCAGGGTGAACAGGGGAGGCGAAGAGGTCGTAGCCGCCGACGTTCGTATGACCGTTGGAGGCAAAAAGGAGCCAACGCCCATCGGGACTGAAGGCAGGGGTCAATTCGTGGCAAGCGGAGTTTATCTGTGGACCACAGTTGTATGGACCTTTCCATGCTCCGTTGGGCAGGCGGACGGCAAAGTAGAGGTCGGTTCCGCCGTAGCTATCAGGAAAATCTGCTGCGAAGACAAGGACAGAGCCGTCGGGTGAGAGCGTCGGCTGTGATATCCATTGCGATTTCGGGATGTTCCATGAGAGGGTAGAAACTTCTCGGAGCTCCGAGCCACGCAATTGTGCGGAGGCAAGGTAGACGTCAGGAGTGTCGGCGGGTTGCCCGGCAAGAAACAAAAGGTTGGGCGATCCAGTCGGGAAGCCAAAGCGAGAGAATTCCCCCGTATTCCACGCTGTTTGGAGGTGAGCACGTGTCGGGGTTGCCAGCATGGCAGAGGCAATCCATTGGCGATCCCCTTGCTGCAGTGTTACCCATGCGGTTCCGTCCGGCAGGCGAAAGAGAGCGATTTCATCAATTCCGGGTTCACAGAGCCCCTCAACTGGGGCTATCTTCCAGTAAGGCTTGTCGGAGCGGGGGGTGGTGTCTTTTGCTGCACCCTGCCATGGAAATGCTATGCACGAGGGGGGCTCCGGCGAAGGGCATGATACGTAAGCTGGGGGCAGGGAAGAACGGCAGCCCCAAAGGAGGGCAATGCCATAACCGTACATCGGCAGAAGACAGCGGGCTATGAAGCTACGGCGGTGCAGACCTCTACAGGGGCTGGTCTTCCTTTCAGCTCCATGCTTGATCGGCGCTCCAGGCTCCTTAGGAAGCTGTGGGGATACGGAGCCCAATGGAGTGAACCTCAGCGAGAGCATGCTACTCCAGTACTTGAAGTCGGGCATAGCGGAGGAGCAAGAGTTTGCGTCCGACATGGGGAAAGCAAACGAGGGCACGTGCATCATGGCCATTGCCAGAAAGAGACTCCACAATCCCGGTGCCGAAGACGGGATGACGGACTCGCGCCCCGGGGCGTAACGGAATCCCTGCCGACGGGCTTTCGGTGGCGCTTGGACGAGAGAATGGTAAAGGCCGGGGAAGCGCCTGTGGGCTGTATTCGACGCAGATGTGCTCTGCCGGGAGCTCGGAGAGGAAGAGAGAAGGTTGAGTGGGAAGCCGTTCGCCCCAGCGGCGGCGGTATTGGGCGTAGCTGAGGTAAAGCTTGTGCTGAGCACGGGTAATCCCGACGTAGAGCAGACGGCGTTCTTCCTCGACCTCTTCTGGCACGGGCAGAGAACGAGCAATCGGCAGCAGTCCGTGTTCTATGCCGGTAATGAAGACCACTGGGAATTCCAGCCCTTTTGCCGCGTGCAGAGTCATTAAGGCAACAGCATCCGTAGTGTCCGGTGCTTGGTCTATCTCGCTGAGCAGGGCGATGCGTTGGAGATACTCCTGGAGGCTGGGTGAAGGGCTCTCTTCCGCATACTCAGCGAAGGTTGCCACGAAGCGTTCTAAGTTCTGGTACCGTTCTTCTTCGTCGGCATTGCGGTAGTAGGCAAGCAGTCCGGTGGCTTCCAGGTACTCCAATACGGCGACGTCCAGCGGTTGGGTCGGGAGGGCATTGCGGAAGCGCTGGACGAGAGCGAAGAGATTCTGGAGTACTTCTTGAGCGCCGCGGCGGATTTGCGGGATTTCGGTGCAGCGCTGGAGGGCTTCTCCGAAGCTGCACTGCCATTGCTGTGCGGCAGTGCGGAGATGCTCAATCGTTGCTGCTCCAATTCCCCGAGGGGGAACGTTGAGGATCCGGAGCCAGCTGAGGCTATCGGCGGGATTCAGAAGGAGGCGGAGGTAGGCCAGTGCATCTTTGATTTCCTTGCGCTGGTAGAAGGAAATGCTCCCTACCAGCACATACGGTATGCCGGCGTGCCGACATGCTTCTTCCAGGGCTTGAGATTGGGCATTCGTGCGGTAAAGGACAGCGATGTCTCCGTAACGATAGCCCCGCTGATGTTCCTGCAGGATGTGCTGAACGACGTGCATGGCTTCATCACGCTCATCAGCGCAGATGAGGAGGGTGGCGGGTTCGCCCTCGGGATTTTGCGTCCAGAGACGCTTGGGGATTCGGTTGCGGTTGTGTTGGATTAGAGCGTCGGCTAATGCCAGAATACGCTGAGTTGAGCGGTAGTTCTGCTCCAGGCGGATGAGCGTGGAGTCGGGGTAGTCTCGCTCAAAGTCTAAGATGTTGCGGATATCGGCACCACGCCAACGGTAGATGCTTTGGGCATCATCGCCGACGACGCAGATATTGCGATGGCGCTGGCTGAGGAGATGGAGGATAAGGTACTGTGCTCGGTTTGTGTCTTGGTATTCATCCACGAAGATGTAACGGAATCGCTCCTGGTAGCCTTCCAGCACGGCGGGGTAGGCCTGAAAGAGGCGGATGGTATTGAGCAGGAGGTCATCGAAGTCCATGGCATTGTTGGCATGGAGCTGGCGGTCATATTCGGCGTAGAGCTGGGCAAGGAGGCGTTCTCGCGGAGTTGTAGCTGTAGCGGCGGCTTCCTGCCAGGAGATCATGCGGTTTTTCAGCTGGGAAATAGCATGGCGGGCGGCAGTGGGTTCCAATACGTGGTTTCCAATGCCCATCTGGCGCAGGAGGAGGCGGAGGAGTCCGGTGGAATCATCCGTGTCGTAGATGGTGTAATCGGCTGTATAGCCCAAGCGGGTTGCTTCCGCCCGGAGGATGCGGGCGCAAATGCTATGGAAGGTCCCCATCCAGAGGCGATTGCCGTGGACTGCTCCGACAAGGTCCTGAATGCGCTGCCGCATTTCATCGGCAGCTTTATTGGTGAAGGTGACCGCCATGATCGTATCGGCTGGTATGCCTTTCCAGAGTAGGTAGGCGATGCGGTATGTCAGTACGCGAGTTTTGCCACTGCCGGCGCCAGCAACGATAAGGAGGGGTCCATCCCCATGCGTTACCGCTTGGCGTTGGGCGGGGTTGAGCGTTTGCAGTAGGGCTTCCATAGCGTGAGAACTCCCGGTGGGATGCAAAGTTACACCGTGTCTAGAGCTTAGGGAACGGCGGGAGGAATCAGAGCATCCCGTGCGCATCCACGTCAATGGTAAGGCGCACGCTGCTGACAGCGTATTTGCGCTGGTATATAGAGTAGGCGGTGCGCAGCACTGTGCGGAGGTGGTGAGCTGCAGGATCGAGGTGCTTGATGTTTTTCAAAATGACCACCCGTCGGTATCGATTCCGGATGCGGACAATGGTGGGGATAGCGGGGCCGATTTTGAGCACAGCGGGGTGGACCGGTACGCAACTGGCAAAATGGTGGGCGTGTTGGTGCACTTTCTCCTCGTCCACGCCGGAGAATTCAGCAACGACGAAGCGTGTGAAGGGGGGATAGAGGGCGGCTTTACGGTGTTGGAGCTCATCGTGGTAGAACAGTTCTTCGTTGCCGGTCTGGACTGCGACAATAGCAGGATGATCGGGATGGGCCGTCTGTACGATGACTTCTCCAGGAGCGTCGCTGCGGCGTCCGGCGCGTCCGGCAACTTGGGTCAAGAGCTGGAAGGCACGTTCAGAGGCGCGGAAGTCTGGCAGGAAGAGCTGTAGGTCGGCGTTGATAACTCCTACGAGAGTGACGTGGGATAAATCCAGGCCCTTTGCGACCATTTGGGTACCGACCAGGATGTGTGTTTCCCGACGGGAGAAACGGCTGAGGATATGGCGGTGAGCACCACGGCGAGCGGTGGTATCGGTATCCATCCGTTCGATCCGCAATCCAGGTATTGTAGGCTGGAGAAGGCGCGCCAGCTCTTCTTCAATGCGTTGCGTTCCGGAGCCGATCTCCTCCAATGTGGGGCTGCCACACTGAGGGCATTCTTCGGGTACAGGGATGGCGTAGCCGCAGTAATGGCAACGAAGCAGTTTCGGCACTTTGTGGTAAGTCAGGGAAACGCTGCAATGAGCGCACATGGGGATATACCCACAGTCAGGGCATTGGAGCCAGCGGGCGAAGCCACGTCGGTTATGGAAGAGGATGACCCCTTGCTGTGCCCGCACTCGCTCGGCGGTAGCGTGGAGTAGTTCCAGGGAGAAGTTGCCCCGCATTTGGTGGGCGTGGCGCTGCTGTCGCAGATCGACGATGCGGACGGTGGGTAAGCGGGCTCCATCGGCTCTTTGTTTGAGCTCCAGCAAGTGGTATTTGCCCACTTGGGCATTGAACATACTTTCCAGCGAAGGGGTTGCCGAACCCAGCAGAACCACGGCTCCCTCCATGTGAGCGCGCATGACGGCGCAGTCACGAGCGTGGTACCGCGGGGCAGGGTTATCCTGCTTATACGAAGGCTCGTGCTCTTCGTCCACGATGATGAGTCCGAGTCGAGGAATCGGGGCGAACACTGCGGAACGGGGACCGAGCACGATGGGGGAAAGCCCTCGCTGGATTGTTCTCCAGGCGTGGAAGCGTTCGCTGGGGCTCATGCGGCTGTGGAGCGCCGTGATCCGTTCGGGGAAGGCCGTTCGGAAACGGTCAATCAATTGTGGAGTCAGGGCGATTTCTGGTACCAGCACAAGGACTCCCTTCTGCTGGCGAAGGGCATGTTGGATAGCGTGCATGTACACCAGCGTTTTGCCGCTCCCTGTCACGCCGCGCAGGAGGAAGACCTTCGGGACGTTAGCATCCAGTGCTTCGGTGATGCGGCGCACGGCATGTTCCTGTTCCCGTGTCAATGGGAGTTCTAACTCATTGCGCTCTGCCAGCGAAGGCCCAGGTTCGTCGGAGGAAGGGAGTTCTACAGTTGTTTCCCGAATATAGCCTTGGCGGATAAGGTTGCGGACGGTGGTGGAGGAGGCTTGGCTCTGACGGAGAGCGTCGCGTAACGGCATTGGAGCTGCGTGTTGGAGAGCGAAGGTATAGACGACGCTCAGAAGACGGGCTTGGACAGGGGAGCGAGCTTGGAGCTCTTCAAGGACCGTGCGGAGGCGGTCGGCGTCTGTGCGGAGCTCTGGGTTTATTTCCAAAGCTTTGGCTCGGCGCAAGCGCGGTGTATCAATCGGCTGGGATTCTACAGCAATGAAGCCTTGTTGTTCCAATGCTTGGAGCTGAGGAGAGAGGCTTTCGGTGTGCAAGTAGCGTATGAGATATCCCAAGCTGACAGGAGAGGTATGCTGTTGGAGGAGTTGGAGCAGTGCTGCACGCTTAGGAGCACGGCGTTCCAGGGCAGACATTTCTTCCGGTGTCGGTGCGCGCAGGAGTCGTATAGTTATCCCGCGCCGGGGCACCATACCAGGTGGCAGAGCTGCCTTCAGGACCTCGCCCCATGAACAGAAGTAATACTCGGAAACCCATCGGGTGAAGTGGAGCAACTTTTCGGAAAAGATCGGGCTTTCGTCTAAAAGTTCCAAAACCGGTTTGGTAGGAGTATGGGGTGGAAGTGCAAGCTCTTCGACGATGACGCCCGTCAGCTCCCGTCGACCAAAGGGGACGACAGCTCGGACACCTACCAGTGGACCTTCCGCTTCGTCGGGTACATGGTAGCTGAACAGTTTCCCCGTCGGCAAAGGGAGAGCAATGTTGACGTACCGGGGCATCCTTTCACAAGGTACCGAACGGTGTTATAGACGAATAGGTTTGCTCCCCTCAGTGGGCCGGTATTGGTTTTCAAGGGAAGGGGAGCGGACGGTCATGGCTACTTGGGTTAGGGTAGTAGTTGTGCGGCTTTGCCGTATATTTGTAATGCCTTACTGCTAAGAGAGCGGAGCCGGCAGTGGAGGTCTGTCGTCGCAGGTGGTTTGGGTGTTGCGAGGGCAGGGAACGGGGCTCTGCGAGGAAGGACAGGTCATGAACATCTACGTTGGAAACCTGCCGTACTCCGTAGACGAACAGCAATTGCGGTCGTGGTTTGAGGAGTACGGTGTCGTGGATCGAGCGACTGTGATTACGGATCGATTCACGGGGCGGTCTCGCGGCTTCGGCTTTGTGGAGATGCCTAATGAAGAGGAAGCCCGTCGGGCAATTGAAGCTCTAAACGGCAGCGAGATTGAAGGACGCACGTTGGTAGTCAACCCGGCACGGCAGCGTGCTGAACAGCCCCGCAGCGGACGGGGAGCTCCCCATCGGGGTGGACGGCGCTGGTAATTAGCGGGACGAAGCCAGCAGAAGCTGTTCGTATTCGGCACCGACTCGTAGACAGTAACTTTTGTACGGGCTTGCCGGGAGGCGTTCCACACTCTGGTAGAACTCCTCCAGCGTAATGTAGCCCTGGTGAAGTGCGATTTCTTCCAGGCAGGCAATCTTTGTCCCCTGCCGCTTTTCGATGGCATGGATGAAGATGCTGGCTTCGACCAGGGCTTCTGGTGTGCCGGTATCCAGCCAGGCGATGCCCCGACCGAGAAGGCGGACTTGGAGTCGTCCTTGGGCTAAGTATGCCCGGTGAATGTCCACAATCTCCAGCTCTCCGCGGGGACTTGGGGAGAGTGTTTGGGCGATCTCCACGACATCGGCAGTGTAGATGTACAGGCCGGGAATAGCGTAGGGTGAACGAGGGTGGGCTGGCTTTTCCTCAATGCTCACGATAGTCCCATCGGCTGCTAATTCAACGACGCCATACCGCTGGGGATCGTTAACGGGATAGCCGAAGATTGTTCCTCCTGTATTCGTCCGCAGAGCCTGCCGCAGGAAGTCCAGTTTCCCGTAAAAGAGGTTGTCCCCCAGAATGAGGCAGACTTGGTTCTGCCCGATGAATTCGCGTCCGTAGAGAAATGCTTCGGCGATTCCACGGGGTTCGGGTTGAATAGCGTATTGGAGGGAGATCCCCCACTGCGAGCCATCACCGAGGAGGTGTTGGAAGGCGGGCAGGTCACGCGGGGTGGAGATGAGCAGGATTTCCCGAATGCCCGTTAGCATTAGGGTTGCCAGCGGGTAGTAGATCATGGGCTTGTCGTAGATTGGCTGCAATTGTTTGCTCAGCACAGCGGTCATCGGGTACAGTCGCGTGCCACTGCCTCCGGCTAAGATGATGCCTTTTGTTGTCATTTGCGGCTTTCTTGGGGTCCAGTCCCGTTCACAAAGATACGGGGTTGGTAGCGTTACACTGAGTCTACTGGGGCGGACGTCTCCAGCGCACGTGTAGGTGGAGGAGGTCATGGGTGAGCCAATACGGGGATTGCCCTCGGAGGAGCAGATCTATGAGGTGCTGCAGACGGTATTTGGCTTTTCCGACTTCCGAGCAGGGCAGCGTGACATCATCAGAGGAGTTCTTGCCGGGGAAGATGTGGTGGCAATCCTGCCGACTGGTAGCGGTAAGTCGTTGTGCTATCAGCTACCGGCAATTCTGCTACCCGGGATGGCTGTGGTGATTTCTCCCTTGATTGCGTTGATGGAGGATCAGGTTCGTGCTCTCCAGCGGCGCCGTATTCCAGCCACATGTCTGCATGGTGGATTAGAGCCGGCCGTGGTGGCGCAACGGTTGGAGGAGTGTGTTCGTGGTACTTACAAGCTCCTCTACGTTGCTCCTGAGCGATTACGGCAGGAAAGCTTTCTCCAACGTCTCCGTGCATGCCGATTGTCGTTTGTGGCTGTGGATGAGGCACATTGCATTTCGGAGTGGGGATATGACTTTCGTCCAGCATACTTGCAGATTGCCTCTGCTCTCCGGCGGATAGGGAATCCACCGGTGTTGGCGCTGACGGCGACAGCGACACCAGAGGTGCAACGCGATATCATTGCCCATCTTGGCTTGCGGAATCCGCAAGTGTTTGTAACTGGTTTTGACCGCCCCAATCTCATCTGGCGTGTGGAGCAAGGGCGGGGGAAGCGAGAACGACTTTTGGCATTGTGCCGTCAGCACGAGGGGCAATCTGTTCTTGTCTACGCCGCCTCGCGACGCAGAGTAGAGTTCATTGCCGATTTACTTCGTCGGAATGGATTCTCTACAGCTGCCTACCATGCAGGATTGCCTGCAAGCGAACGGCAGCACGTACAGGAGGCATTCGTACAAGGACGCATTCCCTTGCTGGTGGCGACATCGGCCTTTGGTTTGGGTATTGACAAACCGGACATCCGTGCCGTTATTCACTATGATCCGCCTTTGACGTTGGAGGCATACTATCAAGAGGCAGGACGTGCCGGACGTGATGGAGAAGCGGCAGAGTGTTTCTTGTTGTACGATCCCCGAGACTGTTCTGTCCAGCACCAGCTTATTGCTTCCAGTCATCCCGATTGGGAAACCGTGGTGCACTTCTACCGGGCTTTCCGGACTTTGGTTGGGAAGGAGTCCATTCTGCCTCTGACAGCGGTGGAGATTGCGAACCGGCTCCGGATATCGGAGGCGACGGTTGAGTCGCTTCTGCGGTTGTTGGAGTATTCCGGAATCCTACAGTCAATGGCCCCTGATGGGGAAGTCACACTGCGCCTGAGGGCGACACGGCAGGAGTTGATAGAATATTGGATGCGCAGCACCGTACCGGAGCGGCGCCAGGTTGCCGAACTCCTCCTGCGATGCGTTGGAGGAGAGGGATACCATCGGGCGGTTACCCTTTCCGTTGCTGAGGTGGGAAAGCGGTATGGACTCAGTGCTGAGGAATTTGAACGAGGGCTTCGGGCGTTGCTCTATGCACGCTTAGTGGAGTGTGAGGCGTTCTCCCTGCGGAATGGAATGTGGATACAGCAGCCTCTGCCGGAGCTTCCCCCGCTATCTCCGACGGTGCTGGAAGAACGGCGGCGCCGGGCATGGAGACAGTTTCAGCAAGTGATGGCGTATGCGACGACGTCGGAATGTAAGCGCCTCTTTCTCTTGCGTTTCTTCCACGATCCGGGTGGTTCAGGAGAAGCATGCGGACGTTGCAGTAGCTGCGTATCCGGCAGTGCATCGCTGCCGGTGGCGATGAAGGGCAGGCAATTCTCAACATCCGTAAGGCCTTGGGGGAAGCGAGTGTCCCAGTCTGATGTCCAACGTCAGCGTGTGCAGGAGCTGGCACGGCAGGGAGCAGATTTGTACAGTATCAGTGCGCAGACGGGGCTTCCTGTTACCACGGTTGCTCGTTTCGTTCAGGAATGCTTGGAGCGGGGGATAGAGCTTCCTCGGCACAGCTTGGTTCCCGATGAGCGGTTCTACACAGCTGTCCGCATTGCTGTTCGCCAGCTGGGCAATGTTCCTTTGCGCGAGATTGCTGCCGCACTGGGTGGTGTACAGGATTATGCCCTGTTGCGGGTTGCCGTTGCCTTTGCTCGGTGGGAAGAGGCTACATCGGGAAAGTCTTCCGTCGGTTGAGAATGTAGTCCACCAGCACAGTTTCCCCTAAGCGACGTAGTCCACAGTAAAAGGCACGTCCACGGTTTGCCCGTGTGAGCTCTTCGACGAAGTTGACCAGGTAGGGGTCGCGGGCTAACATGAAGGTAGTGATGACAATACCATCGCGACGGCAGGCGACGGCTTCGTCCAGGGTTTTTGCCACGATGCGGGGGTCCAGACCGAAGGCGTTTTTGTACAGGCGTCCAGCTTCGTCAAAAATGGCGGAAGGTTTGCCGTCGGTGAGCATAAAGATCTGCTTGTTCGCATTCCGGCATTGTCGGAGCAGCGTGCGTGCTAACCGGAGTCCGTCACGGGTGTTCGTGTGAAAGGGTCCAACGGTGACGAAGGGGATGTCGGCAATGCTGATTCTCCGGGCTTCGTCGCCGAAGATAACCACTTCCAGGATGTCCTTCGGATACCGGGTGCGGATGAGTTCTGCCAAGGCAAGAGCAACTTGCTTTGCTGGCGTGATGCGGTCTTCCCCATAGAGGATCATGGAGTGCGAAACATCCAGTAAAAGCACCGTGGCACACGAGGTTAGGTGCTCGGTTTCATGCACCCGGAGATCTTCGTAATGGAGCTGGAGGTCCGAGGGATCTGTGGTTCGGAGCAGGGCGTTTGTGAGCGTTTCCGTAGGGTCAATCAGGCTGAGTTGGTCGCCGAAAGTGTAGGGGCGGGTTTCGGGGAGCCATTCAATGCCTTCGCCGCTGTGAACGGTTTCGTGAGTCCCTAGGTCGGATTTGCGTAAGGTACGGAAGATTTCCTGAAGTGCTTGCATACGCAGAAATTGCAGGGCTTTTGCTGTCGGCTCCAAATGTCCGTGCGAATCTTGTTGGACGTAGCCGTGCGTACGGAGGAACTCTATGAACTGGTCCATTGTGAGAGTGCCAGAACCGGCATGCTGTTGCCAGAGCTCGCGGAGTTGTTCGAGGGCTTCCTCGGCGTCGGCATTTGCTTGGAGGAGGAGAAAGCTAAAGAGGCGCAAGAGATGTTGAAGTTGCTGTTCGGCTGTTTGTGACTGTTCTGTCCACTGGCTGTAGCGGATGCGCATGGGAACAGGGCATCAAGGGATATGTTTGGATAAGGCGACGGACGAGGGGAGCTGTTGAGTGTGAGTGCAGCAGTGCATGGACTATTTCGGCAGCGCGTGCGGCCTGTTCGATGGCGTTCTCAATAGCAGGGGAGGCTTCGTTATCTGTATTGGCAAATACAATGTGTCCAACAGGGCGGCGTGCTTGTTGGGCGGCGCCAAGAAGCGCGATAGGGGTAGGGATAATGAGGGCATGTCCCCAAGCAAAGCATGCCAGTTCGCTGATGTTGGAGGCCCACTCCGGTGCCAACAGCTGGAGTACCTCCCGAACAGCGGCAGTTGCAAGGGAGCGGATGCTTTCTTCTTCGAGCAGCAGTTTCCGTTGCCATCGAGAAAGGGGGACATAGAGGCAGGAGAGGAAACCTTCTACTGGTTGGGGGTGCAGAGGGGTTGTGTCTGCAATGTCGGTGACAAGCTGAGCTTCGGGGAGCCAGAGGCCAAAGGTGTCTTCCGGGACAAGGCGAAACGGGGTTACCAAGTGCACGGTCAGATAAGGGATGTACTGGAGCCGAAGTATTGCCTGTTGCTGGGCGGGGGGAAGTTCAGGGATGAGATGCTTGGCAATGAGCTTTGGTCCGGCAAAGACGGCGGCACCCGACTCAATGGCAATGCTTTCTCCTCGGGCGGTGATACCCAGTGTACGGACGCAAGTGTTGCTCACGTGTTCAATGCGGAAGGCAAGGCATTGGAGAAGGATGCGTTCGGAGCCGATATGCTCAGCAAGTCGCTGACACAGGCTGGCTAATCCTCCGCGCAGTGAGTATCGGGGGCGGAGAAATTGCCAAGCCAGCTCGGCTCTGTAGAAGTCATATAGGCATGCAGCGCTGATATCTTTCAGCGGGGCGCCTAAAACGGAGCGGGCGTATGCATTCAGAAGGGAACGGAGCGTGGGGGAGGTGTAGGTGTTGACCACGGCTTCTGCCGGTTGTGCAGCAAGTGCTCGCCAAGGGTCAGGGAGAACATCGGGTAATGGGAAGGGAAAGGGGGGCAAGGATTCAATATCGGTACGGAAGCGGCGGAAGGCAGCGCGCTCCACCTCAGGTATAGGAAGCTCACTGAGCACACTGTCATGCCAGAAGTTTCGGTACGGTGTTCCGGAAAGCCAAAGCGCATCATCCGGCAGTGGTACAGGGGTAAGCTGGAGGGCGTTGAGAAGTTCCCGAAAGGTATCAGGGGGTTCAGCAAAGTAGGTAGCTCCGCAGGGCAGGAGCACGTTATTCCAAGCCTCCGTGCGCGTAGCACCGCCGATAGTGGGCTCGTTTTCTAGTACAAGGACGTCGTAGCCGAGTTGCTGGAGGAACCATGCACTAGCCAACCCTGCGGGTCCGGCTCCGATAATGGTGACGTCACAGCTGATTTTGCGCTGAGGCTCAACATTGCCACCTCCTCGCCAAAAGAGCTGGTGAGCAATTCCCCAGCGCTGGTGCTGGATATAGATGCTGGTGCGGTCCTCTTCCATGCGGTAGCCCTGCTGGGTTTGACATACTCACAGTGCGGACATTGGCACCGTTGGCAGAGCCCAGCAAGTGTGTCCGGGGGATACTCCCTTAGCTTGGGGGGATTGTCGGTGGAGTAGGAGGCGGGAGAGAAGCGTTTTGGTGAGTGACAATGATGGCGAGCGCATCGTCGAGGGTTCGCACGTGGAAATCTGCTTCTGGGACGGATTCTGCCCCAACAAGGATGGTGCGGATTCCGGCGCGGTGCCCGGCCAGCACGTCCGCGGCGGTATCGCCCACCATCCAGCAAGCTTCGGGGGTAAGATGCCATTTGTGCAGGGCTTCTATTAGCATGCCGGGCTGTGGCTTGCGACGCCAACTGTTAGTCTCGGCAGGATCGATGCAGACAAAGATGTCATCCACGCCGAAGCCTAGGAGCCGGAGGAATTCCTGCTGCATGTGCTTGTGGATGGCTTCTAGGGCTTCCAGACCCATGAGGCCTTTTGCTACCCCTTGCTGGTTTGTGACGACGATGGTGAGGAGTCCCAGCTGGTGAACACCGGACAAAAAGGGAACGATGTCGGGCAAGAGATGGAACTCCGCTGGTGTGCGCACATATCCCCCGGCAATGCGCCAGTTGATAATTCCATCGCGGTCCAGGAAGACAGCTCCACGTTTCATAGCAGCCATACCGACGTTCCTCGGTGAGCTTCCAGTGTGGGAAAGGATGCGCAATGCAGGAGAGGCTCTTCGTCTTATGCAGCGGGTTGTTCAGGGCAGGCAATGGAGAGTCATCCCTTTGGGTATCTGGCCGAACGGATTGAGCAGCGATTGGAGCAGCTTATTCGGAGCTCGGCATTGCGGCAGGGAGAGCCTGTTATCGTTTCGGGAGCCGCAGGTTCGCTGGGAGCTTTCTTAGTTGCTGCGACATGGAAGTATAGCCCACGACCTCTCTTTGTGTTGAGCGCTTCAGTAGAGGAGGCAGAAGAATGGTACTACGATTTGCGGCAGCTCTGTCCGGAGGCATCCGTGTTGAACTGGGATTCTCATCCGCAGCGACTGTGGGCACGGTTACGGCATCTTGATGCTGCTCATGTGCAGGGGATTGAGTTTGCCACGGCATTCCATCGCTTTCAACGCCCCATCCTCATAGGCCCACCGGAGGTTTTCGCTGTGCCATTGCCGAAGCCAGAGGAGGTGGAGCGGTATCGGTGGCGTGTTGCCGTTGGGATGGAGATCAGCCCGGAAGAATTCCTCCAAGCCCTTCTCCGACAGGGCTTCCAGCGGGTGACATCGGTTTCCACCATTGGCGATGTTGCCCGTCGCGGGGGTATCGTTGATGTATTCCCGGTCGGATGGGAGGAGCCACTGCGGATTGAGTTTTGGGGAAACACGGTGGAATCCATTCGCTGCTTTGATCCGGAAACACAGCGGAGTACAGCACGGTTTGAGCAAGTGGAATTTCTGAGTTGTCTGGCTTGGGAGCAGACGACTGTCACGCTGATGGAATTTTTCCCTTCGGGGGTGCTTCTTGTGCTCACTCATCCAGAGCAGGTGCGGCGGCGCTGGTTGCAGGTCTGTCCGGGACTTGACTGGGAGCGCCTACAGCAGTGGCAGCAGATATGGCTGAATCCTTTGGGATATCGGGGATTCTCGCTGGAAAGCCAGCCGCAGCCGGCAGTGGGGCGCTCGGTCAAGCGCTTTGTGGAGGAAATTCAGCGGCAGGCTGCCTTGGGGTATGAACTGTACCTTTGTGCTTCTGATGCAACGCAGCTCCGTCGGTTTCATCAGCTTATCACAACGGCTTTGAGCGAAGGAGGAACGGCCGGGGAGGAAGGGCTTCCTGACGGGGCAACCTGTATTCGGCGATGTCACTGGATTGAAGGGGCGCCCACACGGGGATTCCTATGGCAGACTGAGCGTATAGCGGTGTGGACGGAGCATGAAGTCTTTGGACGACTTCCCCGCCGTCAGCCCGGGCGGCGTCGCTTGTCGGCGGGATTAACTCTGCGGGAGCTCCAGCAGCTCAAGCGGGGAGATTACCTCGTTCACGTTGACCATGGCATTGGGATTTTTGATGGATTCCAGGTTCTCAACCTCGGTGCAAGCCGTCAGGAATGCATTCGACTCCTCTATGCCGATGGGGATGTGCTTTACGTGCCGCTGGACTACCTGCACAAACTGCAGCGGTACGAAGTCCATGAAGGGGTGCATCCGAAGATATCCCGTCTGGGGAGTCGGGAGTGGCAGAACCTTCAGCAGCGGGCGAAGCGACGGCTGAAGGAGATTGCCCGCGAGCTTGTCCGCCTCTATGCTCGGCGTAAGCTCCAGCGTGGTTTTGCTTTCCCTCCCGATACGCTTTGGCAGAAGGAAATGGAGGCTGCATTCCCATACGAGGATACGCCGGACCAGGCTCGGGCAACCGCTGAGGTGAAAGCGGACATGGAATCTCCCACGCCCATGGACCGCCTCATCTGTGGGGATGTCGGGTTCGGAAAGACAGAAATTGCTATCCGAGCCGCTTTCAAGGCAGTCCAAGCAGGCAAGCAGGTTGCTGTACTGGTGCCGACAACCATCTTGGCGGAGCAGCATTATTTGACGTTTTCCGAACGCTTGCGTCCCTATCCGGTTGTCGTTGCAGCTCTTTCACGCTTCCGCAGTTCCCGGCAGCAGCGGGAAATCCTCCATGGACTTGAGCGTGGGCGTATTGATATTGTCATCGGGACGCACCGACTGTTGAGTCCAGATGTGCGCTTCCATGACTTGGGACTGCTCATCATTGATGAGGAGCACCGCTTCGGGGTAATGGCAAAGGAACGCTTGCGTCAACTCCAACTCAATGTGGACACGCTTCTGCTGACGGCCACCCCAATTCCCCGCACACTCCACATGGCGTTGACGGGTATTCGGGATATGAGTCTTGTGGAGACTCCGCCGCAGAATCGGCTACCGGTCCGGACGTATGTGGTGCAATGGGACGATGAGCTCATCCGCTGTGCTGTTGAGGCTGAGCTGGAGCGGAGAGGGCAGGTCTTCTTTGTCACCAATCACATTGAAAGCATTGAGGCACTCCGGGAACGCTTGCAGCGTTTGCTCCCGGGAGTCCGCATTGGAGTTGCCCACGGGCGAATGCAGAGCCGCCAACTGGAGTGTGTGATGAGAGATTTCCTCCATCAGCAGCTGGACGTCTTGGTATGCACCAAAATCGTGGAGGCTGGGCTTGACTTTCCTCGGGCGAACACGATATTTATTCACCATGCTGAGGACTTTGGGATGGCGGAACTCTACCAGCTCCGTGGACGGGTTGGACGGAGCAACGTGCAAGCGTACTGTTATCTCGTTATCCCACCGGTGGAGCAACTGAGCACGACGGCGCTGCGTCGTCTGCAGGCGTTGGAAGAGTTCACAGATTTGGGAAGCGGCTTTCGTTTAGCTTTGAGAGACTTAGAGCTTCGTGGGGCGGGGAACCTGTTTGGACCCGAGCAGAGTGGCTTTATTGCCCAGATGGGCTTTGAGCTCTATCAGCAAGTGCTCGAGCGCGCTATTGAAGAATTGCGTTCCGAGGAATTTCCGGAACTACCACCCCGCCGGGTACCGGTATTGCAAGCGCTCAAGAATCCGGGAGTGGTATTGGACGTGCCTGGGGATGCCTTCCTACCGGATACGTACGTGCCCGATGATGGGGAGCGGTTTCACATTTACAAACGGCTCTATCGGGCTGAGACTGAAGCAGAGGTAGACGATATCGTTGCCGAATTACAGGACCGATTTGGTCCTCTCCCCCCACCGGCCCAAGGATTGTGTGCGGCAGTCCGGTTGCGGGTCTATCTCATCCATACTGGCTGTACCCGGGCGATAATCCGTCCACAGGCAGTGCAATTGGAACTACCGGCCCGACGCCATGAGCTCTTCTACCGCTATGCCTTCCCCGTTTGGGTGGAAGTGGTCAACCAGTGGAAAGGGGCGTATTTCGTCCAGGAGCGCTACCGCTCGGTGGCATACTTCCCGCTGGAGGGTTCCCAGGATGCCGTTACGCTTGCCCGCCTGCTGTGGGAGGAGATGGTGTGTGCTCTGAACGGCATTGAGGTAGAGGCTGTACTTCAGGGCAGTGAAATGAGCCAGGAGGTACTGTGAGCTGGAGTTGCGGAATTGTTGGACTTCCCAATGTCGGGAAGTCCCTCCTCTACAACACGCTGACCGGTGGGAGTGCTGAAGTAGCAAACTATCCTTTCTGCACTCTCGAGCCGCATGTGGGAGTTATTCCTATCGCCGATGAGCGACTCCAGTGGTTGGGGGAACTCTATCGCCCGCAGCGGCTGACGCCGGCAACCCTTCAGGTTGTGGATATTGCTGGTTTAGTTCGGGGGGCTTCCCAAGGGGAAGGATTGGGGAATCAGTTTCTGGCACATATTCGGGAGGTGGATCTTTTGTGGCATGTTGTCCGGTGCTTTGAGGAGCCGGAGGTGACGCACATTTATGGCTCCGTTGAGCCATGTCGGGATGCGGAGATTGTGGAGATGGAGCTGTTGTTGAAGGACATGGAAACAGTGGAGCGGCGTTGGCAGGTGTTGCAGAAACGTCTGCGGAGCAGTGCCAATGAGCCAGAGCAACGTGAAGCAGAACTGGTGGAGTTGCTCCGGGAACACCTTGCCCAGGGACAACCGGTTCGTAGCTTTCCAAAGCCTGAGTGGAGTCATGCTGTGCTCCGTAGCTGGAATCTGCTGACGGATAAGCCCGTGCTGTACATAGCCAACGTGGATGGATCGCCGAGTGCACGGCAATGGTACGAGCAGCTCTGTCGGTGGGCATCCGAACGTCATGCTCCTGTTGTTCCCATTGCCCTTGGGTGGGAGGCAGAACTTCTTGCCTTTCCGGAGGAGGAACGCCGGGAGTTTCTCCAAGCTCTGGGGATGGAGGAGTTGGGAAGTGTGCGCCTGTTGAAGGAGACGCTGCGCCTTTTGCGGTTGGTGACCTTCTTTACTGTGGTCGGTGGACGAGAAGTTCGGGCATGGCTGGTTCCTGAAGGGACTTCGGCGCCAGAGGCAGCCGGTGTCGTCCATAGCGATTTCCAGCGCGGCTTTATTGCAGTGGAGGTGATGACGGTGGATGACCTTCGCCATTACGGCTCTGAAGAGGCTGTCCGTCGCGCCGGACGATATCGCCGGGAAGGACGGGACTATAGGGTTACCGACGGCGACATCCTGTATTTTCGCTCAGCCCTATGAGAGGTTGGGACCTTCCATGTGGCTTCTCCTGTTTGATGTGGATGGTACGCTCCTTCAGGTACGGCGGCAACCTGTTCGGGCCGCGCTCCGGGAAGCTCTTGGCACAGTACTCCGTCGCTCAGTTCCGCAGGAGTGGTTAGAGGATCTGGCGGGGAAGACCGATTGGCAAATTTTTGCTGATACCGCCACTTTATGTGGTTGGAGCAAGGAGGCAATCCAGGAGCACCGAAGGCTGTTTTTCCGGACATACGTGCGGGCACATGCCCACTGGGTGCATCCCAGCGATGTGGACGTGTTGCCGGGAGTAAGGGAGCTTCTCTCTCACCTTGTCACGCTCCCTGTGGTGACGGTAGGAGTATTGACGGGAAATTTGCAGCCGATAGCTGCCTGGAAACTGCGGTGTGCCGGGATTGCGCCGTTTTTCAGGGTTGGTGCATTTGGTTCAGACCATTGGGAGCGAGCCCGATTGGTGCCCATTGTGTGGCAGCGGGCGCGGATGCAGGGCCTTCCGGTACGTCCGGAGCGGACAGTGCTGGTAGGGGATTCCCCTCGCGATGTCCTCTGTGCCCATGCGTGGGGAATACCCTGTGTTGCCGTTTGTACGGGTCCATTTGATGCTTCCGCATTGCACGCTGCCGGGGCAACGGTCGTCTTGCCTACCCTCCAGGATTCGGTTACCTTTTTGCGTGTCCTCTATGAGCTGCAAGCGCGGACTGATCATCGCTATTGACGGTCCAGCAGGAGCTGGAAAGAGCACCACAGCACGTCGTGTTGCCGAGCGCTTGGGCTATCTCTATATTGACACCGGGGCAATGTACAGAGCGGTGACCTTAGCAGTTCTCCGGGCCGGTATCCCAATAGAGGAGGAACATGTCGCCCGAGTGTTGCCCCATCTGCGCATTGAGCTGGTGCCCTCCCTACAAGGACAACGTACGCTGCTCAGTGGAGAGGATGTAACGGAGGCTCTTCGCTTACCTGAGGTAACCCGGTGGGTAAGCCTTGTCAGTTCCTTCCCCGCTGTGCGTCGTTTCCTGGTGGAGGAACAGCGCCGATTGGGACGACACGGTGGAGTCGTTATGGATGGACGGGATATCGGAACGGTTGTCTTCCCTGAGGCGGAGGTCAAGGTGTTCCTGACGGCTTCCCTTCCCGTACGGGCTCGCCGCCGACTGCAAGAACTCCGTGCCTATGGTATTGCCATCACCGAACAGGAAGTAGCGGCAGAACTCCAGCGTCGCGATGAGTTAGATTCTCACCGAGCGGACAGCCCCCTCCAATGTGCTCCAGATGCCGTAGTCATTGATACCACGGAGCTGACTATTGAAGAGCAGACAGAGCGCGTCCTGGAATTGGTGCGCCAGAGATTGTGCAATACTCGCCCTGAGTCGGCGTCTTCCTGCGCTGAACCTGAATAAATGAGCTCATGGCCGATGCGTGTCCAGGTTGACCCGCAGGCTGGTTTCTGTTGGGGGGTGATTCGCACTATCCAGATCGCAGAGGAAAACCTCCAGCAGGGGCAACCGGTCTATGTGCTCGGTCAAATCATTCACAATCCGCGCGAGATCGAGCGCTTAGAGCGGTTGGGATTACGAACCATTACCCATGAGCAGTTGCCTGAAGTTGTGCGTCAAGGGGCTCGCGTGTTGATCCGAGCGCATGGCGAGCCCCCGAGCACGTATAGACAAGCATGGCAGCTTGGTATTGAGCTCATCGACGCTACCTGTCCGATTGTGGCAAAGCTCCAAGAGCGGGTGCGCAAGTTTTATCTCCAGGGGTACCAAATTGTCATCTTCGGCAAGGCAGAACATCCCGAGATGATAGGGGTCCGCGGCGTTTGTAATGGAGAGTGCCTGATTGTGTCCAGTATCGATGATGCCCTACAGCGGGTGGACCTTGCGCGTCCGACGGTCCTCTTTTCACAGACAACGATGGACAAGGAAGCCTTTTCTAAGCTTGCAGAAGCACTCCGACAGCGAATTCGACAGCTCGTCGTTGAGGAGCCGGAGCGAGTTTCTGGAAAATTCCACGCCAAGGATACTATCTGCGGACAGGTGTCGGGACGGGAGCAGCATTTGCGCGCCTTTGCTGCGGCTCATGATGTCGTCATCTTCGTTGCCGGACGAGCTTCTTCTAATGGGCGTGTCCTATCCGAGGTCTGCCGTTCGGTGAACCCCAGGACCTACTTCATTGAGTCCATAGAGGAACTGCAGGAGAGCTGGTTTGAAGGGGTTGGTTCAGTCGGTATCACTGGGGCCACTAGTACACCGCAGTGGTACATGCAGGAGGTGGCTCGGTATATCCGGCAGAGGTTCGGGCAGTCAGCGTAGAAGGCGAAAGTTACGGTATTCGCCCACACGCCAGCCCGTTAGCTTTTCTATCCAATCGCTGATGCGGATGTGGAGTGGGGCTTTTGGAAGATGCGAAGGATCGAAGAATTGCGTCCACCCTTGTGCACGGGCGATACGTTCTTGCATGACTGCCGGGTGTGTTCCCATGAAGCGTTGGACGGCATATGCTGAGCGGTAGTCAAAAGGTTCTCCTGCGGGAAAGCGATGCTCAATCCACTCGTCGTCGTGCCAGAAGCGGTGCTGGGCTCGCAGCTTTTGCATCATGACATAGGGCGGGCGAACCCAGCCGTAATGGTAGACATGGACGGGTAACTGGCGTGCCCATAACCGACGGCATTTCCCGTTGGGGAGTTGCTTGCGAAAGCCTTGAGCATCACCCCAGGAGATGACATCTCCAGTATTGCGAACGATGCGGACTTCGCGTCGGTACCACTGCCGCCCAACGCCGATATAATCGTAACTGCCGTAGAAGTGGTAGTACTGGAGCACGAATGCCTCCACGCGCTTGTCGAGGCAAGCTTCTTCCATTGCACGGCGGAGCGTCTCGTAGTCCCGTTCATGGAGGACTTCGTCTGCCTGAAGGTAGATACACCATACTCCTCGGCAGGCGTTGAGGGCTAATTGGGTTTGTTCGGCAAACACACGCCAGCCTGGTTCTGTCTTTTCCCAGTGGGTATGGAGGATGCGGAGTCGTGGATCCCCAATGCTTTCTATGGCTTCTAAGGTTCCATCCTCAGAATCCCCAACAGCAACGACAACTTCGTCGCAGATTCCCAGCAACGAGCGCAGCGATTCAACGACAGGGTAGTCGTATTGAATAGCATTGCGCACAAAGGAAAAGCCGCTGATAAAGATGCCCATTGGCTGTCAGCCATAGCGAGACTACTCTGCTCCGAGCGGCAAACGGCGATAGTGTGTAGGTATTGGGATTACAAAGTTAACGGCATCCTTGCAGCCCCTGGGGAGGTTTGGGGAGCTTCGCTGTAAGTTTGCAGCTTGTTAAAAACGCCTTGGAGAGCTTAGGGAAATGAGCGAGTGGGACTCATCACTGCTTACGGCAGAACAACGGCTGCAGGAATTGCTGCGCTTATGTGGACGCTTGCCGCAGCACGTTGCTATCATCATGGATGGCAATGGGCGATGGGCACAGGATCGGGGGCTCCCTCGAGTGGAGGGGCACCGGCAGGGGATTCAGAGTGTGCGGGAAGTGGTCCAAGTTGCAGTCCAATTAGGCATCCCGTACCTGACGCTGTATGCCTTTTCTATGGAAAACTGGCGTCGGCCACGTTCGGAAATCCTTGCCCTGATGCAACTGCTCCGGCATTATCTGTGGCAGGAGCTGCCCCAGTTGCAGCGTTATAACATCCGTCTTCGGGCTATCGGCAAGCTCAATGCACTGCCGCAGCGCGTGCAGCGTGTGCTCTATCGTACGATAGAGGCAACGGCGCAGAATACGGGGCTAACACTGACGTTGGCATTGAGCTATAGCGGACGCTGGGATATCGTCCGTGCTGTGCAGCTTATTGCCATTGATGTCCGTCGTGGGAAGCTTTCTCCGGAGGACATTACCGATGAACGTTTTGCGTCCTACTTGGTGACCCGGGATTTGCCTGATCCCGACCTCATTATTCGGACCAGTGGTGAGATGCGTCTGAGCAATTTTCTCCTGTGGGAGAGCGCGTATGCAGAGATTTACATCAGCGACTTGTATTGGCCGGATTTTCGGCGCTGTGCCTTCTACCGGGCTCTTTTGGATTACGTTCGCCGGGAACGACGATTTGGGATGACGCCTGAACAACGACGAACTCAACATCTTGCTGATGCACTCTGGATGCAGTTAGAGGAGCTTCTCAATGAGGTGGAGTCCACCCTGGCACAGTAGTATTGTGACCCTCCTCCTGATAGCGGCCGGCTCTCTTTGGGGACAGACGTCGGCGCCGACTATGCGTATTCTCTCTGTGCGTGTGGAGGGTACGCGATTTGCAGACCCGCAAACGGTTGTGCTACTGTCGGGGCTCCGACCCGGGGAGGAGATTACACTGGGAGGTGAGAAAATCCAGCGTGCCCTCCGTGTCCTCATGCAGCGCGGACAGTTTGCTCACGTGGAGATCATTGCCGAGAAGGTGACCCCGCTGGGGGTAGCGCTGCTAATACGGGTAGAGGAATTCCCACGGCTGAAGGCACTCCTCATTGAGGGAGCCCGGCGGGTTTCCGAAAGTCGGGTGCGCGAAGCCGTGGCTCGCTCTCCCGGAGATATTCTCTCCCTGGAGGTACTCCACCGTATTCGGTTGTCCGTCGAGCAGCTCTATCGGAAGGAGAAGGTGACCCTGCGGGATATTGAAGTCGTTCGTGAACCGACAGACACAGCCGGTTATGCAAACCTCCGGGTTCGCCTCGTTGAGGGGCCAGAGCCGACGGTTGTTGCGCTGCACTTTGTGGGCAATCAAAAGCTGAGTGCAAGCCAATTGCGGAAAGCCTTTGAAAAGACAGCTCCGAAGGCATGGTGGCAGTTCTGGCGTTCGGCACGATACGATCCTCGGGAATACGAGGAGGATAAACAACGCCTCCTTCAGCTTTACCGTCGGAACGGATTCCTGGATGCCGAAATCCTCCGCGATAGCGTTGCCACAGATACGGCAACAGGGCGTACGACAATTACACTCTGGCTATCGGAGGGTCAGCCATACTACGTGCGCAACATTCATCTTGTTGGCAACACTGTTTTCCCCGCAGAGGTGATCCGACAGCGCCTTCAGTTCCGCCGTGGAGACCTCTACGATGTGGAGCGCTTTGAGAAAAATCTCCGTGGCAATGAGGACCAAAGCGACGTTGCTGCTTTGTACTTGGACAACGGATACCTGAGCGCCGAGTTCGTGAAAGAAGAGCAGCGGGTAGCGCCAGATTCAGTAGATATTCTGGTGCGGATCTACGAACGGCAGCGGTACCGTATCCGCCGGATAGATATCGTGGGCAATACGAAGACGAAGGATAAAGTTATTCGGCGGGAGCTCTACACGTTCCCTGGGGACTATTTCAGCCGTGCGGCCATCATTCGGAGCATCCGTGCTTTGGGTGTGCTCAATTACTTCAATCCAGAGGCATTGCGTCCGGATATCCGCTGGGTCAGTGATACCGAAGTGGACCTTGTTTACCGGGTAGAGGAGCGTTCCACCGATGTCTTGAATGCCTCTATCGGGATTGCTCAAGGCATTGGGCTAACGGGGTCTATCGGGCTTGCTTTCAACAATTTTTCCCTTACGGAGCCTTTTCGGGGAGGCGCTGGGCAGGTATTCACTTTTAATTGGGAGGCTACGGCAATCGGTTACATGCAACAGTTGTCCCTTGGGTTCACGGAGCCATGGCTCTTTGACGAACCGACGACGGTGGGCTTCAATGTATACGACACTCGCTACCAGTACAGTTATTCTCTCCGGCAAAGGGGAATAGCCCTGAACGTAGGACGCCGCTTTCGCTTTCCCGACGATTATTTCCGAGGCGATTGGCAGTTGGTTGTCCAGCGCAATAACCAGCAAAGTAGTGAAGGACTCTACCGCAGGGGGATCACGACGGAGGTGAGTTTGCGGCAAACCCTCAGCCGCCTCAGCTTCAATAGTCTCATCTTCCCCACGAGCGGCTCTCGGCTGAGTTTGACTACGAAATGTGCCTTTGGAGCCCTTGGTATTGGCAGTACGGACTACCTCAAAGTAGGTGTCTCGGCGGAATTTGCAGCCCCTCTGTGGGGGCCGGAGCTGACCGAGCGTTTGGTGTTGTACCTGTCCACCGAAATCGGGTATCTCAGAGGGCTGCATTCCGATACGACAATCCCAGCCATTGAGTTCTACCGCATGGGGGGAAGTGGCTTGGGAGGATTCAACGTGACACCGTTGCGAGGATATCCTGACCAAAGTATCGGTCCGCCAGGGGGTGGAACGGTTATGGCACGGCATACTGTGGAGTTGCGCTATGCTATTACGCTCAACCCAATGCCGGTTTACGTGTTAACCTTTGCCGAGGCGGGGAATGTATGGCAAAACCTTTGGCGGACGGATCCCTTTGAGCTGAAGCGCTCTGCCGGAATAGGGTTGCGCATCCTCTTGCTCCCCTTAGGGCTTTTAGGTTTTGACTATGCCTATGGCTTTGATCCGGCGCGCCCTCATCAACCTCGCTCGGGCTGGAACTTCCACTTCCAATTGGGTCGGTAATTCTACACAGGAGATGGAACAATGCGTATGCTCGGATTAGCATTCTGGAGCACCGTTTTGTGCTTTTCAGTGCTTTCGGCACAGTCGCAACGGCGGACATCTGCCTCGGTTGCGGGGATGGAAATACGAGTAGCCGTGGTCGATTTAGAGACACTCGTACGTCAGTTGCCCGAGGCAGCCCAGATTGATCAACGTTTGAATGAGACGGCACAACGGTTTCGGGATACCCTGACGCAACTCCGCTCGGAGCTGGAGAAGCGGCTGGAAGAGTACCGTAAGCGGGAGGCGATTCTCACTCCTGAGGCCAAATCGAAAGAGGAGGAAGCGCTGCGACAACTCCAAGAGTACTACTTGCAGTACCAAGAGGATAAGTTTGGGGTTACGGGGGAACTGGTACGGTTGCGGGAGCAATTGCTCCAACCTCTGCGTACACGAGTGCAGGAGGCAATTCGTGCCATCGCCCGCGAGGAGAATTTCCACATTGTCCTGGATCGCTCCAGCCCATCGGTGCTCTTTGCGGAGGATCGTATTGACTTGACCTATCGTGTGTTAGACCGACTCAAGCGGGGGCAGCAATGAAGCGCATAGCGTGGATGCTTCTGCTCTCCATGGCAAGCGGTGTGCCGTCGTGGGGACAGTTGAAGCAATTGGAGCAGCTCTTCAGTGTCGGGACGGCTCGTGTGGGCTTCATCAGCTCGGAGGAGATCCGTAAACGTTTCCCTGAGTGGCAGCAAGCTGAGCAGCGCCTTCGTTCGCTTTCCGATGAGTGGCAGCGAACCTTAGAGGAGATGGGTAGACAGATGACTCAACTGGAGGAGGAGATTCGGAAGAATCGCCTCATTTGGACGGATGAGGAGCAGAAGCAGAAGGAAACGGAACTGCAGAACCTGCGGAGACAGCGGGAAAATTTCTTCCGGCAGTGCTTTGCCCCTGGTGGACGTTATGACTCGGCTGCAGCAGCGATTTACCAGCCTGTTGAAGCAAAAATCTTCGCTGCTGTCCAAGAGGTTGCCATTGCGGAGGGATACGATTTCGTGTGGGACAAAAGTCGTCATCCGCTGGTTTTTGCAAACCCAAAGTTCGATTTGACTGTCAAGGTGCTCAAACGTTTGGGGGTAGAGACCCGGGAGCTGGAAGTCCAGCAGCAGCAACAGATTGAGCAGTTGGAAAAGCAGCGGCAGGGCGGTGTTGCGGAGGAGCAACGTCGCCGTGCGCCCCGCCGTCGCCCAGCTCCGGGGGAAAACTCTACTATCCAACCTCCAGAGCCTTCCGAGGAAGAACGTCCGATACCGCGGTAGAGAACCATGCCACAGCCTAGCTATACTGTTGCTGAACTCGCCGGATATGTCAAGGGGATCCTGGTCGGTGAGCCGGGACTCCGTATCCAAGGGCTCAACCGTATTGAGTACGCGCGTCCTGGCGAGCTTACCTTTGTCCACAATACCCGTTATGCTCGGTTTCTCCCCCAGACGCAAGCAACGTGCGTGCTGGTTCCTCTCCACTTAGAGGCTTCCCCGCGCGAGGGGCAGGCTTTCATTCGCGTAGCAGATCCTTATCGGGCGTTTGTAGCGAGCATGCCCCTGTTTGTCCCCGAGAAGGAGCCGCCGTGGGGATTCCGTCACCCGACAGCAGTGATTGATCCGACAGCGGTTATTGCTCCGACGGCAATTATTGGTGCATACTGCGTTGTGGGAGAGCGCTGTGTAGTGGAGGACCGGGTTGTACTGCATCCCTTGGTAGTGCTCTATGATGAGGTCACGGTTGGTGAAGGTTCGGTTCTGCATGCAGGGGTTGTCTGTTATCCCCGGACGGTGATAGGGAGGCGGTGCCTCATTCATGCAGGGGTAGTGCTGGGAGCGGATGGATTCGGTTTTTGGGAAAGCGCTGATGGACAGTTGGAGAAGATCCCCCACGTTGGCAATGTGGTAGTAGGAGATCAGGTGGAAATTGGGGCCAATACGGCAATTGACCGCTCGCTTGCCGGCAGTACGCAGATTGGGTGGGGAACGAAGATAGACAATCTCGTCCACATCGCTCACAATGTCAGCATTGGGGAGCATACTGCCATTGCGGCGCAAGCCGGTATCTCCGGTAGTGCCCGTTTGGGTAAGCGCAATCGGCTCGGTGGACAGGTTGGGATCGTGGGACACATCAGCACTGGGGATGATGTGATTGTGGAGGCCAAATCGGGGGTATCCAAATCCTTACTCCGTCCGGGACGATATTTCGGTAGCCCGGCGCAGGAGCATTATACTGCGCTTCGACAAGAGGCGGCTGTGCGACAGTTGCCGGAATTACTCCGTGAGGTCCGCCAACTTCGTCAACAAGTGGAAGAGCTCCGCCAGTATGTATTATTGCTGCGGCAGAGTGGATAGAGATGGTGGAGTATCAGCGGACATTGCGCCAAACGGCTTCCGTCTCTGGAGTCGGCCTGCATACGGGTATGCCCTGTACCGTGACCTTCCATCCGGCGCCGGAGAATTATGGCTATCGCTTTGTTCGCTCAGATATCCCAGCAGCGCCCGAGATTCCGGCTGTGGTGGATTACGTTGTAGATAGCAACCGGTGGACAACCTTGGGTAGGGATGGGGTTACTATTCACACGGTGGAGCATGTCTTGGCGGCGTTGGTAGGACTGCAGGTAGACAATTGCCGGATTGAGTTGGATGCCGGTGAGCCCCCTGTCGGGGATGGAAGTGCTCTGCCTTTTGTGGAAGCAATCCTGGCGGCGGGCGTTGTAGAGCAGAATACGCCGCGGGATTACCTCATCGTGGATCAGCCTATTCACTACACTGATGAGCACCGGGGAACGGATATAGTGGCTCTGCCCAATGAGGATTTCCGGGTCACGGTCATGATTGACTACCACAATCCAGCGCTTGGAAGCCAATACACGGGCCTTTTTAACTTGGGAAAGGAGTTCGTTACGGAGTTTGCCCCTGCGCGGACGTTCTGTCTCTTATCGGAAGTTGAGACACTCATGGATCAAGGGCTCATCCGTGGGGGGAGTTTGGAGAATGCAATTGTTATTGTAGATCGCCCAATGGGTCCGGAGGAATTGCGGGCTTTGGCTCAGCGTTTAGGGATACAAGAAGAGTTGCGCTTGGGCAGCAATGGTATCCTCAACGACGTCCCCTTGCGGTACCGAAATGAACCGGCTCGGCATAAGCTCTTGGACCTTTTGGGGGATTTGGCTTTGGTAGGAGTACCCCTGCGAGCCCATATCTTGGCGGCGCGTCCGGGACATGCCACCAACGTTGAATTTGCGCGCCGCATCCGGAGGCTCTACGAACAAAAGCAGCTCGTACGCCGCTACCAAGTGCGCCCCTCAGACAGTGCTGTCTTTGATATTGAGGCAATCCTGCGTATCATGCCCCATCGCTATCCCTTCTTGCTGGTGGACCGCATTGTGGAGTATGATTTGGAGAACAACCGCATCTTGGGCTATAAGAATGTCACCTTCAACGAACCCTTTTTCCAAGGACATTTCCCAGGACGTCCCGTCATGCCGGGGGTGCTTATCGTAGAAGCAATGGCGCAGACGGGCTGTTTGTTGCTCCTTAAGGATTTGGCTTTGGATCCGGAACGGGTCCTGGTTTTCTTCACGGGTATTGATAAGGCAAAGTTTCGTCGTCCTGTTGTGCCAGGCGATCAGCTATTCATGGAGGTGCGCTTACTGCACCGGCGCTTCAAGACAGTCTTACTAGAGGGCAAAGCATTTGTCAACGGACAGTTGGTCGCGCAGGCGGAGTTGCAGGCGGCGATCGTTGAGCGGTAAATCCATGGTCAAATGCCATCCCACAGCCATTGTTTCCTCACGGGCGCAGATTGACGACGGTGTTACCATCGGTCCCTATAGCATTGTGGAAGATGATGTCACTATTGGAAGTGACTGCGAGATCGGTCCGTACGTTGTACTGGCTAATGGAACACGGCTGGGAAAGGAGTGCCGTGTCTTTGCAGGAGCTGTTATTGGTAATCCTCCGCAGGACCTCAAGTACCAGGGGGAGACGACGTATGTCTTCGTCGGGGACCGAACAACGATTCGGGAGTTCGTTACCATCAACCGCGGTACCCGTGCGACGGGGAGGGTCGTCATTGGCAACGATTGCCTCATTATGGCGTACTGCCATATTGCTCACGACTGCGTTATCAAAGAGCACGTGATTTTGTCCAATGTCACTCAACTTGCCGGGCATGTCACGGTTGAGGAGTGGGCAGTTCTAGGTGGGGTGGTGAAGGTCCATCAATTCTGTACTATTGGCAAGCATGCTATGGTGGGTGCCGATCTCAAAATTGTCAAGGATGTCCCTCCGTATGCTCTTGTCGGCAGGGAGCCGCCGCGGGTGGAAGGGATCAACCGTGTCGGACTCCAGCGGCGGGGCTTTCCAGCGGAGACCATCCGCGCGTTGGAGGAGTTCTATCGCCTCGTCTTCTTCTCTGGGCTCAATCTCAGTGATGGGATTGAACGCTATTTGGCTGAACATCCGGTGGTGGTGCCAGAGGTGTGGGAGTGTATCGACTTCATTCGTCGTTCGCAGCGAGGAGTGTATCGGTAAGATGGAGGTGGAGCCATGGACCTTTTGGGACAGCGCGAGTTGGCAGAGTTGATAATAGCGCAGTCTGAACCCCCGTGTGTGTCTATTTATATTCCGACCGAGCGGGTGACTTCGGCGGCGCATCAGAATCCGGTACGCTTCCGGAATGCACTCCGGCGGGCACATGAGGAATTAGTTCGGTGGGGAGCCTCGCCGGCACTTGTCCAGCAGATTCTGGCTCCTTTGGAGGAGCTTGCGGAGCGGGAAGTCTACTGGCTCTATCAGAGTGATGGTCTGGCGGTTTTCGCCGCTTCCCGCCATGCCTATAGTTACCGCTTGCCGTGGCGCTTTCGGGAAGAAGTCTATGTTGGTGATTCTTTTGTAATCGCCCCACTTGTGCCCTTGTTTATTGGAAATCAGCAGTTCCTGGTGCTGGCGTTGGAGAAGTACCGTGTGCGCCTTTACGGAGGCGGACCGACGGGCTTGTCAGAGGTGGAGCGGGATCGGCTACCGATAGAGTTGTGGAAAGCTTTACAGGTGGATGTCCCCGAGCCACTGGTACAGTACCGAACAGGTCTCCGTCTGGGACGGGGTACCCATTTAGCAACGCATGGGCATGGATTTGACCGGGAGGATATCAAGCGCTTGATAGCGGAATACTACCGCATGGTTGACCGAGCGCTGGTCCCCTTGGGGCACGAGCGACGCCTGCCACTTGTCCTGGTGGGAGTGGAATATTTGGTGGCAATCTACCGCGAGATTAGCAACTATCCGCTCCTACTGCCGGAGGCGGTGCTTGGTAGCCCTGAGAACTATGGGTTGACAGAGCTCCATGCCCATGCCTCTGACATCGTTATGCGGTGGTCTGATACCGAACGCCGGCGCTGGCTGGAGCGGTTCTGGAGCCTACGAGGAAGCAGTCCCAAAGCGGCCGATGAGCTGACCACCGTCTTTTTTGCAGTTGAGCAAGGAAGAGCTGAGGTGCTCTTTGTCCGACCCGATGCCGAGCTGTGGGGGATTGTGGATCGCTCTACTTCCCGTATTGAACAGGTGCCGCCACAGACCTCGGGAGCGGTAAATTTGGTCAATGAAGCTGTTATCCACGCATTCGCTACCCGTGTTCATGTCTATCCGGCTACGGGCGAAGAGCTGCCCCCTGGAGCGGTAATGGCCGCAGTGCTGCGGTATTAGTCCTGGATTGGGGCATGGAGTTTGTTGGTTCACGCTGACTGAGGAACCTCTCTTTTCTGCGGTGCCCGGAGAGGAGTAGGAGAGGCTGTAAAGGTGAGTCGGCGAAAGGCTGCGGGACCGAGGCGACGGAGTTTTTCGTGTCCGACCAATCCAATCATTGCAGCGTTGTCTAAGCAATAGCTGAGGCGTGGCAGGACTAAGCGTAGCCCGATACGGTCGGCTTCTTGCTGCATCCGACGGCGGAGCTCGGAGTTTGCAGAAACTCCACCTGCGACAACGAGAGTTCGTGCTCGGTAAAGTCGGGCGGCCCGGATCGTCTTATGAACCAACACATCTACAATCGCTGCTTGTGCGGATGCACAGAGGTCAGGTAAAGCCTCGGCGGGAACCCCCGTTGGGAAGTATCGTCGGAGCAGTCCCTGGAGGGCGGTTTTTAAACCGCTGAAGCTAAAGTCAAAGCTTCGATCGTGGAGGAGGGGGCGCGGGAGCTCAAATGCCCGGGGATTGCCGGAAGCGGCCAGTCGGTCAATGACCGGACCCCCTGGATAACCCAGCCCCAACAGAGAAGCAGTCTTGTCAAAAGCTTCACCGGCGGCATCATCACGAGTAGAGCCAATCAGCTGGATACGCTCAAAATCCTCGACCCAGAACAGTGCTGTATGTCCGCCGCTGACGACCAAGGCCAGGAAGGGGAACGATATTGCAGGGTCTTCCAAGAAGCCGGAAAAAATGTGCCCTTCCAAGTGGTTGACGGGAACTAACGGACGCCGCAGTCGCACTGCGAGCCCTTTAGCAAAATTGACTCCTACAAGCAGTGAGCCGATAAGCCCCGGGTGTGTCGTGACCGCTACAGCATCAATGTCTTTCAGTGTGAGGCGAGCTTCTTCTATAGCGCGTCGTGTGATAGCAACGATGTGTTGCAGGTGCGCTCGGGATGCTAATTCTGGGACAACTCCGCCGTATGGACGATGAAGAGTTTGGGAGTGCAGAATAGTGCTGAGCACTTCCCGACCGCGGACGATAGCTGCCGCCGTCTCGTCGCAGGAAGTTTCCAACGCTAAAACTGTGTACAGGGGGTCATTCATGCTACTCTTCGGGAATCCCTTGGAGAGTCCGGTAAAGCCAAGTCAGAGCTGCGGCGACTGCCCGTTGACGATTAGCGGAGCGGTCGTTTCCGAAGAGGAAGTGGCGGGCGCGGACATACTCCGGGGTTGCTAACCCAATCCAGACAGTGCCCACGGGCTTCTGCGGGGTACCGCCGCCGGGACCGGCAATCCCTGTAATGCCGATGCCGTATGTTGCCTGGAAAGCAGTGCGCACGTTCTTTGCCAGTAACTCGGCAACTTCGCGGCTGACAGCGCCGACACGCTGGAGGAGTTCTTCGGGAACCCCGAGGAAAGCGGTCTTTGCCGCATTACTGTAGACGATGTGTCCCCCCAGGAAGTAGTCCGAGCTTCCGGCGATATCCGTGATCGTTGTACCCAAGAGGCCACCGGTACAGGACTCGGCAATGGCGAGAGTTTCACCCCGCTGGCGCAGTAGTTCACCAACCCTATGGGCGAGGCTGGTCTCGCCTTCACCGATGACGTAAGGGGCAATGCGCTGAAGGAGGTGTTGCCGTACCTCTCCTAAGCGTTTGTCCGCTTCCTCAAGCGAGGATGCAGTGACGCTCAGCCGTAAGCGCACCCCCCAGAAGGAAGGGAGAAAAGCCAAGGTGACGCCTTCGGGGAGGAAAGTGGAGGGATCGCCGAGCAGGTCGGCTAGGGGTGCTTCGGCAATACCGGCGGTGACAATTGTGTGGAAACGGAGAACATTGCCACCGAGGCGCTGCCGAAAGGCGCGGAGCAGCTCCATTGCAGAGCCTTCAACGATAGCTTGCATTTCTGCCGGAACCCCAGGGAGGGCTAAGAGCGCTCTTCCGTTACGCTCTATCCAAATGCCCGGGGCCTGTCCGACAGAGTTATATAGCGGGAGGGCGCCTTCTGGCAAGAGAGCTTGCCGGAGTATACGCTCGGAGAGGACAAGTCCACGACGTTGTGCGATTTCTTCCAGCCACTTCCGGACCGTCGGGTGCTCGTGTAAGGGGCTCTCTACCAACGTGGCCAAAGCCAGAGTCGTAACATCATCGTGCGTGGGTCCTAATCCCCCGGTTGTAATCACAAGCTCAGCTTGCTGCCAGAGGCGGCGAAGTTCAGAGACAATGTCTTCCACGTTATCACCGACGACGCTGTGACGGATAGGGCGGAAGCCCAGTTCCGTGCACCGCTGGGCTAGCCATGCTGCGTTCGTGTTTACGATTTGACCGATGCATAGTTCGTCTCCAATGCCGACGAGAGCTACGTAAGCCATGCTGCACGGCCTCATGCTTGGTTTCCTGCCTATTAGGACGATTCGGGCGCATCATCGGTGCACTACTGTGATGAGGTGTTCGTCCTGAGAGCCGAACTTTCAAGATTCCTCTATGAGGTGGCGTCGTCTTCTGTGCGTAGGGTTGGGATTCTGGCTGCTTGGGGTTGTGCTCCTGCAAGGGGGGCATGAACATGGAGGTGATGAAAAACTCCCCACACTCAAGACCCTCTGCTGGGTTTGCCAGCTTTCCCCTTTGACGTTTCCAACCCTGCCGGATGGGGGTGTAGCGGTAGAAATACCACCACCGGTGTTCATCTCTGCTGAGCTATCTGCAAAGAACCCATCGCAAGACTTCGGTGGATACGGATTTGTTCCTCGGGCTCCGCCGTACTGAAGGCGGATTTCACCGCTGTTGCTGTGGCGCGTTCTTTTCGGAGGGCAGTGAAAGAGGGGGGGCATATCTGTGACTTTGCTGAACAGAGCACAGGGAGGTTATGCGCATTGCATGGATACTCTGCCTGAGTGCTAGTATTGCAGTTGCTCTGCCCCGGGTAGAGCTTGTAGTACGGGATAGCTCCGGGCGGCCTTTGGAAGAGGCTCAGGTGCTAGTAGACAAGCTCTATGGTCGGTATCGGACCGATCTACGAGGGCGGCTTGTGTTGTCGGAGGTTCCGATGGGGCGATATCGGCTCTTGATCCGGAAGGAGGGATTTCGTCCCAAAGAGGTAGAGCTCGTGGTGAAGGGCGATACAACTGTTGTGGTGCTTCTGTTCCCTGAAGTCGTTGTATTGCCCGAACTGACTGTTGAGCAGGAACGGATTGCTTCATTGCCAGTTGCTCCGGCGTCGGTGCTCACCGTTGGACCCCGAGAGCTGGATATTCACCGGGGGCAGACTCTGGGGGAGCTGATAAGGACGATACCCGGTGCTGGTAGTATTAGCACAGGTCCTGGCATTGCCAAACCTATGCTGCGTGGTCTGACGGGCGAGCGTCTCTTAGTGCTCAACGACAAGGTTCCCATCTACGGGCAAAGCTGGGGAGAGGAACATGCACCGGAATTGGATCCCTTGCAGGTTGGGGCAGTAGAGGTCCTACGTGGGACAGCGGCTGTACAGTATGGAACGGAGGCATTGGCTGGCGTAATTCGCTTCATTCCTGCCTCTATCCTAATGCAGCCAGGTCTGCGTTGGCAGGTACGTCTGGAAGGGTTTTCGGGGAATCGTCAAGGAGCTGCAGCATTTTGGGCAGAGGGAGCTCAGGGGCGGTGGGGATACCAGGCATTGTTGAGTGCCAGAAAAGCGGCTGATGTAGAAGCCCCACGCTATGGACTTGCCAACACGGCCTTTGAGCAGTACAATGCTACCGCTGTGCTGCAGTATTCTCCCAATAGCGATGCTTCCCTTCGAGGACGCCTCCAGCTCTTTAGGGGACGTCTTGGCATCTTTGCTGGAATGCACTTGGGGAATCTTTCGGATTTAGAGCGGGCATTCCGGGCAGTACGGCCACTTGTCGAACGCCCTCCAAGCTATCGGATTGAGCCACCGTACCAGCACGTGAGCCACGTCACGGGAGAGCTATCCGCTAAGGGTCGTTTTTCTGCCGGTGGAGGCTGGTCCTTCCAAATGAGCTGGCAACAAAATAGGCGGCAGGAGTATGATGCTCATCGCTTCTGGAATGATTCACTGCGGTATCGTGCCCAGCGGGCAGCTTATGATGTTACGCTAACGACGTGGAGTATGCGAGCAGAGGTTGAGCGACTGGGATTGGGGGGACTGATGTCCTTTGCCGTAGATGCCCGCCGCCAGGGCAATGTCTCCGAGGGGCTGCAGCGCTTGGTGCCGAACTTCCAAAGTTACCTTCTTGGCGCAGGGATATGGCAGCAATGGTTTTGGCAAGATTGGAAGGCGTTGGTGGGGCTCCGAGCAGATCTTGTGTGGTTGACAGTATGGCGCTCGGTTCAAGGGAAGTGGTATGGTCGTTCTCATCGCTGGGGAGGTGGGGCGTTCAGTGTTACTCTACAGCGTGCTTGGCGCCGGGGAGAACTGCGCGGTGGTATTGCAACCGGTTGGCGGGCGCCCAACGTACTTGAACTGTATGCATACGGCGTTCACCACGGAGCAGCTATTTTTGAAGCAGGAGACACAACATTGAGGTCTGAGCGCCTTTGGGTGGCAGAGGTGGGTGGACTCTACCGTGGTACGGGGTGGCAGATAGATGCGACGGGTTTTCTATATTGGTTTCCTCGTTACATTGCCCGTGTTCCTACAGGGACACCCGTGCTGACCATTCGCGGCGCTTTTCCCGGATTCCAGTACCAAGCAGTGCCGGCGGCGATTGTCGGAGCTGAGATGCAGTACCAGATGGAGCTTCTGCCGTGGCTGCGGATAGAGCTTCAGAGCACTTTCCTGCGGGGCTGGAGAACGGCTAATCGGGAGGCTCTCTACGGTATACCCCCAGCGCGCCTTGAGGGACGCCTTCACGCTCATGGACCTGCTGTGGCTGGTGTGGAGCATGTCTTTGTGGAGCTGGAAGTAACCGCTGTTGGACGGGCTTGGCAGACACCGTTGGATTTTGCCCCTCCTCCCCCAGGCTATGTCCTCTTAGGTGGAGCTTTTGGAGGGGAAACACGGCTGGACTCCCACATTTTATCCTTTGGGCTCCAAGTGCGAAACCTCTTCAACCGGGCTTATCGGGACTATACCAGCCGACTTCGGTACTTTGCCGATGAGCCTGGGCGCACACTGATGCTCCGGCTCGGATGGCAGTGGTGAGTATGTTCCACAAACATGGGGTGTGCCGATGCGCTCTCGTCAAAGATGCTGGTCAAATAGAGTCCTTGCTCTACTGCTCTGTGCTCTCCCGTGGCTAGCCGGATGTGAGAAAAACCCATCCCAGCCGCGGGAAGAAAATCCCCAAGAGCTTATCACAACGGTTCTGGTACACGTCTGGGATGAGCTGGATTCAATGCATACGCACGTCTTTGCCTTCCGTGATCTGGATGGTCCAGGGGGTAATCCGCCGGTGGTGGATACCATACACTTCCACGGGCATGTACAGCAGTGGCGCCTGCGCCTGGATTTTCTCAATGAGACGGCTGACCCCACCGATACGCTGACCCACGAGATTCGTAGGGAAGCCACCAGCCACCAAATCTTTTATGACCTCTCGCCGGAGCTGCAGTCCGTTCTCCAAATAGAGCGCTTGGATAAGGATTCCCTTGGGCTTCCCTTGGGCTTGGAGGCACGAGTGAAAGTCCTTCATGTAGAAGGGGAGCATCAGGGTAGGTTGCGGATTCGTCTATTCCATTACACTGGGACTAAGACGCCGCAGCCGGGCGGGGAGACGGATGTGGATGTAGAGTTCCCCGTCCACGTCATGGGGGACTAACCCTGTCGACGATGCCTTCCTTCGAATCGGGAGAAGGCAGAGCCATAAAGGTGTCGAGGTGGTAGGCGTATCCACGTCGCGGCAGCCAGGGGAACGGACCTGCCCGCATTTTGGGCACTGTGGTGGCTGTCACTGGCAGGATGTCCCCTATGCGGAGCAGCTTCGCCGCAAGGAGGAGTATGTAAGGCGGGTTTTCGGCGAGGCAGGGATTGAACTTCCCGAATGCTTTCCAATCCTTGCCTCGCCTTCTTCTTTTGCCTATCGCAATAAGATGGAGTTTACAGCTGTTCCTGACGCAGAACAAGGACTCCGCCTTGGGCTCCACCGCCGGGGGCGCTTTGATGAAGTGATCGACATTGTAGAATGCTGGCTTCCACCTCCATTGGCAAACGAGTTGGTGGAAGTGGTGCGCTCGGTGGCACGACGACGCGGTATTCGAGCCTACGATTATCAGCGGCATAGCGGTTTCTTCCGCAATCTGGTGCTGCGCTATGCGACCCCGCCGGATCAGTGGATGGTACTGGTTGTGACGACAACCCCTACGGCAGATGAGGAAGTGTCCTTTTTAGAGGAAATCGCAGAGCTTCTTCCCCAGCGTTTTCCTGAGGTCCGGACTGTCGGGCATGTTATCAACGATACGTGGTCCCCTGTGTCTGTAGGGCAGTTGCGGATTCTTGCTGGCGATGGGGTCATTGAGCAGGGTTTCGGGGGGCTTCGGTTCCGGATTTCGCCGTTTGCTTTCTTCCAGGTGAATTGGACGCAGTTTGAGAGCTTCTTCGGGCGTATTCGGGAGTTAGCGTCTCCACGGAGTACAGATGTCGTCTGGGACCTTTACTGTGGGGCTGGCAGCATTGCGTTAGTCTTAGCGCGCTGGGTATCTCAGGTATACGGTGTTGAGCTGGTGGAAGCGGCTATTGAAGATGCTCGGGTCAATGCAATGCTCAACGGCATTACGAATGTGACATGGCATGTGGCTGACTTGCATCGCCCGTCCGGAAAGGCAGTGTTGGAACGACTACCCGCACCCGATCTGATTGTTCTCGATCCCCCACGAGCGGGGGTTCATTGGCGTCTTTTGCAGTTCCTCTGTGAGCATCCTGCTGAGCGGATGCTCTATGTAAGCTGCAATCCCGTAACCCAAGCCCGCGACCTCAAACGGTTGCTGACGGTTTACCGCTTACAGTGTCTGCAGCCGGTGGACTTGTTTCCCCAGACGCCGCATGTGGAGTGTATTGCTCTGCTGCAGCGCCGGGATTAGGTTTGGATGACTCCAACGCTCCAGGGACGGAAGGCATCGTTGTGAGCAGCGCAGGCGAGGATGCGGGAGATATACTCCCGTGTGTGCAGTGGGGAGATGAGCTCGTCGACCCATAGGCGGGCTGCTGCGTAGTAAGGAGAAAGCTGTTCTTCGTACCGCTGTTCAATCTCTTGCAGTAGTGCCTGTTGCTCCTCCGGGGAGAGGGTTTTCCCTTCGCGCTTGAGGTTTTCCAATCGGATAGTCAGCAGAGTTCGTGAAGCTTGGGCTCCTCCCATCACTCCGATGCGGGCGGTAGGATAGGCAAGGATAAGGCGTGGGTCGTAAGCCCGACCGCACATGGCGTAGTTGCCAGCGCCGAAGCTGTTCCCCACGATGATAGTGATTTTGGGGACGACGCTGTTTGCCACGGCGTTTACCATCTTCGCTCCGTCCTTAATGATGCCGCCTTGTTCTGCGCGGGTCCCGACCATGAAGCCCGTTACGTCTTGGAAGAACACAATCGGGATGCCGCGCTGGTTGCAGTTCATGATAAAGCGAGCGGCTTTATCGGCGCTATCGGAGTAGATGACGCCGCCGATTTGGATTTCTCCCCGTCCAGAGCGCACAATCGCTCGTTGGTTAGCCACAACTCCGACTGCCCAACCATCGATGCGACCGTAGCCGCAGATGATTGTCCGGCCATACTCGGCTTTGTACTCGTCTAGCTCAGAGTCGTCCAGGATGCGTGCCAGGAGTTGGTACGTATCGTAAGGTTTTGTGCGGTCTGCTGGGATAATGCCAAGGATTTCCTCCGGGTCAAAGGCGGGAGGGCGTGGTTCCGCGCGGTCAAAGATAGGCTTGCGTCCCTTTGCGGGGGAAATCTTTGCCATCAGCGAGCGGATGAGGTCAATGGCTTCCTCATCGTTGCGGACGCGGTAGTCTACTACGCCACTGATGCTGGCGTGCATGCGAGCCCCACCCAGCTCTTCAATGTCGGCTTTCTCTCCGATAGCCGCCTCTACCAATGCTGGCCCTGCCAGGAAGAGGCTTCCTGTGCCTTCTACCATGATAGCCTCATCGCTCATAATGGGAAGGTATGCTCCGCCGGCTACACAGGGACCCATGATAGCGGCTATCTGCGGTACGCCGAGGGAAGACAGGAGGGCGTTGTTGCGGAACTGGCGACCGAAGTGCTCCTTGTCGGGGAAAACTTCGTCTTGGAGGGGCAGGAAGACACCGGCGGAATCCACAAGATAGATGATGGGGATGCGGTTTTCCAAAGCGATCTCCTGTGCCCGCAAGTTTTTCTTTGCAGTCATCGGGAACCAAGCCCCTGCCTTCACGCTTGCATCATTGGCAACGATGACGCACTCCCGTCCCGAGACGATACCGAGTCCAACGATCACGCCAGCAGCCGGGCAACCACCATACTCGCTGTACATGCCGTAGGCAGCAAACAGGCCAAGCTCCAGGAAAGTCGTTCCTGGGTCAATGAGGCGTTGGATACGTTCACGGGCGGGCAATTTCCCGCGGGCTCGGAGACGTTCTTGCGCTGCTGCTCCGCCTCCTTGTCGGAGCCGCTCGGCGCGGGCTTGCAGGATGCGCAACTGCTCGCGATTATAGTCGGCGTTGCGTTCGTATGTGAAGTCGTGAGGAATTTCCGAGCCAATGCGTGCCATGACGACCGTGGAGTGTTGTGTCACATGGAAGGCACAAGACGCAAAGGGCAGGACTTCTCGTCAGCGCTGCCGCATGCGGACGGTGCGGAGGCGGTTGAGGGCTGCCGCAATTTCATACCGACGCGGGCGTGCTAGATTCCCAGGATGCTGTCCTCCGCGGGCAAAAGGGGAAAGAGCCTCCAAGCCTTCAGTGTCCAGGACTTGCTCAAGGATGTCGCAGAGTTCAGCGATACACCTGTGCCCGTCAACATATCGTTCAGCAAGCAGATGAAGGGCATATCCGATCGCCCGAGTTTGGCTGAGGTCGACCAATTGTTCAACTGCCCACAGCTCTATGGGAGTTGTGCCGAAGAGGAGCAGTTCGACGGACTTGGCCTCAATGCTGACTTCGCGGCGGCCGCGCGAAGGATCAATGCTATCGGGCAAGGGGATCCGATGAGTTAGCCGTTCAAAGACAGTGGGAGATTCCGGACAACGTCCCGTGGGGAAGGCAGCGGCAATGGCACGAGCCTTCTCGGTGACATCTTCGGGAAGGTATTCCCGCATGGCAATCACGGTATCGGCAACATCCAAATAATCGCCGCACCCTCCCATGACCAAGATAGTGCTCACGTTGAAGCGATCAAATAGCTCACGAACGCGGTCAAGGAAAGGTGTAATGGGTTCGTGTTCCTTGGCAATGAGAGCCTGCATACGAGCATCGCGAACCATGAAGTTCGTGGCCGAAGTGTCCTCGTCCAGTAAGAGGAGGCGGGAACCCGCCTCTAAAGCCTCCAAAATATTAGCTGCTTGGCTGGTGCTGCCGCTGGCGTTGTCTGTGCAGAATGTGCGGGTACTTCGCCCGTAAGGGAGGGTATGGATAAAAGGGCTTAAATCCACTTGCTCAATGCGGCGTCCGTCCTCAGCGCGGATTTTGACAGCATCTTCCCGAGTCACGACATATTCCCGGCCATCACCGGGGATATGGGGATAGACGCCACGTTCTAGTGCGCGCAGCAGAGTGGACTTTCCATGATAGCCTCCGCCGACAATCAGGGTAATGCCTTCGGGGATTCCCATGCCCGTGATGCTCTCGGAGAGTTTTCCATTATGCCAGACGGGGTTTGGCGGAGTGAAGCTGACACGGAGTCGCTCCGGGGAACGGAATGGGATAGCATCAGGAAGCGGCAACTGACTGATACCGCTCCGGCGAGGTAGGATAGCTCCATCAGCAACGAAGGCAACCAGACGGCGAGCGCGGAGCTGCCGACGGAGGAATTCCTGGTTTTCAATACACTCAACGAAGCGTCGGCATTCCTCTGCCGGAGTTGTTCGCCACAGCAAGCTGCGTTGGATAATCTCAGGCAATTCGCGGTAGAGCATTGCCTCTGCTTGGCGTCCCAGCACGGTGCGTCCAGCAGCGGGGAGCCCTAACTGAAAGCGCAGTTCTATCCATTGGGGGGTAACCCGAACGGCCGTGCGTTCTATCACTTCCTGTCCGCCAGCGTCAACGGTAATGAGTCCGCTGCGCCCTGAGCCGCGGTGTCCCTGGGCAACAGCGTCAATGGCTATCCGCACGCGGCGGGCTAAGTAGTCCTGGAGGGCTATACGCCGTATGCGGTCGCCGAAGAGTTCCTCGGGAAACTGTGCAACAGCCTGCGGAATCCGAACTCGGAACCGTGAAGGAGGGGCAAAAGGGTCAGGTTGTACGTGGTCAATGAAAAGTTCCCACTGCGGGAAACGGTATGCTCCGCGAAGCTCCTCGTACGCCTTGTAGCCCCGTCCATCTATGCGTTGGAGAATCCGACTGAGTTCCTCACCACTTCGGGAACCTGCTACCATTGCTTTCCAGCCCCCGATGGAGGGGAGTTGTTGCTATGAACGGCGGCGGAGTTGAATATTTTGCTGCAGTTTTTGGAGAACCTCCTCTGGTAGGAGATCAGCCAGGGTTGTCCCCGTTCGTTTTTCCTCTCGTCGAGCAGGGGATCTCGTAGGTGCTGGGCGGGGATGGGGCGGTGTTTTCAAAGAGGGGGGAGAAGTGCCTGCCGTGGACTGAGGAGGCGCCGTGGGCTTTGGGCGGGCAGGGGCAGTTTGTTCCAGCAGGGGCTCTACGATGAGCGAGAGCTCCTCGGACTTCAGTTCCACGATACGGACCCGAAGGGTGTCGCCGGATTTCCACGGCTGACGTGTCTTCCGGAGCAGATGGGCAAAGGTGCTGCGCGGCATGAAAGCGTCAATCTCGCCGGAAAGCCGCACTAAAGCTCCCGCTTGTCGAAGTTCGACAACGGTGGCTTCTTGCTCGGAGCCGACTGGGTAGCGTTCGTGGAGGGAATCCCATGGGTTGGGTTGAGCTTTCCGTAAGCTGAGCACTAACCGTCGGTCGGCTGCGGAGACTTCGGTGACAACGCATTGAACCTGTTGTCCTGCGGAGAGAAGTTCGGCAGGATGGCTGGGCCGTCGAGTCCATGAGAGCTCACTCAGAGGAATGAAGCCTTCAATACCATCGGCAAGCTCCACGATAGCGGACCGGGGGAGTAAGCGGCGGACGGTACCCTGGACGTAGCTGCCGACAGGGAAGCGTTCTTCCGCATATGACCACGGGTCTGGCTGTGTCTGGCGGTAACTCAGCAAGATAGTGCGGCGTTCGGGTTCCACCTGGAGGACAATGGCGGGAATCCGCTGACCCGGCTGCAGGATGTTTGACGGCTGCGGCCGGGGATGAGTCCAGGAAAGCTCCGCTGCAGGGATTACAGCGGGTAGACCATCCTCAAGTTCTACGATAGCCGCCGTAGGAGACAGACGCCGTACGGTCACTTCCACACGGCTCCCCACGGGGTAACGCTGCCGTACCTGCTCCCACGGGTTAGGTTGAGCTCGGCGCAGGCTGAGAACGATCCGTTTCTGAGCCGATGACACTTCCGTGACAACGAACTCTAGCTCTTGCCCAGCGCTGAGGAATTGAGCAGGGTGAGCTGCTGGTTGGGTCCATGACAGCTCTTCTACGGGCACGATTCCCTCGATGCCTGGTTCCAGTTGTACAAATGCTGCTCGGGGTACGACTCGACGCACAATACCCCGGACACGGCTTCCTACGGGATATCGCTCTTCTACTCCTTCCCAGGGGGAGGGTAACAGAGCTTTTCGGCTTAACCGGACCCGGCGTTTGGGAAGATCAATGCTCAGCACTTGGACTCGTACCGTATCCCCAACTGAGAGCACTTTGTTGGGAACGGGAACAGGTAGGTGATCCAACTCCGATAGAGGGATGAATCCTTCCAGCCCCCCAATGTCAACGAAAGCCCCCAGAGTGGTTAATCTCGTGACAGTTCCTTCCACGACGTCCCCGACGTGGAGACGGGCTAAAGCTAAATCCTCCAGGAAATGGCGATGGCTGAATATAAGCGTCATATCACCCGTGGTAGGGTCCTTCCGTAGCTCGTGGCAGACCACGTGGATCCGTTGCCCCAAAAGCTGGCGGACTTCTCCTTCGCTGGGATAGCGCTTTGCGGTGGCCAGGGAAGTTGGTAAAAACCCAACCAATTCGCCGAACCGGACCTGTAAGCCTCCTCGGACTCGCTCAAGGACATCAACTTCTACAATTGCTCGCTCTGCAATTAAGCGCTCCAATTCCGCAAGCTGCTCTTCAGATGGGAGAGAAGGCGGGGATACTTGTCCTTTTCCTCCGTTGCCCGTTTTTTCCCCTTCTGTCCGCAGCTTCCTGTCCTCGGCTGCAATCCCTTCCTGCTCCCCGACTGTGGTTACTGAAGTCAGCTCCATTGCTTCTGCGCCCTTCACTTTCTGCATAACGAAACGGCAAGAAAGCGGATTGCAAAAATACAAACTTCGCCCTAGGCACATAGAAACGCTGTCCAGAGCTGAAGACTGCACAAGGTACAGCACCGGTGACAGAGCGAACGCTCGCTGCGGAGGCGAGCAGGATATGCTAATTTTGCATCTTACTTCCTTACCGAAAGCAAAGGAAAAAGACGGTTGACTAAGGAGAGCAAGGGATGAACACAACGACACCACACCGACGGCTATATGAGACGACCGTGATTATCAACGCAGCGCTGGAAGATGCTGATATCCGAGCTACAATTGACCGGTTCAAAGAGTACATTGTGTCACACGGCGGAGAAGTTCTGCTTTTCTACGAGCTTGGGAAACGCCGCTTAGCCTATCCCATCAAGAAGCGGAATAATGGCTACTACGTCTACGCTGCTTACGAGGCGCACCCGACGGCATTACCGCTGTTAGAAAGGCTCTTTCTCCTGGAGGAGAACTTCCTCCGTCACTTGACGTTGCAGATTGATCCAACGATTCTGGCTTACCGGCGTCAGCATCCGCCGCAAAGTGGGCAGCTCATTCCAGAGACAGTCAGGGCAGCGCAGCCGATATCTGAGGAAGAGTTTGCTGATGAGGTCGAGGAAGAGGTCGCCGACGAAGGGGAGGCGGAAGAGGAAGAAGAGGTGTAACAAGAGTGGAGCGAGGCGATGAAGGTTATTCTGCGTCAGGATGTAGAGAAGTTGGGCAAGATGGGCGATATCGTGCGCGTCAGCGATGGATATGCCCGCAATTATCTGATCCCCCGTGGCTTGGCTTATTATGCCTCCGAGGCAGCGCTCCGGCGTCTGGAAGAGGAACGCCGGCAATATCAACGCCGAATGGAGAGGGAGCGCGTCAGTGCCCAGCAAGTGGCCGAGCGTCTGGAGCAGGTCGTCCTAACAATCCCCATGCGGGTTGGGGAAGAGGGGCGTCTGTTTGGTTCTGTTACCCCGCAGATGATTGCCGATGAGCTCCAGTTGCACGGCTTTTCTATCGATCGGCGAGCAATTCTAATCCCAGAACCTATCCGCTCATTGGGAACGTTTGAGGTTAAGGTTCGGCTTCATCCGGAGGTTGTGGCAACGGTCAAGGTGTGGGTAACCAGCGCCGAGGAATGAAGTGAACGAGGAGCGAAATGGCCTTCGGGTGCTGGTAACGGGAGGAACAGGGGGGATTGGGAGGCGATTAGTGCCGGTACTGCTACGTTACGGCTATTCCATCCGTCTTCTGGTTCGTTCGCCGCTGAAAGCTACACAATTGTTCCTGGAAGGGGTGGAACTTGTCCCATGGCGGGGAGAACAGGAGCTGCCGGGGGAGGTGTTCGCAGGGATATCGGGGGTTATCAATCTTGCCGGAGCCCCTATTGCTCGCCGGTGGACCGCTGCATATCGACAAGAAATTCTGCGGAGCCGAGTTGCGACCACTTATGCTCTTTCCCGAGCGCTGTGTCGCCTAGAGGGGCAGCGGCCAGCCGTATTCGTGTCTGTCTCTGCCACGGGGTACTATGGGGATAAGGGCGAGCAGGTATGCACGGAAAATACGCCTCCTGGGGACGATTTCCTAGCACAGGTATGCCAGCAGTGGGAAGTAGCTGCTTGGGAGGCGGCTCCATGTGTGCGATTGGTCATTGCGCGGTTGGGGATTGTTTTGGATCGTGAGTCCGGATTTCTGGCACGCCTTCTTCCTTCGTTTCGCGCCTTTGCTGGCGGAGTGTTGGGGAGTGGAGCTCAGTGGGTACCGTGGGTTCACTGGCAGGATGTGGTTGGGTTTTTTCTCTGGGCGCTCCAGACGCCTACGGCACAGGGTGTTTACAATGTCGCTGCTCCGGAGCCGGTACGTCTCCGGCAGATGTGCCAGATGATCGGACAGCAGCTTCGGCGTCCATGTTGGTTGTCCATTCCCGTGGTGGCTCTCCGACTTTTGTACGGCGGGTTAGCGGATGCTCTCTGTGCTAGCCAACGGGCAATACCGGAGCGGGCGTTGAGAGAAGGATTTCGCTTCCGCTTTAGCACACTTTCGGAAGCGCTTCAATACGAACTGCAGTAAGGAGATGCTGAGACCATAGGCTGCAATCCTTCGTCATAAAGCCAATGGTATGATGGAGAGTGGAGACGCCATGTTCCGGATCATGCTCAAGTCTAAGCTGCAACGTCTCCGTGTTACGGATGCCAACCTCTACTACGAGGGAAGCCTGGGATTGGATGAGGAGCTCATGGAGGCAGCAGAATTGCTTCCATACGAGCAGGTGACTGTACTCAATGTCAACAACGGTGAACGGTTGCAGACATACGTAATCCCAGAAGCCCGGGGAAGCGGAACGGTCTGCCTGAACGGTCCAGCAGCTCGGAAAGGCGTAAGGGGGGATGAGCTGATTGTGCTGTCCTACGCTCTGCTTCCCTTGGAAGCTCTTGAGGGATATGCCCCTGTGGTTGTTTCTGTCGACGAGCGGAATCGTCCAGTCCGGCGGCTCCTTTTAGGGAATTCGGCAGAGGCAGGAAAGGCATAAGCATGGAGGGGATAGCGGCTGTTGTATTAGCTGCGGGGCAGGGGAAGCGCATTGGTCATCCTGACATCCCAAAGGTCCTCTTACCGGTACAGGGGCGTCCTTTGATATCCTACGTTTTGCAAGCAGTCTGTCTGCTGCCGCCAGAGCGGTTGGTGGTTGTCGTTGGTTTCCGGGGAGAGCAGGTAGCAACCTATATCCGTGAAAGGTATCCTCAGGCAGAGGTAGTCTGGCAGCATGAACAGTTGGGAACGGGACATGCTGTCTTGCAGACAGCACCTCTATTGCAGTCTTTCCCTGGTGATATCCTCATCGTTGCAGGGGATACCCCCTTGCTCCAGGTGGAGACGTTGCGAGAGTTCGTTCAGCACCACCGCAGTGCTGGAGCGGCCGTCAGTGTGTTGAGTGCTCGTTTCCCCAATCCCCAAGGGTATGGGCGAATTGTGCGGGGTGAAAGCGGAGAGTTGCTGCGGATTGTGGAAGACCGCGATGCCACAGCGGCAGAGCGCCGTATTAGCGAAGTTAATACGGGTGTCATTGTTGCCCGTGCTTCGGTTCTCTTCTCGCTCTTGCCATTGCTGTCTCGGCAGAATGCGCAACGGGAGTACTATCTGACAGACATTGTAGCTCTCTGCCGGCAACGGGGGCATTCCGTAGCAGCTTGGAGTGCTCCCCGATGGGAGGAATTCCAGGGGGTCAATACGCTGCAGGAACTGGAGCTTGTGGAGCATTTACTTCAGCAGTGGCCAACACAGGTTTCTTTCCGTTGAACAGCAAGGAGCTCATTACGCATGCCGTTGCTGATTCTGTTGCGTCATGGAGAATCGGAGTGGAACCGTCAAAACCGGTTTACAGGGTGGGTAGATGTAGAGCTTTCGGAACGAGGGGAGGAGGAAGCGCGTCGGGCCGGTGAGCTGCTGCGCTCGTTTGCCATAGACCTCATCTTTACCTCCGCCTTGCGTCGGGCATGGCGAACAGCGGAGATTGTCCGCGCGGTCTTAGGACGTCCGGAAATACCGATTGAGCGCACGGAGGCGTTGAACGAACGACACTATGGGCAGCTCCAAGGGCTGAACAAAGATGAGGTGCGGCAGCGGTATGGAGAGGAGCAGTTCCGGCTGTGGCGCCGAAGTTACGACGTTGCTCCGCCTGGGGGAGAATCCTTAGCCGATACCCAGAGACGGGTGCTTCCTTACTACCGGCAGCGAATTGTTCCCGAGCTCCTTCGAGGGCGGAACGTCCTCATCGTCGCTCATGGCAACTCGCTTCGGGCACTTCTGATGGAGCTGGAGCATATCCCAGCGGAGCAGATTCCTCATGTAGAGATTCCGACAGGAGTCCCGTATGTCTACGAGTTGGAGCCAGAGACCTTAGCGGTACGGCAGCGTACCATTATGCAGTCTCATCATAACACGGTGACAACCCCATGAGGTACGGGATCGGCATCTGCGTGGTGGCTGTTGGGATTGCCAGTGCAGCAGAGAAAGCGTCGCTTCTGGCAATTTTGCGCCAGGAGTTAGAGCGCAATGCCGCGGTTTTGCGGACACAGTCCCAACCAGCCTATTTCCTGGCTTACCAGGTGACGGATTTGCAGACCGTGACGATAGAAGCGCAGGCAGGGAAGCTGCGGCGTTCTCTTGAGCAGCGCTCACGCTGGTTGGATGTGGACCTGCGCATTGGGCAGTATGAGCTGGACAACACCCGACCCTTACGGGAGTCGTTTGGGTTTGTCGAGCGACCGTATCCTGTGCAGCTTCCCCTTGGAGAGGATGAGCGCACTCTGCGACAGCTTGTCTGGTATGCAACGATGCAGGCATACGATAAGGCTGCCGAGGAATATGCGAAAGTTATCGCTGGACGTGCAGTCCGGGTGCGGGAAGCCGATAGTGTCGCCGACTTCTCTCAGGAGCAACCTCGGCGTGAGCAACGTCTAAGTCCTCATCCTACCGTGGACACCGCTTTCTGGGGCCAGCGGGTTCGACGACTTTCTGTGCTCTTTGCAGGACATCCGTGGATTTATAGCCACCGGGTTAGCTTACAGGTGAGTTCTGCGCAGAAGTTTTTGGTCAATACCGAAGGGACGCAGCTGGCGTGGTCAGAACGGGGGATTTTCCTCAGTGTTGCTGCGCACACGCGAGCAGAAGATGGAATGGAGCTTCCCTTGTACCGCACGTATTTTGCCTTTGACTTCAAGGAGTTGCCCTCCGAGGAGCGCATCCGGCAAGATATTGAGCGTATGATTGAGCTGCTTCGGCGTCTGCGGGAAGCCCCAATACTGGAGACATATGCCGGACCGGCAATCCTCAGTGGGGAGGCTGCGGCCGTCTTCTTCCACGAGATTTTAGGACATCGCCTGGAAGGGCACCGCCAGAAGGATCCGCAGTCGGCGCAGTTGTTGCGGGACTTCTTAGGTAAGCAGATTCTGCCGTCGTTTCTGGACGTTGTGTTCGATCCACTCCAGCGCTATCGTGATGGTGTTCCGCTGGCAGGGAGTTACACATACGATGACGAGGGGGTGGCGGCACAGCGGGTGGTAGTAGTCGAGAAGGGTGTACTCCGGAATTTCCTGCTCAATCGTACTCCAATCCCCGGGTTTGCCCATTCTAATGGGCATGGGCGACGGCAGCCAGGGATGCGCACTGTTGCTCGACAGTCTAATCTTCTTGTCGTTGCCCGCGAGTCCGTCTCCCCGGAAGAGTTGCGGCAGCGCCTCCGAGAGGAGTGTCGTCGACAGGGTCTGGAGTTTGGTTTGCTCTTTGATGCCGTAGAAGGTGGCTTTACCTTCACGGCGCGCACGATTCCGAACGCTTTCAATGTGATGCCGTTGGTGGTCTACAAAGTCTACGCCGATGGGCGTCCGGATGAGCTAGTACGCGGCGTGGATTTGATTGGAACTCCTTTGACGACGTTTGCGCACATTGTGGCGGCTTCCTCCGAGGTGGGCGTCTTCAACGGTATTTGTGGAGCGGAATCGGGTAATATTCCCGTATCGGCAAGTTCACCGAGCTTGTTGGTCAGCCGCATTGAGGTTCAGAAGAAGGCGAAGTCAGATGAACGTCCGCCAATCTTACCACCTCCGTTTGTTCAATCGGAGTGAGGGCTTCATGCATCGGTTCGTAATTGGGTTCTGCTATATTGTGAGCATCTGTAGTGCGCAAACGTGGCGTCCGCCGCAGACGGAACTGGTCTTCCGTGCGTTAGAGCAGGAGCTACAACGGTCCTTGGGGAAGCTGCGGTTGGAGAGGGCGCCGGCACCGTACTACATTGAGTATCGCCTGCAATACCGGGCAGCTTTGGTGGCCCAGGCAGTCCTGGGAGAGCTTGTTGAAATGGCCGATCGTCCGCAGGTAATGCTCACCGTTGGTGTGCGGGTGGGAACTCCGGAGGTGGATAATACGAACGTCGCAACGGGTGGTGTACTCCTCTTCGGAGCGGGCTCTTCTCGGGAAACATACCGACAACGCTCATTGCCGGTGGAGCTCAACGATACTCTCCTGCGGCGAGAGCTGTGGTTAGCAACGGATGCAGCGTATAAGGACGCTGTGGAGCAGTATGGTCAGAAGCTGAATCTCCTTCGGACACGGACGCGGCGTGACACCACGCCGGATTTCCGCCATTTGGCGCCAGCCGTCTTAGCTGACACACTGCCTGTGCCGCTCTTCTCCTCCGCATATGCTGAACGGCTCTGCCGAGAGCTTTCTGGTCTCTTCCGCTCGTATCCGGAATTTGTTGCATCCGCTGTTGGTTTTGAGTATCTACCAACACGGACCTGGTATGCCAATACGGAAGGACGTCGGGCGGTCAAGGTAGAGCTCTTCACGGGAGTGGAAGTTGTTGCCTATGCACAGGCTCGTGACGGAACACCATTGGCGCAGTACTATTCTGTCTATGCTCGGACACCGGCGGAGTTGCCATCACTGGATTCGCTCAAGCGGGCGGTGATTGCATTGGCAGAGCGACTGCGGGCACAGCAGCAGGCTCCGGCGTTGGAGGAGACTTACGTTGGTCCAGCTCTCTTTGAAGGGCGGGCTGCCGGCGAGCTCATTGCCCAGCTTCTGGTTCCGCAGCTCCCTTTGCAGCGGGAGCCACTAACGGACCAACCCTTTTTCTTGGGGCGCGGACAGAGCTTAGTACGTCGCTTAGGAAGCCGTATTCTTCCGGAGTTTCTGACATTGCGAGCGATCCCCTGCCAACGCTGGTTAGGTGGTACCCCGCTGGTCGGGGCATACTGTGTGGATGATGAAGGGATGCCGGCCGAGACTGTGACGGTTGTTGAGCGTGGGGTGCTCCGCCAGCTGCTGACCACACGGGTGCCGACGCGCTGGACAGCGGGGTCCAATGGGCATAATCGGGCGGGAGCCGCAATGGTGGGGGTCGTAGAAATGATCCCCGACGACGCTGTCCCAGGGGTGCTGGAGCGGGCGCGGTTGCGCCAACAGCTTTTGGAGCTCCTCCGCCAGCGTCAGCTCCCCTACGGCATCATTGTGCGCTCGGTGATGAATCTCAACATCTTGCAGACAATTCTGGCGCGTACCACTCTGGGTAAGTATCCACCGTTCGTGCGGGAGGGGAGCCTACCCTTGGTAGCGGCATACCGTATCTTTCCTGATGGACGCGAAGAGCTGTTGCAACCTTGTGAGGCTGTGGGATTGTCTGTGCGTTCATTGCGGGATATCATCGCTGTGTCGCGAGAGCGGGACGTTTACAACTACCTTGCACCAGCGGTTAGCAGTAGCAGCGAGGCGCCCTATTTACCTGTCAGCTTGGTTGTGTCGGATATCCTGCTGGATGAGGTAGAGGTACGCCCTCGCGAAGGTGATGTGCCCAAGTTGCCAATAGTTCCTCCACCGTTTCTCCAACCTTAGCCTTGTGGTGAGGGGAAAATTTTGATTTTTGAGCAGTGCAGCCAATATTGTCTCACCCTACTGGAGCGGAGCAATGGTGGGGATGGCGACGGGGCTTGTAGAGATTCTGGTTGTGGCTTTTCTCCTGCTGGTCATTGTGGGGCTGGTGGTAGCTGTCACCCTGGTGGCAGCGGCAGTGTCCGTGGTTGCGATTCTGGTGGTTGCTATTCTGATGGTAGGTGGGACAGGGGTTCTTGTGGGTATGCTCCCGGAAATCATGGATTGGGCGAATCCGCTGAACAAACCGCAGTCATTCTGGCAGGTCAGTGGTGCAGCAGCCCGTGCACAAGCCCTTTTCGGAAGTTGGTGCCAAGCGGGGTGCGAAGAGGAAGCACAGTCACGAGCGCTGGGCGGTTTGTTTACCAGTGTCTGTTCGTGTTCCCAAGAAGAAATGGAGCGGCCGTTGCCTTCCCTAACGGAGAAGCAATTAAAGCTGGCGCGGGAGTTTCTGAGGTGGACACGGCAGCATCCATCGTTGGAGATCCGGCAGTTAGGACAAGCAGCTGCAGAGGTACTGAGGGCGTGGGAAGCTCAGGAGCAAGAGCGCTTTGCCCGAGCTGAAGAGGTATTCTGGAAACAGTGGATTAAGCTTCCGGCACAAGAGTGGGATGAAGTTCAGCAGTGGCGAAAGCAGCACATTCCCGCTTTATGGAAGGAAGCGCTGATTCGGGCTCTTGAAGAGGCTATGGAGTGAGGCGCTCTGAAGACATTCTGCCCCGTATCTGCAGAGCTTCCTGTAACTTTGCTTGTCCTCTGGAAGGTCCCGTAGCCTAGTGGTGAGGCAGAGGTCTGCAAAACCTCGTACGGCGGTTCGAATCCGCCCGGGACCTCTTGGGGTGAAAGAAATTCCGTGTGGGCATGATTGGGACAACTTCCGACTTGCGCGTAGGCGCCATTGTCAAGCATGAGGGCGAGCTATATGTAGTCTTGGAGGTAGAGCACCGCACGCCGGGCAATAAGCCGGGCTTTTATCAGGTCAAGATGCGGAATCTGCGTACCGGGCGCCTCCTGGAGAACAAGCTCCTGTCCGGAACGCCGGTAGAGTTTGCCCGTTTGGAACGCCGTCCCCATCAGTTTTTGTACCGAGATGGGGATGCGTTCGTGTTCATGGACACGGAGACGTACGAGCAGATACCTATTGACAGTAGCATCGTAGGCGAAAGCGCTCGCTTTTTGGCAGAAGGGCAGACGGTAGACTTGGTCTTCCATGATGACCAGGTGATCATGGTAGAATTGCCGCCCCATGTGAACCTCCGGGTTGTGCAGACAGAGCCAGCGGTTCGGGGCAATACGGTCACGACAGCTCTGAAACCGGCGCTTCTAGAAACAGGGGCTACTGTGCAAGTCCCGCTGTTTGTTGACGAGGGGGATATTATCCGCGTTGACACGAGGACGGGTGAGTATATTGAGCGCGTAAAGGAAGCTTAGCAGTGCTGGTCACAAGGGAAGGGTGATGGATCTTAATTACCTGCGGAAGCTGCTGCGGATTTTTGACGAAAGCTCAGCAACAGAGCTCATTATTGAGGAGGAGGGCGTCAAGCTCCATATCGTCAAGCAGCGTCAGAATACCCACGCAGAATTGCCGACCTCACCGGTTGTCATGCCCGTTCCGCTGCCCTCGTATGCTCCGCCGGCTGTAGCGCCGATTGCTCCTTCGGAAGCACCATCATTGGCAAGAGGCATACAAGCAGAGAGCCTCCCCGTAACGGCGGAGGAAAAGGCAAAGGCGACGGAGAAAAAGCTTCACGAAATTCGATCACCAATTGTAGGAACCTTTTATCGTGCCCCTGCGCCGGATGCGGAACCCTTCGTACAGGTGGGGAGTCATGTGACCCCGGGGACGACACTTTGCATCATTGAGGCGATGAAACTCATGAATGAGATCCAAAGCGACGTAGCAGGCACGATAGTAAAGATTGCTGTCGAAAACGGACAGCCGGTGGAATACAACCAGCTACTCTTCCTAATCGAACTCGACTGAGCGACCATCAATGAGCTTATGGCATCGCGTTTCCCAAGCACTGACACGGACGCGAGAACGTTTCCTTCAAGCAGTCCGAGAAACATTGGGCCAGCCAGACAGTAGCGATGCCGTGTTCCAGGCAATTGAGGAGGGCTTGCTGCAGTCCGATGTCGGTGTGGAGATAACAGAGGAGCTTCTCCAGCATTTGCGGCGCACGGGACGCAAGGGGAGTATAGAACTTCTGGCAGCGCTGCGGGATGCTCTCCTATCGTATCTTCCAGAGCCACCCCCAGAGCAGTTCCCATCACAGCCGACAGTAGTCCTTGTGGTGGGAGTCAATGGATTTGGCAAGACGACAACGGTGGCGAAGCTGGCCTATCGGTGGAAGCAGCAGGGGAAGCAGGTGTTAATAGCGGCAGCGGATACGTTCCGTGCCGCGGCGATTGAGCAATTGCAGCAATGGGCAGAAGCGCTCGGAGTGGGGTATATCCGCCATCGGTATGGAGCAGACCCAGCTGCGGTGGCATACGACGCTGTTCAGGCTGCACGAGCTCGCGGTGTGGACGTCGTACTGATTGATACAGCTGGACGGCTCCATACGAAGACGCCTCTTATGGCAGAACTGGAGAAAATGGTTCGGGTCTTGCGGAAGGTAGAGCCGACGGCTCCTCATGAAGTCTTGCTCGTATTGGACGCTTCCGTTGGGCAGAATGCGCTTGCGCAAACTCAGGAGTTCCTGCGCCATCTACCGATTACGGGGGTTGTCCTCACGAAAGTAGATGGCAGTGCCCGTGGAGGTATGGCGTTAGCCGTTGCTCGGAAATGCCGCGTGCCGATTCGCTATCTCGGAGTTGGAGAAGGGATCGAGGATCTGCTTGCCTTTGAGCCAGTGGCTTTTGTCCAAGGACTGGTGGACACGTTGTCACCGGAGGGCGCTCTCCGATAGGAGGTGCATAAATGGGGTCTGCCACCAATGCTCGGCAATCCACCCCAGTAGCCACATTGTGGTGCCGATGGCAAGAGGGATGGAGAGATTGTCATCCATCCGGAAGCGAATGGAAGCGGCTTCGGTTAAGGTGCCTACAATTGCACCGAGGATCCCAGCAATAAAATAGCTCCACGGTGCTTGCAGCCAAATCCCCAGGAGAACAACGACCAAACAACCCACGAGCAGAAAGGCAAGAGAGCCTTCTGCTGATTTGTCCAAAAACGGGGTGTGTCCCCATCGTTTACCGACTAAGGCTGAGGCGATGTCAGAGAGGATGAGGATGGCAAAAGCTGTAACAGCGATAACCTTGGGGAAAATCAGGATGCAGAGGCAGGCGGAGATGAGCACGTATGAGGCTCCATTCAGTAGTAGGCGATCGGTGGCCAGTTCGTGGGGACGCAGCAGAAAGCCAAAGAGCTGCAGGAAGAGCCGCCGGACAGGGGGAACGATATGCATGAGGATATCCACTAAGACGAAGGCGAGCATAAGCGGCACGAGAATTGCCAAAGCAGTGTGCTGCGGGACGAAGATGTATCCCACTGGGATGGAGAGCGACAACAGATGAATGGCCTTGCGCACCAATTCGCTCTGTAGCGGGATATCGCCTGCGTGTCTCATGACCCCTCTGCTGCCAATGTTGGTTGAGTTTGCTCCTGCTAAGCTTAACCTTGGACTTTGGATTCTTGGGCGCCGGAGCGATGGATACCATGAGCTGCTGAGTCTTGTTGTGCCCATCACCCTCGGTGATGAGCTCCTTGCCGAGCCGGATAGGCAGCTCCGCGTTGTTTACGAACCTCCCCACGAATTTGTTCCTGACCTAGTATCCATGGCAGCTCGGGAGCTGCAGGAAGTTGTGGGAGGTCCATACGGCGCAAAAATAGTAGTCCGCAAACGTATCCCTGTCGGGGCGGGGTTGGGAGGAGGTAGTTCTGATGCAGCAGCTACGCTTCGGCTTTTGTGCCAAGTTTGGCAGTGTGCGGTTTCCCATGAACAGCTCTACGCCCTTGCTCAGCGGCTCGGAAGCGATGTTCCCTTTTTCCTGCTGCGGAAGCCGGCTCTTCTCCGTGGGCGAGGAGAACGAGTTCAGCCCGTCCCGCTCGTACTGCCCTACACGTTTCTTGTGCTCTATCCGGGATTTTCCATCTCCACGGCGTGGGCGTATGCACAGCTACGTTGCTCAGAGCGGTTACGAGCAGAACCTGCTCTTCCCTGGGAAGAACTCTTGCCTCGTCTGGCTCATGAGCCGGAGCTATTCGGACGCTACTTATCCAATGACTTTGAGCCGATGCTGTGGGCTGAGTATCCGCAGCTCCGGCAGTTACAGCGGGAGCTTATCCAGGAGGGTGCCTTCTATGCGGGGGTGACGGGGAGCGGATCGGCAATTTTCGGGATTTTTGAGACCGAGGCCCAGGCTCACGCTGCCGCTCAGCGGTGGCGGGGTCAGGCAATACAGAGCTTCGTCTGTCAGATGTACCGGGAAGTGGGATGAATATCCTCGTTGCCGCAGCGGAGTTTGCCCCGTTGGCAAAAGTAGGAGGATTAGCAGATGTCGTTGCAGCGCTGGTCCGGCAATGGAGCGCTCTGGGGCACCGAGTCTTGGTCGTACTGCCCAAATACCGGGCAATAGACGTCGGAACCTACGGCTTCCAGCCCACAGATTTGGTCGTAGCTGTCCCCATAGGATGGTGGACAGAATACGCCCGACTTTGGCTGGGAACATTGCCGCAGAGTGGGGTACGGATCTGCCTATTGGAGAATGCGGATTACTATGACCGGGAGGGGATTTACGGGGGCCCGGAGGGCTACGCAGACAATGACCGGCGGTATCTATTTCTGAGCCGGGCACTGTTTGAGGTTGCCCATCTTCTGGGATTTTCGCCCGACATTGTCCATGGGCATGATTACCACACGGCATTGGCAATGCCATTGTTGAAGCTCATTTACCGGTGGCAGCCGCGCTTTTACAAAACGGCTGGTGTCCTGACCATCCACAACATTGCTTTCCAGGGCATTACATCGCCGGAGCGAGTGCTGCCGTTGTTGGGGGTCCCGTGGGACGAGTTCTATCCCGGTTCCCCGTGGGAATTCCACGGAGCGGTCAACTTTCTCAAGTTGGGCATTCTCTACGCTGATAAGATTGCCACGGTGAGCCCAAGCTACGCTTGGGAAATTCGGACAACTTCCTTAGGGGAAGGATTGCAAGGAGTGCTCAACCTTCGGGGAGCTGATTTGGTGGGTATCCTCAACGGGGTGGACTATAGCGAGTGGAATCCTGAGCGAGACCGCTACATCCCTGTGCCGTATTCGGTCCAATTTCTTGCGGGAAAGCAGCTTAACAAACGGCGTCTGCTCTCCGAATGGGCGGGCTTGGGGGAGATGGAAGTCCAGCGGGATGTCCCCTTAATTGGGATGGTGTCTCGGTTAACGGAGCAGAAAGGCATTGATCTCCTGTACCATGCTTTGGAAGGGATTGTCACTCAGTTTGGAGTGCGCTTTGCCCTTCTGGGCAGTGGTGCTAATCGTTACGAGGACTTTTTCCGCTACCTGGCAAGCCGCTATAGCCAGCAAGTGTTCGTACAATTTGGCTATAACGAAGCGCTGGCGCACAAGATTATTGCGGCGTCGGATTATCTCTTGATGCCCTCCCGCTACGAGCCCTGTGGATTGACGCAGATGTATGCCTTGCGCTACGGTACTATTCCTATTGTCCGAGCTGTGGGCGGACTGCGCGATACGGTGCGTCAATACGATCCCACAACGGGCGAGGGATGGGGCTTTCTTTTTGAGGCTTATACACCCGAAGCACTCTGGGGAGCTGTCGAATACGCCTTGAGCTTCTACGCCGTAGTTCCCCATTGGGAACGCTTGCGCCGAAATGCAATGAGCTGTGATTTCTCTGCCCGTCGCTCCGCGGAACAATACCTTCAGCTCTTTGAATGGGCACTGGAAAAGGTGCGGGCAGAGCGAACGTAATTTTGCATAAACGGTTCCATCCAAGAGGGAGGAGACTATGCGGTGGTCAATGCTGGGTGCCTTTCTTTGTTTGAGTCAGATCGCATGGACACAGCAGTTTGAATTCTTTACAGCCCGGCAGGGGCTGGGGACAGCTGTTCAGAGGGCACAACAGGAGGGATTCGCCGATGCCCAACCTTTCTGGATTGCTTATGCGGGCGATCTGCCGGTCAACTTCATAAGACCGCGGTTTGACTTGGCGACGGGGAGGGCTAACTACTGGATCTATGCCCTCCGTTCCGTGCAACGGGATACGACGGTGTTCTATGCCGTTGTCAAGCTTTCTTTTGTCGGCTTCCAAGCTATGCCTTTGCCGGGACTACCGAGCCCTCCGGGATTGCTCGCGCAGCCTTTATCATCGGGATGGATGGACAGTGACTCGCTGATAGTAATGCTAGGACAAAATCAGACCTATCGGGATTTTCGGCAAAATTATCCCGATAGCCTCCCTGACCTTGTGACGCTGGGCACAGGAATCATGCCAGGAGGCACAGATTTGGCGGTTCCCCTGTGGGTGATGATGTTCTCTGGCTCTCCGCAAGAGCCTAGCACGACCATGACCTGCATGGCGTGGAGGACATCGCAGGGAGCGGAAAGTCAATGCTTCTCACAGCCCAGCGGTGTTGGAGAAGAGCCAGTACAGGGAATTCAGATTCTCCCACAGCCTGCTTCGGAGTGGGTAGAGGTAGACCTGTCGGAGGAGTGGTGCAAACGGGTGCGGAAAGTACAGCTCCTTAATCTGATGGGGCGTTCAGTTTATCAGTGGGTTCCTCCCCTCGGTCTGTGCCGTTGGCGTCTGTCCTTGCCGCTGACGGCAGGGCTTTACTTCTTGCAAGTAGAGGCAGAAGGTATGCTCGGGCGATTGCCCTTGGTGGTGTTTCCCTGAGGAAGAAAGGTCTCCCATGCTTAGTCGCCTTGCTGCTCGTGACCCAGAGGTCTACCGTGCTCTTGTCGGTGAGATACGGCGCCAGCAGACGAAGGTAGAGCTTATCGCTAGTGAGAACTTTGCTTCGGTTGCGGTTTTAGAGGCATTGGGTTCGGTGTTGACGAACAAATATGCCGAGGGATATCCTGGACGGCGCTATTACGGTGGGTGTGAGTGGGTAGATGTAGCGGAAACATTGGCTATTGAGCGGGCCAAGAAGCTGTTTGGAGCAGCTTATGCGAACGTGCAGCCGCATAGTGGTAGTAGTGCCAATATGGCGGCATACTTTACCTTCCTGCGGCCTGGCGATACCCTTATGGGGATGAGCTTAGCTCATGGCGGACATCTGACGCATGGAGCACCGGTGAACTTTTCTGGGCAGTTGTACCGGGTGGTCACCTATGGCGTAGACCCCAAGACAGGGCTAATTGATTACGACCGCGTAGAGCAACTTGCGCGGCAGCATCGTCCACGGATGATTGTGGTTGGGGCATCGGCTTACTCCCGGGATATTGACTATGCGGCTTTCCGTTCCATTGCCGATGCTGTCGGTGCCTTTCTTATGGCCGATATCGCTCACCCTGCTGGGTTGATTGCGGCAGGGCTGCTCAACAACCCGCTGCCCTATTGCCACATTGTGACGAGCACAACGCATAAGACTTTACGAGGTCCCCGAGGTGGTTTGATTTTGGTAGGCACAGACTACGAAAATCCCCTCGGAATAATGGCTCCCAAGACGGGGCGGCGCAAGACGATCGGGGAGGTTATCGATAGCGTTGTCATGCCTGGCATCCAGGGCGGACCGCTCATGCATGTGATTGCTGCCAAAGCAGTGGCATTCGGGGAGGCTTTGACAGAGGAGTTTCGCCAATACGCCCGTGCGGTCATCCGGAATGCCCAAGCGTTAGCACGAGCGTTGATGGAGCGTGGTTACGATATCGTCAGTGGGGGGACGGACAACCACTTGATGCTGGTAGACCTCCGTCGTCGGGGAATAACGGGCAAGCAGGCCGAGCAGGCACTGGATGCGGCGGGAATTACGTGCAACAAAAACGCTGTGCCCGAGGATCCTCAGCCACCACTGATTACCTCGGGCATCCGACTGGGAACCCCGGCGGTGACCACGCGCGGGATGGGAGTGGAAGAAATGGAACAGATTGCCGAACTGATTGATCGTGTGTTGACAAGCATCGGGAACGAGGAAGTCTACGCGGCCGTACGTCGGCAGGTAGCAGAGCTCTGCCGACGCTTTCCCATCTATACGGAGCTGGAGCCGATATTGGAGGAGGTAAGCTGATCGGGGGGAGCTGTCTGTTGTTGACAGAGTGGGATCCCACAGAAGGATTCCCAAAGGGCAGCGGCAACGTCATGGTAGGTGAATCGGTGTCCAGTTATGTCATATACCGTAGTGCTCCGGCGCACCAGTTCCTGGCGAAATGCCTCACGGTGTGCTTCAGAGGGGAAGTGGAGCAAATCGGCGATGAGTACGTGGGCTGGTCCAAGGAGGATAGAGCCGTGTTGGAGCACCACACCGTTGAGGAGCCGTTGGGCGCTGCCGACGAGTTTGCGTCCAGCGTAGCTGATTTCCCAGCGGGCTGAGCTGCTGAAGCAAGCAGCAGCGAAGGGGCGTTGCCAGAGGGGGCGGAAGTCGGTATGAGAAGGGGCAAGGTCTACCGTGTACCCTATCAGGCGCTTCAGGGCAGCAGCGATGCGTTCGTGGATGAGGCGGTATATGAGATGGTGTGAGCGTCCAGCAGAGAGGCGTACGATGACGGCGTAGGTTACTTCCTCGGCGTGGAGCACTGCGCGTCCACCTGTGGGACGGCGCACAACGGCAATACCATGCATGCGGCAGCGCTCTGTGTCTACGATGCTGTCGGATTGGTGTATTCCAAGAGAAATCGCCCAAGGGTGCCAGGCATAGAGGCGGAGCAATGGTGGTACTGTCGGCTGGAGAGCGCATGCTTGGAGGCGCTCCCACTCCCATTGCATATTCTGCTCTGGGGGACAGGCGCCATCGGAGCGGCATTCGGCTGCTTCGCCGAACAGTTCCAGTATTTCGGGGGTCTGTAGAAGTTCAGCCATGAGAAGCAGAGCGGACACGGGCGAAGCGGCGTTTACCGACAGCGATGATTCGTTCGCCTGAGAGCTCCACTCGAGTGTTCCATGTCTTTATCCGTTCGCCATCAATCCGCACGGCACCTTGTTGGATTTGTCGCCGCGCCTCGCTCCGGGAGGCGACCAAGCCAGCTTGTACCAGGAGATCGACCACGGGTAGTTCCGAGATTGGAAGGACAATTTCGGGAATATCGCTGGGAAGTTCGTGGTATTTGAAGACACGGTCAAACTCTTCGGAAGCCCAGCGAGCGGTTTCCTCGCCGTAGTAGAAGGCGACGATGCGGCGGGCAACAGAGGCTTTCGCCTGCCGGGGATGGATCTGTCTGCTACGCAAGGCTTCTTCTAAATTCTGGGCTTCTTCCTCGGAGGCGAACGCGGCTAAGCGGAAGTAGCGGACAATGAGGCTGTCGGGGATAGACATGAGCTTGCCGAACATCTCGGCCGGTGGATCGGTCAGGGCAATGTAGTTGCCCAGACTCTTGCTCATCTTCTCTACCCCATCGGTCCCCTCCAAAAGGGGCATCAGGACTAAGCACTGTGGCTCCTGACCGTAGAAGCGTTGGATGTGGCGCCCCATCAAGAGGTTGAAGCGTTGGTCTGTTCCACCCAGCTCAACATCGGCAGCGATGGCAACCGAATCCAGCGCTTGTGCCAGAGGATAGAGGAATTCGTGGAGGCCAATCGGCTCACCTTGGGCATATCGGCGGGCGAAGTCCTCGCGCTCGAGCATTTGGGCAACGGTGCACTGGGAGGCAAGGGTGATGAGTTGGCGAAAGCTCAGCTTCTCCAGCCACTCCGAGTTGAATCGAATCTGAAGTCGCTCCGGCAACAGTACCTTGGTGGCTTGTTCAACGTAAGTGCGAGCATTACGGCGAGTCTCTTCCATGCTCAGCTGCGGGCGTGTCTTTGAACGCCCGGATGGGTCCCCAATCATGGCGGTGAAATCTCCGATGATGAGTACAGCTTGGTGTCCCAGCTCTTGGAATTGGCGCAATTTGTGGAGGACGACGGCATGTCCCAGATGTAAATCCGGACGGCTCGGATCGCAGCCCAGCTTGACCGTCAGAGGACGTCCTTCCTGAACGGAGCGCTCCAATTTTGCATGGAATTCCTCTTCGGGCACAATTTCGGCTGCGCCGTCAGCAAGGATGCGGAACTGTTCAGCAGCGGGTCGCATCTTACCCTCTTTCGTACCGCAGGCTCCGGCGTAATTCCCGCTCTATATCTCGGCGACGAATATCTTCGCGGCGGTCGTGGAGTTTTTTACCCCTGACCAGGGCTAGCTCAACTTTGACGTAGGGTCCGGAGAAGTACAGGGAAAGGGGAACAAGCGTCAGTCCCTTTTCTTGAACCTTGCTGCGGAGGCGGAGAGCTTGCCGTTTGTGGAGTAGGAGCTTTCGGGGGCGTCGGGGTTCGTGGTTTGCCTGAGGCGCTGCGTGGCTGTAGGGACCGATATGGAGGTTGAGCAACCAGAGCTCATCGGCGATAAAGGTAGCGTAGCTATCCTCTATGCTGCAGCGTCCTTCGCGGAGGGCTTTTACTTCCGTGCCCGTAAGCACGATACCCGTCTCCAGAGTTTCCAAAACCTCATACTCGTGGCGAGCCTTTCGGTTGAGGGCTATGGGCTTTCTGGGACGTTTCTGTGGGGAGAGGACACCCATACGCTGCTATGCTGCTTCTGTGGCAGCAAGACGGCTCCAGCTGGTGCGGAGGGATACCGGATGCGTCAGGGTCCAGACAACAGGGCAGCGCTGAAGCGCCAATTCCTCAACTTCTTTCAGTTGAGCATCACTGGCGGGAGAGTCAATGTCCAAATGAACGTGCACTTCCTCCATGACAGGGAAGTCGCCCAGGCCGAAGACACGGGAAAAATTCACCGTGGCTTCAACGCGAACCCGAAGCCGATGGAGAGGAATTCCCCGTTGGGCAGCAATGATGGCGAAGGTAGAGGCATAGCAGGCTGCAAGCCCAGAGAAGCAGTAATGCATTGGACCGGGCAGGGAACCATCTCCGCCCATGAAAGTCGGGTTGTCCATCTCGAAGATAGTCTGTCCGCCTTCGTAGGAGATGAAGGCCCGGAACTGTGGAGCGCCTTGACCCAGCACCCATTCTCCCTCCAACACCTGTTTCCGGCGGGCATTTGCGGGGTCTTGGCGAAGCGATACCTCCGTCTGTTCTAGCCGTTCTAAGGCAACGTTGTTAAAGCGCTTCTCCATGGAGGAGCCATCGGTTGGGGAGCGCGGAGAGGGTGGGATTCGAACCCACGGTAGCGCCTTTCAGCGCTACAACGGTTTAGCAAACCGCCGCCTTCAGCCACTCGGCCACCTCTCCAGACAGGTGCAAAAATACGGGAGCTTGCTGACAAAAAGACGAAGTCTGCGTGGGCAAGCGTCCACTACTGTCAGAATCTCGGCTATTGGATGGCTATGGGAAAAGAGTGGTTTGCTGTTCCACGGCGACTTGTGGGCGTAATGTCGGGGACATCCTTGGATGGGGTGGACGTTGTGGTTGCAGACTTTTGGCGTCAGGAGAAGCGTGACCATTTCCGACTCTGGGGATGGTATCACGAGGAATTCCCGCCATTACTTCGGTTTCGTCTTCGGCGTCTACAGGAAGAATCGCTTACGATTGCGGAGGTAGCAGAACTTCACTGGGAGTTATCTGAGTGGACAGCGGAAAGTGTTCGGCGGTGTTGTCAAACCTTGGGCATCGGGCTGGAATCCGTCGATGCGGTTGGTGTCCACGGTCAGACGGTGTATCATAACCCGGGAGCACGAGGAGAGCGCGGGTACGGGATTGGGCTTCAACTGACAAACCTATCGGCCCTGGCGCAGTGGTTAGAGAAAACTGTGGTGGGGGATTTCCGAAGTGCCGATCTTGCCCATGGCGGAGAAGGGGCGCCGTTGGTACCGGTGTTTGATTGGGCTTTCTTGCGGAGTGATCGGGAGGGGGTTGTGGTTCTCAATATCGGAGGTATTGCCAATGTTACCGTGCTTCCGCCGGACTGCACCCCGGAGCAGGTGCGGGCATGGGATACGGGTCCTGGGAATTTGTGGATTGACACGGCCGTGGAGCTCTTCTTCGGAAAGCGGTACGATGAGGGAGGCCGAATTGCTCAAGCCGGACGATTAGTGCCCCGTCTCTGGGAGGCGTTGCAACAGTTGTCTTTCATTCGGCAGCCTCCTCCGAAGTCCACTGGGCGGGAGCTCTTCTCACGCAGGCATTTGCAAGAGCTACTCCAGCAAAGCCTTCCGCCTGGGATTCCAGCTGAGGATGTGGTGCATACGCTGGCGCGGTTTACCGCTTGGAGTATTGCGGAGAATCTTCGTCTCTTTGCGGCTTCCTGTGCTCGTCTCATTGTTTCCGGAGGAGGGGCGCTTAACCAGTTCTTGATGGAGCAATTACAACAGGAGCTTCCAGCCGTGCGGATAGAGCGGAGTGAGGTCTACGGTATCCCGGTACAGGCGAAGGAAGCGCTCTGCTTTGCCTACTTGGCTTATCGGACGCTTGGCGGTGTTCCGGGGAATTTGCCTTCCGTCACTGGGGCTCGGCGGGCCGCTGTATTAGGCGTCATTGCTCAACCGGGGAAGGGAGAAGCGGGGCTGTAGGGAGGGTTAATTTTGTAGGTGGATACGCCGGGGTCTGCCAGGAATGTGTGGAATCGCCGGGATCTGTCGTCGGGCAAAAGCGATCCAGACCGCGGAGTTAGAGGCACTCAGTCAAGCGCTCCACCATCGTGGACCTGATGGCGGAGGGACGTGGCTCCATCCTTCCGGACGTTTGGGCTTTGCGCATAGGAGGCTGGCGATTGTGGATTTGTCTGCTGCTGCAGCCCAACCTATGCAGAGTTCAACAGGGCGCACTTGCATCGTTTTCAATGGTGAAATCTACAACTTCCGGCAACTGCGGCAGGAAGCCTTGCGCTGGGGATGGCGCTTTCGTTCAGAAAGCGACACCGAGGTCATTCTTGCCTTCTACGAGCACTACGGCATTGAATGCCTCCGCTTCTTCCGGGGCATGTTTGCCTTTGCCCTCTGGGATGAGCACGAGCAACGGCTCTGGTTGGTTCGGGACCGCTTGGGCATTAAGCCGTTGTACTACGTGTGGAATGACAACTGCTTTGCTTTCGCTTCCGAGTTGTCTGCCTTACAACGGTTGCCCGATATTGAACTCCGCTTGGATGTGACGGCACTGTGGGATTTCCTGAGCTACCACTATATTCCGCCGCCGAAGAGCATCTACTGCCAAGTGCGCAAGGTGGAGGCTGGCACATGGGTGTACTTGGATGTCCAGCGGTGGCGGTGTGTCGGTCAGCGGTATTGGCAGCTTCCGGAGCCAGCCGAGGAGGAGTATACGGCAGAACAGGCGATGGAGGAGCTGGACAGGCTCTTATCGGAGGTCGTTAGCGAGCATCTCGTTGCTGACGTCCCGATTGGAGCTTTCTTGAGCGGGGGTGTGGATTCATCGGTGGTAGTGGCTTATGCGCGGCGTCAATATCCTGTACGGGCCTTCACGGTGGATTTTCCGGGGGAGAGTTCCAGTGAAAAGCACTTCGCAGAGGCGGTTGCCCGCTGCTTAGGGGTTGAACACCGTGTTGTTCCCCTTGCGGCCGAAGATTTTGTCCCTGCAATTGAGCACTTTGTGCGGGTCTATGGGGAGCCATTTGGAGATACCTCTGGCATTGCTGTCCTGGCTGTTTCCCGTGCAGCTCGGGCAGAGGTGAAGGCAGTGCTGTCGGGCGATGGGGGTGACGAGCTCTTTGCGGGTTACATTCAGCAAAGCTCGGATGTTGGACTCAATGGATTTCCCGTCCGTTCCCGGCGTGTTGTGCCGTGGCTTCTACGCTGCATGCCAACTCGGCGGGGAGAGCGATGGTTACGGCTTTTTCTGCCTGCGGAGGAACGGGTCCTGCGTACGTCTATATGGCTTGAGTTTGGACAGAAGCGACGGCTTTTCCATCCGGAGTTTGTTGCTTTAGTGCCGTCGGAATACGATGAGTTCTGGTTCCTGCGGCAGTACCAAAGCCAGGGTGTATCCCCGCTCCGTTCTCGGTTGCGTTTGGACTTGCAGTCCTGGTTGCCGGAGAAAATGCTCACGAAGGTAGATCGTGCTTCCATGGCAGTTGGGTTAGAGGTGCGGGTTCCGTTGGTGGATCATCGGTTGGTGGAGTGGGTCTGCCGCGTATCGGACCGACTGTTGTGGCATCCGCAGTGGGGAGGGAAGTGGCTCCTTAAGCGCTTATTAGAACGGCAGTTGCCGCCGGAACTGGTCTATCGTCCCAAAAAGGGATTCAGCATCCCACTGCGGGAGTGGTTACAGCGAGTGCGCTGGCGGGAGCGCATTTGTGAGAGTCGCTTCTGGTGTGAAAAGGTCTTTCATCCACGCCTATTCCAGAGGGCAGATCTTCGCTCTCCGGTGACCCGGTTTCTTCTTCTGGTGTTGGCAGTATGGTCAGACGAGAATCCGTGGGTGTTATAAAGGGTAGGTACATGGCAGTCCAACGAGCAATTATTCCAGTTGCCGGTGCGGGAACGCGGTTGCGTCCTCATACGTATGTTGTGCCGAAGACGCTATTGACCGTTGCTGACAAGCCCATTCTGGGGCATATTCTCGATGGGGTGCTCAGTGCTGGCATCCAGGAGGTTGTCCTTGTCGTTGGGTATAAGGGCGACCAGGTGGTGGAGTATGTTCGGCGGGCATATCCACAGCTGCAGCCACGCTGGGTAGTGCAAGAGGAAGCCGCTGGTTTAGGGCATGCTATTTGGTGTGCACGGCAGTATCTGGATGGCTCGCCCGTTCTCATCATCTTGGGTGATACCATTGTGGAGGTAGACTGGACCGGATTGCTCTGCTGTCCGGACAATGTCGTCGGAGTTCATCGAGTTGATGACCCGCGTCGGTTCGGCGTTGTAGTACTCCAGGACGGGGTTGTGAGCGGATTTGTGGAAAAACCGGAGGAGCCGCTCTCTGATGTGGCTTTAGTGGGGCTTTACCTTATACGAGAGTCGCATTGGCTTCGGGAAGCTTTGGAAGAGCTGCTGCATCGGGGTTTCCGCACTCGAGGGGAGTATCAACTCACAGATGCGCTTGAGCTCATGCGGCAGCGCGGAGCTTGCTTCCACCCCTTCGTGGTAGAAGGCTGGTATGACTGTGGGAAGTGGGAGACGTTGTTGGAGACGAACCGTCATCTCTTAGCTCGCCGGGGAAATAATCCTCGGTTAGACGGGTGTGCAGTTATTCCCCCGGTCTACATTGCTCCGACGGCGCGGATAGAGGCTGCTGTCATTGGTCCGTATGCCAGTGTTGGTGAGAGTGCCACGATACGATTGAGCGTTTTACGGAACACAATTGTCAATGCTGAGGCTTATGTAGAGGCTGTAGTGCTGGAGGGCTCTATCATCGGGGCTCGTGCGGTGGTCCAAGGACGCGCTCAGTGCTTGAGCGTTGCCGATGAAAGTGAGGTCCGGCAAAGAGGATGAAAAAGCGGCCCAGCAGGGTTGAGGGGGATATGTGAGGGGATGAGCAGCGGGTGTGGAAATGATACAAGACCAGCGGTTGGGATCTTCCGAATCGGGAGAGTCGTTGCGGGAATAGCTTAGGAGTGTGCCAACGGTGCACTTTGCCTATCATCCCAGTGGAGGTGCAAGTATTGGGGCGCATGGGATTGTGGTGCTGGTCGGTTTAGGAGCGGCAGTCTTTATCGGGTATGCCTTGCAGCTGAACACAGCAGGCTATAGAAAGCCAAGAATAGGGGAAGAAGGAAGCGTTGGTGGCTCCGGGCTAAACTGGTACGCCTTTCGGAGCATTTCCGCAGCGGGGGGGAAGGAGGCCGGTGTGCTGGAGAAGAGTGCAGCGAGAGCCTCTCCGCGTCGGACGAAGTCGCCGGGTTTCTTGTAGAGGAGAATGCCAGCGGCGGGATCGACAGTGTCGTGCTGCGTTTTGCGACCGGCTCCTAAGAGGAGTGCGGCCATTCCGACAGTGCGAGCGTCTACGGTGGCAAGGTAGCCATCCTCCCAGGCAGAGAGGTAAAAGGGGTGGAGGGATTTGTAAGCCTCTGAGGACTCTTCCCATCGTCCTCCTTGGGCTCGTACAAGGGCATGGAATCGCTCCCATGCAGTGCCGCTCTGCCAAACGGAGCGGATAAGCTGCAAGGCTTGCTGCGGCGAATCTGCTCCTCCGGATAGCAGAAGCATTTCAACAGCTAGGGCTTCGGTAAGCTCTCGCACATCGGATGGGGCAGTGGCATAATCCCGGAGAGCCTGTTCTGCTTCCCAGATCTCCCACCAATTCCCCACGGCGAAGCCTAATGGGCTCTCCATTCGGGAGAAGAGCACTCGTAGGGGAAGTCCCAGTTCGGCAGCAACAGAACGCATCGTGTGGGCTAACTCTTGGGCAGCGTCCAGTGTGGGGAGGAAGGCTCCACTGCCGACTTTGATGTCCATGACTAAAGCGTCTAAGTCTTCCACCAGCTTCTTGCTCAGGATGGATGCGGTAATGAGTCCGATGGACTCCACCGTTGCCGTTACATCCCGAAGCCGGTAGAAAAGGCGGTCGGCGGGGACAATTTCCTCAGATTGTCCAATAATGAAGGCACCAACTTGGCGCAGGAGCTGTTCTAACTCGGAGAGCGAGAAGGAAGTGCGCAGACCGTGGATGGACTCCCACTTATCAATCGTGCCTCCTGTGTGTCCCAAAGCGCGCCCGGAAATCATTGGCACCAGGATGTTGCAGGCGCTGACCAGGGGGACCAATAGCAAAGAAATTTTGTCTCCGACCCCACCGGTGGAGTGTTTGTCAGCTATAGGCTTGCCCAAATGATGCCAGGAGAAGCGTATACCAGAATCCCGCATCGCTTGAGTGAGGGCAACAGTCTCCCGCAGACTTAACCCACGGATGCAAACAGCCATCAGGAAGGCAGCAATCTGGGCTTCGGTGATGTTTCCACGGACACTCTGCGCGACAAACCAAGAGACCTCCTCGGGGCTGAGCTCTCCTCCATCCCGTTTTTTGCGGAGAAGTTCTGCCGTTATGAACATGGCAGTCACAAGCCTGGATGTTTGTGCAACGACGGCACTGTAGACGATGAGAAAATGCTCTTCCTATGCTCGTTGGCCATCGGGTGAGAGTTCGGTAATGTGACGAAAGTCAGCATGTTGGGTGACAGATAGCCGCAATGAGGAAAGGGGGAGTTATTGTAAGTTTGTTAACCGGATAGTCTAACCACAGAGGGTGAGGAGAGATGGAAGCACAGGACGTCTTTAAGCCGCGCGGGGCATTGGCCTTTTTTGTTTTGATGCTGCTGCTTTATGGGGTGATGTGGCTGTCTGTGTATCTCCAGGTACTGCGGAGGGGATAAGCCATGGAACGCACAGAACGGGTTGTCATAGGGCTTGGTACGGTGGTGATGGTACTATTCTTCATTGCCATCTTCGTGTTGGCGACAGGGTTTGGTATAGACGTACCCGGCTGCGTAACAGAGATGAAGCCGTTTGAGCGGGATACTCTTTTCCAGACCGGGGACAAACGGTATGAGCTTCACGTCATTGCACGGATGTGGGCATATCAGATGCCGCCGGTGGAAATCCCGGCGGGCTCGGTGGTGGATATCTATTTGACGTCAGGGGATGTCGTCCACGGCTTCCATATTGACTACACAAACGTCAACCTCATGGCAGTACCGGGTACAGTGACATATGCGCGGGCTCGCTTCCCACAACCGGGTGAGTATCCGATCATTTGCCACGAGTACTGTGGCATAGGACATCAGCAGATGATGGGTGTCGTTCGGGTTGTACAACCATAGCCTCGGGGGGACTATGGAACTGACACGTTCGTATCGGCATCTGATTCTGACAGAGCTGATTGTGCCAATTGTCCTTTTGACCATTGGTATCTACGGTGGATTGATGCAAGTGCTCTTTCGGGCAGGGGTTCTCCATTACGATCCGCTGCTCCGCCTGTTGATTAGTACTCTGGGAAATCTTTTCGGGGTGGAGGCGCTCAAGAATATTGATTGGCAAAGCTCCATCATGTACTACTGGGGGTTGACGCTGCATGGAGTTATCAACGCAATTGTGCTGACCACTTTCTTTGCTGTAGCTTTTGGGAATGCAGTGGTGCCGTATTTTCTCCGGCTGCCATTGAATACGCGCATAGGGTGGCTTTCCGCTATCCTGATGCTGATAGGGGTGCTGCTTGCGGCGTTTGCTATGTTTACCGGACAGGCATCGGTGCTGTATACGTTTTATCCACCGCTCAAGGCGCATCCGACCTTTTACCTTGGAGCGGCGTTGTTGATTATTGGCTCGTGGGTGGGAGCGGCGAACTGGATTCCGCTCTACCGGCGTTGGCGGCGCGAGCACCCGGGCGAGAAAATCCCTCTGGCCGTAATGGGGATGTTTGCAACGTTCATCATTTGGTTTATCGCCACACTGTCTGTTGCTGTTGAGGTCCTGTTCTTGCTCTTGCCTTGGTCTCTGGGGTGGACGGAGACGGTAGATGTGCCGTTGGCGCGGGCACTCTTTTGGTTCTTCGGACATCCGCTAGTCTATTTCTGGCTCTTGCCGGCCTATGTGATGTACTACACGATGCTGCCAAAAGTGGCCGGTGGAAAGCTCTTTAGCGATGCTGCAGGACGACTGGTCTTCGTGATGTTCATTCTCTTTTCCATTCCAGTGGGGGCACATCATCAGTTTGCTGATCCAGGAATCGGCACGCAGTGGAAATGGGTGCATACATTTCTGACTTATGCCGTTGCGCTTCCGAGTTTGATCACTGCTTTCACCGTTGCAGCATCGCTGGAGTATGCAGGGCGGCAGCGTGGGGCACGCGGATTGTTCGGTTGGATGGTCCGTCTACCCTATTTTGACCGAGAACGCTGGTTGTTCAGCTATTGGATAGCGGGGCTGATCATCTTCATCTTCGGTGGTATTTCGGGCATTGTTAATGCATCGTACAACTTGAATCTGGCGGTGCACAATACTTCGTGGATACCGGGGCATTTCCATCTGACAGTTGGTAGCCCTGTGCTTTTAGCTGTGTTGGGTATGAGTCTTTTCCTGGTGTCCCAACTCAGCGGCAAAGGAGTGCGCTTGAAGAGCCTTGTCGTTGCGATGCCCTATCTCTGGCTCGTTGGGGTGCTGATCTTCTCTTTCGGCATGATGCGGGGTGGTTTGCAGGGAATGCCACGGCGGACATATTTGGGGGCTGGGGCATTGAATCCGGATATGCAGGGGACTGTCTTCTTCCGAGCTGACTGGGCGCCGTATGCGGAAATAGCAATGGTTGGCGGCATTATCATGTTTATTGCGGCGCTGCTCTACTTCGTTGCTTTCTTTTCCACGCTCTTTGCGCGGCGGACCCAGGAAGCAACGGTGGAGTTCCCCGTGGCAGAGGTATACCATGACGAACCGGTAAGAGCACTCAATCGGTTAGCACCCTGGGTTGTGGCTGCTGTAGTGCTTATCATTGTTTCCTACACGCCAGTTCTCTACGATGTAGTGCGGAGCAGTTTCAAACCAGCCCCAGCCTATGTTCCCGAGTACAATGTTCCGGAAAAGCAGTTGCAGGAGACTTCCCGGCAGGAGCAACCGCTGGGGCAGTAGGGTAAGGGATGAGGAAGCGCAGAACGCAAGCGAAGATCATGGCGTTTTGTGCCTGCGGTGGCATTATAGCGCTGTGGTTGGGCATCGGGGGTTGTCAGCCGGAAGGCACGGTTGTGCGAGGGCCCTACCCACTGTGGACACAGCAGGGGAATAGGGTAGAGTTTCCGCGCGATTTCCGTGGGAGAGTCCTTCTGGTGGCATTTTTCTACGTGCAATGCCCGGACATTTGTCCGATGATAGCCCAACGGATGCTCCAGATTTGGCAAGCACTGCCTGACACCGGTGGTGTCCAAGCGCTGATGATTTCCTTTGACCCTCAGAGGGATAGTCCAGAGCGCCTCCGGGATTTTGCTCAGGCTCATGGGCTTCCGGAGCCTGGTTTCGTGCTCCTGAGCGGGAAGCCGGAGGTAGTGGAGGAATTGACACAGCTTTTTGGGGTTGTTGTCCAAAAGACTCCGACAGAGTTCACGGATGGGGGAGCATCGTATTTTTTTGCCCACTCTGATGCGCTCTTTCTCGTGGATGGTGAAGGGCGTATCCGCAGGCGATATTCGGGGACAGAGGCTCCGGTTGCTGAAGTTGTGCGGGATGTGGAACAATTGAGGTCAGAGCCATGAGGAGCTGGTCAGCGGTGTTGCTGTGTGTGGGGATTATCGTGGGAGCTTCGTGGGCAGTGCAAGCTTCTGTGCAGCTGAAAGGCTTTTGGGCGCGTCCGGCCGGGAAAGCAATTCCCAGCGCGGCGTATGGAGTTATTGTCAACACAGGGGCGAAGGCGGACACACTCTTGGAGGCGGCTTCGCCGCAGGCGGGACGAGTGGAGCTCCATGAAACAGTGCGGGATATGACAGGGCGGATGCAGATGCGGAAAGTGCGGCAGATTGTCGTTCCTGCGCAGGACTCCATAGTCTTGCGTCCTGGAGGCTTGCATATTATGTTGTATGACCTGACCCAGGCACTCCGTCCGGGTGATACTGTCCAACTTCGATTGCGTTTTGCCCAGGCGGGATGGCAGCAGGTTGCTTGCCCAGTGGGGCGTCCACCGCGTCCGGAGCGACCGCTGCAGAAAGAAAGGCACGAGCACCAGCACTGAGCTTCTGCCTGCAGCGGAAGCTGTAATTTTGTGCAGCCCCGGAGAGGTGCCGGAGTGGTTGAACGGGGCGGTCTCGAAAACCGTTGTGCCCCTTCCGGGGCACCGTGGGTTCGAATCCCACCCTCTCCGCTTGCCCGGCTGGCGGAAATGGTAGACGCGCTACATTCAGGGTGTAGTGCCCGCAAGGGCGTGCAGGTTCGAGTCCTGCGCCGGGCACAGAGGGGAGGCGTTGCTACGAGCAGCGCCGTTTTTGTTTTTTGGATTCTACCGCTTGTGATGACTTTTCGCCATGCGCTGGTGTTCGGTACGGTCGTGGGGTGCTTTGCCATCCAGCAGCTTGTGGTTGCCTCTGTGCCCGATAGTGTGGGAACGGAAGTGAAGGGAGCGAAATCCCCAACGGGGGCGCTCCTGCGCTCCCTTTTCGTACCCGGCTGGGGACAGCTCTACGTGGGAGCTTATTGGAAAGCGCCGGTTTTCTTCCTTGGCAGCCTCGTCAGCGGCTACTTGACGCTCTCAAACCAGCGTCAGTACGTATCGTATCAGCGCCAACTTGAACAGGCGGTGGAGCGGGGAGATTTACCTCAAAGGATTGCTCTCTTGAGGGCATACCGGACTCTGTATGTGGAGCGGCGTGATCTTGCCCTTGCCTTTTGGGTGGCAGCGTATGTATTGGCAGCAGTGGATGCGTACGTGGAAGCCCATCTTTCTGGCTTCAATGTCAGTGAACAGCTCAGCGTTGCGCCGCTTCCGCTTCCCTCCCAGGGGGTGGTGCTGAGCGTCAGGTGGCAGTGGTAAGGGCTACTCTACGGTGACACTTTTGGCCAGGTTGCGTGGCATATCTACGTTGCATCCGCGCTCAACAGCAGCATGGTAGGCTAAAAGCTGTAGGGGGATAACAGTCAGGATTGGAGTTAGGAGGGGAAGGGTTTCGGGGATGGGGATAACGTGGTTAGCCAAGGCTTCAATTTCAGTATCTCCTTCGGTAGCGATTGCGATGACCTTGCCGCGGCGGGCGCGGATTTCCTCTACATTGGAGAGCACTTTTTCATAGAGCTCATCCCGAGGCACGATGACGACGACGGGCATGTTCTCGTCAATCAAAGCAATAGGACCGTGTTTCATTTCAGCGGCGGGGTAGCCCTCAGCGTGGATGTAGGAAATTTCCTTCATCTTGAGGGCGCCTTCCAGTGCTACGGGGAAATTCACTCCGCGCCCGAGGTAGAGAAAATGCTGAGCGTGGGCGTATTGACAGGCGATGTCGCGGATAAGCTCGCTGCGCTCCAGTATGGAGCGAATCTTTTCGGGGATGCGGAGCATTTCTGCCGCAATTTCCTGTGCTTGCGTTGCCGAAAGATGACGCATTCGCCCCAGGTAGAGCGCCAATAACATTAGGACTGCCAGCTGAGAAGTGAAGGCTTTGGTGGAGGCGACCCCAATTTCGGGTCCGGCATGGATATAGACACCGGCGTGAGTTTCCCGGGCAATCGAGCTACCGACGACATTGACGATACCCAGGACAGTTGCACCCCGCAGCTTGGCTTCGCGGACAGCGGCCAGCGTATCGGCAGTTTCCCCGCTTTGGGAGATAGCGATAACGATGTCGTCAGGATACAGCACGGGGTTGCGATATCGGAGCTCTGAGGCGTACTCCACTTCGACCGGAATGCGTGCCAGCTCTTCAATCCAGTATTCGCCGACGAGGGCGGCGTGCCAAGAAGTTCCGCAGCCCGTTAGGATAAGGCGTCGGGCTTGTCGGAGTTGTTTCTCAACGCTCCGGAGGCCCCCAAGCTTGACGTTGCCTTCTTGCACTAAGAGGCGTCCTCGGTGGGCATCACGGAAAGTTTGGGGTTGTTCGTAGATTTCCTTGAGCATAAAGTGCGGGAAGCCCCCTTTTTCAATTCGCTCCAAGTCGAATTCCAGTTCCAGGAGTTGAGCTGAGGTGGGAACGTCGTCGATGGTTTTTGTGCGGCATCCGGAGCGGGTCAAGATGGCCATTTCGTCGTCGGTCAGGTAGAAGACCGAGCGGGTGTATTCCACAATTGCAGTTGCGTCGGAGGCGACGATATACTCGTTTTCCCCGATACCGATAACAATAGGGCTTCCCCGGCGGGCGGCGATTAGCAGGTCGGGGTGATCGGCGGAGAGGACCACCAATCCAAAGGTGCCTTGGACTTCGGAGAGAGCAGTGCGGACGGCCAGTTCCAGATTGCCGTATTGTTCATAGAGGGCTCCGATAAAGACCGCCAAAACTTCGGTATCGGTATCGGAATGGAAGGTATAGCCGTCTTGTTGGAGCTTTGCCTTGAGGGTGGCGTAGTTTTCAATGATGCCGTTGTGCACGATGGCAATGCGTCCGGAGCTGTCCACGTGAGGATGGGCGTTGCGGTCAATGGGCTCCCCGTGGGTTGCCCAGCGGGTATGCCCGATACCGATGGTAGCCGGAAAGTCAGTAAGGCTCAAGAGGGCTTCTAGCTGGGCAACGGTACCGGCTCGTTTCACAATATGGAGCTTGCCTTCGTGGGGGATGGCGATGCCGGCCGAGTCGTACCCGCGGTATTCCAACCGCTTAAGCCCGTTGAGGAGAAGGGGGAGTGCCCGACGATGACCGATGTAGCCGACGATTCCACACATGGGACGTGCCCATACAAGAAGGACAGCAGCAAAAATAGGGTCTCTGTTGAGAAAACAGGGTTATGAGGGTGCCAGGGATGGAGAGGCGTAATTTGGCATTGTGGTCGTTACGTTAGTCAACGCATGAGGTATGGGAAAGGCGTCCCTCAGATCAAGTGCTGAATGGGTGAGTTTGCTTGGATTGCTCGTGGGACTCTTGGGGATAGGGGTGCTGTACATGCCGGTCTGGCATGGGGATGCAGCGATTTACCTACCGTACGTCCGCTCCTTGGTGGAGCGTGGGCAGTGGATGGAGTTCAATCCTGGCGAGCTTTCGTCGGGGGCAACGAGTCCATTGTGGGTATTGTGGGTGGCGCCCTGGTGGGCACTCTGGGGAGTACAGGGACTCAAGGTTGCTGGAAGTATAGCGGTCATTGTGGCGATTGTGGCTACGTTTATGCGGGCACGGCAGCTTGGAGCTTCCTTGGCTGAAGCATTCGTTCCGACTCTGACAGTGGCGTATTGCACAGCGCCGGCGGGATTTCTGGGGTATGAAACGCCGATAGCAGCGTTGGGAGCGCTGGTGTGGACGTACCTTCTCCCGATAGAGACGCTTGACCTACGACGGGTGCGGATGTTGCCAGTTCTGAGTGCGGTCACCCCGCTGATACGTCCGGAGATGAGCCTGTTGGTTGCCGTCTACGGTGCTGTCGCAGTGCTCCAGCGTCGGTGGGGACTTCTCCTTTGGCTAGCTGCAGGGGGATTGGTGCCGGTGGTGTACTATGGGGCGATGCAGGCATTGACGGGAAATTTCTCTGCCTCCGCTTATTGTCGTTCATTTGCCCTGCGGGAAATGGCAGAGTTGTCTGTCCTTGGGATGCAGTTTTCCCGTACCTTCCTTCTGGAATTTGCCCGAAGTGGACTCGGATTCGTTGCTGTATTGGCTGCTATCGGACTTGCTTGTGCTTCTTCCGTGCGGCGGGACTCCGAGTGGTGGTTTGCTGCCGGGAGCTTCGTAGGGTATTTTCTGTTTTTTACTGTGATTGCTCCGGCAAATTCGGCGCGCTACCTGGCTCCGATTGCTTTCTTTCTGGGGTGGATAGCTGTGTGGGGGATTTGGCAGGTGAGGAAAAGGGAGGTGTTCTGGGGAAGCATCATCACGGTTGCTGGGCTTTTAACGCTCAATGTAGTCGGGCGTGCTTGGGATGACCGGCGTCGAGGATATGACTTTCTCTTGGTGACGGAGCGGGAGTGTGCGGAGTTCCTGAACACTGTTGCAGAGCCGGGGGCGCAGGTATTGGCGTATGAAGTTCAAATACGGTTCTGGTTACGCCCGGACCTACGGGTATTGAGTTTGGATGGGGTGACAGATGGGAAGGTTGCTCCCTATCTTACAACGGCCGATATGGCAAGTTTCCTCTGGCAGCAACGCCCTCAATATTGGGTTGCCAATGCAGAAGGGATAGAAAGGCGCCCGTTTTTGCGGCGGAGTCTGTTTGCCGAGGTGTTGGGTCGCAACGATGCAGTGGTGACAGTTGCGGGAATCCGCTTTGAGCGGTTGCGGCAATGGTCTGCAGAGAGGCTTCCCCGCGGATTTTATGGTTGTACAGCGGTCTACCGGCTGCGGTATGGGGAATGAGTGCAGTTGGAACAGCATAGGGAGAGCGTATTTTTGCCTGCTATTGCGAGCTGAGATTTCATGCAACTAAGCGAGCAAACGGCGCAGTTCCTGGCCACCTTGTCGCAGCAAGGGTATAGTCCCCAGACTGTGCGAGCGTATGCGATTGCATTGGGACAGTTGCGGCGGTACGTGTGGGAGGTTGAGGGCGAAGAAATACCGGTGGAACAGATTGACATTAAGCTGCTGCGTTACTTCCTTGGATGGTTGCATGACCAAGGGCTTCGGCGTCGTTCCATTCAGTTAAAGGTTGCAGCAGTTAAGGCGTTTTTCCGTTTTGCACGCCAGAGAGGCTGGATACAGAGGAATCCGGCTCGGTATCTCCCGATGCCGCGAGCCGAAAAACCGTTGGTAAGCGTTGTTGCCCAACGGCGGTTGCAGGAGGCTCTGGATGCTCTACCGCGGCAGACACCACAAGACCGGCTGCGGGTGGCGGTGTTGGAAGTGCTCTACGGTTGTGGTATTCGCGTGGGCGAGCTGCTTTCTTTGCGCTTGGAGGATGCCCTCTGGGAGCGGGGATTGTTACGAGTTCGGGGCAAGGGAGGGAAGGAGCGATTTGTCCCATTTGCAGGGAAGGCAGCCGAGGCAGTGCGGCAATACTTGGAGGTCCGGTCACACTTTGCTCCGCGCCATGAATGGCTTTTCGTAGGGGTTCGGGGTGGACGGTTAAGCCAGACGGTTGTGTATCGGTGGGTGCGGGAGTTACTTGGGGCACTGCCGGTTGGGCACCAGCGAGGTCCACATGTGCTTCGGCATAGTTTCGCGACCCATCTGCTAGAGAATGGGGCAGAGTTGCCGGCGGTAAGCCAAATGCTGGGTCATGCCTCGCTTTCCAGCACGCAGAAGTACACCCACGTTTCCGTGGAACATCTCAAGCGGGTCTATCGTCAGGCGCATCCAAAGGCGGAGGAGGAACCGTGATCCGGATGGCGGTTCTCGGGGTTGGGCACATGGGAACATTGCACCTCCAGAAATGGCGTCTCCACAAGGAGGTGCAGGTAGTGGGTATTTACGACATAGATGCTGAGCGTCTGCGGCGCCGGGCGTCGGAGTATGGGGTGGCTGCGTTTGCTGATGTTGAGGAAGCCTTTGCTGCAGCGGACGCAGTCACTATTGCCACCCCCAGCCAGACCCATAGTCTGCTGGTACACCGAGCCCTAGAACTGGGGTGCCATTGCTTGGTAGAGAAGCCATTGGCCACTTCTGCTTCGGAGGCTGCAGAGTTGATGGAGAAAGCCCGGAAGACAGGAGTGGTGCTGATGGCCGGACATATTGAGCGTTTCAACGCTGCCTTCCGTTGGCTCCAGCAGCAGGCGGTTCAGCCGCGCTTTCTGGAGGTTCATCGCCTCCACCCTTTCCGACCTCGTTCGGTGGATGTCTCCGTGGTGCTGGATGTGATGATTCATGACTTGGACCTTCTGCTGGCACTGTTGCAGTGTCCTGTTGAACGCTGTGAGGTCCATGGGGTTCCCGTCTTGACCCCCTTGCCCGATATTGCTAATGTCCGGCTGGTTTTTGCAAACGGATGTGTGGCGAACGTGACGGCATCGCGGATTTCGGCGAAATTTCTGCGGAAGATGCGGCTTTTCCAGCCTTCCAGCTATCTGGCTTTGGATTTTGCCGAACAGTCGGTCGAGCAGGTCGTTGTTGGCGAAGGGTTTGATGAAGGTGCTGGGGAATGCCTTGCGGAGTGGGTGACCCCGGAGGGTGTTCGGCGGGCAATTGTTCGGCATCAGATTCGCTTACCCGTAGTGGATGCGCTGTGGGAGGAGCAACGGGCTTTTATACGAGCGATTGCCGAAGGCGCTTCGCTGGCGATTCCGCATGAGCAAACATTGGAGGCATTGCGTCTTGCAGAGCGGATTGAACAACAGTTGCAGTGTTTCCAGGGATGAACCTGCGGCTTGTCTACAAGCGCTTCTGGTGGGCTGTATTGTTCGTTGTCGTCGGATGCCGGGTAGAGCAAGGAGGACCAAAGATGCTGGATTGGGAGTGGAGATTGGAGACAACAGACACAACAGCGGTGCTTGCTGTTTGGGCGGGAGCACATCGGGCGCAGGAGCTTCAGTGGCTGCGCGGAGTCCAGCGTGTACGTCTTAAACTCCATTTGCCCGATGGGCAGCTGTTGGAGCCGTTGGAGCTTGTCCCGACTCTCAGCGGAATGGCCGATCGCTCGGGTGAACAGACCTCTTTGGCTCTCCATGCAAAGGTCTCCTTGCAGAGCACTCCGGCGCGCATTCCCGGGCGGGTCTGGGTGCAATATGAAGTGGAGACATCTGCTGGGACCCTCCGGGGAAGTCAGTGGGTGGAACGGCAGCATCGGAGTGGGGCTCTACTTTTACTGCCGGACATTCTTGTAGGGAATGGGGGGGTAGAGTTCCGCCTACGGGTTCGCAGAGTGCAGGAAGTCGAGGGAGAGTATTTCCCCAGCTCAGAGCGCTTGCGAGTGGAAGTCTTCCAGGGAGTGAAGCGGCTCTGGAGTTCGGACGCAGGGGTTGCTTTCCTGCAGGTCATCGGGGCCGTTGAGCCAGTAGCAGTTGGAATGGAGCATGTGTACCAATATCGCTGGAATGGACGACTGAACACGGGGCAGGAGCTGTCAGCGGGGATATATGAGGTACGGCTGACTCTACCGGCGCGTCCTTTCGCCTACGGCGTGACGGTTCCACTATACTGGCGAGGACTCCGATGACAGATGAGCAGGCGATGCATCGGGCGCTGGAGTTAGCAATGCGGGGGACAGGGCGAGTTAGCCCCAATCCTCGTGTCGGCTGTGTTATCCTTAAGGAAGGGCGGGTCATCGGTGAGGGATGGCATGCTGCCTACGGTGCTCCTCATGCGGAAGTCATGGCGTTAACGCACGCCACCGAGGATGTTCGGGGAGCGACGATGGTTGTTACCTTGGAGCCGTGTGTTCATGAAGGGAAGACCCCGCCGTGTGTACCTCGGATTTTGGAAAGTGGAATTGCCCGAGTTGTCATCGGAATGCGGGATCCCAATCCACGGGTTTCCGGACGCGGTATTGAACAGCTTCGGCAGGCAGGGGTAGAAGTGCGGGTTGGGGTTTTAGAGCGGGAGTGTTGGTGGATCAACCGATACTTTGCCAAACACATCACCAGTGGAATGCCATATGTGGTGGGCAAAATCGCCCAATCGCTGGATGGTTGCATTGCGTTGCCAAATGGTGAATCGCGGTGGATCACCGGAGAGGAAAGTCGCCGCCGAGTCCACGCCTTGCGGGCAGAGCTGGATGCTGTCATGGTAGGGAAGAACACCGTTTTCCGCGACAATCCCCACTTGACTGTTCGGGCTGTTCCGGGGCGCCAACCCTGGCGGGTTGTGTTGGATACGCAGCTGCAGTTACCGATGATGAGCTTCGTGTTCACGGACGAGTATCGGGAACGCACGATTCTGTGTGCCTCTCCGGCGGCACTTCAAACCCGAAAGGCAGAGACATTGCGCTCCAGCGGAATTCAGCTGTTGGAGGTACCGACCGATGAAAACGGTCGTCTCCATTTACCGACACTGTTCCGCTTGTTATCAGAGCGTTTCCAGATTAGCTCCGTACTGCTTGAGGGGGGAGCGACTCTCTTTTCGGCTTGTCTGCGGCATCAACTCCTGGACGAGCTGCACGTGTTCGTAGCTCCGGTTATCTTTGGCAAAGGACGCCATCCCTTTGAGCAGTGGACGATCGAAGCTCTTGAACAAGCTTGGCGTCCTCATATGCAGGCGGTTCTCCGCAGTGGTACTGATCTCCACATCATTGTGCTGAAGGAGCCCCCACCCGTGGGGGAAGAAGATGCTGCCAAAAGTGTCATCCAGGGCTTGGGAACGGGCAATGCGTAGGATTGTGCTCCTGTGCATGATAGGGAAAGCGGTGGCAGTGGGGCAGGTTCAGGAATTATCAGCACTGCATGTGATAGACTCGGCACTGACTCTTCTGGGGATGGCGCGGCACGACCTATGGCTGCCCGGGGATGTAACTCCGGCAGATTCTCACCGCCTTCCAGTCATTGCTGGACTATTCCGACAGCCTTTCCAGATATTTCCACTGGTCAGACGAGAGGCTGAGCGCTGGTGGAGTCTGCGTCCTGGCACTATTGACGAGGTGGCGCGAGAGTGGTTCCAGTGCCTCGCTATTGGAAACTACACTCCACGCTATTACGAGCAGCTCCTCTCAGCGCGTCAATTGGATAGCCTCTTGGGAATCAACTTAGAGCAGCAAGTAGGATTGATTGCAGCAACCTCGCTGCGGCAGTATTTGGGGCCACTGGTGCAGGCGTGGGGGGAGATAGAGAAAGTCCGCAATGGTATCCGGGAGCTACCCTTTCTGACCGAGGTGGCGGATTCTCTCCTGCTGCTTTCGGAGAATGATGCCAAGGCGTCGCTCTTTGAGTTGAAAGCGCGCGAGGTGGCTGGTATGGAGAGAGCGCGACAGTTTTTCCAAAAAATGCTGGAAGTTCCCTGGCAACGGCTCCTTGCCCCGATGGTGTCGTTGTGGCGCTCTCTGGCGGCTACCGTAGAGCGAAATAGTCCACCGCTGGATCGCTATCGGGATAGCGTCCGGACGACGATATTGGAGACTCCTTACGGACGCATCGCTATTGGAGGCCCAGGCGACGATGTGTATGACGGGGACTTTACCTTCATCCTTGACGTCGGGGGAAATGATCGCTATAGGATGCCATCGCAGACAAAAGCAGAAGTTCTTGCCCGTCCCGTGCGAATCATTGTTGATTTGAGCGGTGACGATACGTATGTTGGGACTGATTTTGCTTTCGGTTCGGGCTTCTTCGGGTGTGGATTCCTCATAGACCTGCAGGGCAATGATCTATACCGAGCACGCCATTTTTCCCAGGGAGCGGCTCTCGGTGGGCTGGGGGTTCTCTGGGATGGAGCAGGCCATGACCAGTACTGGGGGGGTATTCATGTGCAGGGGGCTGCTGCTTTCGGCATTGGACTCCTCTTCGATGCAGAGGGGAATGACGGGTATCACTGCTGGGCACAGTCGCAGGGGTTTGGCTTCGTTCGGGGTTATGGAGCATTGGTAGACCGGAAAGGGAACGACTTTTATGCGGCGCAGAGTCCGTATGTGGATGTCCTCCGCTACGAGCGGCATTTCCTGACCTTTGCTCAAGGTGCGGCATTGGGATATCGTCCATTAGCCTCCGGTGGTATAGGACTGTTGCTGGACAGCGCCGGTAACGACACGTACATCAGCGACATCTATGGTCAAGGAACTGGCTACTGGTATGCCCTTGGGGCACTGGTAGATTGGGGGGGAGAGGATCGCTTTATTGCCTATCAATACGCTCAAGGAGCTGGGGTTCACTTGGCCTTTGGCCTATTGTGGGACGAAGCAGGGGATGATGTCTACATCAGTCATGGAGTTTCCCAGGGCTGTGGACATGATATCGCCTTCGGCGTTCTCTATGATGCGGCAGGGGATGATTCCTACGTGTGTGAGAGCCTCTCGCAAGGGGCAGCAAATGCCAATGGTCTGGCTCTCTTTCTGGATGCGCACGGACGTGATGCGTACATTGCGCGCCGTGCCAATACGATGGGGTATGGGGATTTCCGGCGCCATTACGGCAGCACAGGCATCTTCACTGATGCCGAGGGAGCGGATTGGTATGCGGATACGGCGAGCAATCAGTGGGTGCGGTTGCAGTCAACCTATGGAGTCTTGCTCGATGGGGAGCTTCTGCCTTCTCCGCCGCCGGAGCCACGCCCAGGGATTGATGTTCCTGATTCCCTGCGTATGCCCTTGGCAGAGAGCTTAGACAGTCTGTTTGTGCAAGCTTCGGCGGCAGCGCAGAAGTTCCAGTATATTGTCCAGCCCGCTCGCGAGCGGATTGCCTCAAAGGGAGCAGCCGCCCTGCCGTTTTTGGCCGGGAAGCTGGCCACAGAGTCTGCTCGGGAACGTTTAGCGCTGGAGGAAATTCTGCCGCGGCTTGCTGCCTATGATAGCAGGGCACTGCATCGTCTCATTGTAGACTCCCTGCGTTCAGACAACGAGCGGACTTTAGCGCTGATGGCAACCGTGGCGGGGAAGCTTCGCCTGAAGGCCGCTGTACCGGCGCTGCAGGCTTTGCTTGCGGACCGTCGCTGGTTCATTCGGGCAATGGCAGGACTACGGTTGGGGGAGATTGGAGACACCGCAGTGCAGGCGCAGCTCCGCCCGCTGCTCCAGGATGCCCATCCTTTAGTGCGGGCACGGGTGACTTTTGCGCTGCTGCGGCTTTCGCTGCACCAGCCTCTGGAGTTCTGGAGGCAAATCATGGCGGATAGCTTCCATATTGTGCGGGCGGCTGCTATCCAAGGAGCTCTTCAGCATGGGCGCAAACTGCCGCTATCCGTCATGGAGCGTCTGTGGCGGCTTCCGTTGTCGCTGTCGGCGCAGAGGATGCTGAGTTGGCTTGTGTTAGCTCTGGATACAGCAACGTCCTTATCCCGAGTAGAGCGACTTCTACTCCGTCAGCCTGAGGCGGTGCGTCAGACGGTGTATCTTCTGCTTGCACAGCAGGCCTCGGATCCGTGGGCAAAACAGCTTCTCCGCGCCTGCCTCCGTCGCGAACGCAAACCCTTACTTGTTCCGTTGCGGTATCGCCAGCCATGAGCGCGCCAGTTCCGTTTGTGCATCTGCATAACCATACGCACTACTCCATTCTGGATGGGGCTTGTACGCCACAGCAGCTCGTTCAGGCAGCAGCGGCCGATGACCAGCCGGCTGTGGCCATTACCGATCACGGGGTCATGTTCGGCTGCTTGGAATTCTACAAAGAAGCGAAAGCGGCCGGTCTCAAGCCAATTATTGGCTGCGAAGTCTATGTGGCTGTGGGGAGCCGCTTTGACCGCCCGTCGCCGAAACAGCGCAACTACTACCACCTAGTGCTGTTGGCAAAGAATGAGCAGGGCTACCGGAACCTTAGCAAGCTGGTAACACTGGCTCACCTAGAGGGGTACTACTACCGCCCGCGGGTTGACTGGGAACTATTGGAACGATACCACGAGGGGCTGATTGCTCTGTCTGGCTGCCTGGTGGGGGTGGTCAATGCTCATCTGGTGGCAGGAGATTACCAGAGGGCCTATCGGACAGCGGCTCAGTACCGGGAGCTTTTCGGAGAGGATTTCTACTTAGAGCTCCAGTGGCATAACTTGCCTGAAGATGAGGCGGTTCTGACCTTTGTCCCCCGTATTGCCCGGGAGCTGGGAATCCCTATGGTGGTCACGAATGACTGTCACTACATCCGCAAAGAGCATGCATTAGCGCACAATGTGCTTTTGCATATCCGCGACGTGAGCTCCTTGCGCCGGCCCGTCGACATTACTCAGCTCCGCTACCGTCAGCCAGAGATGTACGTGAAGACGGCGGCGGAGATGGCGCGGCTTTTTCCCCAGCACTGGGATGCCTTAGCTCGGACGGTGGAAATTGCAGACAAATGCACGCTGGAACTGCGCCCGAGTTTGCATATGCCGCATTTCCCTATACCACCTAATGCCGGAGTTGAGACCTTGGAGGAATACCTCCAGCAGTTGGTCTGGCAGGGACTTCGGGAGCGGTACGGTGACCCGATCCCAGCCGAAGTCCAGGAGCGAGCTCGTTATGAATTGGACGTCATCAACCGCATGGGCTTTGCCGGATATTTCCTCATCGTGCACGATTTCATTACTGCTGCCCGCCGCATGGGGGTACGGGTTGGACCTGGACGAGGCTCCGTCGTGGGGAGCCTGGTTGCCTATGCCCTCGGTATCACAAGTCTGGAACCCCTTTCGTATGGGCTCCTCTTTGAACGCTTCCTCAACCCGGAACGAATCTCTATGCCCGACATTGACGTGGACTTCAGCGATGACAAGCGGGATATGGTCATTGACTACGTCCGGCGCAAGTACGGAGAGGAATCCGTTGCGCAGATTATCACCTTCGGTACCCTCTCCAGCCGGGCTGTTATCAAGGATGTCGGGCGTGTTCTTGGTATTTCTGCCACGGTGCTCAATTCCATTACGGAAAAGATCCCGGTCGTGTTGGGAAAAGTCACACCCCTGGAGGAAGCCTTACAGTTGCCCGACCTTCAGTGGTTGCGGCAGACCGATGACCCGAAGCTCCGTCAGTTGGTGGAGTTCTCGCTGCTCTTAGAAGGTTTCTGTCGGAACATCTCCGTTCATGCCGCCGGCGTTGTCATTGCTCCCGGTCCGGTTAGCGACTATGTCCCGTTATGCCGGGCACCTAGCGGGGAAATTGTGACGCAATATTCCATGCGTGAGCTGGAGGATGCCGGGCTTCTCAAGATGGATTTCCTCGGGCTCCGGACGCTTTCCATCATTGACAACACAATTGCGATGGTGCGTCGAACTCGGGGGATAGAGGTTGACATTGACGCTGTTGATCTAAATGACCCGGAGACGTACAAGTTGCTAAGCAGTGGGCGAACCCTGGGGGTTTTCCAGTTTGAGGCGGACACAATGAAGGAGGCGCTGCAGGAGTTGAAGCCGAGCTGTCTGGAAGATTTGGTTGCTCTGAACGCCTTGAATCGTCCTGGTCCGATGGAGTATATACCCGACTTCATCGCCCGCAAACACGGTCGCCAACCGGTTGGGTACCTGCATCCTCGGATGGAACCGATTCTGCGGAACACATACGGCATCATCATCTATCAGGAGCAGGTCATGCAGTTGGCGCAGGCGATTGCAGGCTTTTCCCTGGCGCAGGCAGATATCATGCGCCGGGCGATGGGGAAGAAGGACCAGAAGCTGATGCAGCAACAGCGGGATGATTTCATCGCGGGCGCTATGCGCAATGGAATCTCGCGTGAGCTTGCGGAGGAAATCTTTGCGCTGATTGAACGCTTTGCCTCGTACGGCTTCAATAAATCCCATGCGCTTGCCTACGCCTACTTGGCGTACCAGACAGCCTATCTGAAGGCGCATTTTCCGGCAGAATTCCTGGCAGCCAACATGACGGCGGAGATTTCCCATCAGGAAAAGCTGGCGGAATTCCTCCGTGAGGCGAAAGCCTTCGGTATCACTGTCCTTCCGCCGGATATCAACCGTTCGGAAGCGACTTTTCAAGCGCTGGATGAGCGGACGATTGTTTTTGGACTGGCAGGGATTAAAAACGTAGGGATGGCGGCGGTTGAGGAGATTCTGCGGGCGCGGCGGCAGGGGCCTTTCCGCTCGCTCTTTGATCTTGTGCGTCGGGCTGATCTTCGAGTTCTCAACCGCCGAGCATTGGAAGCGTTGATTGAGGCAGGTGCTTTGGATAGCCTCGGCAATGGGCACCGGGCTCAACTGATGGCAGCGGTTGGACTGGCTATAGAGTATGCTCGCAACAGTGCAGAAACTGTCCCCATGGACAGCTTGTTTGGAAGTGCGGACATCGGTCTGAGGGAACCGGAGTTGCCCGATGTTGCTTCCTGGAGCTTGCGGGAGCAATTGCAGCGAGAGCGGGAGGTTGTTGGATTCTACCTCAGTGCACATCCACTGCAGGAATACGAAGCGCTCCTTCGGGAGCTGGTTGTGCCGATTGCCCATCTACAGCGCTTGGGAGGCGGTAATGGGAGTGTTATTCGTGTGGCAGCTGTGGTGGCGGCAATAGAGTATCGCCGTGATCGGCAGCAGCGTCCCATTGCGTTTGCCACAATTGAGGATGGGAGCGGTCAGGCGGAAGCCATCTTCTGGCACGATGTAGTCACTCAAGCTGAGCCGTACTTACGAGAGGGAGAATTGCTGCTCTTGAGCGGACGTCCGGAGAGCCGCCGGACCTTGCCCCGTCTGATTGTAACGCAGGCTGAGCCATTGGACCGAGCCATCCGTCGGCTGGCGCGGGGATTCCGTATTGAGCTGCCTCTAACGCAGGAGACAGTGGAAAGTATCCACCGTCTCCATCGCCTGCAACAACGAGGCCTTGGAGGATGCCCGGTCTTGATCTGCCTTTACGAGCGTGATGTCCCTGTGCGGGCATATCTTGTCCCGCATGTTGGGGTAGAGCTTTCCGTGGAGGGCTTTCAGGAGCTGCTTCGGACAGTTCCAGAAGGACGCGTTCGGCTGTGGGTTGAATCGTAAGGTGTTCTATGCTCCAGTATTTGTTGATGTCATTGCCCTTTCTGGCGGTCAGCATTTTCGGCTTCGGATGTCATTCGCTGCAGGAATTACCCCGGGGAGTTGCCCGGGAGTTTCTCCCTGACAGTGCTCAGCAATATGTGGAGTTTCTGGCTTCCGATGAGCTCCAAGGACGGGGGACACCCAGCCCTGGATTGTTGAGGGCAGCGGTGTATATTGCTGATGCGTTCCGACGTTGGGGGCTTCAGCCTTTGGGGAAGAACTATTGGCACGAATATGAATTAGTCCGTCGGGATCTTTGTCGTGATAGCCTGCGGCTACGCATTTGGCGCGGAGGGACCCCGTGGGAGGCAGCAATTCCTGAACAGGCAGTTCCTCACGCCATAACGGGAGCCGGGCGATACGAACGGGCTCCCCTGCTCTTCCTGGGAGGGGAAGAGGTAGATACATCGGAGTTCAGGGCATTATCCAGCCGGCTCCAAGGGGCTGTTGTAGTGTTGACGACATATCGCCAGGAGCGTCGGGGGGCTGATACGACGAGAAAGCAGACGGCACCGAGCCGGCTTTCGTTGAGGGAAAGGGTGCGCTTACTCCATCGCTATGGTGTCGTTGGTGTGCTGCTCAGCGAGTACCCGGAGCCCGGTCGGAGCTTGCGTCCGCAGCGCTTCCCCTGGCCGGTGCTGAGTTCGCTTTCTGTGCAGGTCCTCCCGTGGCAGCTGGCTCAGTCGGACACAGATATGCCAGTGGTGTACAGTATTGGGGAAGATGCTATCGCTGCTATTTTCGGTAGCGTGGATGCCTTTCGGGAGCGTGTGTACCGTGCTGACACGGTGAAGTCCCTTGTCATTGAATCGCTCCCAGGGGTATTTGCCGATGGGGCACTGGCTTTTGAGGTGAAGGAGCGGACTTCTGTGCCCAACGTTGTCGGGATCATACGGGGTCGGCGCCATCCTGAGCAGTATGTGCTCATTGGGGCTCACTACGACCACGTTGGGGTGATTGCAGCCCCGAACAGTCGGGATTCTATCTACAACGGTGCCGATGACAATGCTTCAGGGACTGCAGGGTTGCTGCTAATTGCGCGCGCTCTCGGGCAATGGCGTCGTCCCCCGGAGCGCAGTATTGTGCTGGTGGCTTTCAGCGGCGAGGAAAAGGGGCTTATAGGCTCTCAGGCTTTCGTGAAATCCTCACCGCTCCCGTTGCAGAACTGCCTGGCGATGCTGAATTTGGACATGATTGGACGGAATCATCCGGATTCACTCTCCATCGGGGTGAGGGAGGAATGGCTTCGGAAGCTGGTGGAGCAGGAGAACCAACGCCTGAAGTCGCCCTTCCTGTTGGGACGGGAAGCGGAAGAGTTCTTTGGGCGAAGCGACCACGCTGTCTTTGCTGCGCGTGGCATTCCTGCGGTTTTCTTTTTCACCGGATTGCATGAAGACTACCATCGTCCTAGTGACCACGCTGACAAAATCAATTACGACAAGCTCTCACGAGTTGCCCTTCTGGCTGCCCGGGTAGCTTGGCAGATTGCACAGCAGGGAAAGGAGCTCATGGTCCCGTGAGTGGACAAGAGAGTAGAATTCATCCCATGGGAGGTGATGGTCATAAGGAAGGCGTCTTACCCATGAGGGAGGGTGGGAATTCGCTGATATTCTGCAAAGCTCCAGCGGTGGTTCGTCTTTGGACGTAGTGCGACGTAGTGCAATAAGGAGGGAAAGCGGTGTTCAGGCGAACCCTGCTCTTGGGAGTAGCGATGGTGCTGACGGTCCATGGACAGTGGGTACTCATGCGCGAGGATGCCGATAGCCTCGTGCGAGAAGGGATTTTCTACATCTACAACATGCAGTTTGACTCTGCTGAGATGTACTTCCGGGAGCTCATCGAGCGGTACCCGGAGTATCCGGCAGGGTACTTCATGGAGGCGATGGTGGCGTGGTGGAAGATTTTGACGAATCGGCGTTCTCGGGACTACGATGAGGAGTTCCTGAACAAAATCCAGCGGGTCCTGGATGTCTGCCAACCGCTTCTGGAGGAGAATCCATATGACATCGTAGGACTGTTTTTCAAAGGGGGGGCTTTGGGGTATCGTGGGCGCTTCTATGCAATGCGGGAAAGCTGGATTCGGGCAGCAAACGATGGGCGGGAAGGGTTTGAAATCCTCATGCGCGTGCAGCGTCTGGCACCGACGAACCACGACGTGCTTTTGGGGACGGGCATTTACAACTACTACGCTGTGAAACTCCCGGAGATGTACCCGATTCTGCGTCCCCTCTTGCTTTTCCTGCCACCAGGTGATAAAGAGTTAGGGATCGCTCAGCTCCGTGCTTCAGCTCGCAATGCTCGCTACGCTGCTACGGAAGCCAAGGTCGTCTTGCTACAAATTCTGTACGACTTTGAGCAGAATATCCCCGAAGCGCTAAATGTGGCGGAGGAGCTTTTCCAGCGGTATCCGCGCAATCCCTACTTCCACCGATATCTGGGGCGTTGTTACGTGCGGATAGGAGCTTTGGAAAAGATGGAGCAAACGTGGAAGGAGATTTTGCGTCGGTGCATAGAGAAATGGCCAGGTTACGAGGAGCTCACAGCCCGTGAGGCGCTCTACTACGTTGGTCTTGCCTACATGCAACGAGGCGAGTACGAGGAAGCGTTGCGCTACTTTTACAAGTGTGATGAGCTCAGCCGAGTTTTGGATGAAGACCCATCCGGCTTTATGGTCAAGGTGAACCTCAAGATTGGCAACATCTACGATTTGCAGGGTAAGCGGGAGCTGGCATTGATGCAGTACCGCAAGGTGCTCTCGTGGCGTAACGTACAGAATTCGCACGAAGAGGCTCGTCGCTACATGGAGAAGCCATATGGTAGTCCATAGGCTAGAGGCAATGACGGGTAAGGGAGCCAGGGAAGGCAGCAGGAAATGGATCAATGGGCAGTGCACGTGCTGTGGCCAAGCGGGCTTCATGATGGAGAGGACCGTTGTAGATGCGCAGACGGAGGAACCCATTGCGGGAGCTCTGTTGCTACCCCGTGGGTACAGGGAGGCGTCCATTGTGCCGGTAGAGGTGGCACGGAGGTTGCAAGGATAAGGGTGCTATGTGGTGGCTTGCTTTTGCGTGGGTGGTTGCTATCGGCTGTGGGAATGTGCGCCCACTTCAGTACAGCATTCCCCCGCTCATGGTACTGGAGCAGCAGTTACCTTCGGAGCCAAAGCAGGTGGGAAAGGCAGATACGGCCTCGCCCATTGAAGGGCTGGAGCCAGATACGGCGGTTGCGGGACTACCTGTGCGCCGACTTCCTACATTGCGGGAGTCAATGGAGCGCCTTGCAGCAGAGCAGAGGTTGCAGCGGGAGGCATTGGAGGAGCTACAGCACGATATCCAGCGAATGGGACTTCTATTGGCGGAGCTGACCGAGCTGATGCGGAGAGCTCCCGAGACGACCTCGGAGCGGGCTGTTCAGAGAGCGCCGGCCTCACCGCGGAAACGGAGCGTACTCCGTCGGCACCAAAAGGCGTTGCGGGCCTCCAGTGTACCTTGGCCTGATACACTTGCAGAGCAGCCCACAGGGAAGGCGCAGGAGGGAGGGCAGGCATCCTCAGGAAAGCTTCCCGCTGCTTCGGTGAGCGCACAGTATGCCCGAGCTTTACAGCTGATTGCTCGGCAGCAGTATGGTGAAGCGTGGAAAGTGCTGGAAACGCTTACCAAGGAGGCAAAAGAGCCGACGCTATTGAGCAACATACATTACTGGCGGGGAGATATAGCATTTCGGCAGGGCAACTATGCACAGGCAATTGCAGAACTCCAAGCGGTCGTCCGAAACCCCGCAACACCGAAAGCAGCCGCAGCATACGCGCTGTTAGCAGAGAGCTACCTTAAGCAGGGCGAACGCGACAGAGCACGACAGGCACTACAGACTCTTGTGCAGCGCTTTCCAACGAGCGAGTTCGCTCCGCGGGCGCGAAAATTGCTTCAGCAACTGTAGCTCAGGATATGAGAGGGTGCCTCCTTCGTCCCCATACTGAGCCAGTGAAGCCGATTGGGCAGTGGGGTGATGTTGGCTTTCATTGAAGGGGAGCTGGTCCGCTGTGACGAGGGGAGTGTGCTTATCAACTGCGGAGGGGTGGGACTGCGGGTTTTGGTGCCAGAAGGAACACAGCAGCGTCTTCCCGCGGTGGGAAACCGGATTCGTTTGTGGACAGCGGTGGAGTTCTACCAAGGTCCTGGAGGTCGTGGGGAGGTTTTTCTCTTTGGATTCTTGACAGAGGCGGAGAGCACGCTGTTTGAACTTTTGCGGAGCGTTTCCGGTATTGGGGCGAAGACGGCATTGGCGATTTTGTCTGCAATGTCGGTCGCACAGATACGGGAGAGTATCCTGCGGCGGGATATTGCAACGTTGCAACGATTGCCCGGTGTAGGGCGGAAGACAGCCGAGCGCATGGTACTGGAGCTCCAGGGACGGATTCAGGCAGTAGAGGCAGAGGAAGTGTCTGGACTCCCAGCCGCAGTCCGCCAGGAGGCTTTGGCAGCGCTTGTAGCTTTGGGGTATAGTCGAAGTGAAGCCGAGCGGATGGTGCGTGAAGCTCTCCACTCCGGGGCAGCAGCTCAGGCACGGACGGCCGAAGAGCTGATCAAAGCGGCTCTGCAGCGAGGACAGCGGTAGGTCTGCGTGATGCTGTTCCCTCGTGTTGGGGAGAGCTTCCTATTTTTGTAAGCTGTTGGTCGTGCTTTATCCGAGGGAGTCAAGAGCGCATGAGGTACACCGGACCGAAGGTAAAGCTTTCGCGCAAGCTAGGGATTGCGCTGACGCCAAAGGCGCAGAAGTATATGGAGCGGAAGCCCTATCCACCAGGGCAACATGGACCGGAGAAGCGGCGGGCGAAGCTATCCGACTATGGAAGGCAGCTTCTGGAAAAGCAGCGTCTGCGGTTCCAGTACGCTATCCATGAACGTCAGCTGCGGCGTTACTACGAAGAGTCCAGCCGCATGGCAGGCAATACGGCAGATAATCTGATCCAGCTGTTGGAGCGTCGGTTGGATACATTAGTATTGCGGGCGGGATTTGCCCGGACGATTTACGCCGCGCGACAATACGTTCGGCATGGGCACATTGAGGTGAACGGGAAGAAGGTGGATATTCCGTCTTACCGGGTCAACGTTGGGGATGTCATCCGGGTGCGCGAAAAAAGCCGGCGTATTCCCGATATACAGGAATCTCTCCGACAGCTTGTGCAACCTCCTCCATATGTGGAGGTGTCCAAAGCAGATTTCTCCGCGCGTCTCCTTTATATCCCGCCCCGGGAAGAGATTCCAGTTATCTGCGAAGTACCGATGGTGGTGGAGTTTTACTCGCGGTAATCGTGGGTGTTGGATGGGTAATGGCGGCTTTGTCCTGTGGGGCAAGCCGCCATACTTTTTTGGTTAGCTGGGCTGAGGGCAACCAATGCGGGTATTGGTACTGGGCAGCGGTGGTCGGGAGCATGCCTTGACGTGGGCGTTCGTTCATTCGCCGGAGCGTCCGCATGTATTTGTCTTGCCTGGGAATCCCGGCATGTGGGAGATAGCCGATCCGGTAGAAATCCCGATATCGGAGCATCGGGAAATTGCCCGCTTCTGTGTTGCCGAGCGAATTCGCTTGGTCGTTGTGGGTCCAGAGGAACCGCTGAGTCGGGGAATTGGGGATGTGTTACGGGAGCATGGGGTGCTGGTTTTTGGCCCTTCCCGGGAGGCTGCGCAATTGGAGGCGTCGAAGGCATTTGCAAAGCGTTTTATGGAGGAGCATGGGATCCCGACGGCACGGTATCGGGTCTTCTCGGTTGAAGAGCAAGACAAGGCATGGCAGTATGTGGAAACTCACCCCCTCCCGGTGGTACTGAAGGCCAGCGGGTTGGCGGCGGGGAAGGGGGTGACAGTGGCTCAGAGCCGAGAGGAAGCGTTTGCAGCTTTGCAAGCCCTCTTTCAAGGGGCTTTTGGGGAAGCTGGGCAAACGGTGGTCATAGAAGAGTTTCTAACAGGCGAGGAGGTATCCATCCTGGCTATCTGTGATGGTTCTGATTACGTCGTATTGGCACCGGCACGTGACTACAAGCGAGCGTTAGAAGGAGAGCGTGGCAAGAACACGGGAGGTATGGGAGCCTATGCTCCTGTGCCGTGGGTAACGCCGTCGCTGTTGCAACGGATTCAGACACGGATTCTACATCCGACTCTTAGGGCGCTGGCCGACCGTCGGATGCCGTTTGTTGGGTGTCTTTACGTAGGACTTATGGTTGTCAACGGAGAACCGTTTGTGTTAGAGTTCAACGTGCGTTTTGGAGACCCCGAGGCACAGGTAGTTATCCCTGTGGCGGAGGCAGACTGGTTAGCATTGCTTGGAAGTGCTGCAATGGGTAAGCTAGCCCGAGGTGCTCTCCGCACGGTTTCTCAGGGTTATGCCTGTTGTGTTGTATTGGCCTCGGACGGATATCCGGGAGCCTATCGGACGGGCTTTCGGATTACGGGAATAGAGCAAGCGGTGCAGCAGGGGGTGCTTGTCTTTCATGCTGGAACCCGATGGGAGAATGGGGCTCTTTGGACGGCAGGAGGACGGGTGTTGAATGTTGTAGCAGTGGCGCCTACGTTAGAGGAGGCCCGACAGCGGTGTTATGCGGCTGCGGAAAGCATTCAGTTTGAGGGCAAAATGTATCGGCGTGATATCGCTGCGGGGCTCCAAATATGAATATTGCCGTCACCGGGGGGGCAGGGTTTATTGGTTCGCATGTTGTGGAAGCTTACTTACGGGCCGGGCATGAGGTACTTGTGATTGATGACCTCTCTACCGGTTGTCGGGACTATGTCCCTCCGGAAGCAAGGCTCGTGGTGATGGATGTGAATGATCCAGAGCTGTCGGAACTTTTGGCAGAATACCACATTGAGGTTGTCAATCACCATGCGGCGCAAGTTTCTGTGAGCGTATCGGTGGAGCAGCCGCTCTGGGATGCACAGCGCAATGTTTTAGGGAGTCTCAATGTCTACGAGGCAGCACGGCGTGCTGGAGTTCGCCGTGTCATCTTGGCTTCTTCAGGAGGGACGGTATATGGGGAGCAGCAGCACTTCCCAGCATTCGAGTCCCATCCTCTGCAGCCGCTGTCGCCTTATGGAGTCGCAAAGCTAGCAGCAGAGCAATACTTGCTGTGCTACAGCCGACTTTATGGTTTGGAGGCCGTGATACTGCGGTATACGAACGTATACGGTCCACGGCAGGGTACCCATGGGGAGGCAGGGGTTGTGGCAATTTTCACTGGACGGCTTCTGCAGGGCGAACAGCCGGTTATTTATGGCGATGGGGAGCAGAGGCGGGATTTCGTCTATGTCGGCGATATTGCCGAAGCGAATGTCCTGGCCTTGTTACCCCATGCTCATGGTATTTACCATTGTAGCAGTGGGCAAGAGCTTACGGTGAATGCCCTGTTGGAGTTGTTGCAGCAACTCATTGGAACAGCTATCTCACCGCGTTTTGCTCCGCGACGGCCAGGGGAAGTGCGGCGGAGTGTCTGTTCTTATGCCCGTATTGCCCGGGAGCTCGGCTGGCAGCCGCGAACCCCTCTGCCCGAAGGATTAGCACGGACAGTGGCAGCATTCCGACGGCAAATGGGGAATGCACTTGTCAGTTGAGGATTGGGTTGTGGTGGGAGGATATGGGCTGCTTTTGTTGTTGATTGGCTTTGGGATTGTACCCCGTATACGTGGAGAGCGAGCCAGCGAAGCGGAGGAATACTTGCTGGCGGGACGGCGTCTTACTCTCCCTTTGTTCGTTGCAACATTAGTGGCGACTTGGTATGGGGCGATTATTGGAGTCGGAGAATTTGTCCACCGTTACGGTGTGGTTGCGTGGCTTTGCGTTGGGGTGCCGTACTACTTGGTGGCTTTTGTCTTTGCCTTTGCCATTGCAGGGCGGATTCGGGCGTCGCAAACGTTAACGATTCCCCAGCAGATGTGTCTCCTATACGGGCAGCAGGCGGGACGCATCGCGGCGTTGGTGATGCTCCTGATAACAATCCCCGCATCCTATCTCCTCATGCTCGCCACTTTGCTCCAGGCCATTACGGGATGGTCGCTGGAAATTGCCCTCGTGGTGGGGGCACTCTTTTCCGTAGCGTACCTTTATACGGGCGGCTTCCGAGCGGATGTCCTCACGAATGCGTTGCAGTTTGTATTGATGTATGCCGGTTTTGCTGTGCTGTTGGGATTTTGCGTTCAACGCTGGGGCAGTCCATTGCAGATGTGGCAGGCATTGCCTCCGGCCCATCGCTCCGTTCCTGGACTCCTGGGCTGGTCAGGGATAGCGGTGTGGTTTCTCATAGCCCTGCAGACGTTTGTAGACCCGAGCTTCTATCAGCGATGCGCAGCGGCTCGTTCAGTGCGGACTGCGCGTATGGGAATTGCCATCTCGGTACTTTTCTGGCTACTGTTTGACGCCATAAGTATTACCACGGCGCTCTATGCCCGTGCGTTCGTGCCGACGGAACCGCTCAATACCTATCCGGCATTGGCAGAAGCTGTGCTGCCAGTGGGATGGAAGGGGGTATTCGTGGTGGCACTCTTTGCAGCGGTGATGTCGACCTTAGAAAGCTATGCCTTTCTCAGTGCTGCGACGGTAGGACACGACCTCTTGTCAGAGATTCCGGGACTCAAGGGGCGTTATTCCGTAAGGCGTTTGACCCAAATAGGGTTGCTCCTGACGATGGGGATGGGCATTGGGATGGCAGGACTTATACCTTCTGCCGTGGAACTGATTGTGCGGACGGCGTCGCTTGCGGTTCCGGCGTTGCTGTTCCCATTTGTTTTCGGGTACACACAGCGCTTTCGGCTGCCAAAAAATCGTGTCGCTCCCCTCATGGGTTTGACGACCCTTTCGGCTGCTGTATGGATGCTGCTTGGTGAGCTGCGGCTACTACCGGGGACGTGGCACGTGGTCCAACCAGCTTTTGTTGGGCTCGTAGTCGGTTTGGGAATCAGTCTCCTGTGGATGAGGCGGAATCATGGCACAGTCGCTGTGGACGGTTTCTAACGTACTGAGCCTGCTGCGTTTGGTATCCGCTGCGCCGCTGGCATGGGCTCTATTGACGGAATCCACACCCTGGGTGCTCATCCTTGGAATATGGGCATTGCTGTCTGATGTTGCAGACGGAGTGTTGGCGCGGCAACAGAAGCAGATAACGGAGGTGGGGAAGGCATTAGACCCGTTGGCGGACAAAGTGGTTGCTGGAGTCGCTGCCATCATCCTTGTGCTTCAGCAGAAGCTACCGGTATGGTTTATCGTATTAGTGATTGTCCGCGATGCTCTCTTACTGCTGGGCGGGGCTATTGCGTGGCATTGGAGCCGGCAAATTTTGCCAGCGCTGCCCCCAGGGAAGTGGACCGCTTTGGCGATAGCCGGTACCTTATTTGCTGCTTATCTGCACTGGGAAGATTGGCTAGCGGTGGGGATTGCACTGAGCATTGTGGGCATAATTTCTTCTACGGGCGTATACGCTCGCCGATGGTGGCAGCTATATCAAGCTTGGAGAGGGCGGCGGGTATCACTGACGCAATAGACCCCCATGGTTACTGATGACCGGTGAGGATGCGGATAATAGAAACAGCCGTCGCATTGCGAATGTGCTGGGAAGTGCTTAAGTTTATAAGCGTCCCATAGGGGAAGTCCCACGGTGGGGTAGCTACGATGCAACGGCGGGAATTCCTGACGACGGTTGTGGATCCTTTCCGACGGGGCTTAACGCTTCTTGAGCAGCTCTCCTCGGGGAAGCCTCTGCAGGTTCCGGCGGGATTGGAGCCTTATGTACCCTCTGCAGAGGTGCCATGGGATGAGCGAAGCGCGGGGCATTTGCTGCGCCGGGCAGGATTCCAAGCAACAAAGGAGGAAATAGAGTGGGCATTGACACGAACACCACAAGAAGTGGTGGAAACTCTCCTGCGTGATCTGCCACTTCCCGAGGCCCCAGGCGTTTGGGTGAACGAGGAACCGCGCTATCCACCGGATTTAGCCCTTGATGCTCAGCGGATGGCAGAGCTTCAACGTTGGTGGTTCCGCTTGATGGTAGAAAGCGACCGTTCGCTGCGGGAAAAGATGGTGTTCTTCTGGCACAACCATTTCACTACGGACAAGGACAAAGTGCGGACACCACAGTACCACTACATTCAAAACGATACTTTCCGGCGCATGGTCTGGGGCAATATCCGAGCCCTGACCCGGGCAATGGTTTCAGATCCAGCGATGCTGATCTATCTGGACAACAACGAAAACATGGTGGGAAAGCCTAATGAGAACTTCGCCCGCGAGCTTTTGGAGCTTTTTACCTTAGGGGTGGGTAATTACACCGAGTGGGACGTAGTTGCGGCAACACGAGCGCTGACGGGGTGGCGCGTTATCGGATTGCGTTCTGTCTTCGTGCCTCAGCGGTTCGATGATGGAGTCAAGACCTTCCTTGGGCAGACAGGGCGTTGGGGTACGGATGATGTGATTCGTATCATCTTTGAGCACCCAGCTTGTCCTCTTTTCCTTGCTCGGAAGCTCTATCGCTTCTTCGTCTATGCTGTTCCGGATGAACGTATCGTGGGCCAATTGGCACAATTGCTGGTACAGAATGACTTTGAGCTCAAGCCGGTGCTGCGAACGCTTCTGGGAAGTGCCCATTTCTTTGATCCACAATTCTACGGGGCTCAAATCAAGTCGCCTCTGGACTTTACTGTTGGGCTCTTGCGACAGCTGGGGATTCGGGATGTGGAGGCAATGGATTACGGAGTGCGGGCCGCGGCGGTTTTGGAGTTAGAACTTCTGAATCCGCCAACAGTGGAGGGGTGGAAGGGGCACCGGCTTTGGATGACGAGCATGACATTACCTCTGCGCCAACGAATTGCGGAAACCCTCCTGGATGAACGGACTCTGCGGGGAGAGCCTCTGCCCTTCCGCGTAGACGTGCTTGCCTTTGCCCGACGCTTTTCTTCGCATCATCAAGCGCGGCAGTTTGTCCGCGACGTGGCACGCTTCCTTCTGGCATATCCGATTACACAGGAGCAGGAAGAATGGCTCCTGGGCGAGCTTTTGCAGGGAGCGCCGGAATACGAATGGAAGCTTGATGCGCCGAATGCCGACGCTCGAGTTCGGCTACTACTTAAAGCAATAACCCGTCTGCCGGAGTATCAGTTGACCTAAGCTGGCGGAGGATAGAAATGAAGCGGCGTCAATTCCTCGCACAGGCAGTTCGGACGGGGATAGTGCTTTCAGCCCTCCCAGCTCTGGGACGCTTCCCAGCCCAAGCTTTGGCGTATACCCCAACGTTGAGCCGCTTGCGGAAGTTGACCGAACAAAGCAACCGGGTCTTCGTGCTTATCCAGCTCCAGGGAGGAAATGATGGACTCAATACGCTCGTGCCGGTAGAGAACCCGCTCTACTATAATGCCCGCCCAACTATTGCAATTCCCAAGGCACAGACTTTGCCCTTGACGGATACCTTAGGATGGCATCCAGCATTAGCAGGCTTCAAGGAGCTCTACGACCGGGGAGAGTTGGCCATTGTCCAAGGGGTCATCTACCCCAATCCTGACCGTTCGCACTTCCGTGGCACCGATATCTGGGTGACAGCCACCGATGCGGATGTTTTCCTGGGAACGGGCTGGCTCGGGCGGTACTTAGAGACTTTGGTGGCAGATCTCCCCGTGGGTGAACTCCCGCCGGAGCCGTTGGCTGTTCAGATTGGAGGAGCCTCTTCACTGGTACTCAACAGTGAACGTGGGCTCTTGGGTATTAGCTTCCGGGACCCACGGCAATTTTACCGCTTGGTCTCTCAAGGAGACATAGAATTTGGTGGTTCTGTTCCGGATACCCCAGCAGGGCAGGAATTGCTCTTTGTCCGTTCTATTGCGAAAGCATCTCAGCGCTATGCGGAGTTCGTCCGCCGGGCTGCCGAACGGGGGACTAATCGGGTCACCTATCCGGATACCGATCTTGCGCAGAAACTGCGCATCGTTGCCCAGCTCATCAGCGGGGGCTTAGGCGCAAAAGTCTATGTGGTTGGAATTGAGCGCAATGCCTTTGATACCCACGCCTATCAAGGAGGAGTTGCAGGGGTCCATGCTTCCCTCTTACAGGAGCTTTCCGATGCGGTTAGGGCCTTCATAGATGACCTCAAAGCACTGGGAGTGGCCGATCGCGTCGCCGGAATGACTTTCTCCGAATTCGGGCGACGGGTACAAGAAAACGTAACTCGTGGAACGGACCACGGTACAGCAGCACCTCTGTTCGTGTTCGGCACGCAGGTGCTTGGTGGGCGAGTCCATGGGCGTGATCCTGATCTGGCAAATCTAGACCCACGCGGCGACCTCCTTATGCAGTACGACTACCGCCAGGTCTATGCTGCGGCTTTGCTCCAGTGGTTTGGAGCTCCACAGGCACAGGTCCAGAGCATTCTGTTACGGGACTTCTCCCCGTTGCCACTCTTCCAAGTGCCAACGGTGGTCGGGGAAGCACCTCCGGAGGAGTTCCGCTTAGAAGTGTATCCGAATCCAGCATCACAGGTGGCAACGCTTTCTTTCACGTTACCAGCCGATGGATATGTGGAGCTCTCGTTGATGGACCTTCAGGGGCGACGGCTGTCGAATCTCCTCCATGGTGAGCACAGTGCCGGACACCACCGTATTCCTGTCTATCTTGGACAGTTGAGCCCTGGCATATACCTTTTGCGCCTGCGCGTGGGACGCCGTACAGCAACGCGAGCATTTGAGGTGGTTCGGTAAGGGCAGGCACCGGAAAGGGGATTTCAAGGGGATTCCAGAGGGAGAACTGTAAGAGCCCGTTCCAATCCTGCACCCCGACGGAGGAGACGCGGGACATCCTCGGTCAGGTCAATGATCGTGGAGGGGCCCAGAAAGTGGTACTCTTCGGTCTCCACAATGATGTCTACCTGGGAGGCAAACTTCTCAATCAAGACGTCGGGGGCTACGGTTTCTTCCTCATCGCTGACGGCACTGATGGAGATAATCGGGGAACCGAACGTGCGAAGCAGCGCTAAGCATACGGTGGAATCGGGAACTCGGATACCGACGGTCTTGCGCTTTAAGTCCTGAGCGTAGTACGGGACTGCTCTCGTTGCTGGCAAGATGAACGTATACGGACCCGGTACCAGGCGTTTTAGGATACGGTAGGCGCTGGTGGAAACGTAAGCAAACTCAGACAGATGCTTGAGGGAGTCGCATAGAAAGGTCAGGGGTTTGCCCTGAGGAAGACGACGAATAAGCCGCAGGCGATCAATGGCCATCTTGTTAGCTAACTGGCAGCCGAGAGCAAAGCCGGTGTCTGTTGGATAGAGGAGCAATGCCCCGTAGCGTAATGCTTCGGCAATACGTTCCAATTTGTGGCGCTCTGGCGTTGCCGGATGCAGACGAAGGCGAACAGCTTTCATGGGGGATCCTCAGATGGGGGAACAGCTTGTAGGCCACCATGTATCAGGAAGCATGCCTTCAGCGACGTGTTCTTCCAGATGCTGTTAGTACTGGTGCGGTTGCTCCTGTGACTCTTGTTGCGAGCGGTTGAGTGTGAGCGCGTGCCATAGCTGCTTTGGAGCTGAGGCAGTTCTACCGGTTTAGCAATGTAGTACGAGATCTGGAGGTCGTTGATGGCCTGTTGGAGCATGGCCGGTTCAGGGTGAGCCGTGATAAAGGCACGTGCTGTATCGGGTGGGTGGGTCAGGGCAAGGCGCAGCAGTTGAATCCCTTCTCCATCGGGAAGGAATTGGGGGAGAATAAGGGGTAGGGAGTCTGTCATTGAGGTGTGGAGGCAGTTGGTGGGACCTCGGGACAAGGTTGGCGGCGATGGAGAAAGAAGTACAGTGGGATACCGGCAGAAACCAGCACAATTCCCAGTATCGTGCGCATGAAGGGAGTTTTACCTTGCGCATATGCGTTGATGTCTTCGACAATGTTGAGGACAACGAAGACTGTAGCGAATGCGACAAAAACAAGGGGGATGATCGGGTAGGCAGGCACGCGCCATAGGCGTGGTGCCTGGGAGAGCTTCCGCCGCAGTACAAAAATACCGGCTGCTCCAAGAGCATAGAAACCCCAGCTGACGACAATGAGCATATCGGTAAGGGTGTCAAAGGTACCACTGAGGACAAGAACGCTTGCCCATGCTGCCTGGAGGAGTAAAGCCCCGCTTGGGGTACAGTAACGAGAGTGAACACGACGGAAGATAGCCGGAAGATGTCCCTGTTCTGCCATAGCGTAGAACAAGCGGGCACTACTCAGCACAGTCCCGTTCGTTGTTCCAAGGGTAGACACCATGACGGCAGCCGCAATGAAGGCTGCTCCTCCAACTCCAAGCACGGCTTGTGCGGCTGCAACACCAACCAGTTCCGAGCGCGCCATGAGCTCTATGGGTAGAGACACCACGTAGCTTAGATTGACCAGCAGGTAGATGAGCGTTACCGTAAGCATACCAATGGTTAGTGCTCGCGGCACTATGCGCTCTGCGCCACGAATTTCCCCAGCAACGTAAGTAACATTGTTCCATCCATCATACGCCCAAAACGCTCCCGCTAAAGCAGTGGCGAAAGCACCAATGGGTCTCCACCCCTCTGATGGAATGTCCTGGGGGACAGAGCCTGAGTGGGGAAAATGGGAGCCCTGGGCTAACATGGAAAGTCCCAGCGCTATCAACACCAAGATTGCCCCAACCTTTGCAGCTGTTAGTATTACTTGTACTCCCCCGCCAATATGAACTCCACGAGCGTTGGCTATCGTTAGGGCGACAATGGTTGCAATGCTCAGCAGCTTCACTCCGAGATTCTCCAGGGGATGTATCGTCCCAATACCCGGAATCCAAAGAGAAACCTGCTGTTCTACCATCTCGGGCAGACGGGGAAGGGGAATGAAGTACTGCGTATGCTCGGCGAAAACATAGGCAATGGAGGCGATGGATCCGGTCTGAACGACGCTGACCATTGCCCAGCCGTAGAGGTAGGCGAAGAAGTCTCCATACATGGCACGGAAGAAGACATACTGCCCACCCGTGAAAGGAAGGAGGGAAGCAATCTCTGCATTGGTCAAGACGCCGCAGAGAGTCATCAGCCCTGCTACTGCCCATGCAAGTAACAGGAGCTCCGCTGAGCCTAACTGAGCCGCCATAACGGAGGATTTTTTGAAAATGCCTGAGCCGATTACACTTCCTACCACAAGCGCAAGAGCACTCCACCACCCGAGACGCTGGATAAGCGAAGCTGTAGGCTGCGTCATTGAACACGCAATCGTGTAAGTTCGCAGGAGCTACAAAAATAAGTTGTGCAGCATACCGGCAATTCCTTGGAGGCGTCTGTAATTTTGTGGTTGTTCGTAGAGGAAGCACAAGGCACCGACGATGGATGCGTATCTGCCTGTTCTGGTGATGATTGCGGTTGGGGTTCTCTTTGGGATCGTCAATCTAGTGGCGGCAGAGCTTTTGGGACCACGTCGTCCCACGTGGCGGAAGCTGACCACGTACGAAAGCGGGATGGAACCGGTGCGCACGGCGCGGGAACGCTTTTCCGTTAAGTTCTACATGGTGGCGATGGTCTTCATCGTGTTTGATGTGGAAATCGTCTTCATGTACCCTTGGGCAGTACAGTTCCGGCAGTTGGGAACGGTAGGTCTGGTGGGGATGGGATTGTTTATTGCGGTGCTTTTGGTTGGTCTGGTCTATGTCTGGCAGAAAGGGATTCTGCAGTGGAGTAAATGAGAAAATGGTTTTTTTCGTCTCCTACCGCCGAAGTGCTACCCCGTGGAGAGACAAGAGATGACGCCTATTCTGGGTGCCCTGCAGCGCGATGGTTTTGTAACAACTACGTTGGAAGCATTGGTGAGGTGGGCGCAGCGGAATGCGCTCTGGCCAATGCCGTTAGGGATTTCGTGTTGTGCTATTGAGATGATGGCATTTGCCGGTCCGCGCTTTGACGTTGCTCGCTTCGGCGCAGAGGTATTTCGGTTCTCCCCCCGACAGTCTGATCTGCTCATCGTGGCAGGGACTGTGACGTATAAGATGGCGTGGGTGGTTCGGAAAATTTATGACCAAATGCCGGAGCCGAAGTGGGTCATCTCTATGGGAGTCTGTGCCTCTACAGGCGGGATGTATCGGAGCTATTCCGTAGTGCAGGGGATTGATCTGTTCCTGCCGGTTGATGTCTATGTCTCCGGGTGCCCACCACGTCCGGAGGCACTCCTAAAGGCACTGATGGCGATTCAGGAGAAGATCAAGCGCGCGGATTACCGTCCCGTGCTGATTGATGACCAAGAGCGGAGCAAGGGACTGTCTGTTCCTCAACCACGGCATTGGGTGGTGGAACCTGAGCGCCTGTTGCCGACTCCTGCGGGAGTATAACCACAGCCAGGACTACGCTTAAGAAGGGGGAACGGGAATTGAGGTGCTTTGGGATGAAGAGGCAGAAGGGGCGGTCTCTGCCGTGCAGCGGTAGGGTAGGCGAATAGTGAAGTGACTCCCAATCCCGACGGTGCTGCTTACCTGTATAGTGCCCCCGTGGAGTTCAACGAAGTTCTTGATGATGGGCATTCCTAAACCTGTGCCTCGCTCGCCAGCTGTGCCGGGGCGCTGGTGTGGCCCAAACTTTTCAAACAGGTGTGGTAAAAGCTCCTGCGGAATCCCTATTCCAGTGTCTATGACGTGGATTTCTACTTCCCCGTTTTCCAAACGGGGTTGGAGCCGAACGGTAACAGTGCCGCCACTGGGGGTGAATTTAATGGCATTGCTCAACAAGTTGTTGAGAACTTGGGATATTTTGGGGGCATCTACTAAGGCCACAACAGGGGAGTCAGGACATTCCAGGACAAGCTGGATGTTCTTAGACCGTGCGACGCCTTCCATGAAGCGGAAGGTGGAGCGGGCAAGCGCACAGAGGTCCGTTTCGGTAAGCTGGAGTTGAATCCTCCCTTGCTCCAGACGAGCAACCTCGAGCAAGTCATTGACTAAGTTGAGAAGGTACTCGGAAGCTTCATAGATGAGCCTTGCAAACTCTTGGACAGTGGAGGGGTCTAGTGCTTCTTCTGTTTGCAGGATTTCTGCTAAACCCCGGATGCCGCTTAAGGGCGAGCGGAGGTCGTGCGAAACGATGGACATAATGCGGTCTTTTTCAGCGTTGCGTTCCTGCAGTTCTTCGTTTGCTCGGCGAAGCTCTTCGGCATATGCTTCCAACATGTTTCGGGCTTGGAGCAGGTCTTCGGCAAAACGTTGAAGCTCTCGGTATGCATGGATGCGATCAAAAGTGAAAAGGAGACTCGCCGCAACGCTTTCCAGTGCCGTCCGCTCTGTCGGGTTCCAGAACCGCGGCTGTTTCCAATCTTCGGTGCCAATAAATCCCCACAGCTGTCCTTGACGGACGAAGGGAACCCAAAGCAATGCCTGCGTCCCACGCGCAAGGAGGGGGTTCGGGGTGTTTGCCTCAGTAGCGGAACTCAGGGAGAGAAGCTCCTCGGAGACTGCTTCAACAATGGCAATTGCCTTCAGACGTTCCCACAGAGGGCGAAGGAGGTCCCAGCAAGGCTGTTCGAAAGTAGCAGCTACTAAAGAGGCTTTTTCTACATCGCGAGTCCATACAGCGATAGGTTGGGGGACATCTCCGGGTAGAGCTACCAGGTAGAGAGCGTCAGTATTGAGGGTTTCACCCAGTTGTTCCAGTATGGACGGGGCGAGCGTTTCAGGAGACAGACTCGTTAGCAGTTGTTGAGCAATTCGGGAAGTTGTGTTTGCAAGGGCTTCCTGATATTGCAGCAATTGTAGCTGTTGGCGTTGAGCGGTGACATCACGGAAAAGAGCCCGAGTGACCGGCTTGCCCGTAATTGGATCAGGGCGAACGGTCACATTCCCGCTGACGTAGATTTCTTGCCCGTGCTTTGTGATGAAAACAGTTTCGACTCCTAATAGGACTTGTTCCTGGAAGACTTGCTCAAACAGGCTCTGGCATTTCGGTAGTTGGTCAGGGCGGAGGATATCCCAGATGCGCAGCCGTTGGAGATCTTCATCGGTATAACCCATGACCCGGCGCCAGTAGCGGTTGACGTAGACAAAGCGCCCTTCAGCGTCGACTGACTGGATGAGATCGGGCATGTGCTCTATAATCTCTCGGTACCGAGCTTCGCTTTCCTCCAGCTTTTCCAAAAGGTGCAAGCGCTGGCGCAAGGTACGGAGGTAGAGGAGGAGAAGGGGAATAAGCAATATGCTAAGGAAGAGAGCGCTGAGGAAAAGCACAGTCTGTGCAGTATCTACTGCTTCAATTCGGGAGAAGAGGGCGGTTTGGCGTTTCCCTAAGGCAGACAGTTCAGAACGGGAGTAACGGACGAATGTGGCTGGTTCCCACAATCCTAAGGAGTCTATGAAGGTATGCGAGCCCCGGTAGGGGGTTGGACGGGAGCGAAGGAGATGTACCCGGAGGGCAAGCTGGTGTTCCAAGGTGCGGTTCGGGGCAAGGAGTGTGGAATCACGGTATTCCGCCAGTAACCTCATGTCACTTCCAGTGGTGGACAACTCGGCCTCCAAGCGCTGCTTATGGAAAAGGATGAACAGCGCGCCAATGGTGAGGAGCCCAATAAGAATAATTGCCGCAAAGGGAAGCCACTGTCGCTGGCGCATAAGTCCTTTTAGCAAGCGTTGTGCAAATTTACTCGAGCTTTTCACTTACACTCTTTCCCTGCAGGAAGAGCAAGAGATAGTCCGGTCCACCGGCTTTGGAATCGGTTCCACTCATGTTAAAGCCACCAAAGGGATGCCCTCCAACGAGGGCACCGGTGCACTTACGGTTGAAGTAGAGATTGCCGACGTGAAACTCTTCGCGGGCAAGGCGTAGTTTCTCTGGATTGCGGGAGTAGACCGAGCCGGTAAGCCCGTAGATAGTTCCATTGGCAATCCGGAGAGCATCAGCGAAACTATTGGCTTTCAGGACAGCCAAGACAGGACCGAAGATCTCCTCCTGGGCGATGCGAGCTCGTGGAGAGACGTTGGTGAAAACAGTCGGTTCAATGTAGTAACCATCCAAGTCGCCTACGGGATTCCCCCCGGTGAGGAGTTTTCCTTCCTTGCGTCCGATGTTGATGTAGTACAGGATGCTTTCCTTAGCACGGGCGGAGATAACAGGTCCAACCTGGGCATTTTCTGCGGGATCACCGATGCGGAGTTCCTGGACAGCTTTTTTGAGTTTGCGGATGAAAGGGGTGTAGACACTTTTGTCCACAATTGCTCGTGAGCAGGCGGAGCATTTCTGCCCCTGATAACCATAGGCGGAGACAACGACGCCTTCAACGGCAGCGTCCAGATCTGCCTCTGCGTCAACAATGATGGCGTCCTTGCCTCCCATTTCCAGAATTGTGCGCTTAATCCAAATCTGTCCAGGCTGGGGCTTTGCTGCCAGCTCGTGGATACGGAGTCCGACCTCCATGGAGCCAGTGAAGGCAATAAAGCGCGTGCGGGGATGAGCCACTAAGAAGTCTCCCACTTCACTGCCGCTACCGACAACGAGGTTTAGAACTCCATCGGGTAAGCCAATGCTGCGGAAAATATCCGCAAGCAGCCATCCCATCATGGGGGATTCAGAGGAGGGTTTGACGACAACTGTGTTGCCGGCGGCAATGGCGGCGGAAGTCATCCCTGTGAGGATTGCCAGGGGAAAATTCCATGGAGGGATGATAACACCTGCCCCCAACGGGATGTAGAAATATTCGTTCTTTTCCCCAGGAACCGGTGTAACGGGCTGGGGTTGGGCATAGCGGATGGCTTCCCGGGCGTAGTACTCCAGGAAGTCTATGGCTTCACACGTATCGGCATCAGCCTCCCAATAGTTTTTGCCGACTTCGCAGATCATCCACGCATTCAGCTCTAAACGTCGCCGCCGCATTTCTGCTGCAGCCTTGAGCAGATATCGAGCTCGTTCTTCAGCGGGAGTTCGCTTCCATTCTTCAAAAGCTTTCCAGGCAGCATTCAGGGCTGCTTCGGCATCACGCTGCCGGGCTTTTTGGAATATCCCCACAACTTCGGTAGGATGCGCTGGATTGAGGGAGTGCAGCTTCTGCTGTGAGTACACCTCCTTGCCGTTGATGAGATTGGGATATTCCTGGCCGAAACGACGTCGAACTTCTTCAATGGCACGACGCTGCTTTTTGAAAATCTCAGGCTTCGTGAAGTCCAGGCGAGGTTCATTTTCGAAGGGTTTCAGGCGTAATGCCATGATAGGCAGCGGAGCTGGTGGAACATAACCTTGCAGGTTCTCAACTCATGGAACAATTGGCCCACGCCGCTATACTGCAGGAACAAAAAGTGTCTATCGGCCAAGCTTGTCCACATGTAAGCGCAGAGAGCGCAAGCGCAAACTACTGAGAACAACGGAGATGGAACTCAGAGCCATAGCCATTCCGGCAACCATTGGAGTTAGGAGGAGTCCGGTAAACGGGTATAGGACACCGGCTGCCACTGGTAGTGCTATGAGGTTGTATCCGAATGCCCATCCAAGGTTTTGGGCAATAACTCGGCGGAGCTGGTGTGAGAGGTTCCAAGCGAACACCAAACGGTTGATGTCCCCACCGGAGAGGACAAGAGTAGCGCTTTCCAAGGCGGCATCAATCCCGCTTCCTACAGCAATCCCAACGTCTGCTGTCGCCAGGGCAGGGGTATCGTTGATGCCGTCCCCTACAACGGCGACGCGGTGTCCCCGTTGCTGAAGGGAACGGACATATTCTGCCTTCTGGTGTGGAGAGGCGTGGGCTTGGAAATGCTCAATGTTCAATGCTCGCACAACTCGCTCTGCTGCTTCAGGGTGGTCTCCCGTCAGAAGATGGATTTCCACCCCGTACTGTTGGAAGAAGCGGATTGCCTCCGCAGCGTGAGGTCGTAGGGTATCTGCAAAGGCAAATGCAGCAACTGCCCGGGTATCCACGGCGGCGATGATAATCGTATAGCCTTGCTGCTGCCATGTCTTCACCCTCTGCTGGAGAGGCTCCGGGCATAGAATCCCTTGGCGATGCAAGAACGCATGGGTACCTAAGAGGTAGAGCTTCCCGTTGACTCGTCCTGATACTCCTTGGGCAGGGATGTTGGTGAAGCCTTCTACCTCTGGGAGAGCCTCCGTTGGTGCCACAAGGGCTTTGGCAAGAGCGAGGGCAAGGGGATGTTCGGAGCGCACCTCAATGGCAGCGAGCGCACGACGGAGTTCTGAGCTTTCGCTTTCCCAGTATTCCTCCACAAGCTGGGGCTTACCCTGGGTCAGCGTGCCAGTCTTGTCCAGAACGAGGGCTGTGCACTGGGAGAGCTGTTCCAACGCTGTTGGGTCTTTCACGAGGATCCCTTCCTCTGCTGCGCGTCCGACTCCGAGTAGGAATGCTAAGGGTGTGGCCAGCCCTAAGGCACAAGGGCAAGCAATCAAGAGTACGGAGATGGAGGTCAGAAGGGCATATGTCAAGCGGGGTTCCGGTCCGAGCATGGACCAGAGGATGGCGCTGAGGAAGGCTATACCGAGCGCTATAGGGACAAGGAGTGTCGAAAGGCGGTCAACCAAGCGCTGGATTGGTGCCTTATGACTCTGTGCTGCACGAACCAACTCAATAATGTGGGCTAATACGGTGGCGCTCCCTGTGTGGGCAACGCGCAGAACAACGCTGCCCGTCGTATTGAGCGTTCCAGCCCACAGGCGCATTCCGGGAAGTTTCTCCACGGGGAATGGTTCGCCGGTAAGGGCACTTTCATCAACGGCGGCGCTACCGGCGATGACGACACCATCGGCAGGGATTCGTTCTCCGGGACGGATACGCACAAGATCCCCAGGCTGGAGGTACTCAATGGGGACCTCTTCCTCAGAACCGTTCTGGACTCGGCGGGCAGTCCGCGGTTGGAGAGTCAGTAAACGTTCAATCGCACGGGAGCCTTGAAGGCGAACGCGCTCCTCCAGATATCTTCCTAGCAAGACAGCAGCGACCACAACAGCAGCGGCTTCGTAGTATAGCGGAGGATCCACCCCCAGCTGTGCGAAGTGTTCTGGAGCAATTGTTGCCCATAGGCTCAGCACGAAGGCCGCTCCCGTGCCCAGAGACACCAGTGTATCCATACTGGCTTGGCGATTTCGAGCAAGCTTCCATGCGTTGGTGAAAAGTTCTCTCCCAGCCCAGAGGACAGGCAGGGTTAGGACCAGTAGCGCCTCAGCGGGAACCTTCCCATGGAAGCCCATCGAGAGGAAGGCGACGGGGAGAGCACAACCGAGGGCAATCCAAAGGCGGAGCCGTAGGTTGCGTAAGCGCTCCTCCCGGGAGGTGTGAACTTGCTCGGTGTGCAGGACCAAGTCGTAGCCGAGTTGTTGAACAAGTCGGCGGAGGTCCTCCGGGCCATATCGGTCCCGGAGGTAGGTAACAGCGAGTGTTTGAGCGGCAAAATTGACTTCAGCCGTGACAATACCGGGCTGTGCCCGCAGAAAGCTCTGGATGTTGTGGGCACAGCTAGCACAGTGCATTCCAACCACTGGGTAGATGGCGGTGGTGTAACCCTTGGTCGCTCCAGGTGGTGTGTGAGGAAGGCTGGGAAAGGAGGACTCAAGGGGAGCGGTAGCGGCAGCACTTGGGCAGTTTTGCGTATGCTTCATCTGGGGCTGTGAACTCTTCTGTATCGTGTCCCACTGCTGCCAGCCTTTTTTGGATGAGGCTACGACTTGTTTGCCGAGTGTCATATGTCACAATCAAGAGCTTCGTTATGCGGTCCCATTCCGCGCTCTGAACACCAGGCAGTTGGCGGACAGCGCCTTCAATGCGTTCCTTGCAGTGTTTACAGCGTCCGGCAACGGCAATGGTATCCGTCGCCACGGCAGCTGGCATGAATACAGAGTCGGAGGAAGTCGGAAGAGCTTCCTGCGGCGTCTGTGCGAAAGCGACAACAACACCGAAGCTCAAAAAAAGCAGAGTGCTACGCCCCATTACTTCGTACGGCTCAGCGGTGTAACCATGCGGCTGTGACGATAAGTTGTAAGCCTTTAGTGTGATACCTACCGGTCAGGGCTGACTGGGGTTTTCCCCTAATTTTGCCGTGCCAGGAGATGTCGGAGAGCATGAGAGGGAGATGAGTATTTTTGAGCAAATGGCAAGCTATGAGCACGAGCAGCTTATCTTCTGTATGGAGCCGAGAGCGGGATTACGGGCTATTATTGCAATCCATGACACAACGTTGGGTCCAGCATTGGGAGGGGTGCGTATGTGGATGTACTCCAGCGAGCAGGAGGCTATAGAGGATAGTTTGCGTCTATCGCGAGCGATGACGTATAAGGCGGCAGTTGCGGGGCTCAACTTAGGGGGTGGAAAAGCGGTGATCATTGGAGATCCGCGAACGCAGAAGAGCGAAATGCTCTTCCGTGCTTTTGGACGGTTTGTAGAGACATTGGGTGGGCGCTATATCACGGCTGAAGATGTCGGCACAACGGTTGCCGACATGGAGTGGATTCGCATGGAGACACGGTATGTCACCGGAGTTTTAGGCAAAAGTGGCGATCCCTCTCCCTTTACAGCGCATGGTGTCTATTGGGGGATGAAGGCATGTGCGAAAGTAGCCTTCGGTTCTGACTCGTTAGCAAATCGGACGGTAGTGGTGCAAGGAGCAGGCAACGTTGCACGCCATCTAGTGGAGTACTTGGTGCGGGAAGGGGTTCGTGTATACGTCTCCGATGTTTTCCCGGAAAAAGCTCAGCGGCTCTGTCATGAAGTCGGTGGAATCCCTGTGGAGGCGGATGCTGTATATGACATACCGTGCGATATCTTTTCCCCGAATGCTTTAGGAGGGATGATCAACGAGGAGACAATTCCGCGGCTGCAATGTGCTATTGTTGCTGGTGCAGCAAACAATCCATTGCGGGATGAACACGCCGATGCAAGGCGTCTCCATGAGCGCGGTATTCTCTATGCTCCCGATTACGTTATCAATGCCGGTGGTTTGATGAATGTAGCAGCAGAGCTGGAAGGTAATTACGATCCAAAGGCTGTAATGGCGCGGACGGCGCATATCTACGACACCCTCCTCCGGGTTTTCCGGATAGCGAACGAGCGAGGAATCTTACCTACGGAAGCTGCGGCGGCGATGGCAGAAGAGCGCTTGGCAGCGTTTGCTTCGCTCCGGCGCCTCTTCCCTGGAGGACAAGTCAAGCGGTAGAGAGCTCAGGGGAAACTCCTTGATGGCATCACGGCGCAAACAATCGCTGGTTTTGTCCTCACCAACACCGTTTCCCTTGCGGCAGCACTCCGTGCTGCGGGGAAGCCGACGTCTGGCGCGGGAAAAGATTCTGCAGATCTTTGCGGCATCAACGGCTGCGCAGGTATCGTGGGAAGAGGTGTTTGACTACATCTTCTACCGTGATTTTACCGCTGAAGTCCCTTCCATTGAGCGTCCACTTCTGACGCCAGAGGAGGTCATGGAGCTGGAAGCAGATACACCAATCCGGTGGGAAGGGGATGATGTCGTTTTTGCTCGTCAGTTGTTGGCAGCGGCGGAGCGGCATCGAGAGGTCGCGCTGAATATTCTCCGACATGTGCTCCAGCACTGGGATATTGAGCGTCTGGTCCCTGTGGACCGCCTCATTTTGGTGCTTGGGATTGCCGAGATGCTGGCCTTCCCACAGATTCCTGTCCCCATCATCATTGATGAGGCGGTGGAGTTAGCGAAGAAATACTCTACTGAACACAGTGGACCATTCGTGAACGGCGTACTGGAGGCGGCGTATTACCACATGGTTCAACGGGGATTGCGACCAGCCTCGCCTGATATGCGCCCTGTCTCTGAGGAGGAGTTGGAGCAGCTTTTTCAGGTGCCGGAAGAGTATCAGACGACGGTGTTCCAGAGCGTTCTGCTCCGTCCTGAGGGCTCTTCGGTAGAGCCCAGCCTTAGCGGGAGGAAGGATTCCACGCCTCCCGAGGGAGGATGAGGACTTCAGGTTCTAAGGTGATCCCGAAGCGGTCATAGACGGAGCGCCAGAGAAGTTCTGCAAAGCGGAGGATCTCCTCGCCTGTAGCAGCACCGTAGTTAACTATAACGAGGGCGTGATGCTGCCATACGCCGACATTCCCTATCCGCTTGCCTTTCCAGCCGCATTGTTCCAGAAGCCAGCCTGCGGGTATTTTGACAGTATCGGAGCCATGAGGAAATGTCGGTAATGCAGGATGGCGTTGCCGGAGCTCCTCGGCGACGGAGAGAGGAAGCACGGGGTTTTTGAAAAAGCTGCCGGCGTTAGGGATATGTGCCGGATCGGGGAGTTTGCATCGTCGTATAGCGCAGACGGCGCGGAAGACGTCCTCAGCTGTAGGATACGCGATTCCAGAGTCTGACAAAAAACGCGCCAGTTCCGGGTAATCTACCTTGGGACGGGCACGGCGATAGAGGCGGAAACGGACGTGGGTTACCAGGACCTTCCCCAGGAGAGTTTCGCGGAGGATACTGCTGCGGTAGCGCAGGAGGAGTTCTTCGGCAGGAAGCCAGCAAAGCTGCTCGGTGGTGAAGTCCCATACCCGAACCCCTTCCAGGAATTGAGATACTTCAACACCATAGGCGCCGATGTTATGCACTGGGGCAGCGCCGACAGTTCCGGGAATAAGAGCTAAGTTCTCCAGTCCGTACCAGCCGTTGCGTAGGCACGTGTACACGAACTCATGCCACGGCTCGCCGGCGGCTACTTCTACCTGGACGGTGTCCTCGTCGTATTCGAGGAGATGAATTCCACGGAAGAGGGGACGGAGTACAATACCGGGGTAGTCCGTAGCGAAGAGGATATTGCTGCCATTGCCAAGCACGACAACGGGATGCTCTCGGAGGGGGAGCAGCTTATGCACATAGGGAAGCTCTTCCGGATGAGAGCAGATGGCTCCGTAGGCAGCGGTGGTGGGCACACGGAAACTTGTCCACCCGTAGAGGGAGACATGTTCCTGGTACCACATCTTTATGAGTCAGCTTCCGGGGAAGCGCGTTCTTCTGAGTGGCGGCGTTTCCGTAATTGTGCCTCCATTGCTACCAGTAAGCGGCGCCAAGCGGTTTCAGAGCCGTCATGCTGAATGTGAAGCTCTCGGGCGGCTTCGTCAATGTTCCTGTAGCCCAGCCAGTAGGTAAGGTTCTGTACGGCTTCTTGCACCTCCGATAGCGACATACTCTGGAGGCGACGTTGCTCATTTTGGAGTGTTTGGTACAGCTTTTCCCACGAGGTATACTGGAGATGTTCGCTAAGCCGCTTCCAAAGCTGGCGCCAGGAACTCTCGGATTCCTCCTTCAGGGAGATATCCATGGCGTTGGCGGCATGGTGGACGTCGGCGAAGCCTGCTTGGAGGGCAAGGCTGGCTACCTGTGCGTGGAGCTCCTCTAAACTGCGGGGTGGCATGGGCGGGGAGAGGAAGAAGGCATCCCCTGGGAGCTGGCGAGCGAACTCAGTTGCGTCGGGGTAACCTAACTGTCGGGCGAGCTGGTCGGCCTCCTGGCGGAGCCGGGCCAGGTTCTGGGGGTCCACGGCTCGGGAGGCTTGCAACGGGATAGAAGAGGAGGTGGGCTCCCGTTCGGACAAGGCCTCTACGGTGGGTGGGATAGGATGACCGTCATGAGAGGTAGGCATCTGGGATGGGGAGCCGTCGCTGTGAGGGGGCTCGGAGAGAGGTGTTCCCTTGATGAGCTGGTCTAATTCCTCTCCGCTCAGAGATTCCCGCTCTAAGAGGGCACGAGCGATGCGGTGCAATACTTCTAAGTTCTCACGGAGAAGACGTTCTGCTTTCTCCGTGGCTTCGGTGACAATCCGGCGGATTTCGGCATCAATGAGCTGGGCGGTTTCTTCGCTGTACTCACGGGGCTGAACGATTTCCCGTCCCAGGAAGACCTCTTCGTGCCGATTGCTGAGGGCGACTGGACCGAGGACATCACTCATGCCCCATTCGCAGACCATTTTCCGCGCCAGGCGGGTTGCTTGCTCTAAATCGTTGGCTGCACCAGTGGTAATACGGTTGAAGACGACCTTCTCCGCTGCCCGTCCGCCCAAAATCATGACAATGCGGTCCTCGATGTACTCCTTCGTCAGCGTATAGCGATCCTCTTCCGGAAGCTGGGCGGTCACGCCTAAGGCACGTCCACGGGGAATAATGGTGACTTTGTGGATAGGGTCTGCCGTGGGGAGCAATTTGGCAACGAGGGCATGCCCTGCTTCGTGGTAGGCGGTAATACGGCGCTCTTCTTCGGAGAGAACAAGACTGCGTCGCTCAATGCCCATGAGGATTTTGTCGCGGGCGTCTTCCAAGTCCTTCATGGTTACGAAGCGGCTATTCCGTCGTGCGGCAAGGAGCGCCGCTTCATTGACTAAGTTTGCTAAATCCGCACCTGCGAAGCCCGGAGTGCTTTTGGCTAACTGGGATAGGTTGACATCTGGTGCCAAGGGGATGCGGCGGGTGTGAACGCGGAGAATTTGTTCGCGTCCGCGAACGTCGGGTAAGTCAACGACGATGCGGCGATCAAAACGCCCAGGGCGGAGCAAGGCGGGGTCTAAGATGTCAGGGCGATTTGTTGCCGCTAGGACAACGATGCCACTGTTCTGCTCAAAGCCATCCATCTCTACAAGCAGCTGGTTGAGCGTCTGCTCTCGCTCATCGTGTCCCCCGCCCAAGCCAGCGCCCCGCTGACGTCCGACGGCATCCAGCTCGTCAATGAAGACGATGCAGGGAACGTGGCGTTTTGCCTGCTCGAAGAGATCCCGTACGCGAGCAGCGCCGACACCGACGAACATTTCTACGAAATCAGCCCCAGAAATGGAGAAAAAGGGTACTCCCGCTTCCCCAGCGACTGCCCGAGCTAAGAGCGTCTTTCCCGTCCCTGGTGGACCTACCAGGAGAACTCCCTTGGGGATCTTTGCCCCTAAGGCGCGAAAACGCTCCGGATTGCGCAGGAATTCAATGATTTCCCTCAGCTCTTCCTTCGCTTCTTCTGCTCCGGCAACATCGTCGAAAGTAACCCGAGGTTGCGATGGATCGTTGACCCGAAAGCGGGCTTTGCTGAAGGAAAAGATGTTCCGCGTGGCACCGACCTGCATCCGCTGCAGAAGGAGGAAGTAGATGACAATGAGGGCAATCCAGGGCAGGATAGAGATGAGGCTATCCCACCAGGGGTTGTCCCCCGATTCGTAAGTCCACGTTATTCCTTTCTCCGCCCATAGCTTTTCTGTTTCGGCATCCAAAACCCCGAGCTTGGTTACAATGTACTGGACTTGCCGGGGTCGGCCATCGCGGATAAGGGTAATTGGCTCTTTGAGCACGCCGTGGAACTCGTAATCGTTGAAGCGAGATTTGACAATGGTAGCGGAAGCAATTTTCCCCTCCTCCAATAGCTGGCGGTATTCTGTGTAGCTGACAGACCATTCCGGTCGGTCTGTGCCGCGCAGCAGGAGGTAAAAGAGCAAGATGCCCATCAATAGGAGCATCCATCCCACGACGGTGCGAAATAGGCGCCCCAAAGGAGTAGGCTCGTTAGGCGGTGTACGCAAGTTCTGAGTCATCGGTTCAGTCTACGTAATCATCCGACACCGCAATGGACGTACGTTCTTAGCAGTGATTGCCCTTCAGGAGTCTTCCAAAGCGTAAATGTCCGGTAATGTACGCCCGGCCTCAGCATAGTCCATCCCATAGCCGACGACGAAGACAGCGGGGATGTGCTTTCCAACGTAGGTCAAAGGCAGGGCCAGATGTTGCGCTGCTGGTTTGGCTAAGAGAGTGGCAATCTGCAATGATGCAGGCTCTTGACTCTGCAGATGGTGGACTAAAGCTTGCAGCGTCAGTCCAGTGTCTACGATGTCCTCAATCAGAAGCACGTCTCTGCCACGGATGTCTACAGTGGTAGGTTCAAAGTGGACAGTTCCGGAGGAGGTCATCTGCATGCCGTAGCTTTGGGCTCGGAGCATCTCGATGCGGCATGGCAGGGAGAGTTGTCGTAGAAGGTCCGCAGCGAAGATGAAAGCGCCCTTGAGGATCACAACGCAGGTTAATTCTCTGCCAGCGTAGTCCTGCTCGATGCGCCGGGACAGTGAGCGAACGGATTGAGCAATTTCTTGACGGGGAATGAACAGGCGGAACCATTGACCGTGCAATTCAATCCGTTTCGGGGGCATAAGCGGGGTGTTCCGTCTGTGGGACAAGGTCCAATCGGGCACAGACAATATGGCGGCTCTGGGCAGTTACTTTCACCGTCTCACTGAGACGGACTCCACAGAGCCACAGGATACGATTCCCGTCCGCAAGGACTGTCAGCAGACGTCGCTGCCAGTGGGGGATGCGCTGGTTTGTTAGGAAGTCGCCTAACTTCATCTCCCGTGGCAGTCCGAGAGGATGGAACCGGTCGCCTGCTCGGGGAGGGCGCCAACAGAGGGTGTCCGGTAGTCGGTCAGCATCCATGAATTCTGTCCATGGGTCAGGAGGGAAGGTTGGAGGGGGCTCGGTGACGGGTTGGAATTCCAATTTCCAGATGCCAAGGCGATAGTGTCCGGATGGTTGTACAGGTAGGGAAGGAAGTGGCGGCAATAGAGGGACAAGGCTGAGTCCGTTACGTTCGCGAATCAGGAAGAGGGTACGCCCCAAGGCGAAGCGTTTGCCCGTCTGGGCTGTGCGAAGGGCCAATGCTTGAAGGAGGCGGTGGGACGGAGGACTGTACGGGGCTCCCAGACGGCGTATTGCGATGCGGATAAGCTCAGTGCGGAAGAATGGGGGCAGCGAATCCCAATCGGCATCGCTGAAGAAGAAGCCGCTTGTCGGAAGTGCTGCTCGGAGGAGATAGGGTTCCATGAGTTGGGAGATTCCTTCCACAGCCTGGCGGAGAATGGACCCAGTGCGGGCGATTCTCTGTACGGCATTGGGAGTGATTGCTTCTGCCAGGGGGAGCAATTCCCAGCGGATGCGGTTCCGTCGGAACCGTCGGTCCAGGTTGCTCCAGTCCTGGCGCCATTGGAGTCTGCGGAGCTGGGCGTAGGAGTACAGTTGCTGCTTGCGCAAAAGCAAAAGAGGGCGGATGAGCCAACAGCCAGGGAAGAGTTCTCGCTGTGGAGGGATGCCGGCCAAACCTTCCAGACCCGCTCCTCGGAGCAAGTGGAGGAGGATGGTCTCGGCATTGTCATCGGCTGTGTGGGCAAGCGCAACGTGGGTAGCTCCGAACTGGCGGGCACTACGGATAAAGAAGTCATACCGCAGCGTGCGCGCAGCTGTCTCAATACTACAACGATGTTGCCGGGCATACTCACGGACTGGTAGGGATTCTGTAAAGACTGGCAGTTCTCGCTTCTCTGCCATCTGCTTTACGAACTCGGCATCTTGTCGCGACTGTTCTCCCCGCAATCCGTGGTCTGCGTGGATAACTCCCAGTGTGAAAAGGAGCTCGCAGGAAAGGAGGTGCAGGATATCCAGCAGCACGACGGAATCCACCCCTCCACTGACAGCACATAGAATTCGGCTCTCCGCTCGGACGCCGAAGTTATCCAACTGTTGGCGAACGTGTGTATGGAGCTCGTCAATAATCATAGAGCGAGGTTCAGGCTAACGAGGTCAGAACACAGTTCAGGATGTCTGCTTTGGAGAAAGTCCCTATAGCGGAGCAGGAGCTCCTCAACGGAAGCGTATGAGGAGAGGCTCATGAGTTGATTTCGCTCGGTGGCTGGATGGGGAGGTCCATGCAGGTAGACGGCGTAGAATCCTCGGGATTCCGGGTAAGTTCTACTACACGAGCACAACAGGCGAAAGGCTTCATCGCTGACCCCCTTTATCGGAGTCAGGAAAATGACATTCCCGATGCGAAGGGGACCGATTGGGAGCACAGCGTAAGTTTGCTCCATCGTCCATGCTGAGCCGTCGTAGAGCATCTCATTAAGACGGATGAGTGTTCAAGAGGTGTTTGTCCCGCAGGTATCGCAGGCATTACCGTGTTCCTTTTTTCAGCGTCCAACAGTAGAGGTCGCACAGGCTCTCCTCGGTACTGTCGTAGTCAAAAGAGAGGGAGAGGAATGGTGTGCGGCTCGGTTGGTGGAAGTGGAAGCTTATCTACCGGAGGGTGATGCAGCCAATCATGCATATCGGGGGAAGACACGGCGGAATGCGCCGATGTTTGAAGCGGGAGGGATCCTTTATGTCTACACCATTTACGGCAAGCATCGCTGCGTGAACATTGTCACAGAAGAAGCGGGTCGTGGAGCAGCAGTGCTGTTGCGGGCTGCCGAGCCAGTGCTCGGACATGCGCTCTTTCGGAGGCGGCGAGGGGCTGTGCCGGATGAGGCGCTTTGCCGAGGACCGGCAAATCTGGCACGGGCGTTTGGCTTTGATCTTTCGGATAACTACCGCTCTGTTTGTACGCCCGAGCTCTTCCTCCTACCACCACCGGAGCCCATTCCGGAAGAACTCATTGGACGGAGTCCACGCATCGGTGTCCGGCAGGCTCGACAGCTCCCTTTGCGATTTTTTCTCCGAAATTCACCGTCTGTCTCCGGCATCCGGCGGGTAAGCCAGCCGTAGCTCCGCTGACTTTTTCGGATATTTGCGCTGATGTCGGACGTAAGTCTCACTGTAGTTGGAGGGGTGAAGCGTGGACCTGTTTGAGCGCTGTTATGCCTTTACCCGTGCCGATGAGGTCAAGGCCTTGGGATTGTATCCCTACTTCCATCCCATTGAGGAGAACGAAGGCCCCGTGGTGACCATTGGTGGACGGAAGCTCATTATGGCGGGGTCCAATAATTACCTAGGGCTGACCACCCATCCGAAGGTCAAGGAGGCTGCAATGGAGGCTATTCGGAAGTACGGGACAGGCTGTTCCGGTTCTCGCTACCTGACGGGTACACTAGACCTGCACATTGAATTAGAGGAGCGTTTGGCGCGATTTCTCGGCTATGAGTCAGTGTTGCTCTTCAGCACAGGTTTTCAGACGGCCTTGGGAACGATTGCGGGCTTAGTCCAGAAAGGGGATTATGTTATCAGCGACCGGGAAAACCACGCTTCCATTGTCACGGGAGCTTTGATCGCTAAGGGGATGGGGGCAGAGTTCGTGCGCTATCGGCACAATGATATGGAGGATTTAGAGCGTGTTCTCTCCCGTCTACCAGAGTCAGCAGGTAAACTGGTCGTCTCTGATGGGGTCTTTTCGGTTACGGGGGAGATTGTAGACCTTCCTCGTCTAATTGAGATTGCTCATCGCTATGGTGCGCGTGTTCTCGTTGACGATGCCCATGCCATTGGTGTCGTTGGGGTTGGGGGGCGGGGAACAGCAAGCTTATTTGGGTTGACGGACAAAACGGATTTGACGATGGGGACCTTCTCCAAGACCTTCGCTTCCCTTGGGGGTTTTGTGGCGGGTCCGGAGCGAGTTATTAACTACCTTAAGCATCATTCGGCAGCGCTCATCTTCAGTGCAAGTCCCACTCCAGCTTCTTGTGCGGCGGCATTGGCGGCTTTGGAAATTTTAGAGCAGCAACCGGAGTTGGTAGATAAACTGCGGCGCAATGCGGCGAGAATGCGCCGGGGTTTTAAAGAGCTGGGCTTCCATACATTGGATGGGGAGACAGCCATTGTTCCGGTCGTCGTAGGCGATGTGCAGACAGCTCTTCTTTTCTGGCGTAAGCTCTTTGATGCGGGTGTGTATGTAAATACCTTCATTCCCCCCGGTGTTCCTCCGAATATGAGTATGCTCCGCACCAGTTATATGGCAACGCATGAAGATGAGCATTTGGACCAGATTCTGGAGGTTTTTGCCCGTGTCGGGAAGGAGCTGGGGTTGTTAACCCCGGAGGCACGAGAGCGTATTGCCGCAGGACTTGCTCAGCAGGATCGCGGCGGACAAGTTCCAATGTCGGAGCGGCAAATCCAGTGAACGGATGCAGATTCATCACTTTGAGCAGGGTCTCCGTGGACGCGTTGCCTTGGTGACGGGAGCAGCGGTCGGGAATGGACGTGCCTTTTGCGAACGCTTAGCCGAAGAGGGGGCACGCATTGTGATTGCCGATATCGCCGATGCAACGCAGACGGCGGAGGCTGTCCGCCGAATCGGTGGGGAAGTGTTGGCGATTCAGGCTGACCTGACAAAACCTTGCGATGTGGAACGCATGATGGACTGCATCATCGCTCATTGGGGTGGGGTAGATATCCTCGTGCACAACGTCGGACTCTACGAGGAAGAGCCTTTTGAGCTGCTCACTTTTGAGCAATGGCAGCATATGTTGGATGTCACGCTCAATAGCTTGTTCCTGACCGTCAAGGCAGTCTTGCCTTCCATGAAGCAGCGGGGGTTTGGTCGGATTATTGCTCTGTCCTCCGACACTGTGTGGCTTGGGATGCCGTATTTGGTGCATTATGTCACGGCAAAGATGGGCATTATCGGCTTTGTGCGTTCCTTAGCCGCAGAGGTGGGGCGGTACGGAATTACAGTCAATGCCATTACCGTTGGATTGACGGCAACGCAGCGACCGAATGCCTCCCCGCTATCGCAGACAATTTTGGAACATATCCTGCCGACGCAGGCCGTACATCGGGCAGATGAGCCTGAGGATATTGCCAATGTTGTGGCCTTCCTGGCATTACCAGCGTCGGGCATTATTACAGGGCAGACCATCAACGTGGACGGTGGGGTGGCGCGACATTGATGCGGTGGCGGACGCTTGCCGGAGTGCTGATTTTTACTCAACTATCCGCTCAAGTATTGCCGCAGTTCGGTGAAGAACGGGTGGGGATTTCAACGGCGGCGGCTCTGAAGTTCCTCGGCAGTGCCCGGAGTGCTGCCTTGGTGGGAGCTGCGTTGGCGGTACCGGATGCAGCGGCTTCGTGGCTGAATCCGGCACTGGCCGCTGAACAGAAAGGAACGTATGCGGTGGCATTGGTCAGTCAACGGTTCGTGGCGGAACTGTGGTACCATGCGGCGTGCGTTGGCTATCGCCTTGCAGAGCCTGCAACCTTGGTTCTTTCTGCAGCCACTCTGAGTGTCCCTCCGATTGAGGAGACAACGGAATTACGTCCTTACGGCACAGGGCGGCACTTTCGGTTTGGGCATTGGAACGTAGGGGTGACCTATGCTCACCGCCTGACGGAACAGTTTGCTGCTGGAATTACCCTTCGGTATGTGCAAGAGCGCTGGGCAGAAGCGACCCTACGTGGGCTTGTCTGGGATGCTGGGACGTTGTACTGGACGGGGATTGGGAGTCTGCGCTTGGCGGTGGCTATTTCCCACTTTGGTTTCCCCTTGCGGGCGGTGGGGACAGTGCCAACCATCCGGTTCCCAGCCTCTGCAGTACAGCAGCGCCAAGATTTTCAGTCGTTTGCTCCACCGACTCTTTTCCGGATCGGAGCGGCGGCAGAAGTGTTGCAGACGGAGGCCCAGCGCTGGACATGGGCGGTGGCTGTTGAGCATCCCAGCGATGAGGCGGAAAGCTATGCGGTGGCCAGCGAGTATGGGATACGCTTTTCGGCAGCATTCCCGGCAGAGCTCTCATTCCGAGCAGGGATACGAGCGAATGCGCCGGAGTGGTGGGCTGCTGGGGTCGGGGTGGCTCTCCCGCTGACCACGGTGGTGCTGCGCATTGACTATGCACTCTCCGCACGGGAACCGGTAGGGTTGGTATGGCGACTCGGTTGTGTGCTGGAACCGCTCCGAGTGCCATGAGGTGCAAGGTGTGTCCCAGTCTGGCGCTCCTACTTGCCTTTGTAACGTTAGAGAGTGGATGCTTCCTTACCCCTCCCCCATTGCCGACAGCCCCAGCGATGGACTCCACGCGGGTTGGCGACACTATTTACGTCCCGTTGGAGCCTGCCTGGGGTGGTTTCCGGAATCCTTCCGATGTGCTGGTGGGGCGAGAACCTTTCATCTATGTTGCGGATACGGACAATGACCGCATTGTCATGATGGACTTGGCAGGGCGTATCCTGGGGACGTCGGCTCTAATCCGACGTCCAGTTGCGCTGGCACAAGATGGGCATTTTGATCTCCTGGTGTGTGCGGAGTTGGATACGGTGTTACCTGCTGGCCCAACGCGCATTGGGGCTGTGTTCCGCATTCAGCTGCGGAAGTCTCAGCATGACCTGCGTCGTGCCCCTATCTCCTTAGCGTATGCTGAACCGGAGCGTCCGCAGCGGCGATTTACCGGCATTGCTGTACTGCCGGACAATAGCTATCTCCTTGCCCGGACCGGTCCTCAGAGGAGCTCTCCTGTTGACCCTGATGAAGCAGTTCTCCACATAGGGCCTGACGACCGGCTCCGTTCTCCCATTCCTATTTTGCGTCCTGTTGGCATCGCGCTCAATGCGATTGAGCAGCTAAGTTCTTTGGCGCTTTCTTCGGATGGGCAGGAGCTGGTCCTTACCCAACGGGGAACCTCTATGCAATACCGGGTTCAGTGGCTGAAGTATGTAGCAGGTGAAGGGGCAGGGTGGACGCAGAAGTTTGATCCCACGCGGCAGAATAACACAGTCCTGCAACCAGGACGCTTCCAGGCGCCGGAAGGGGCGGCATTTGGGCCAGATCGAACCCTCTACGTTGTTGATGCCGAAACGGATAGCCTCTCAGTGCTTTCGGCAGCGGGTATGCTCATCCGTGGATACCGAGGCGAAGGAGTCTATCGGCTTCGTGCTCCGGCAGGGGTTTCTGTATACAATCGTACAATCTACATTGCCGATGCGGGCAATGGACGCATTCTGCGGTTGCGTCTTTCAACGGATATGTAGCCTCAGGCTGCAAGTGTAATATGGTTCTGAGCGTACTCTTGGTAAGTTTGGCAGTAGTCGGTTGTCGCGGAGCAGCTTCTGAACCCCCTGTGGAAGGGGCAATGCTCATCGGACAAGGGGGTGGGTTTACGGGACTGTATTCGGGCTATCTTCTGCGCTCGGATGGTTCGGTCTTCCGTTGGAGCCAGATGCCCGGGCAAGCTGAGCAAACAGAGCCGGTTGGACAGGTGCCCGCCGATAGTTTACAGCCCTTCTTCCGTCAACTTGTAGAGTGGGAGCGGCGGAAGTTGAATTTGGCTGGTGCAGGGAACGTGACGGAGTTTGTAGAACTGCGCCATGGCGAACACCGGTATCGCCTCCAGTGGGGAATTGGCGACAGCATTCCGCAGGAAGTGCGGGAGTTTACGAGGATAGTCTATCGCTTCCTTCGCCGCCATTTACCTTGAGTGCTGAAGGAGATGGCGGAGGGTATCGGCGTTGAGAATCTTGACTCGGTGAGCCTCACGGCGAATAAGGTGTTGGCGCTCCAGCGATGCTAATACCCGGCGTATGGCAGAGGTAGAGCTCCGGAGCAGTTCTGCTATGCTTGCCGGGGAGATGGGGAAGCGAAGGTAGTCCTGCTCATCTGTGCCGTAGGTTCGGAGTAAGAGTAGGAGGAGGTGGATAACGCGCTCGTGAATGGAACGCCGTTGGAAGAGCAAGAATTGTTCCTCCACGGACTCAATTTCTCGGGCCAAGAGCTGTGCAACCCGTATCCAGAATTGTGAGTATTGACGGGCGTAGTATTCAACGAGCTCTGCTGGAAGTGCGCACGCCTGGATCTCTTCTAATGTGATGACGCTAACGGTATGGTGACGCTCTCCGAAGAGGTCTCGCAGCCCAATGACGTCTCCCGGCTTGTGGAGGGCGATGAGAAGCTCGGCAGGCTGGGAGTGCTCTGAATAGGGCAGCACGGCTTTCGCGGTCCCGCGGGAGATACAGTAAAGGTAAGTGACTGGCTCTCCGTAGCGAACGATGGCTGTCTTCGGGGGAAAAACCTCAATGCGACGTTCACGGGCTATGGCATGTTGGGCTTCACCACCTAATTCACTCAAGGGATTCAGCCAACCATAGGGGCAGCGACTACAGATGCGTAATTGTTCCCGTAAATCTACTGCGCTCATGGATGGGACAAGGAAGTAAGGTCTACGCAAGTGCGTGCAAAGCTATCGCTTCCGATGAGGCAGGAGAATAACTTTTGTCATTAACGGCCATGACGAAACCTTCCGCAATGTGGGGGCTGCTTCCCGTAAAGGATTCTGTGTGGGGGTGTAGCTCTCCCGTGGCTGGGTCTTTGGCAGTATGGGTGGTGGCTATTTTTGTGGCGTTTTGCGATGTGCCAGAGATGAGGTTATTGCATGCGTACGCTGGTCTTTGTTCCGATGTTCCTGATAGCGGTTGGCTTTTTCGCATACAATGTAGGGCGCCTTATCCAGTTTTTGCGGTTGGCGCGTCCGGAAAAGCGCTGGGATCAGCTTGGGAAGCGGGTGTGGCAAACACTGGTTGTTGCATTCGGGCAGCAGCGAATTCTCCGCGATCGGGGTGCGGGACCAATTCATGCAGCGATTTTCTGGGGGTTTCTTATCCTCCTAAGTTCAGCAGCGGAATCTGTTCTGGAGGGCTTTCACCCTCGGTGGTCCCTGAGCTTTCTGGGACCGGTCTACACGGTCCTCACCGTTTTGAGCGACTTTTTCTGTGCCTTTGTTCTGTTAGCTGTTCTGGGGGCGGCTTGGCGGCGGTGGATTCAGCGAGTGCCCCGTCTTCAAGGACCTGCAAGCGAGCAAAGGGATGCTGCCATTGTTTTGGGGTTGATTACAATCGTTGTCACGGCTTTGCTGCTGCAGAATAGTACGCGCATTGCTTTAGGGGCGGATCATAAGTGGGCTTTCCGACCGCTGGCTCTGCTGATAAGCTCCCTTTTTGCTCCGACACAGCAGACGTACTTTCTGTTTGAGGTTGCCTGGTGGTTTCACATCGGCTGTATCCTCATCTTCCTGAATTACCTGCCCTTTTCCAAGCACCTGCACGTGTTGACTTCGGTACCGAATGTCTTTTTCTCCCGTCTCGGTCCCGTTCATGCGCTGGAGCCATTGGATTTTACGCGAGAGGATCTCCAAACATTTGGGGCAACAGATGTAGAGCATCTCTCGTGGAAGAGCATACTAGACAGCTACTCCTGTACGCACTGCGGGCGTTGTACGAGTGTCTGTCCTGCTAATCAAACTGGGAAGGTGCTCGATCCCCGGGCAATCGTAGTTGCCGTCCGACAGCGCACGCTGGACCGTATGCCGATACTGCTCAGGCAACGGCGTGGGAGCGAGCTAACGGCGGAGGAGCGCGCTGTACTGGAGAAACGCCTGGTTGGGGATTACATCCCCCCGGAAGCATTGTGGCAGTGCACGACATGTGGGGCTTGCATGGAAGAGTGCCCTGTTCTGATTGAGCACGTGCCCATCATCGTGGAGCTGCGGCGCGGACTGGTCATGATGGAGGCGCAGTTCCCCACGGAGCTCCAGGCGGCCTATGGGAACTTAGAGACCAACGCAACTCCGTGGGCGTTTTCGGCTGCAGACCGGGCAGCGTGGGCAGAAGGATTGCCTGTAAAAACCCTCGCAGAGGATAGCTCGGACTGCGAGCTCCTCTTTTGGGTCGGTTGTGCCGGTAGCTATGACCAGCGGGCTCAGCAGGTGGCACGGGCAATTGTCCGTGTGCTGATGACGGCCGGCGTGCGCTTCCGTATCTTGGGATCGGAAGAGCACTGCACGGGCGACCCTGCGCGCCGGACGGGGAATGAGTACCTTGCCGATATGCTCATCAGGGCAAATGTGGAGACGCTCAACCGCTACCGTATCCGCACAATCCTGACGATGTGTCCACATTGCTACAACACACTGAAAAACGAGTATCCTCGCTACGGCGGTGCCTACGAAGTCTACCACCATACGCAGTACTTCCGCCGCCTCATTCAGGAAGGACGCCTTCCGCTGCACGGTGATACGGTCCCGACTCTGCTTCAGACGGTGGTATACCACGACTCTTGCTACCTGGGACGCTACAATGGCGAATACGAGGCACCTCGTGCTATCTTGGAGCTCCTACCTGGAGTGCAGAGGCGGGAACCTGAACAGGCAGCCGATCGCGGTTTCTGCTGTGGTGCCGGTGGTGGACGTATGTTCATGGAAGAGCGGGTAGGCAAAAAGGTCAATCTTGAACGGACAGAACAGCTGCTTCAGACAAGGGCGGAAGTCATTGCCGTAAATTGCCCATTCTGCATGACCATGCTGACAGATGGGGTCAAAGCGTTGCACAAAGCCGACAGCGTCCGTGTCCGAGACCTTGCCGAGCTCATTGCTGAGCGGCTCCCTGCCTCTGACCCTCCATCGGCAGCGGATTGAGCTTATTTTTATAAGCAGTCGGGCGTGCACGGGATGAGGAGAGAGTCATGCTCCTTTATTTCATGCGGCATGCTCTTGCAGAGATGGGAGCGACCGGCGATGATTTCTTGCGGGGACTTAGTCCCGAAGGACGGCAGTCCGTTCAATGGCTTCTTCCTCTGCTCCGATCATTACGGGTACAGCCGGAGTGGATTATCAGCAGTCCCTATCGGCGGGCGGTGGAGACAGCACGCCTGGTAGCGGAAGGGCTGGGCTATCAGCGCGATATCATCAGTGATGCTGCCCTTTCGCCGGCGGGTTCCGTAATCGGCGTACAGGCATTACTGGTTGCCTTCAGCCAGTGCGACCAACTTCTCTTGGTGGGACATGCTCCGAGCATGCCCACCTGGATTGGTGAGCTTTGCGGGGCGCCGGGATTTCGGTTTGAGTTTCCTGCGGGAGCAATCTGCTGCATCAAGGTTCCTGATCCCCGGCAGTGGCGGGGAACGCTCTGCTGGCTGGTGTCTGAGGGAGGACGTTGAGCGCAGAAGGTCCTTTCAGAATCTGCTGCAGGCTTGCTTGGGCGCGCTGGAGTGCGGTGGCTGGGGAGTGGGTTCCGTAGAGGGCTTCCACGACAGCATTTTCCAACGCTGCCTCAATATCCAGCCAACGGGGATGGACAGGGGTCATCCGGGCATAGCGGAGTTGTTGGGCAAAGACGCGCCGGTAAGGAATGCGGAGGAGGAGAGAGTCAGAATGAAAACGCTGGTCAGCAGGGAACCCCGCTTCGGGTACCTTTCGGCAGAAGCGCACCGCTTGCTCTCCGGCGGTCAGAAAGCGTACAAGCTGGAGAGCTAACTCTTTCCGGCTCGAAGCAGCGCTAATTGCAAGGTATTCGCCGCCGGCAAAGGCTATACCAGGCTGCCCTGGAGCCCATCCGGGAAAGAGCGAGGTGGAATATTCCCATCCTGGCTGCTGCTGCCGGAGTTTCTCCGCTAACCATGCTCCTGAAATCCAAAAGCCGAGCTTGCCTCGGAGGAAGAGATCATCCAGCTGACGTTGAGTTTCAACAATTCCAACCCGGGATAGTCGGGCGTAAAACTCAACTGCTGTAACAACGGAAGGGTGAGTGAGAGTGGGAGCACCTGTTGTATCCACTACATCGCCGCCGAGGCTCCAAATGAGCGGAAGAAGCTTTTTGTAGAGCCGGTGAGGATCAGCACCATTGACACCGCAGCCGTACAGCTCGGGTGGGTTATGGAGAGCCTGGGCAACTTGAAAGAGCTCTTCCCAAGTCTTCGGCGGCTCTGTCGGCAATCCCGCACGCTGCAGAGCCGTTCGGTTGATAAACAGCACACGAGTGTCCACAACCCATGGGACGGCATATAGCGTGTCATTCCAGTAGCAGGGCACATGGGCGAAGGGAACAAAATGCTCTAAGGAGATGCTGTCCGATGGGAATGCCCACAGGACGCCAGCGCTGGAGAATTGAGCGACCCAATCGGAACCCAGTTCCACAACGTCAGGAGGCGTACCAGCGTGGAAAGTGGCTAAGAGTTTTGCCTTCCCTTCATTCCACGTCAGTTCCGTCAGCTCTACGCGGCAATGGAAGCGGCGTTCAAATTCGGCGATGAGCTCGAGGAGAGCTGCGCGATGAGATGGTTCGCTCCAGAAGTGCCAGAAGCGGAGCACCCGCTCCTCGGGCACAGAAGAACCGGGACAGCCCGATAGTATAAGGAGAAGAAAAATGCCCGAGAGAAGCCACCCTTTCATCGCCCACCCCGGAAGAAGAGCACAAGTGTGACAGCGGCTTGGAGGATGAGTAGCACATCCCGCACGACCCCAATGACGACCTCCAGCGTGCTCAGTGCACCCCCGGGGACGATGACCGTATCACCGGGATAGAGCAGGGGATTTTGACTGGGGTCCCCGCTGCGTTGATAGAGCTCCAGGTTATACACCAGGACTCGTTCAACGATGGTTGTGTCAACTCGCACATCACGGATAATGCGGACGTCCGTCAACCGTGCATATTCGGTTGGCCCTCCCCCAAAGGAGATGAGCTGTACCAACGTTGTTGAGCTTGGGACCAGGTATCGTCCGGGCACGCGGACGTAGCCCCAGAGGTTGACGGGGATGGTCAGCCCTGTACCGAAGCTTAGGTCATAGTAGGCGGCTCCTCCCAGTCCTGTATAGGGCAGTGGACGAAGCTGAGAGGGGGTCTCCCGCTGGGTGCCGAAGAGGTCACGGGGCTGTTGTGCCCATAATGGAGGGAAACTCAGCAGAATTGGAAGCAAGAGGTACCACATGGCTTTCTTACAAGCTTCACTGCGACATGCTCACGGCCGGAGCCAAAAAGTCTGCCAGACCGATGTAGCACCGCGATTTGGACGTCCGGGCGTTATGCGGCTTATCCGCCAGCGGTAGAGCTTCCCCGGCTGGAGTGGAGCTGCCCGACCATCGACGTTGTAGGGGATGCGAGGGTTTGAATAATCCAGCGGTGTCCCGCTGAATACCCAGACAGGGCGCCCGGGCACATCCGGGGCAGTGGAGTCCACTTCAAATACTCGGATGACGACATAGCCGACATTGCTGTGCCAACGGAAGACGACAGAGTCCGCAGATACGGCTCCGATAGGAGCTACCGGAACTGGGGGCGGTTCCAGGGCGAAGTGAACAATTTCCGAGGGCGGACCTTCGCGGCGCTGAGGGGAACGATCCAGTGCGTGAAGGCGATAGTAGTACGTCCGCCAATGGGTGACTGCACGATCTACCAATGCTGTATCCTCCCCTGTTGTGCCATACTCAATTGTTGCCAACTCTCGGAATCCGATAGGGGTGCCGGAGGAATCGGTTGAATCCGTTCGGTAAATCCGGTATCCGCCAACTTCCAGTGGGTTCAGCGCATACCATTCCAAGCGGATGCCTCCGATGCCATTTGCAGCGGCTTCGGGCCAGGGTCGGATACCCGTCTCAATGGCCGCCGTATCAGAGCTACGAGGTACCCATCGGGGAATTTGCTCAAAAGGCGGGGGAGAGGTCGTGGGGGTTCCACAACTCATGCCCAGTAGAGCTACTATCCATAGCTGCCGAGCTCTCCTCATAGCTGCCTCAGGAGACGTTGCACGCGGATACTGACCCCGACCCGGTGGATGTTCCCTAACTGGGCTTCGGAATCCGTCATGAAGGCATAGTCAGCGATCAAAAAACCAGCGTCAACACCAGCGCCCAGTGTGAGAACTCTATCGTGCCAGCCCAGGCGAAGGGCAAAACTACGGCGATAGAGCACTTCTATGCCGAAGTGCGAGGAGCCCTCATAACGGCTTTCGCGGTCGTAGGCCGCTGTCAGCTCCAGGTGCCACATCTCTAATGGCTGTGTCAGAGCAATGCCCCAGCGCCCCGAGGGAGGAATCCGATGAGGGCGCTGGGTTGTCCACAGGAGACGAGTGCCGCCAACGTCCCGGACCGAGGCCCCAAGGACAAGACGTGGCCAGCGCTCGTCAAAGGTGATATCCTTCAAATTCAGCCGAACCATTGCCCCTACCTCCACCCCGATTCCGGAGGCACTATGCTCGGCGATGCGCTCGTGGATAAGTCTCAGATTTACCCCGACGGGAATCTCCACCGGGACGGTGAAGCGCATCCAGCCGAAGTCTACTGGAACAACAAACAGTTGGGCGACGGTGAACCAGATTGCATCGTCGGCGTTGGGGATAAATTCGCCCGTACCAGCCCGCCGAACCAGCTCCTCGCGCTCTTGGGGAGAGAGGACTCGAGTCAAGTCCGGGTAGCGGCGTAAATCCGGTACAGTCAGTCGTATCCAGTTGGCGGCTATACGGAGTCTGGAGAGCGGGAACACTGCGCCGGTGTGGAAGAAATGTGCCAATGGGTCTGTGAGGGAGCCATACTGGGAGCTGTACATCCCCGAGAGCACAATTTCCTCGGCCAGAAGTCCTGTGCCAGCCGGATTCCAGAAGAACCCCCAGGCGTCATCGGCGATAGCGGTGAATGCGGTTCCCATACCCAATGCCCGGGCACCGAGCGGGACTTCCAGGAATGCCGCTGCATAGCGCTCCTCCTGTGCCCGGAGGGCAAGCGGCAAAAGGCACAAGAGCCCTTTAGCGAACACGCGCCACACTACCACGCCGCTCAATAGTTGTTTCACCTGCCCGCACGCGAAGCCGGTAAAAGTATATCCCATTGGCAACAGGACGCCCCTCATCATCGGTGCCGTCCCACCAGATTTCGTGGTATCCCGGGGCTGTCGGAAGACCAGTTCCGCCCCGGAGGAAGCCAAAGGCTTCTGTGGGGGATGTGGTAGGGAATACCATCCGACGGATGGAGCGCCCCGAAGCAGTGTAGAAGCGGATTTCTACCTCGTCCACATTACTGGTTCCCAAAAGCTCATAGGCAACGAACATTTCTTCGGCGAAGGGGTTTGGGAAAGTCCCCAAAAGGCGGAGCTCAAGGGTTGTGGAGACTTCAAACTGAATGCAGGTCCGTTCGCTGCGATTACCATTGCAGTCAGCCACGGTTGCGCACAGGATATGGGTGCCACTGGTAAGTTGTGGACGGTAGCTGATGCTGGCCCCTGTCGGAGTCTGCGCTGTATCAACGACGGTGTATTGGGTTGCTGGAACGGGCTGTCCGTTGAGCGTAAGCTGGATGGAGGCGGTGTCTGTGGCAATACCGTTTTCATCAACACCGACAATACCAATGCGTGGATTGGCCGAGAGCACAGTCCGGGCAGGGATAGCCCGTCCTTCCGCAGTGATGCGGACTTGTGGTGGGCGCTGATCCGTTGTCGTTGCGACAGCAAAGATGCCCGGTAGTGTGACTTCGGCTTCCAAAAGTCCCGGGCCTATCTGCTGACTGGGGAGCCGTTGCCAGAGGTCCAGACGCGTGTGCTTCCGGTAAATGGCTGGAGTTCCATGATTCAGATTGCTGTCCTGAGTGTCGTACCAGAGTTGGAGGGTTGCTCTCAGGGAGGTGTTCGGGGCAACCTGAATAGAGACGGCAGCGGAGCTATCGCGGAGGCGGACGAAATGGACATTGGGTTGGACACTTCTGGCTGTGTTCTGTACCATCAGGCACAGGAGGTGAGGAGCCGAAGGAGCCTGGGAGGGAATAACAGTAGCAAGCGCAATCCCAGACTGTCCCACCGGTGCCGTTTGGGTCCCGTCGACCGTCGTACCGATGCCAGGCAGAAGAGAGAAACAGGCAAGCGCCAGGCTATCCTCAGCATAGTTATTTGCCCGAAGGCGATCGCCGCCCTGAGAGAGACTATCGCTGATGACCTCCACGGCAAGACGGGTCATAGACAGGAAAGGGGGAGGGCGAAGAAACCAATCAGTAGAGCCGTTCCCGGGTATGTTCAGGCGCTGTTCTGCCAGAAGGTTGGGAGGGCCCGTGCGCGGGATATACCATAGGCGCGCAAGCACATTCCCCGCTGGAGTCTCTGTCCAGTTGAAAAGGCGGACGTGGAGCTGTGCTCCCTGCGCCGTTGGTTCCATGCGAAGCCACGGTAGAGCCGTGCGAAGGCTATCCCCTGCAATTGGAGTAACAACGGCTGGATCAGCAACTCCAGGCACCAGGAAAGTCGTCAATGGAGAGCTAAGACTCCGTCCGTCTGCCAGAACAACGGTGAAGAGCACCCGGATTTCCGTGCCCGGCAAGATTAACACAGCAGGCAGTGGGGATTGTGTCTGGTACGTTTCCGGGCTGGATTGTTGGCAGGGTAAGGCACTGAAGGATTGTGTACTTCCATCCGGCAACAGGAGGCTAACGGAAGCCGTTACACTCTGGATGGGTGTGCGGCTATGTAAAGTCAGGCTCAGTGCCAGAGCTTGTCCCGGCTGGGGAGGGGAAGGGAGGGTTGTGATGTCCCCGAAGAGAACCCCCCCTGTACTAAGCCGAATTCCACCAGTAACTGCCCGTTGTCCGGAAGCGTCCACGGTATAGAGCCGGACGGCAATAGTGGAGCCAGTGTAGTCCCGAGGAATTGTGATGGTGAAACGGAGCAAAGCTGCGGAAATCGCAAGCGTTGTTTCACTACCGGTGAGGTCGTTACCGTAGCTGTCCCCAAGCACGATCCGAGCTGTTCCCGACGGAAAGGGGAGTGTAGCTTCTACGGAGATTTGCTCGCCTGGATAAACAGACCAGCGTTCAGGCCGGAGTATTACTGTATCGGGCGGTATGCGGAGCAATAACGCTGGATCGCCAATGAGGGTAGATTGCAGAAGCATAGAAAGCACGATTTCGTTCTGCAAGCCGTATGCTCGGCTGGCATAGAGGAGCTTCCCGGCGCGGAAGGCGTCACCAAGGCGGAGAGGGCGAGGAGAAAGGCGTGTCAAAGCTTCCAGCAGAGCGGTAGAGAGAAAAAAGCTATTCTCCAGCCATCCGAAGCCAGAGTTGCCCCAGGCAGCAATGGCACCTCGTCCCCGGGAAAGCACCAGGGTCGTTAAGAGTCCCCGACGGTACGCCTGCTCTTCAAAGGCGCCGGTAAAGCAGGTCAGGCTGGAGACGATCGGATAACGGCCTCGGTTCTGGAGGAGCTCAACATCCTCATCGCGTAGCAGACCAGCGTCCTCCCAGATACCACCGCCTCCGTGACCCAGGAAATTCACAACGCCAGCACCTTCCTGGAACAATTGGAGGAGCTCCGCTGTATGTCCTGAATACGGGGTGCCCGGTGTTACATAGAGCCGACGTTGCGAGACCCCGTCCGGCAGCCGCTGTGCCAGTAACTCTGTCTGTTGGGCGAAGCCATTGATACCGGCCAACAGCAGCACACGGGGTTGGAAGAAGTCTGTGGCAAAGCGCTGTTCGTACTCTTCTATTTTGCTGACAATCGCCTGTGCCTCCGAGAGGGACTTAACGGGCAGACGTCCGACGGCTATTTCTGCTATTGGATCATCGGTCAGGGCGCCGACGGGTGTTTGGTAGATTCCCTCCACGCAGCCATATGGATAGTCCGTCGGCGTCATACCCCAACGGCGTGTCTGCCACAGTTGGGGTGGAATGGCATCGGCTGCTCCTAAAAGAAGGACATAGCGTGGAGCAGTACTCCAGGTCTGCCATGCATACTGGAGAAAGCGGCGGAGAGCCTCTCGGGAGGCAATCCCATTGTTGAATTCGTCGTAGATATCCTCAATGTCCACGACCATGGGACGTAGCCCTTGCTGCTGCCGGAGACGGAGGAGTCGTTGGACGGGATGCTCTGCAGCAGAAGCCGCCGGTGAACGTCGGTCCCAAATTCCCTTGTGGGTAATGATGATGTAGTCGGCACTATTTATTGGATTGACGAGGTCCGAGGGGAGATCTCGTACCATTCGGGCGGGTGTCAAGGTACTGTCAGCAGCAACGGCGTAGAAGAGTTCTTCCGATGAGGCCACATAGGTCTGGAACCGCACCGTATAGCGCGTCCCTCCACCAAAGGGGAGCGTAACTCGCTCAATGCTGAAGTTGACAATGCGAGAGATCCCGACTCGGAAGAGCAAAACGTTGGGTGTTTGGAAGCCCTCCAGAGCGAATGTATAGACTCCGGGCGGGGAGGCCGGTGGAATGCGGAACCATAGCTCATCGTTTGTTGCCCTGTATAGGCGGGGATAGTGGATCCGCACCCAATTGACATAAAAACTGGGGGCCCGTTCGGCTGCTTCTGGGCAGTTGAAGATATTTGCCACAGTTACAGTACTGCTGTCCGCGTTCACAAGAATGGCAGGGCTTATCGGAGCAATCTGGTCTCGGGGGGATTGAACCAGAAAAGGGCGCGCCCCGGACCATGAGGCGCGCAGGATGCGGTGATTGTTCAGATAGATTTCTGCCGTATGCTCTGGAATAGGACAGGGCAGGGGACGACTGATAGCGCCGCAGAGCATAACTTCTACCGTCACGGGAAGGTCTGAAACCACAGCGGGTGCCGGCAGTGAAACAGGGAGTGACACGCTTGTATTGGCGGCTACCCGTGCCCAGAACCGCTGGTCGCCTTGGAAGCTGGGCTGGAGAAGATCACGGTCTAATTCTTCTACTGCTCCGAAGCGTTCTTCCACGCGGTTGTGCTCTATCAAGACGGTGCTCAGGAAGGCTTTTCCTCGAAGTTCCGTTGCCCGTCGTGGATCTGTGATGCGTAAATCCCCTGTCTCTTCAACCATCCTTTGTCCGAGCCCTTCACCCCAGGTAAGCACATAGACATTGTCGTCAGTTTCTGGGTCCCGGTACATATCGCCATCTCGGTTCCGAAAAGCAATCCGATTGGGTTCTCCAAAGAAGGCGATGTAGTCAGGATCGGAGGGATACTCTTCCAGGAAGCCGTTATTGTTGCGGTCGTAAACGTAGAGTGGAACTTCCCTTCCGCGGTTCCATAGGCGAAGGGAACGCACAGGGATCTGTGCCAGTGGGAGCCCAAGCTCACGAAGTTGGGAAGCCGTTACTCTGTAGAGTCCTTCACGGTTGACGATGAGCTTGTATTGGTAGCCGTCGGGAGCGGTTGGGATGGGGTGTGGTTCAGCGTTGCTGGAGAGAGTCTGAGAGCTTTTCCCGTATGAACGCATTGCTGAGGAACTCAGGGGTATCAGAAGATTGTCAGAAGGGAGGGGCGTGGGGGTTGTCAGGCGGATACGGAGCTGTCGGGCAATGCGCAGGTGTTTGCTATCGGCTGTTGGGCGATACGGGAAGAGGCGGAGGACGGAGATAGAGGTGTTGCCCAGGGAGCCGATTCTAACAAGGTGAGCGATGGGCAGCGGTTCAGTGCGGCATTCTCTGCATGGGCGGGTTGCAAGCGGGGCTTCCAGTTGTAGCTCCTGCCATTGTAGGACTTCTGCAGAAAGGCGGGTCTGCTCGGGGAGGTCTACAGGAAGGGCAAAGCCATAGAGAGAAATGTCAGGAAGCGGAAATGCCCAGGCAGAAGCCGGTGCTACTTGCTCTACCCCAGCTGCCGTCCGTGTGAGGACTGGAGAGGGTAGCTGGACGGAAAGGAGGACTTCCGTCGGAGTTGCCCGCTCCCATTGGAGCTGAAGTTCTTCGGCTGCCGTGTGGAATGCTAAAAGAAGGAGAAGAGCACAATACGGCATTACCCCAATGCTGCTGCTAACGAGAATGCAATATTACGGTGCCCCTCCAGATGGGGTGGCGTCTTCGCCGGAGAGGAATTCCTCGTAGAGCCAGAGGAGTTCAGAGAGGATCATTGCTGTGGCGCCCCAGAGAGGAACTCGCGGATGAATATGCCAGAGGGGCACAACGACTGTGTGCCCATTGCGATGCCACGTTGCCGTAATCCGCTCCAATTGACGGAGCCAGTCAAGAGAGAGGAGAAGGATTTCTTCCACTTCAGCAGGATTTGCCTGAAGAGGTTCCTGCTGGGTAAACGCGGCAATTACAGGTACAATCCCCGTGTCCGAGGCTGGAACATAGAGGGGGGTTGCGGTACCGAGAACTTCCACATTTTCCGGGCGAAGACCGATTTCTTCCGCTGCTTCGCGGAGAGCCGCTTCAGGCGGGCTCTCTCCAGCATGGAGCATTCCACCGGGGAAGCTCCATTCATTACGATGGAAGGCCAGCTGAGAACTGCGGAGAGTCAAAATACAGTGGGGAGCAGCAGATTCGGCTGCAAATGCTACTAAAACTGCTGCCGTGCGGCAGCCTTCCGGGGGGTGCAGAGGACGTTCTAATCCTTCGTAGCGTGGCATCATGCGCCGATGGGCTTCGTGGCCCGGCAATGGCTTCTGGAGCCGATGTCGCAGGAAGGGGGCCCACCCTCTGGATGATAGCGCCATCGGGATAGCTTGGACGGTGGTAGGAGAAGACGAATGAGCGTCCGAGGGTAGGAAGCCGTAGCTGGTGCTGTAATTTCGCCTGTCCAGTTGACGGAGCACGGGAGAATGCGTCACTGTTTCTGGATAGCCTTTCCGTTCCCAGTGTGGGCTTTTTGGTGTGGGGTCGTGGTAGAGCCAGACACGGTGGACTTCGGTACCATTGCAATTGGTCAAGAACACCGTCGGGTCGTGTGGATACACAACACTGGAGCAGCGGATATAGAACTGCGGTCAGTACAGGTGTATCAATGGGCGTGGGGAGGGTTCAGTGTAGCGGTTCAAACACCACAGGTTGTGCCGCCAGGGGGGAAGGTAGCCATTGAAGTTCGTACCTCATTCCGGCACAATGTGCCGACAGAGGGGCTGTTACTGTTGCGCCTTCAATGTCCCGAGGCCGACTGGACCTATCCTTGCCTACTGCGGGCCTATGTTGAAGATCCCGATTCACTCTACCGAGGGACCAATGGGCTGTGGGGCGAGGCTTTGCGCGGCTACCTTCAGCAGGTGGTTCGGGCGCAAGCGGTTTTCCCATACGATAGTGTCCGTTCCTGGGTTTTTCGGATGGTGCACAATCGTGGGGGAAGGGTGGAGTGTGTCTACACTGGTCAGACCGCACGGGTACCACCAATTCCACCGCAGGCTTTCAATGTTGAGCACACCTGGCCGCGTAGCCGCGGTGCCGATACCCTTCCTCCCTTGAGTGATTTGCACCACCTCTTCCCAACCCTTGCCGAGGCGAATGAACGGCGGAGCAATCTCCCCTTTGGTCTTGTGCGGCAAATATTATGGGAATTGGGGGGATCCCGGTATGGGTTTGATTCCGTAGGGAGAGAAGTCTTTGAGCCCCGTGATGGCCATAAGGGGGATGCGGCGCGAGCTCTGTTTTACGTTGCTCTGCGGTATGGGAATATGACGGGTTTCCTCACTGCAGGACACGAGGCGCTGTTGCGCCAATGGCACTGGCAGGATACTGTGGATGAGTGGGAGCGGGAGCGAACGCGCCGGATTGCCCAGCTACAGGGACGAGCTAATCCTTTCGTTGAGCGCCCGCAATTGGTTGAACGCCTCTACCGGATCGGTGGGCCTGCGGATGCACCTGTACTTCCCGTTGTGCTGCCCTCCGACACACTTCTGGAGTACCGAGGACAGGAGCGCCGCTGGCGGTTGCGACTCGCTTGCCTGAATACCGGATGGACGTCAGTGGAGTTGCGAGGAATTGAGCCACTGGTACTTCCCGATAGCGTTACCGTGACATGGCTCAGTGCCGATAGCTCCATTGCTGCCGGCCGAGTTGGATGGATCTCGATTGAGCTGTCAGGAAAGCCGGCTTCTGACGGGACACTTCGCTTCCGGATTCGCTTTGCAGCAGGGGTCCGCCCATTAGAGGTGACCTTCCGAATTGCAGCGACAACGGGGGCAACCGTGGAGCCTCCCCATTTCAGAGAGGATATCCTCTCGGTACGCTGGCGCGCAGCGCTGGGGACGGAAACTCCAAGACTGTTCATCTACACCCTGCTGGGGCAGTCGCAAGAAGTTGTGCCCCTTGTCCGTCAAACCAAAGTTGGGGAGTTAGAGCTTCAGCTTCCACGCCACCGGCTGCCGCGGGGATGGCTTTTGCTTTGCTTGAAGGTAGGACAACAGATGTGGTGGACATGGACGCTCAACCCGTGAAGGCGGGTACTCTCTACGTGGTCGGCACTCCGATTGGGAACGTGGAGGATATTACCCTGAGGGCTCTGCGGGTGCTCAAAAGCTGTTCCGTGGTTTTCTGTGAGGAATTCAAGGTAGGGGCTCGTCTGCTGCGCGCCCATCGGATTGATAAGCCGTTAGAAAGCCTCAATGAGCATAACGAAGTAGAAGCAACAGAGCGGGTATTGGAATACTTACGGCAGGGTAAGGATGTCGCGCTCATTTCCGATGCTGGAATGCCAGTCATTGCTGATCCGGGAGCTTTTCTCATCCGACGGATTCTCCGAGAGGGACTTCCGTTGGTTGTTGTTCCAGGGCCTTCCAGTATTCTCACGGCGCTTGTGCGCAGTGGCTTTTCTACCGATCAGTTCCTCTACGCTGGTTTCTTGAGCCGCAAACCCGAGGAGCGTCGTCGTCAGCTCCAAGCGTTAGCCGAAGAGTTGCGCACGGTTGTTCTTTTGGAGACCCCTTACCGACTCCGCCAGCTGCTTTCCGATGCTGCGGCTGTTATGCCTCAGCGCCACGCCTACCTTGCCTGCAACCTGACGCTACCCTATGAGACGCATCACTACGGAACCTTTGCCGAGCTGTGGGAGCGCTTCCGGCATAGCCGCTTTCGAGGTGAATTCGTTCTCTGCTTTGAAGGACGTCCCGTTCACTATAGCGAGACCGCGGTTCGACGGAAGCGGAAACCATTGCGGTCACGGTACCGACGGTAGCCAAGGTGGGAGTGTATTTTTGCGTCGGTAATTACTGCAAGGGACAAACGGCATTCAATGGCACGCATTCTCATCACGGCAGCTCTGCCTTATGCAAACGGCTATATCCACCTCGGACACTGTGCTGGAGCATATTTGCCGGCAGACCTCTTTGCCCGATATGCCCGGTTACGGGGATACGAAGTGCTCTTCCTTTGTGGTTCCGATGAGCACGGAGCTCCTATCACGATCGCGGCCGAGCAGGAAGGGATTTCTCCGCAGGAATTGGTTGAACACTACCATCGGGCAAACGCTGAAGCCTTTGCTCGCTTAGGGATAAGCTTTGACTACTACGGGCGGACGACCGATCCACTCCATTACGAATTCGCTCAGCGTTTCTTCCTCGACCTCCTCCACAAAGGATACTTGGAAGCCCGTCAGGAAGAGCAGTTCTATGATCCTGTGGCAAATCTCTTTCTTCCCGATCGCTACGTTGAAGGGACATGCCCCTACTGTGGATATGAGGCTGCTCGCGGAGACCAGTGCGACCAATGTGGAGCCTACTATAACCAGCTGGAACTTCGAAATCCACGCAGCCTGATTACTGGAAAGCCACCGATCGTTCGGCGGACGTGGCATTGGTACTTTCTGCTCAGCCGTTTCCAGAAGGTGTTGGAGCGCTATATTGAGGAACGTGCAGACCAGTGGAAAGAAAACGTTCTCCAACAGACCCGGAGTTGGCTTCGTCAGGGGTTATCCGATCGCCCGATCACACGGGATCTGAATTGGGGTGTGCCTGTTCCCTTACCTGAGGCTCAGGGGAAGGTCCTCTATGTCTGGTTTGAGGCTCTTTTAGGGTACATTTCTATCACCCAACGCTGGGCCCATCAGAGAGGAACACCGGAGCTTTGGCAGCAGTGGTGGATGGAGCCGAAAACCCGCTACATTGCTTTTATCGGCAAGGACAATATTGTTTTCCACACCCTCATGTTCCCCGCGATGCTGATGGCACACGGGGGATACATCCTGCCGGATAACGTTCCGGCAAATGAGTTCCTAAACTTAGAAGGGCAGAAGTTCTCCAAGTCCCGGCATTGGAGTATCGATGTGCGGGACTTCTTAGCGGATTTTCCAGAGGAGCACGCCGTGGATGCGCTTCGCTATACCTTGGCAGCGAATCTGCCGGAGACCCGAGATGCGGACTTTAGTTGGCGGGACTTCGGGGCTCGGACGAACAATGAGCTGGTCGCAGCCTTTGGGAATTTCGTGAATCGAACACTCCAGTTCATCCACCGATATTGGGAGGGACGTATTCCAACTGTTCCCGAACACTTCCTTCAGCAGTGGAGCCAGCTTGCCGAGGGAGCGTGGAAGGGAACAACATTGCAATTTGGGGAAGGATGGAGTCCCGATGAGCGAACGTTCCTTGAGCAGCTTTTCCGAAAACCCCCTCACATTGCGCAGCTGTATGAGCGTTTCCGTTTTCGCGAAGCGGTGACAGAGACTATGGCATTGGCACGGGCAGCGAACAAGTTCTTCAACGATGCCGCACCGTGGCAAGTGGTGGGAGATACGCCAGAATTGGCTGCCCGGGCACTCTTCATTTGCGCGCAGGCAACAGGAACCTTTGCTGTATTATTTGCGCCTGTACTTCCTTTCGCTGCACGGCGTCTCTATGCGCTGCTTCGACTCCCTGTCTTTGTCGGTGACCCAGAGGAAAAGAGTGGAGATCTTTGGCGCCGAGCAACCCAGCCTCTGCTGCTACCCGGACACCTTCTTGGAGAGCCCTGTTTGCTGTTTGCGAAGTTGCCTGAGGAACGGATTGAGCGACAGCGGGCAAAGCTGTACCATGCTGTGGAGACGGCCATGAAATCCTCAGCTAGTGCTGAGAACACGTATGCGACATTAGAGGATTTGCAACGCCTTGGGCTTCGGATTGGACGCATCATAGCAGCGGAGCCGATTGCCGGTACACGGAAGCTGCTGAGACTTCAGGTGGATCTGGGCTCTGAGCAGCGTCAGATTGTAGCGGGAATTGCCCACCGGTATCGTCCTGAGCAGCTCATTGGACAGGCAATTGTTGTTGCAACCAAGCTGAAGCCAGCGGTCATTCGGGGAGTCGAGTCTCAGGGTATGCTGTTGGCAGCAACTACGGCTGAGGGTGATCCAGTGCTATTGGCACCCGTTGCCGAGGTACCCGTTGGAGCTGAGGTCCGATGAGCCGTGAGCTGCTCCACGAACTCCCCTCGGTACGCCGCCAGCGACAGCGGCTGACACGGTGGAGTTTGGTAGGGATTGTGGTGGGCAGTGCCATCTTCTTGGTGGCCTACGTCCACAATGTCATTGCTATTGAAGAGCGTCTGCGCCAGATTAGTGTGCTTCGCCGAGCTTGTGACTCGTTGGAGTCTATTGTGGCTGCCCGGCGTCAGAGAGTGGCACAGCTGGAGGCGCCAGAGCGGATTATTCCTGCTGCGCAGCGCTTGGGATTGGAACTGGCACCAATTGTCCTCTCCGTTGTTCCACCACGGGATACGGCTCCATAACGATGCTGCCGGCAGTTCAACGCTGGTTTGCTGAGCAGGTCTATACACCGGAGCGCTACGAACGCTTCCGAGCTGCATTGGAGCAAGAGGTCCGTTGCCGAATTGAGTTCCGAGTCTGTGAGTGTCCCATCTTTGTCTCGCAGAGCTTCCGACAGACTTTAGAGCGGGCAGCACAGGAGATTGTTCTCCAGTGCACGACGCAGGAGTATCGTCGGTTATCCGAAGAGGCGATTCCGGCACCGTATCGGGTCCCTCAGGAGCCCGATCGACCACTCTTTTCGGTGGTGGACTTTGCTGTCGTTGGAGAGCCTGAGGGGAAGTGGGGACTTCGTCTCATAGAACTGCAGGGATTCCCTTCCCTGTTCGGGTATCAGTACTTTTATGCCCGTCTTGCCCGAGAGATCTATGAGCTAGGGGAGCAGTGGGGATATACGTTCAGCGGACTCTCTGATGAGGCGTATTGGAATATTCTGCAGCGGGCGATCTTGGGAGACCATGCCCCGGAGGAAGTGGTGTTAGTGGACTACCATCCGGAGCAGCAGAAGACACGTCCAGACTTTACGGCGCTGGAACGTCAGTTGGGGATTGAAGCTGTGCATATTGGCAGCTTGCGGAAGCAAGGGAATCGGCTCTACCGGCGGCGCTGTGGGCGTTGGGTACCGATCCGCCGGATCTTCAATCGTGCGATCGTAGACGAGTTGGAAGAACATAAAGTACGCCTGCCGTTTCGCTGGACCGAGGAGTTGGACGTGGAGTGGGCGGGGCATCCGAACTGGTACTTCCGAATGAGCAAGTTTGCTTTGCCCTACTTGCGCCACCCAACGGTACCACGGGCATATCGCCTGTCGGAGCTTTCGGAGCTGCCCGAGCACGCGGATGGATACGTTCTGAAACCCCTTTTTTCCTTTGCTGGCAAAGGAGTGATTTTGCAACCGACCAGAGAGTATTTGGAGATGATTCCGGAGGCGGAACGACCTTTCTACGTCCTCCAAGAGCGGGTACCCTATGCCCCGTGCGTGTATACCCCGGTTGGGATGAATCACGTGGAGTTACGGGTCATGTTGGTGTGGCTTCCCGAATGGGAAGAGCCGTGTCCTGTGATGTCGTTAGCGCGGACAGGGAGAGCAGCAATGATGGGGGTTCGCTATAACGATATGCCGTGGGCGGGTTCCTCAGGCTGTCTCTTCGGCGAAGAGGGAGCCGAAGGGAAACTGTAAATTTGCGCGTTGCAGGTGTGGTCTCACCGCTTCGCAGACAGAGCAATGGCAGGTCATAGCAAATGGGCCAATATTCGCTATCGGAAGGCGGTTGTGGATGCCCGCCGAGGAAGGCTCTTTACCCGATTGGCGCGGGAGATAACAATTGCTGCCCGCCTAGGGGGAGGAGATCCAGAGGCAAATCCACGGCTGCGTCTGGCGATAGAGAATGCTCGCGCAGAGAATATGCCGATGGAAAATATTCGGCGTGCAATCATGCGAGGTACAGGGGAGCTCCAAGGCGAAGGGGGACAACTTGAGGAAATTCTCTACGAAGGGTATGGTCCCTTTGGAGTTGCTTTGATCATTGAAGTAGCCACAGACAACCGCAACCGAACGGTCTCGCAGCTCCGCTCAACTCTGACCCGCCTAGGAGGAAGCTTAGGCGAAAGCGGTTCCGTGCTCTGGAACTTTGAGCGCCGGGGAGTGCTCTATGTTGAAGGCGAGCGTGTATCCGAGGAACAGATGCTGGAATATGTGCTGGAAGCGGGTGCCGATGATGTTACCCGGGCAGATGCAAACTATATCGTCTACTGTGCTCCCTCAGTCTTGGCACAGTGCCGGCAGTTTTTCACCAATCGCGGGCTCCAAGTCCGGGAAGCCAAGCTGGAATGGCTGCCGAAGAGCACTGTACAGATTACAACGCGCGAGCAGGCGGAGCGCCTTTTGAAATTCTTGGAAACCATCGAAGAATTGGACGACGTCCAGAACATCTACTCCAACTTTGAGATGGACGACGCCTTGCTGGAAGAGCTACAGCACGCTTGAGCTGATGCGCATTGTTGGAATTGATCCTGGTAGTGTCCGTTGCGGTTACGGGATTGTAGTATGGCAGTGCGGACAACTCCAGGTCGTTGATTACGGTGTTATAGAGCTTCACCGAGGAGGGGAGTCCCTTCCCGAGCGACTCCGCTTTCTTTTCAAGGAACTGCACCGTATCCTGCGGCACTGTAAGCCGGACGAAGCAGCTGTGGAAAGTACTTTCTATGCCCGCAACGCCCAATCCTTAGCAAAGTTGGCACAGGCTCGAGGAGTTGCTCTCCTTACTCTTGCCCTGGAAGGAATTCCCGTTGCAGAGTATGCCCCTCGGGCGGTAAAACAGGGGGTTACTGGACATGGAAACGCAACGAAAGAACAGGTGCGGTATATGGTAGGGGCTCTCCTAGGGATTGAATTCTCCGCTCGTTTTTACGATAGCTCAGACGCCTTGGCTGTGGCCCTCTGCCACGCTTTCCGCCGCCTCCATTCCGGGAGAGAGCCAGCACCTCGTACGTGGAAAGCCTTCCTACAGCGCTTTCCAGAGCGGATTCTTACTCCGGCTTCTTCTCCTCATACTCGGTGATCGTCACGGGCTTGCCGATTGTAAATCCTTTGGATGTTGGCTGGAGGAAAGCTGCCTGGACGAAGGCGTCGTGCTCAAAGCAGAGGAGCCAGCCTTCTTCGTAGGCTCGAGGAAAGAGGCGTTTCTTTTCCTCCAGGGTTGTGAGTGGGAAATTGTCATATGCCATGATGTACGGATACGCTACATGGGCTGCCGTCGGACAGAGGTCGGCACAGTAGAGAAGGTGCTGCCCTGCATCTTCTACAAGCACCAGCTGCATTGCTCGTGTGTGTCCATGCACCACAAAGAGATGGATGCCGGGATAGAGCTCCCCTTCGCCATCGAGACTTTCCAGCAAACCGGCGGCTGCTAAGGGTTGAAAGTCTTCAGGTATAAACGAAGCGCGGTCTTTCTCCGTAGGCTGTTGTGCCCAGAGGAGGTGATCCCGTTGGACGTAGTATCGGGCATTGGGGAAGGTGGGGACAATGTCGCCATGTTCGTCGTAGCGAGTGCTACCGCCTGCATGGTCAAAGTGCAAATGGGTAAGGATCACGGCGGTGATCTCTTCCGGCTGCACTCCTAGCCGATGGAGTGAACTCTGTAAAGAGTAGCGCGACATGTCTAAGGCATAAATCTGGCGTTGTTTCTCGGGCATCTTAGTGCCGTTTCCCGTATCAACCAGTACAGTACCGTTATCCCATCGGATCAGCAGTGCACGGGCTGCCATGGGAATTCGGTTGGCTGCATCGGCAGGATGGTAAGCCCGTTCCCAGAGAGGCTTGGGAACAACCCCGAACATTGCTCCTCCATCTAAGCCGAAACGACCTGTTTCCACGACGTCTATTTGGAAGCGCCCTATCTGCAGCATCGTCCTTTCCTTGCTCTCCCACACAAGCGTTGAGGTTGGAGATGCAGACAAAGACGATAACAGCATCGCTGCTCTTGCTTTGCAGTTCCTTGCAACGTGTTCGTAGACATGCAGAGCGCTATTGTCGTGATAGGACAGTCCTTGGTTGCGGCTTCCAAAAGAGACATAGGCTTCCCTGTCTCGGAGGGCTTTGTAAGTTTGTACACTTTACAAGTCCGACTGTGGTAGAGCGGGAAAATGGGTGTTATCTCGCGCATGCGGGAAGTTTCCCCGTATCTATTAGCGCTTTTTGCCATTGTCTTCATTGGCTTTATGGTAGCCACAGACGCCGATATTCAGCGTGTACTCCAGGTGGGGGAGAATCCTGCTACGGCTGTCATTGGGGAGGTCAATGATGAGCAGATCCGCTATGTGGATTTCAATGAGCGGCTTGAGCAGCAATTGGAGCAACAGCGGCGGTCAGCGGGAGAGGAGGTCAGTATTGATGAGGCGGGAATTCGCCAGAGCCTCTGGGATATAATGGTGGAGGAGATTCTGCTCCGACAGGAAGCAACGAAAGTTGCTTTCCCTGTTACTCGTGAGGAGTTGTTGGATATCCTCCTGGACAATCCTCCTGATTACATGAAGCAGCCTTTTACGGACTCTGCAGGACGCTTCCACCGTGAACGGTACGTTGAGCTGGTGACGCAGCCGGAGCGATTGGCCGATTACGTTGACCCGAATAGTGGGGTGGATCCCATAGAAGTCGTGGAGCGATGGAAGAGGGACTTGTTGCGAATAGAGGATTTCCTGCGGCAGAGCCGCACTCGCGAACACATGCGTTCCTTGGTCCATGCCATCGGCAGCATCGTCTCGCCCAGCTATCTGCGCCGGCAGTACAGTGTTGAGAATAGTTCAGCAGAAGTTCATTACGTTGCTTATTCGATTGACCGTGTGCCTGACCGGGATATAACGGTGGCGGAGACAGACATAGAGCGTTACTATGAGAAGAACCGGGAGATGTTTCGCCAGAAGAAGCCGATGCGAAAGCTCAAGTACGTAATTTTCCCTCTGGAGCCTACGTCACAAGATACGGCAGCTTTCCGAAAGCGCTTAGACCGGATTCAACGTCAATTGGAGTCCGTTGCCGAAGAACAAAGAGATTCGGTTTTCTCCCTCCTGATGGCGGAATACCAGGGACGGTCAGTTGGGTTAACTTCGGTGGCATCTATCGATCCTCAGCGTACTGCATATTTGCTCGGGAAGCCCGTTGGCGCGGTGATTGGACCGGTAGAGCTAGCAGGGAAATTTTACTTCTTCCGAGTAGACCAGCGGGAGAAGGGGGATACGCCGGTTGTGCACGCCAGTCATATCCTTATCGGCTTTGGCTCCAATAAGGACAGCGCTCGTTCGGAAGCCCAGAAGCTGTTACGGCGGGTTCGAGCTGGTGAGGATTTTGCTCAACTGGCACGTCAGTACTCCCAAGATCGGGCATCTGCAGAGCGGGGTGGGGACCTTGGATGGTTCCCTCGGGGACGGATGGTCAAACCATTTGAGGAGGCTGCCTTTGCTGCAGAGCCGGGCAGTATCGTCGGTCCAGTAGAGAGCCCGTTCGGCTTCCATATTATTGCCGTCCATGCAAAGTCGGATGAACGTATTGCCTACAGTGAGATTGAATTGAGTGTGACGCTGGGAACGGCTGGGCGGAATCAAATCTTTCGAGAAGCCTATAGCTTCAAGCAGCAGGTACAGAAAGGAATTCCTTTCGATACGCTGGCACGCCGCCTCAAGCGCAATGCTGTTGAGACTGCCTTTTTTGAGGCTACAACCCCTGTTCTTGGTTCCCGAGCCTTGACAGAATTTGCCTTCAATAATTCTATCGGGACTGTTTCCGATCCTATGGAACTCCGCCCCTATGGCGTTGTCGTTGCTCAAGTAGTAGACGAGCGGAAGCCAGGTTATAAGCCGCTCAGCGACGTGCGGGCGGAAATTACGGAACGGGTGCGACGGATCAAGAAGCTAGATGTGCTGCGAGGCCATGTAGAGAAGGTTTATCAGCGCCTTAAGGGGGCGGATATTCTTGCCCGTATCGCGGCAATAGATTCTACTGTTCAGGTTCAGACGGCGACGATGGTCAAGGACAATGGGTTCCTACAAGGGTATGGCAACGATCCGATTGTGACGGCAATGGCGTATCGAGTGCCCATAGGGGTCATTGCACCACCGATTCGGGGGGAGCGGGCCTATTTCATCGTCCAGGTGGTCAAGCGTGAAGTTGCTGACCCGAAGAAAATGGAGCAGCGACAGTTTGTGGAATTGTACCGCCGTCTCTACAATACGGCGAAAGCATCGGCGTACTACTATTGGTACACGGCCATTCGGGATAGGGCAGCGATAGAAGATCGTCGCAGCAAGTTCTATCGGGAGTTCTAAGCGCCCGTAGCTCAGCGGGATAGAGCATCGGCCTTCTAAGCCGAGGGTCGCAGGTTCAAATCCTGCCGGGCGCGCCCTATGATTGCCCATCATGCTACACTTTCCCGTTTAGTGCGTGAGATTGCCCCTGAGCTTGTCCATTCCCGAGTGTTGCGCTTATTACAGTACCCACGGCAGGGATTGGTACTTGAGGTCTCCAATTCTTCGCAAGAGACCGTCATCATTGATATCTGGCTCCGTCCGGGATTGACAACCTTCTTCCGTCGTCCGCCGTATTGGGCTGAGTTAGAGACAGCAAGACCATGGGGTGAGGAATTGTGGGGAGCAGAACTTCGTGCGCTCACACTTCATCCTATAGAACGCTGGATAGAGTGGCTTTTCCACACGGGGGATCGGTTGGTGTTGTTGCTCTTCGGGACGTCCCAGAGTGGGGCCTTCTCTATTGCAGCTGATGGTACGGTACGTTCCTGCCTGAGTAAGGCACAGACTCCATACGAACAACTTTGCAGGCCCCGATACCTTCCCGATTGGAAAACCTTTGATGCTCAGACGCCTCTTTACCAGGCATTAGCTCGAAGTGCTTACCAATTGGGTACCTTCTATGCTCGCGAGGTATGCTACCGCTGTGGCGTGGAGCCAGAGATACCCTTAGCACAACTGTCCGGAGCAGAGAGAAGCAAGGTAGAGGCCGAGGCACACCACCTTCTCCAAGAGATAGCCCAGAGCAGTACAGCTTTGTTACTGCGGCGTCCGCAAGGACCTCCTCTGCTGTCGCTTATTCCCCTGCGAGAGTATCCAGATTGCATTGCCGCATTTCTCTCTCTTCATGAGGCAGTAGCGGAGAGAGTACGGCATACCCTTCGATTTGAAGAGTTCCAACGAGAGCGCACAGAGCTTCAGAAGCGTCTCCAGCGGTATCAACGACAGGTAGGAAAGCGCCTTGCAGATATAGAGGTGCATTTGCGCCATGCTACCCGTGTTGAGCTCTACCGACTGTGGGGAAGTTTGTTGCTGTCTCAGCCCGATCTTTGTCAGCGCGGCCTTGAGCAACTGGAGGTACAGGATTGGTGGGGAAATCTTCAGCGTATCTTGCTAAATCCAGCATGGACGATTCGGGAGAACGCCGAACATTACTTCCAGCAAGCCCGTCGAATGGAGACCTCTCTCCGCTATGCCCAGAGCTGCTTACCCCAACTCCAGCAACTGCAGGCGGAACTCCAGCACATGCAACAGCAACTGGAGCAGGCTACCCTGAGGCATCAGCTTCGGGATATAGCCCGTCGGCTGGACGAGCGATTTCCTCTGCGTGAAGTTCCTATCCAGCAAGGGCAGCGGGCACGTGTCTTTCCTTTGGGACGAGGATTTGTCCTGTATGTGGGCAAGGATGCTTTCAGCAACGACGCTCTAACCTTTGGTTTTGCTCGTCCTCATGATTTGTTCCTCCATGTTCGGGGGAGTCCAGGAGCCCATGGAATTCTTCGGGGAGGGCGAAAAGGGGAACTTCCACCGCCAAATATTCTACAACAAGCAGCCGCAATCGTGGCTTACTATTCGACAGCACGAACAACGGCTATGGTTGCCGTGTCTTATACGTGGCGGAAGTATGTCCGAAAAGTCAAAGGGGTTCCAGGAGCTGTTCGCCTGGAGCGAGAGGAGATCGTTTGGGTCCGACTGACAGCACCGGGGGTGAAAAACCGGTAAATTTGCACACGTTAATGCGCCCGTAGCTCAATGGAAAGAGCACCAGACTTCGGATCTGGGGGTTGCGGGTTCGAGTCCTGCCGGGCGCGCAGATGGAGAGGGGTAGGGAGTGATGAGGATACGCCGCTGGATATTGGGAGTGCTGGGGGCGATGGTCGGCATTCGGGCACAACCAACGGTGGAATGGGCTACGTACCTTGGGTCAACAGCACAGGATGAAATTCGATCTACTGCTATTGCAGTCGATGGTAGCCTTATCGTCGTCGGATGGACGTGGGGGGTAAATTTCCCAGTGCTCAACGCGTGGCAAGGTACAAAGGCGGGGGGAGAAGATGCCGTTATTGCAAAGTTCAGTCCCACAAACTCCCTTCTCTGGGCAACCTACTTTGGTGGTAGCGACAACGATCGCGCTCTTGGAGTTGGGGTTGATCGGGAGGGGAATCTCTACGTTGTTGGAGTAACAGCCAGTAGTGATTTTCCCGTGGCAGGCGCTTTTCAGAGTACCAAAAGAGGGGGTACGGATGCTTTCATAGCCAAATTCTCCTCCGATGGACAGCGATTGTGGGCAACCTATTACGGGGGAGGAGGTGATGACGTTGCTACGGCCATTGCTGTCGATAATCAGGGCTTTATTGCGGTGACGGGTTATACCTCCAGTACGGATTTTCCCATAACCTCTAATGCTGTTCAGCCTATGTTAGCAGGGTACACCGATGCTTTCCTTGTGCAACTGCGCCCTGATGGGGCGCGGGTGTGGGCGACGTACTTGGGGGGTACAGCACCTGATTACGCATACGGCGTTGGAGTAGACAGCCGACGCACCCTCTATATCTGTGGTGAAACCACAAGCCCTAATTTCCCAGTGCGCAATGCAATGCAGCGAACATCAAAAGGAGGCATTGAAGCTTTTGTGGCAAGTTTTACAGCGTTCGGGAATCTGAATTGGTCAACCTATTACGGTGGTTCGGATAACGATCGTGCTTATGGCATTGCGGTAACAGTAGACCGACATATAGTGGTTGTTGGAACAACGGCTAGTGGGAATATACGAGTCAGCCCTGTCTGGCAGCCATACCATGCAGGCGGGGCTTCTGACGCTTTTATCGTGCAGCTTACCGCTGCGGGGGAATTCCGATGGGCGACTTTCTTTGGAGGAAGTGAAGCAGATGGAGCAATTAGCTGTACGGCGGATCCGGTTGGGAATCTGTACGTTGTTGGCAAAACCTCTAGCGGCGATTTTCCCATCCTCGGGACAGGACAATCTCTCAGTGGGGGTGAAGATAAGTTTGTGCTGAAACTCCACCGGACGGGGATGCCACAATGGAGCTTGCTCTATGGAGGAACGGGGACAGACCAACCATTTGCCGCGGCTGTTGATAGTGCAGGGAATGTTGCAGTTGTTGGAGTTACTGGAAGTACAGATTTCCCGGTTACCGCCAATGCCTTTCAACCTACTCTGGCGGGGCTGAATGATGGAGCTATCCTTCGCCTGGGAGGATATCTGCTCAGTATTGAGCTAGAAGCACTGCCTGATTCGGTCCTCTGCACGGGAGATGTCCTCCAGCTGCGGTGGAATGTCCGGGGCGGGGAGTTTGCTGTAGATAACACGTTCATCATTGAGCTTTCTGATGCGGGAGCGAGCTTCCGGACACCGCAGCAGTTAGATTCGCTGCAAGCCCGTTCGGACACATCTTTCCAGGTTTTTATCCCATTCCTCCCCCCAGGCGGACAATATCGGGTCCGGATTGCAGCAACCAAGCCCATTGCTTATAGCAACGACAATGGAATGCCGGTACCAGCGCAGCAACGTCCTCTTGAACCACAGCTTGCAGTAGATGGGGAGACGGAATTTTGCGAAGGACGTCGGGCGCTCCTGTACGTGATTAATCCCCAGCCAGGAGTTCACTACCGATGGTGGCGTGATTCTACGGTCGTGGCGGGAGACGCCACGATGTATGCCGCGATGGAATCGGGAAAGTATACAGTAGAAGCTTACAATGAATGCGGTAGCCTCCGAGCAAGGCAGAGCTTCTCTATTACGGTACGACCGCTTCCGCGACGTCCTCTCCTTACTCCTTCCGGAGAGATTCGCCTCTGTGAGGGGGATACTGTAGAGTTACGCATCTCGGGTGAAGCGGGAGTTCGTTACGTATGGTTCCGCAACGATACGGCTCTGCCATGGGCTCGGGATACCATTGTCCGCGTCTGGCAAGCGGGTACGTACACCGTGGAAGCCCGTAATGATTGTGGAACCGTGCGTTCGCAGAACTCTGCGCAAGTCCACCTCTTCCCGCGTCCGCCCAAACCTATGATTGGGCGTCGTGGCGACACGCTGGTCTCTAGTGCACTGACAGGAAACCAATGGCTGGATGAGAATCGCCAACCCATTCCTGGTGCTACGGGCCGGGAATTTGTCCCGCCACGTGATGGAACCTACTACGTTCAGGTGACCATAGGAGGATGTAGCTCTGTTTCGGACCCCTATGTCTTCGTGCGTTCTGCTGTTCGAGAAATTCGCAGCGCTCCACGAATCTCCATTGAGCTAAGCCCAGAGAGAGAGGAAATACGAGGCGTTGTTGAAGGGGAATCGGGTGAGCTGCTCATAGAGGTTGTAAACCTCCTCGGCAGCAGTCTCTTTGCTCAACGGGTCTGGAATCCTGGATACTTTGTTTTCAAAATCCCTGTCGTGGCCTGGGCACGAGGAGCTTATTTCTTGCGTATCAGAACGCCTGCGAGATACTTTTGTTATTGGTTTATCAAGCGGTAAAGCGGCAGCAATGTTCCTGATAGTCCATGCGAAGCCAAAGGCAAAGCGAGAACGGGTAGTGAAACTCGATGATGCCGTCTTTGAGGTTGCTGTGCGTGAGGCTCCACGTGATGGAAAAGCGAATAAGCGGATTCAGGAATTGTTAGCAGCCTATCTGCAGGTTCCTGTAGGACGTTTGCGTCTGATCAAGGGGGCAACCACACGGCGAAAGATTTTTGAGCTTCAGGACTAAGAAGTTGGCAAGGGTAGGGAGAATCCTTATAGCTTTTGGGGCATACACGATGGATAGGCGAGGAGGCAGCGGGTAGAGACAAGGTTGAGGCTATCGATAAGCTCCTACCGAACATGCGGATAGCTGTTGTGTGTGGACACTTTATGCCAGAGGTTGGATATCAGGAAGTTTGGATTGCGCGAACGTTAGCACGGTTAGGGATTAAGGTGCGGGTGGTAACCTCTACGGCTGTTTCCTCCAGTGCACGACGTATTCGTCGTTTTCCTTATCCAGCGGGGAGAGAGGTTGCGGTGGAGGGGTATGAGATCATCCGTCTGCCGGTGCGTTTTCGGTTTCGTTCCGCTGTTTTCTCAGCTCACGTTGCGGATGCTGTTGCGGAATGGGGGCCGGATGCAGTTTTTTTGATAGGGATAGGGAAAATGTTTGGAGGGCCGGTATTACGAGCAACCGAGGTGCAGCATGTCCCAATAGTATGTTTTTTCAGCGAGTTAGCCGAATACCGGCAACGTCATTCCCTGCCTGCGCGCATCGTTTCCTGGATGCAGGATCGAGGATTTGAGCTCTTGAAGCGTCCTCTGTATCAGCTTGCTTTTCGTCGTGCCCAGCTTTTGGTATGTAATAGTCCGGGGACTCTGGAGTGGTTAAAGCATTGTTGCCAAGAACAGGGGGATTATGAAATTCTGAAAGCCAAGGCACGAGTATTGAGTTTGGGATATGATAGTCACCTTTTTTTGTTTCGTCCAGAAGAGCGCCTTGCAGTTCGTCAGCAGTTGAGCTGCCAGGGAGAAGTTGTAGTCTTGACGGTTACGCGAGTGGTACCACACAAGGGGCTCGAGCGGATTATTGATGCCATTGGATATCTCCAGCGGCGTGGGTTTCCTGTGCGGTATATCCTCATTGGAACCTTGGGGGATGCTTATGAGGGTCAGCTTCGACGGCGAGCTCAACAGCAGCCATGTCCCGAGCGCTTTCTTCTTTTGCCATTTCAGCCGTCAGACGTAGTGCGTCAGTTTGCGGCTGGGGCGGATGTGGGGATTTGGATGCAGATAGCGATTTCTGCAAATGAAGCAATGGGAACAGGGCTTCCGCTCCTGCTGCCCAGGAGATTATCTCTGCGGCATTTGCTAGAAGAGGGGGTTAATGGGTGGTATTGGGAGGAGCCTTATGAATTTGAAAATGCGCTTGAAAAAGTTGTGAATTTTCTCAGCGTAATGCCGGAGGAACAACGCATTCAATGGCGAAATCACATTGCCGCTTATAATGCTCGGCGCTTCTCTTACGAGGCAATTCTTCGTGAGATCCTGACGGCAATTGGGATGCCACCGACATGGGAAGGCTAGCTATAGGTGATCCTTCACGGTTTCCGAGGCTTCTTACAGGAGGGCTGACAATCGGCTGGGCTTTTGTCTTGGCTATTGGACAAAGTTGGAATTTTCTCTACGCTGATGATTCGTTGCCATTTGTTGTGCGTGTGCATCAGGGGCAGACACATCCGCACCACCTTATTATTGGATTCCTGGCAACGGTGAATGCTTGGCTCGGGTGGGTAAGGGAAGAGGATTTCGGCAGAACGCTGGGGTTGGTGCGGATCTTTGTATCAGGAATGAGTTTGGTTGGGTGCCTTGGAATCGGGTATTTAGCATGGTTGTGGTTCAAGCGGCGATGGGCAGTAGCCGCGGCTACGGTATTGGCAATGGTAAGCTATGGGTTTTGGGCATATAGCATTGTGCCGGATTTTTACATACCTGGTATTGCTGCGGTGATCTGGGCAGGGATAGCAGTGGAAAACTTCCAGTGTTCGGGAAAGTGGGGATGGATTGGGATAGCTGTTGTAGCAACGTGGGTAGCAGGACTATGTCATCAGAGCTATTTCGTTTTTGCCGTTATTGCAACATGCGTTCTTCTCTTAAACAAGCAAACAAAAGCCGCCATCACTTTCCTTACAACCACCTCCGGGCTTGCAGGTGTCTCTTACATAATCGCCTTTTTAGGGCAGCAAGAATATTCTTCATTCTGGGGCTTTGTACGAGGGTATACAGCACATATGCAGTTCACACCTTACGAGAAGCTCCAAGTTCTAACACCGCTTTATGCTCTTGTGGGACTGGTGCGCTCATGGACTTTCCCGGAGTACTTTGTCCGGTTGGGGACAGTGAGCGAATGGGTGGAATCTCGGTACACACTGAAGCTATTGCTAGATGACCGTTTCTTGCTGCGGCATCTCCCGCCGGAAATTGCAGGAATTCTCGGTGGCATGGGGATAGTAGGCGTGGTACTAGTTGGGATACTTCTGCTTATTCAAGCGAAGCGGTGGCATGTAAAGCTTCGTGGGCGATGGAGCTATTGGAGCCTGATAGGGTGGGGAGGCGTGCTGCTGGTATTGGCGGTTCTGTGGGAACCGAGTTCCAACGAGTTTTGGCTGTGGTCGGTTCCTTTGGTTGCATTGCTGCTCTCAGATTCTCGCTCTTCCATGGAGAAGTGTTTATGGGGCTTAGCAGGGCTGGGAATAGCGGTAGCGACGGTACCTGTTATTTGGCTCTATCGTTCGCCAGACAACGAGATTTACAGCGTGAACAAGCGGTATCGGCTACACTTGCAGCCCGAGGACATAGTTATTGCTGCAGATTTTCACCAAACCTTGGCACTCAACTGGCTGTATCCAACTCAAGCCCGCGTGCTGCAGTATCCTTTAGGCAGACTTGAGTGGGACAGCAACTTACACGATGCTCTTTCTGAACTAGCTCGACCGGGGTCACGGGGACGCCTTATATTGGACCCGATGATTGTTATGCCGCATCGTTCGGAGATAGCTCTGCGCCAGAAGCTGCCTGGATATGAGGAGGAAAAGATTCTGCGGATTTTGCAGCAGATAGCCTCTTTCTGTGCTTGGGAGGATTCCGTGGAGCTCTATCAGCAGCTGGAGGAAATAAGGGAAGAGCTTGAGGGGGTGCGGTGGCATCTTAGTCAGCTGCAAGCAGACAGCAATCCTGAATATGGAGGGGAACTTGTCCAGGAGGAGCTGGAGGAGAAGGTGGAGGAGTTAGAGGAGAGAGTCGCCTTTCTGCAACGGCATCTGAATGAGCGTCGGCGTATTCCTCTGCTCGGTGTGTGGCGAGATGGAGGTGGAGTGGTTACGTTTGTTATGCGCTCGCTGCCAGGATTGAAATGGATAAAGTAATTCGGCTCTTAGCTGCTGTGCCGACGCCGCCACCGTATGCGGGACCGGAGATAGGGATGGAGCTTTTGATTCGGAACTGGAAGTCAGAGCAAGTCCGACTCATACATGTCCGAACAACGATACGGCGAAGTAATGCTGAGAAAGGACGTTTGGACTGGCGAGGGATATGGGCGTTTATTCGGGTATGGTGGCAGTATTGGTGGGCTCTTTGGCGCTGGCGCCCGAGGGCTGTTTTTCTCCTCCTTTCTTCTAGTTGGGTGGGATTCCTACGGGACAGCGTGATGATAGTTAGTGCTCGAATAGCGGGGAGTCAAGTGCTGATACAGTACCGCGGGGGAAATTTTCAGAGCTTTTATCAATGTCAATCACGGTGGCGTCAGTGGTTTATTGAGAAGATATTGGGGCTCGTGCAGCGAGTTTTCGTCCAGAGTAAGGGATTGCAATGGCAGTTTGCTCATTTGGTTCCGTGGGGGCGGCTTCGTGTACTCCCGAACGGGATTTCTCTGGCGGAGATTCCAGAACGGCGGCGGAAAGTAGCAGAGCAGATGCCATATCGGCTTCTCTTCGTTGGACATATTGCCTTTGCTAAGGGTTTCCGGGAATTGGCACGAGCATATCAACAGCTTTGTATGGAGTTCCCTGTAGAATTGTGGGTGATTGGAACCCGGATTTCTCATCCACAAGTTGCTCGGAGTTTTCTTCCCGCGGAGTGGCAGCGATATTACGATGAACACTCTGTGGAGATTGAGGCGGAGATTGACCAGTTCCTACGGGAAGCTTGTAGGCACAATGTACGCCTTTTAGGAATCGTCTCTCCGGCAGGTGTTCACAAGTATATGGCGGAAGCGGACGTATTCGTGCTACCCTCATACAGTGAGGGGTTTTCCATGGCTGTTTTGGAAGCGATGGCAGTGGGATTACCGGTTGTTGTTACTCGTGTTGGGGCTCTGGGGGAGGTTATTGTTGATGGGGTTCACGGCAGGCTTGTTCCTGTAGGTGATGAGGGATGTCTTGTCAAAGTTTTGCGTGAGTGTCTTCAACACCCAGAGTGGTTGAGGGAAGTGGGGGAGCGAAATCAGCAGTATGTGGCAGACAATTATACAGTTGACCGAATTCTTCCCTGGTTAGAAAGTGAAGTGCAGGCGGTAGTCTATGAAGCTGCTACGAGAAGATGATTGAACGAGTAGTGCTATTCGGTATCGGATTCTTTCTCGTAAGCCGCTTCCTAACAGAAAAGCTCCGCCTCTTGCCTAAGTGGGTGGACGTACTGGATATGCCTGTTGCCGTCGTTATTATTGTCCTAGGGTTCTTGTTTCGCCCCGCGCTGGGAGCGGAGGCGGATGAAGAAGACCGTTGGATTGCCCGGTTTGCTTTTCTTTTATTACTTGCAATTGCAGTCTCTACCTTAGCGAATGCAGATCAAGTTTTCCTCCCAGCAGTGTTGCTTTTCACGATGGGATTTGCAGGGGGACCCCTCCTGTTTCTTGCGCTGAGTCGGTGGGTGACGCAGCCTCAAGCATTTGCTAATGCTGTCTGGAAAATGCTCGTTGTGTTGTTATTGCTAAACCTTGGAGTTGTTCTTGTGTGGGACTTCCCGTTGTTTCTTGCTTATGCTGACCCTGATAAGCTTTCGGGAACTTTCGGTAACAATGCTTATCAATTTTCTTTCTTTCTCGCTGTGGCGGCAGGGCTGTTTTTGGGATTCGGTGAGCAACGCTCCCTACCTCGAATTGTCGTTGCTGTTGTTCAAGGGGCTCTTTTTGTGCTCTACTATCTCCTGCAGTTCCGGGCAGGATTCCCATTCTTTTTGCTGGCGTATGGTGTAGCATTGGTAGCACTCTATGGGCGCCGTATCATGCGGGGATTTATATTGAGTAGCATTGCGCTTTTCATTAGCGTAGTACTAATTGACAAGGCGTTGGAGGAGATCGCGGGGCGTTCGCAGCAACGATTTACCGATGTGACCTCCCGTGCTGCCCGGGGAGACTTAGGATATGGGGATTTGCTGCTTCTGCTGATGAATCCAACAGACTACCTTCATTATGCAAAGTTTCAGGCCTTCCCAGCGACGGCACGGATGTTGTGGGATAATCCCTGGGCTTTTTTCGTTGGGGTTGGTCCGGGTAATTACATCAGCAGGGCATATTACACGTTCAGCGTAGAGCTAGGCTCGGCAGAACAAAAAGGAAAGGGGGTAGGAGGTGTGGTCCAACAGCTTTTTGGGAGCACAAGACCATGGACGACAGAGATCAGTCGGCAATACTTGGGGACGCTTTCGCGGGAAATTGCCTTTGGGTCTTATATCTTTGCCAATCCTTACTCCAGTTACTTGGCATCGGTTGCAGAGATAGGCATCTTGGGGGCTATAGCTGCCTTCGGGCTCTATGGATACATGGCGCGGCGTTCCTTTCAATTGGTTCGGTTATCGCGGGTCTATGCTCCTACAGCGCTGCCGTTAGCGATGGGGGGGCTCATTGGCAGCGTTTATCTGATAGGGCTGGGGTTCATTGACAATTGGTGGGAAGTCTCTCGGGTAGTGTTCCCCCTGTGGCTCCTTTTCTGGTCTGCTAAGGCTGCTGTGGGGAGTGCCATGAGGGAAGCAGAGGGATTGGAGGGAGAGGAGATAGAAGAGGTAGGTGAGCCAGTGTAGAAGATGTGCGGTATTGCCGGCATTGTTGGTGGCGGATCCCCCCAAATTCTGGAGCATATGCTAAGGCGTTTGGCACATCGGGGGCCTGATGATTGGGGGATCCAGTGGTTTCCTGAACATCGGGTAGGGTTAGCACACCGTCGTTTAGCTATTTTGGATTTGACCTCGGCAGGACACCAGCCAATGGTGAATCATAGCGGAACGCGGTGGATTACCTACAATGGCGAAATTTATAATTTCCGTCAGCTGCGTTTTGAATTGGAAGCGCTGGGCTATCGCTTCCGCTCACAGACGGATACGGAGGTTGTCTTAGCTGCTTACGATGAATGGGGAGCAGGATGCTTATCGCGCTTTCTGGGAATGTTCGCTTTTGCTATCTACGATGTGGAGCGAAGAGAGCTTTTCTTAGCCCGTGACCAGTTGGGGATTAAGCCGCTGTATTACGTATGGAAAGAGGGGCTGTTTGCCTTTGCTTCGGAGGCAAAGGCTCTTCTCGTTCTCCCGGAGGTTTCTGCGGAACCGGATGAAGATGCGCTCCTGAGCACACTTATCTTCCTTTGGGTTCCTGAGCCGAAGACGGGATTCAAAGGGATCTTCAAGCTCCCAGCCGGACATTATGCGTACGTGCGGGGGGAGGAATTCCAAATCCGGCAATACTGGGATGTTCCGCATCCAGCACCGGAGGAATGCTTACGGTATCGGCGGGAAGAGGAGTATGTTGCCCACTTGCGGGAACTCTTGGAGCGAGCGGTTGCACGGCAGATGATTGCGGATGTTCCTGTGGGGGCCTTTCTCTCAGGTGGGGTTGATTCTTCACTTGTTGTGGCGCTTATGCGTCGAGCAGCGCCAGAGGCGGAGATCGCTACCTATACGATTGCTTTTACGCCGGAGGATCGGCGTATAGAGGTACAGCCGAATGATCCGGCCTATGCCCGCCTTGTTGCTGAACAGGTACGGACAAACCATCGGCAAATCCGCATTCGCCCGAACATCAATCGTTTGCTGCCGAAGGTTCTATGGCATTTAGATGATCCACTTGCTGACGGAGCAGCAATTAACACCTATTTGATTGCTCGTCATGCTAAGCAGCATGGGACTACGGTGCTGCTAAGCGGCATGGGAGGGGATGAAGTCTTTGCTGGCTATCGGAAGCAATTGGCAACACTGATGCTCTACCACTACCATCGCTTGCCTCGCTGGTTCCGAACAAGAGTGGTGGAGCCACTATTAGGGGCATTCCCTTCAGGATGGATTCGTTCTCGTATCCGTCCATTGCGGTGGATTAGGAGGATGCTGGTACCGCTTCGGTTGTCTCCATTGGAGGCCTTCATTTATGGTTTTGCCTATTGTCCACCGGAGCAGTTGCGCCGACTATGGCGTCGACCGTTGCCTTCTTACGAAGAGTTGTACCCTATCCGCCGTTACCATGAACTTGCTGAACGAGTGCGTGGGGCTTCACCAGTTACGCAATTGACATATTTGGATACCAAGCTCTTCCTGACGGGGCTGAACCTTCTTTACTCCGATAAAGCCGCTATGGCCGTAGCGGTAGAGACACGTCCCCCTCTGTTGGATGTAGAACTTGTCGAGTTTGCTTTCCATCTTCCGGATCGTTACCGGATCGGTGGGTTGCGACAGAAGTATCTTCTCAAGCGGGCTGCGGAGGCATATCTGCCGCGCACGGTTATCTATCGCCCGAAGGCACCTTTTGCAACCCCTCTGATTTCTTGGATGGCGGGGGAGTTGGGAGAGCGTCTCCGATGGTGGTATACTGAACAGAAGGGGCCGCATGCGGAGTATCTCAACGCAAGCGAGGTGCTGCGTCTTCTTGAAGAACATCGTCGTGGGCAAGCTAACCATGCTCATTTGCTGTGGGGATGTCTGGTAATAGCGGAGTGGCTCGCTTTATGGCTGGATCGGACCCTCCATGATGGGGTTGCGGAGGAAGTTCTCCGAGTTGAGATTTCGTAATTTGGCACTGTAAAGAGGTTGGTCTCTTGCGGAGTTAGGGATGTTCAGCTTGGAGTTAAGTGAGGAGCAACGGCTCATTCAGCAGACAGCGCGCGACTTTGCCCAGTCTGAAATTGAGCCGACAGCAATAGAGCGAGACAAAACAGGGGAATTTCCCCATGAGATTGTTCGCAAGCTTGGGGAACTTGGATTTATGGGGATGATGGTGGCTCCGGAGTGGGGTGGGAGTGGGCTGGACACCATAAGCTACGTTCTGGCTTTGGTAGAGGTTTCCAAAGCAGACGCCAGTGTGGGGGTCATTATGTCGGTCAACAACTCTTTGGTTTGCTGGCCTCTGGAGACGTACGGTACAACTGAACAGAAAGAGCGTTACCTGCGGGATTTAGCTACGGGACGTAAACTCGGTGCTTTCTGCCTTAGCGAGCCTGAAGCGGGGTCAGATGCGACTCGACAAAGCACGCTGGCGGTACGGGGAGATGGGGGATGGATTCTCAATGGCACGAAGAACTGGATTACCAACGGTACGACGGCAGATCTGTACGTGGTTTTTGCCCAAACAGATCGTACGAAGGGGCATCGGGGAATTACAGCCTTTTTAATTGAACGGGGAACGGAGGGATTTGTTCCGGGGAAGAAAGAAGATAAACTCGGCATTCGCTCCAGTGATACGTGCTCTATCGGCTTGACCAATGTGTTTGTTCCTGACAGTAATGTCCTCGGGGATATTGGCGAGGGCTTTCGGATTGCGATGAACACTTTGAATGGAGGGCGCATTGGAATAGCTGCCCAAGCAGTTGGTATCGCTGAGGCGGCTTTTGAAGCTGCCTTGGCTTATTCACAGCAACGCAAAACGTTTGGTAAGCCTATCTGTGAGCATCAAGCTATCCAAATGAAGCTGGCCGATATGTCTGTCAGGTTGGAAGCTGCACGGCTGCTGCTCCTCAAGGCTGCATGGCTCCGTGATCGGGGAGAGCGGTATATCAAGGCGGCATCGCATGCAAAACTCTTTGCTTCCCAGACGGCTGTACAACTGGCACTGGAGGCAATCCAAATCCACGGTGGCTATGGGTATGTGCGCGAGTACAAGGTAGAGCGCTACCTGCGCGATGCCAAGATTACCGAGATTTACGAGGGAACCTCAGAGATTCAGCACATCATTATTGCTCGTGAGCTACTGCGGGAAGTCGGTTATGCATCACCTCAGCCGGTGACAAATTGAGGCGGCAATGTTGCGGGTACCAGTTCGGCGCACGGATCCAGCATTTGCCGACCTTCCATTACCAAGCTATGCAACGAGCGGTTCTGCAGGAATGGACGTATACGCTGCCGTCCATGAGCCGATGGAACTGCCTCCAGGCGGGATTGTACTTGTGCCAACATCCCTGGCTATTGCTTTGCCCCCAGGATATGAGTGTCAGGTGCGTTCCCGGAGTGGATTGGCCGCGCAATACGGGGTCTTCGCACTGAACGCTCCAGGAACGATTGACAGTGACTATCGCGGAGAAATCCGCATCATTCTGGCAAACTTTGGCAAGCAGAGTTTCTGGATCCGGAGGGGGGACCGGATTGCTCAGCTTGTTGTCACTCGCTATGAGCGGGTAACGTGGGAGCTTGTACAGGAGCTGCCGCCAAGCGAGCGGGGAACAGCGGGATTTGGGAGTACAGGGATCAGCGACATGCGTTAACGCAGAGTGTCCATGCTGCAAGTGGAAGATTGGGGCTGTATCCCATACGAGGAGGCATGGAATCGGCAAAAGCAGCTTCTTGCTCGTGTCTTGCGAAAGGAGGCTCCCAACACATTGGTACTGTGTGAACATCCAACGGTCATTACTATCGGACGGTCTGGAACATGGCGCCATATTGTGCTCCCGCTTCCGCAGCTCCATGAGCGTGGTATTCCCGTCTTTGAGGTAGAGCGGGGAGGCGACGTCACGCTCCATAATCCTGGACAGCTTGTAGGGTATCCTATTATCCGGCTTTCGGACTACCGAGAAGATGTCCATTGGTTTGTACGGGAGCTGGAGCAGTGTATCATTGAGCTCCTGGCGGATTTCGACATTGCTGCACATCGGATTCCTGGGCTGACAGGGGTGTGGGTTTCCGGGGAGCGTAAAATTTGTGCTATCGGTCTCCATCTTACCCGGTGGGTGAGCTGGCATGGATTTGCCCTGAACGTAAACAATCGGCTGGAGGAGTTTAGCTACATTGTGCCCTGCGGAATTGCCGATAGGGGGGTTACTTCAATGTCGCAGGAACTTCAGAGAGAGGTTCCCATGGAGGAGGTCAAAAAACGTTGCATCACGATTTTCCGCGCTCATTTTCTATGAGAGGCGTCGGAAAGAGATGTTGCCTATGCTGGAGGTACAAATGAAAAGGGCTCCCCTGCGACGGGAGCCCTAAAATCCGGCCTGAACGCTCTACCTTCTATCCGTTTGGGTTTGTCGGATCAAACCGACGACGTAGACCCTCCCAGGCTTTGTAGTAGTCTTTCTGGAGCAAAGGTGTTTCCAGCGCCCATCGAGTAGGACAACAGACGAAACGTGTTTCAAACATGAAAGCCAGGGTATTGCCAAGGTATTCTGGCTTGAGTTCGGCAGAGATGGCTTTCTCAAATGTTGCAGTATCAGGACCGTGCCCGGACATGGAATTGTGCAAGCTGGCGCCACCGGGGAGGAATCCCTCTTCTTTCGCGTCGTATTTGCCAAAGATAAGCCCCATGAACTCGCTCATGAAGTTACGGTGGAACCATGGCGGACGGAATGTGTGTTCAGCAACGCTCCAACGCTCAGGGAAGATGACGAAATCCACGTTTGCGGTTCCCGGGATCTCCGACGGCGAGGTTAGAACCGTGTAGATGGAGGGATCGCAGTGGTCAAAGGAAACCGTGTTGATGCACATAAACGTGCGCAGGTCATACTTGTAGGGGGCATAGTTTCCAGCCCATGCTACCACGTCCAGTGGAGAATGATCTAAAGTCGTTGCCCAGAAATTCCCTTGGAACTTAGCGATGAGCTCGCATTCTTCTTCCTTGTCTTCATAGGCAGCTACTGGGGTAAGGAAGAAGCGAGGATTGGCCAATCCGTTTGCACCGATAGGACCTAAGTCGGGAAGGCGGAAGAGAGCCCCGTAATTTTCACAAATGTAGCCGCGAGCTTGTCCATCAGGGAGTTCAACACGGAACTTGATACCCCGCTGAATGACAGCGATCTCCCCGGGGGCAACCTCCATGATGCCCATTTCCGTATGGATGCGAAGGCGTCCCAGTTGAGGGACGATGAGGAGTTCACCGTCAGCGTTGTAGAAGTACCGGTTCTCCATAGAGCGGTTAGCTGCGTAAAGATGGATAGCACATCCCGTCTGGGTACTCAGGTTCCCATTCCCGGCATATGTGGTGATGCCATCGAGGAAGTCGGTGGGTGTATCCGGGATCGGGAGAGGGCTCCAGCGCAGCTGGGTGGGTGGAGGTGGAACCTCAGTGAAGGGCGTGCTTTTCCACGTGGGATGGTGGATAGGACGGAAGGGAGGGTGGACAACGGAGGGGCGAATTCGGTATAACCATGTCCGGCGGTTCAGCAAGCGGGGAGCCGTAAAGGGGGTACCGTTGATCTGCTCGTTGTACAGACCGTAGGGACAGCGTTGGGGGGAGTTTTGTCCTTTGGGCAAAGCACCCGGAAGAGCTTCCGTTGCAAACTCATTCCCGAAGCCAGATAGGTATGTCAGACCGTTCTGAACGACAGCATAACCGTTCTGCACGGTGGCATATTCTAGCGTCTTGAGCATGGCCAGCACAGAGTGTCGTGGGACATACGGATTTGTCAGAAATTAGGGAATGCAAAGTAGCGAAAACACCGCAAACACAGAGCTAGGGTATAAGCAGCCAGATAACGGGTGGGATCGGTCCGAAATGATCTGGGCGTGGAGGCGCTGGGAGAGCTGCGTATTCAAAGGGAGCGTATTTACGGCTATTGTCAAAGTAGGCCAGACTGAACGGGAGGGAACGTCCTCGGGCAAAAAGGGCATCATCGGATTTGCCAGTATTCAGGCGACGTCGGAATTCAACACTCCAGCGTCCGTTGGCGTGACGACCGCGAGCGATAATATCCCCTCGGCTGGCAAAGGGAGAGCTCTGAGTTCGGAGAAGCCAGCCTGGGACGACGTCACCGGCAGTCCATGGACGTCCGGTAGCAGGGTTTCGGGCTCGGGGATTGAAGGGGACAGCCGTGAGATACCAAAGGAAAAGACGGGGGTCTAAGCCACCATTGTCTCCTCCGGCCATGTTCACAGGAAGCACAGGACCAGCCCCATGAGGCGGGAAATTGGGTTCCTCAAACCTATTGCCGGCATCGCCTCGGCGCTCTTCGGGGAAGTTAGAGCCATTGCGCCCCTCGGCAACGTAATCATCGGCATATCCTTGGGGATTGGTGGTGCCGGCTTTCCAGTACCAGATGTCTATGCGCCCGGTGGTAGGATAGCTCCCGCCTTCATAGATGGTAACACTTCGGGCTGAATGGCATGTGACAGCGCAACCCACGGTCTCAAATGTTTGGTTTGCCTGGTCACCCTCTATGTCCCCCGGCATACTGATGGGGAAGATAAGACCAATGCCGTCCTGCCCTTCAGTACTGAGAGACCAATTTGCTTCTGAGGCGGGGTCGCCCCCGCGGAAGCGGAAGAGATTCGGGGTTTGGTGGGGAGTCGGATCCTCGACTTCCACGAGCAGATACAGGAATTCATCGTCTGAGGCTGCACGGATGCTTGCAGTAATAGTGCGTGTATCCGGGGAGTTCGGTTCTACCTGGTGAAGAGTTAGGGAGAGTGGAGATGCAACCCGCCAGACTGGGTCGTCGGGAACACCGTCAATTGTTGGTGGAGTTTCTGCAATAGCTGCGATGAGCTGAAGGCGTCCCTCAATGACCCCTATACCCCGGAGGGGGACCTCAACAGGGTGATCGTCGCCGAGAAGAAGTGTTGCCTGATAGAGACGGGCTTCCGACGGCGTAAAACTTAGCAGTAGGCTGTCTAACGCCCCGGGTAGAAGAGCTCTATCAGGCTGGCGAAGGAGACGGAAAGCGGGACGATCATTCCCAATAATAGCGGGAGCCAAAACGAGAACGGAATCAGTGCGATTTCGAATACGGAGCCAGAGAGTTGCTGTCTGCCCTAAGCGGACTTGACCGAAGTCAGCCACGGACGGGGATAGCTCAAAGGGGGATGCGGTGCCAAAATCATCTAGCCCCGTTTGTTCGCATCCTCCCCCGATAAGGAGGGCAAAGAGCAGGAATATTGGCACACGCAACCGCATGTTTTAGCGGAGTATTATGAAGCGCTGCACGGAGGATCCTTGTCCGGGAATGCTCACTTGAAGCCAATACGAACCTGGTGCAAAATGCGTTAACGGGTATCGGATCCGGAGGGGCTGATCCTTAGGAAGTTCTTGTTGCCACTCTAGCACCTGATGTCCTTGGAGGGTGAAGATGCGGAAGCGGAGGGGACCAGGCGCAGGGGCAGTTACCAGAATCTCAAGCCAGTCGGTGGCAGGGTTGGAAAGCACTGCGAGCGATACAGAAGGAAAGTAAGGCAGGGAAGAGGGAGCGGGGAGCTCTACCTCAAGCACATCGCTGCCAGGAGTATAGAAAGTTGGGAAGCGTTGGAGTGGACGCGACGCTGGTCCCGAGATGACTTCCCCCGTAGGGCGGAATAGGGCACCATGACACGGGCAAGGAAGCGCTCGGAGGTCCTTCCGATATGTGCCTACTAGGCATCCAGCATGGGTACAGATGTCGTCAACGGCAGCGAAACTATCAGCAGCGATGCGAGTGACAATCAATCGTAGATAGATGCTGCCGTCAGGATTAGGGACGGAGATTTTGACCGAGCCTTCTATCGCTTGGAGTGCGGGGTATTCACTCAGTCGGATAAGGAAGCGGCGGCACGGTACACGAGGTGACTGGGAAGGAGAACCGAAGAGCTGCAGTAACGCGGAAGGCACAAAAGCAACCGTTGTTGCAGCAGTAAGTTGCCGTAAGAATTCACGGCGTGGGATGCCCATTGGTACCGTTCCCCTCGGTATGGGAACTATTCTGAGCGCTTAGGCGCAGGCGTTCTAAGAGCTCATTGACTTGCTCCACGGTGATGTTTTCGTAGTAGTCCTCGTTGATAGCGATCATGGGAGCTCCACCACAAGCTCCCATGCACTCTACCTCTTCCAATGAAAATACTCCGTCAGGGGTTCGCTGTTTGTGCCCAATACCAAGTTTTTGTGAAAGAAAGGTCAGTATTTGCTCCCCTCCCCGGAGCATACATGAGATGTTGGTACAGACCTGGATGTGATAGCGTCCCATGGGCTCGGTGTGGAACATGGTATAGAAGCGAACAACGCCCAGGACATGGGCATACGGGAGACGGAGCAATTCCGCTACGGCGCGAATAGCATCCAATGAAATCCAGCCGTACTTCCGTTGGACCATCCACAGCACGGGCAAGAGTGCTGCTTGAGGCTCGGGGTATAGGGATTTGAGATGTTCGACCTCTTGTAATTCCTCAGGTGTGAAGAGTTCGCTCATTACTGTGTGTGTAAGCGTTTCTACTGGCAAGCGCAAAAATACGTCGGAGAGGAGCGCACGATATCCGGTTTCGTAAAGACTACCTCAAACGGGGTCGGAAGGGATAGAGTAAGAAGAGCCGCGGGGGATGAGGACCAAGCTCAATAGCGGGGGCAGGGAGCTTCAGAAGGGCAAGGCTTTGACGGAGCCACTTCCAGATCGGGGGACCGTCGGGCAGAAGCAAACGGAGGTTATAGTCTATACCGAGCATCATGCGACGGGTCTTCGGGAGCTCTGTGTCAACATTGCGGACACCGTATCCGAGCGCCACCATGAGCCAAGGTGGATAGTAGCGCTGCCATTCCGCAGGAAGCAGCTGGTACACGTCTATGGCCAGCCAGAATGTTGAGCTATTGTAGTCGTCGATAAACGTCCCACTATGGCGACGTGGGAGATCCCCAGTCCAGCGGGCAGGAATATATTGCCATCGAGGTTGGAAAGCCTGGAGGGGACGGCAATAATGCTGCGCTAAGTACCAATAAGCTCCGATAAAATTTGCGGCAGCATCGGTTGGGCTAAAACCCCAGTCGCGGCTGAAACCGTCTTCCACTTCTACGTAGGTCTGGTAGAGTAGTCCCAACAGCGCTCCCCACGTAGCCGCTGCGCGAATGTCCATACCTGCGGCTAGGAGGAATTCGCCTCCGAGGTATGACATAAGGTAGCCGCCATAGATATGCCCTGCTTTATCTACTTGGAGAGCGTAGTTCCAATCTTCCACTACTTGGAAGGGACCAGGCACTTTCCACCAAGCGTTATGCTGTATGAGGTGAACAGCAATCAAAGTCCCAGCATAGGCAGCTCCTATAGCTGTCAAGGTCCAAGTGGAAGGTGAACGGTAGGTAATGGAGATGTCCCCTGTGAGAGTAACCCGAGGATAGCCTCCAAAGGTGAGCATGGAGGGATAAAGTATCACCGTGCGAAGTGGTGGAGGAGAGGAAGAGGATGTTGGGTAAGCAGTAGAATGGGTGCTATCGGAATGTTCCATCAGCGGAAGTGGGTAGGCAGTTAATCTTGCCATGGGAATGGTTATCAAGGCGGCATCCAGAAGGACCAGGAAGAAATGTCGGAAGCTCCGGGGCGCATAAGGGCAGGTCATACCTCCAGGATGTGGATTTCTGGTTGTACTAGCTCCTTCGGGATCAGGGTAGGAAAGTAGGCAACGACTTCGCTGGGCTTTGGGCGTCCACCGGAAAATCCTGTGACTCCAGGTGGACCTGTAAGGATGAGGGGTGCTATTTCACGCGTGAAGCGATCAACCGTCACATAATCAGCCGCACGTACAGCAACACGGAGCATGACCTCGTTGGGGTCTATTGGCTTTGCTAGCGGACCATGGCAGGCGTTATAGCCGACGAACTCCGTGCGGATTTCTTCAAACGTTAATCCCAAGCGCCGCAGACGTTCGCGTAAGATGAAATCAGCTTGTCGGGCGCGTTCGAGGGCATTGGGGGCAGAGTACACCAAGGTTCCAACAGCCATGTAACCGGCACTGTAGGTCGCTGAAACCTTATAATAAGGAGTTGGGGGGCGTCCGCGGGCACCGAAGACACGAACCCGATTCGCTCCTAAGTCTTCTAATTGGATGCTGGTGAAGTCAGCGATGCATTCAGGAGTAATGTATTCCCGGGGGTCTCCAATTTCGTACAAGAGTTGTTCGGTCACGGTCTCGCGGGTAACGATTCCGCCAGTACCCTCGTGCTTTGTGACCACAAAAGTTCCGTCAGGGTAGGCTTCTACGATGGGGAATCCTGGCTCAACAAGATCTATTGCTTCCCAGTTGCCCAAGAAGTTTCCTCCACTGGCTTGGGCTCCGCATTCTAAGATGTGTCCGGCAATGACTCCCGCGGCCAAGAGATCATAGTCTTGTTCGCTCCATCCGAACTCGTAAATCATAGGAGCGAGGGTGAGGCCAGTATCAGTGGTCCGTCCCGTTACGACTACCTGGGCTCCTTGGCGGAGGGCTTCCACGATGGGCAAAGCCCCAAAATAGACGTTTGCACTGAGCAGACGATCGCGGATTTCCCGCAGAGGTTGTCCGGTTTCTAAGTGCGGGAATTCATAGCCGGATTCCAGGAGTTCATCAATACGGGGCATAAGGTCATCACCAAGGACGACCCCAATACGGAATCCCCGGAGTTCTAACTGACGGGCAACGCTTACCAATTGCTCGGCAGCGGCAAGAGGATTCATGCCGCCACCGTTAGTAATGAGCCGGATCGGGCGTTCACGTAGGAAAGGGGCAATATCCCGAAAGACGGTAATGAGGTCACGGGCGTAACCTAGCTGAGGATCCCGCAGACGCTGCTTTTGTAAGATAGACATCGTGACCTCAGCCAAGTAATCCATCACCAGGTAGTCTATGGGACCTCGCGCGACCTGGAGGACTGGAGCTAACAACCAATCACCCCAGAACCCTTGTCCAGATGCAATGCGAATGGAGGAACGCATAGGAAAAACGGAAGAAAAAATCACATATCCACCGTCCCTGCTTCCTGGGGGAGCAAACACACTTCTTTCGTAAATTGTCGCCTCGCAAATAAAGGGAGAGCATCTTTATGGTTACTCTGGGAGAGCGTCTACGTCAGCGGCGCTACGAACTTGGTATAGAACTGAGCGAAATTAGCCAAAAACTCAAAATCCGCTTACCCATCCTGGAGGCCTTAGAAGCAGACGAGCCTGGAGAATTACCACCGGTCTATATGCGCCAATTTGCTCGCCGATACGGGCAGTTTTTAGGGATTCCAGAGGAGGAATTACGTCAACTCTGTGACCAACGTTTTGGAAGGGATACACGGGTCTGGCAACAACAAGTGGTAAAGTATTCTTCAGGGCAAACTCGGTACCAGGCTTCCGTTCACGTTGCACAGGCGTTGATCTATGGAGGACTGGTTGGCGCGTCGGTAGCGGTTATATACTACTTCTTCCTCCGCCCTCAACCAGCTCCCGAACCGTCTAAAGTAACAGAGGTTGTGGTAATGCAGGGCAAGCCTGGAGAGCAGAAACAATTCCAGCCACAGGATACAGTTTGGAGACTGCGGGCTCGGGCTCGGGATACGGTCTGGATCAGCGTGATTGTGGATGGAAAGCAAAGTGAGCAGCTCGTTTTATACCCAGGACAGGAGCGAGAGTGGAAAGTACACCGGGCTGTCTTACTTTCCGTGGGGAACGCTGGTGGGATAGAGTTGTGGCGCGATGGGGAAATGCTCTCTCCGTTGGGGCCTCGCAAAGCTGTAGTTCGGTCGGTACGGATTGAGAAAGAACGAATATGGACCTCTGCAGAATTAGCGCCGTCCAGGGATACTCTTTTAAGTAGGCGAAGACAGGCGGAAAAGCAAAACACGCTATCCCCATCACCTGTGATTACCCCGGCACCTTTGATGCCAGTGCGGACCCGTCCTCAGCTTCAGAATCCCCTTCCGGAAGCACAGTAGAGGATAAAGATTCTCCGCCTGTCTCAAGGGTAAGGGGCGGAGTACGGAATACCAAGGGGAGAGCTTGCTCAATACGCTCAATCAGGTGTAGTTGTAGTCCCTCCAGAATACTGGGGCGTAGGGTTGTGAGGTCTTTTTCATTTTCCTTGGGAAGAATAATCGTGGTGATACCGACACGCTTAGCGGCCAACAGTTTTTCTGCCAATCCACCAACAGGGAGAACGTCACCGTGGAGGGTAATCTCCCCCGTCATTGCCACATCGCCTCTTACTGGACGACCGGAGGCAGCGGAGAGGAGGGCTATCGTTATCGTTAGCCCTGCCGAAGGACCATCTTTCGGAATTGCTCCCTCGGGAACGTGAATATGGATTTCCTTGCCTCGGGCAAACTCCGGGTCAATCCCAAAACGAGAGGCGTTGGAACGGACATAAGAGACAGCCGCCATTGCGGATTCCTTCATTACTTCGCCCAGTTTGCCTGTCAAGGTCAGCTTTTCTGTGCCGGGCATAAGCGTTGCTTCAACAGGAAGTAGTTCGCCGCCGACACTTGTCCAGGCTAGACCTAAAGCGATGCCGACTTTGTCGCGGAAGTCCTTATAATGCTCCGTGTAGATTGGGGCTTTGAGATACTGTGGGATACTGTCGGCTGTGATAGTAATGCGATGTTGCTGGACATAGGCTTGGAAGTCGGGGGACTCCATGAGAGGCTCCGCTGTTCCCGAGGGGTCTTCCGGAGTGGTAAAATTCTCTACCAGCTGGCGAGCAATCTTTCGGAGAATTGTGGCCAGCTGCCGTTCAAGGTTGCGGACACCGGCTTCCCTGGTGTATTGGCGGATAACCCGGAGGATGGCATCGTTGGTCACCTCTATAGAGACTCCTTCCATGCCATACTCGCGGCGTAGCTTGGGCAGGATATGACGCTTTGCAATCTCCAGCTTCTCATCGTCCAAGTAGCTGTGAAGCTCAATAACTTCCATGCGGTCTAGGAGAGGCAGTGGAATATCGTACAGAACATTAGCAGTTGCGATGAAGAAGACGTGGGATAGGTCATAGTCCACTTCCAGGTAGTGGTCATTGAAGGCATGGTTCTGTTCGGGATCCAGTACTTCCAGCAGAGCTGAGGAGGGATCGCCGCGAAAATCCACCGACATCTTGTCTACCTCATCCAGAAGGATGACAGGGTTAATGGTTCCAGCGCGCTTCATTGCCTGGATGATCTTCCCCGGCATGGCACCAACGTAGGTGCGGCGGTGCCCTCGGATTTCCGCCTCATCACGGACACCTCCCAACGAAATCCGTACAAAGCGGCGTCCCAAGGCTCGGGCGATAGAGCGGGCAAGGGAGCTCTTCCCAACTCCAGGGGGACCAACGAAACAGAGGATTTGTGACCGTACCAATCCTTTCAGCCGGGCTACGGCAAGGTATTCTAAAATCCGCTCTTTGGGACGTTCCAGGTCGTAGTGCTCCTCGTCCAAGACACGGCGGACATGCTCAATGTCTAAATTGTCCTCCGTTCGCTGCGTCCAAGGGAGGGAGACGAGCCACTCCAGATATGTCCGATTGACAGAGAATTCTGGTGAAATTGGCGGAGTCTTTCGGAGGCGCTCCAATTCCTCGTAAGCCTTTGCACGAACGTGGTCAGGCATCTGAGCTCGTTCAATGGCTTCCCGGAGAGCAGCCAGTTCCGGGATGACCTCTTCTTCTTCTTCGCCTAATTCCCGTTGCAAGGCGCGGATCTGCTCTTGAATGATGTAGCGTCGTTGGGCCTGCAAGATAGCGTCGTGGACTTGCTGGTCTATACGCTGTACGAGGCGCCGGATCTCTACCTCAGTCGTTAGGATGCCCAGTAGCTCAAAGTACTGGTCTTTGAGGTGTTCTTTTTCTAAGATGCGTTGCTTGACCTCAAGGTTTTGCTGGATGTGCGCGGCAGCGTAGTAGAGGCGGTGGACCGGATTGTTTAAGTTTTCGTAAGTAAGCCAGATTTCATGAGGCTGCTGTGAGATTTGCAAGTACTCGTGGAAGAGCTCAGCAGCGCGGTGAACCATCGCTCGAAATTCCGGATCGTCCTTAGGGATGCGTGGGCGGATGAGACGGATGTTAGCCTCCATATACTCTCCCTTGTGGAAGGGTTGTCGGAGGCGGGCATGGTATAGTCCTTCAACAAGCACTTTCAGAAGGGGCTGGTTGGGAAGTCGCTGTACCTGTAAGATGCGAGCAACGGTTCCATGAGGGTAGAGGTCATCAAAGTCGGGGTCTTCCACCATAGGATCCCGCTGAGCGGTGACAAAGAGGACACGTTTATGCTCGACCGCCTTCGCAATTGCCCGTACTGAAGCAGGCCGTCCGACAATGACAGGGAAGAGCATAAAGGGATAAATGACCACGTCGCGAAGTGGAAGCACGGGTAAGGGTTTGGGGATCTCAGAAGGTTTCAGTGCTGGTTCGGTTGTTTCGCCAACGAAGATCTCTTCAAGAGTCTGCGCCATGGAAAGGGGAAGGTACCACTGTGAGAACAAGCACAGAGTATAGACGCCGCGCCGGTAAGCTGCATTGCACCTTGTGGCGCCTTCCCGGAACTTTGTAATTTGCGTGGTTGGAAAAGCCTGCATCCAAGACATGCATTTCCTGCATATCTTCCTTGTCGGTATGGTCCTTTGTTTTCTGCAGGTGCAGGCACAGTTTTTAAGGGGAGGACCCACCGATGCGGTGGAGCGCTTGGGGAGGATTGTATACGCGGAAGCGCACAATTTATTCTGGCAGGCAGAGCAATGGGCACGGACGGTCGAAGCAATTCCAGTCTCCGTTCGGGAATTTGCGTATCTGGAGCGAGCCCGTAGCCTTATGGGGCAGGGGTATTGGGAATTAGCTCTTCGGGAGCTCCGCACAGTGCTGGCCCATGAGCCTTTATCCCCGCTGCGCCTGTGGTTTTGGAAGTGGGCAGGGATTGCGGCTTTCATGCTTCGCGATTATGAGGAGGCCCAACACTGTTGGGATTCAACGCTAGCGCTAATGGTGACAACCCTTCCTGATAGTACTCTGCGCCAGGCTGTAGGACAGGAGGTCGAATACTGGTACCTGTTGGCACTCCTCCACCGGGCGCGATATCTACAAGCCGACTCCGTTGCTGCACGCTACTTTCAGGTATATCCTGCCTCTCGACATGCAGACGAAGTTCTTCTATTCCGGGCACTCCTTGCGGAGATGCGTCATGAGTATCGGCAAGCTGTGCAGTTACTCGCTGAGCTGCGAAAGCGGTATCCCTGTCACACTGCAACTCCCTCTGCAATTTCCCGTGAGGCATATTTGAGATTGTGGCTTCAAGATTTTGCCTCAGCCCTTCGCTTGACCGAGGAGCTTCAGCTTCTTTTGGAGCGCTTTTCCTCAGGGGGGCGACCGTCGTGGTGTGAACCTCTTTCAGTTGAGGAGCTTTCGTGGGAAGAATTCTTCTTCGTCCGTGCGGAAGCTTATCTCCAGCGTGGGCAGTGGGAGGCGGCACGACAAGAGTATGAGCATCTGTTGGAACGTTACCCCCATGGACGATTGGCAGAACGGGCGCGGCTCCAGCAGGCTTGGATTGCTCTGCGGACAGGTAATGTGGAAGAAGCTCTCCAGCGCTTGAGGGAACTCCGGGACAGCCCTAACCAGACGGTTAAAGCATTGGCCAGTCTTTATGGAGCTCTTGCACTGAAAACCCGTGGAGATACTGCGGCTGCACGCCAAGAACTGCTAGAGCTGAGTCTTCGTCCGGAGTTTCCTTATACAGCCAAGGTGTTGTTGGAGTTGGGCCAAATTGACTACGAGAGAAAGCAATATACCAATGCTCGACTGACCTTGGAACAAGCCCTTCGGGATGCCACTGACGTGGGGACGATGGTGCAGATCCTACTGCTTCTGGGCAGTACATATCAACAGTTGCAGCAATGGGACGAGGCGCTCCGAACTTTCCGCATGGTGGAGCAGCTTCTCCGACAGGCTGCTGCAACTGTCCTTCCACAGCGAGGGCGATATGAGGAGTATGCTCTCTTAGGAGCAGCTACAACCCTCTGTATGCTGAACCGTCCAGCGGAGGCCTTGCAGATTCTGGAGAAGCTAACAGGGGAGCGATTGGCGGAAGCTCTGCAGCCTGACGAGATACTCTTTTGGTTAGGGGAAGCACAGTACCGTGTGGGGAACTTTACCCAGGCAACCCAGACTTACGAGCGCCTTCTGCTTCGCTATCCCAATAGCCCGCGCCGTGAAGAGGCACTCTATGGAACAGCTTGGTGTGCTTTCCGGACTCAGCAAATGGAGCGAGCCGTATTCTGGTTTGAGCGCTTACTGACAGAGTTTCCCCATACGCCGTATGCTGCCGAGGCGTTGCTACGCAAAGCTGATGCTCTCTATCTACTGCGACAATACCGGCAAGCTGCTCAGGATTATTGGGAATTAGCAAAGCGCTTCCCGTCAACCCCCGAAGGCGAGTATGCAGCTTATCAATATGGCTATGTCCTTTACCGGTTGGGGGAGTATGACAAAGCTGAACAAGCTTTTCGCTACTTTGTTCAAACGTATCCGCGCTCGTCTTTAGTAGAAGAGGGCTTCTATTTTCTGGGATGGCTTGCATTTCAGCAACAACGCTATGAAGAGTCTATCGTGCGCTTCCGTAATCTGTTGCAATTGCACCCAACCTCATCGCTGGCTGCTCGGACTTGGTTTGTTATCGGCAATGCTTACTACAACATGGAGCGCTGGGAGGATGCGTTGACGGCATACCAGATGGTGATCGAGCGTTTTCCCAACAGTCTGTTTGCTGCAGAAGCGGTCAAAAGTGTGCAGTATTGCCTTATGGCTCTGGGGCGAGCGGAAGAGGCAGAGCGATGGCTAGATACGGTCAAGCGCCGTTATCCGGCAACGCGATTGGAGGAAGAGGCACGTCTGAAACGGGCAGAATTGATGTTCCTGCGGCAGCGATATGATACAGCTCTCCAAGAGTACATGGAATTCGCTCAACGGTACCCTTACAGTGAGCGCACTGTAGAAGCGCTCTATTGGGCATTCCGGAGTGCACTAGCACTTGGACACGTGGAAGAAGCGGCTCGGATTAGTGCAGAGCTCCATCGTCGGTATCCGAAGCAGTGGTATACGATACAAAGTACTCTTGAGCTTGCCCGTGAACAAGCGCGCTTGAACCCTCTGATTGCTGATAGCTTGTACAGACAGGTTGAGCATCATGGAGATAGTGCCCAGGCAGCAGAAGCGCTCTACCAGCGGGGCATATTAGCCATGCTGCGGGGAGACACAGCCGTCGCTCTGGAAAGATGGCGTTCCTTACTGCAGCAGGGTGCAGACACAGAATTTGCTGCTCAGGCTCGCTATCAAATAGCGATGTACTGGCGAGCGCGGCAACGGTATGACTCCGTGCGGGCGATTCTTCTCCCTTTGGTGTATAGGGGAGGCGATATGGGAGCAGAGGCGCTATACTATATCGGGGAAGCTTGGATGCGGGAAGGGCGGTGTGATAGTGCCGTTATTGCATTCCAAACCCTCTACCAAAACCACACCAACGCCGAACCATGGAACCCACTCAGCCTCCTCCAGGCTGGCGAATGCTACGAACGAATGAATAACCCAAAAGCCGCTATAGAAGTGTACCGCCTTGTCATAGCTCTTCGTCCGCAAGATGAGTACGGACGCACTGCCCAGAGTCGGTTGCGACGCCTGTCTGGGAGACAACCATGAGAAGGTTCCTGTTGATCTGCCTTGCGTCTCTATTCTGCGCGTCGGGGCAGACTCCCTCGCCCTTGGAGCTACCGGAAGTAGTGATCGTTGGTCAGGAAGAACGACATATCCCCGGGGGCACGAAGCAGCAGGCACGACCTCCACAGCCTTTGCCGAATCCCGTTTTGGATACCCTCAATCCCCTCAATAAGCACATGCTTGTGGATTTCTTCCCTTTACCTCCCTTCCCGGCAAGGATACCTGTCCCGGTGGCTGTCCGCAGTATGCTAGAAGGGAGCATAGGACAATACTCGACGGTCGGGGTTCGGGGATATCGGCGATGGGGATGGGGGAGAGCGGCTCTGAACTGCATGGCTTTTGCAGAAGCAACACAAGGGCACCGACGCTATGCTGACTCTATTGGCATCGGTGTACTTGCTCATCTCCGCTTTCATCTGCCAGATGGTCTGTGGTTTCAAGGGGTATATGGGGAGGCGACTACCGCTACGCACTGGAGACGCTATCGCCTCTTTGGGGATCCTTCCGCACCCCAACGCTCCTTATGGACTCTCAGAACAGCAGCACAACTGGACGGACGTATGGAGCGCTTGGATTACAGCTTGGCTGCTGGGCTGAACGTGCTCTCCTTGTCTCAGGAAATGCGGGGGCAGAGTGAACAGCATTTGAGTCTCCGAACATGGGCTCTTTATCCGAGTGCGGAGCTACCCGCAGTGGGGGTTTATGCTCGTATGGACGTTCGCTTATGGGGCGAAAGGAGCCAGACCGTTGGTGAGTTTGCACTTCCCTTGTTATGGGGAAAGGTACCGTTTACTATCCGCACGATTATAGGATTACAAGTGGCACGGACGTACACGGGTTCGGGATTTTTGGTGCCTACGGGGGAGGGGACTTTTCAGTATGCTTTTGTCCCGACGGGTAGAGTTCTGGTCACAGTATGGTCCCGGTTAGAAGACAGAGGGATCCGGGAGCTTTTACAGCAGAATCCATACGCTTCTTTAGAGAGTGTTCCCCTAACGCCGCACGATCGGATTGGAGTACGTGCCGCGGTCATATGGACCCCGAGCCTTCGGTGGAATATTGAACCGGCTTTCCGTTTTCGTTCAGTAGCCCGTTGGTGGAGTTGGCAGCGCGATAGTGTCGGATTCCGGCTATGGCTGCCTCTTTTGACGGCGGTGGAGGCAACCGTAGATGCCCTTTATCGGATAGCTTCGGGAAGTGATTACCTTGGTATCCACCTTCAGGTAGGGCGAGCAACAGCGGATGGACAGCACCCGGTTCCATACTATGTTCCTTTCTCTGCCAGTGTTCAGTATGAACACCAATGGAGGCAGGGAGTATGGAGTTCGTTTGGCATGGAGCTTGTTGGCTCCCGATGGATGGGTGAAGGATGGTTGTCGGGATATCTCCGTCTGTGGGGTGAGCTCCAGTATGCGTTTTCAGAAAAGTTGTTGTTAGTCTTGATGGCGGACAATATGCTTAACAGAGAAATTGTGTATTGGGAGGGATACCCGGAGCGTGGAGTCTTTATTAGTGTAACGGCACGTCTTCTATGGTAATGACAGAAGAGCTGCTTCCTGAAGAGAAGACCGGCTTCGAAGTAGCAGAAGATTGGGATACGTTCCTGCTACAGAAGCACTCTTATCCCATGCAGCTTCCGTGGAGCAGTAGACAAGCTTCGTTGGAGGAAAATCTGAAAGAGGAAACTGAAACAGAGTGGGAAGAAATCAGAAGGATCGTCCAGGAGGAACTACGGCGTCCACGGACTTATCCCCGGCGGGATGAGAGCGTGGAAACTAAGGCCAAAAGTCAGGCAGAGATACCGTCAACAGGAGCGGTGATGGAAATTGATCTTGACTGTTTCCCGCTTCATCCGACTGTTCCAATAGAGGAGGTCGAAGGTGAGAGAAAACCGCTTCCCATAGAAGAGGTACAGGGAGAGAAGGCGGACAGAGCGGACAGAAAAGAAGAGGGAGGCAAGCGTATTGTGACTAGGCTTATTCTGTTCATTTTGCTCATGGCCGTCGGGGGAGGAATCTTCTGGTATTGGAGCAAGAAGGGGGAAACCCAAGTAGCGCGGGGCGAGAAAAAGCATAGGGAGTCCGTCCAGGAGGAGGGGAGGAAAGCTTCTGCGAGTTCTCCGTTTCGGAGTGCGAGGGAGATAGAACCCTTGTGGCTGTCGCAATTACCATTATTGCAAGACACCCCAAACACCCAAACAACCACCACCCAAACAAAACAACCCCACACCACAACCCATCCTGCCGAACCTAAGGCTCCTCTCCTAAGCTACAGCACCACTCCAACACCGACACCGACAGGACAGTCTGCTCCTCTCTTTGTCGTTCAAGTCTATGCCTCGTTATCCCAGGCAGATGCTTCAGAAGTAGTAGAGCAACTACGACGCCGCGGCTTTTCCAATGTTTATGTCACTCCAGCCCAGATTCGTGGACAAACGTGGTGGCGGGTACGCTTTGGTCCCTACAATAGTCGTCTTCAGGCGGAGGAAGCAGCGTTGAGTGCTGGCTTTTCAAACGCATGGATTATACGGGTACAGTAGATGTGGCGCGACCACGGTGACATCCACTTACGCATCCATCTCCGAATCCCTTGGGATCGGTTTGTCGCACGGGGTTTTCTGCTATCTGTATCCCTGCATCTTTTGTTTCTCCTCTTTATGCTCCACGTGCACTGGTCCCCCGAGCCACTTCCCCAAAGCCTTCCCCAAGCAATTCCTGTTGAACTTCTCACCCTCGGCTGGGGCACAAGCGAGAAACCTGCTGGCGGCAATCTTACCCTCGAGGGCTCGCCGTATCGGGCAAGGAACAGAAATGCCTTAGAAGATGCCAGAGTGGATCGGCGAAGCTCGCCACGTTCCCGTCTTGCTTCATCGTTGGAGACGATACCTGCAATCCCTACCCCAGCGACTGAAGTCCCAGTTAAAGCAATGAACACTCCAGACTCTTTAGACTTGGAAAGGAATCAAGCTCAAGGAACTTGGACGGGCTCCTCCCAGGGGAGCGGGCTGGGTAAGCAAGGAGGAGGTTCCGGAAAAGGTTCAGGGTTTAGCATAGAATGGGGCGGGGGAGGTAACCGCGCCGTTATCTACAAAGTGCTCCCTCAGTATCCACGCGGCTATAATGTAGCAGGGAAAATTCGCCTTCGCTTTATTGTCCTTCCTGACGGAAGTGTGAGTAACATCATCCCCATCCAGCGAAGCGATCCCGTATTAGAACGAGCAGCTATAGAAGCGCTCCGCCAGTGGCGCTTCAATCCTCTCCCAACACCCACAGAGATGGTCGGAATCATCACCTTCACATTCCAACTGCAGTAGGGTAAGGAAGCAGAGTCGCATATGTACCGAATCACTATTGTCGGTACCGGCTACGTTGGGCTAGTCACCGGTCTCTGCTTCGCAGAAACCGGCAATGAGGTCATTTGCGTCGACATAGATGCGGAGAAAATCCAGCGCCTGCAGCAGGGACAAGAACCCCCTTTTTACGAGCCTGGTGTTGAAGCTCTGCTGAGAGAGAATATTCGCAAGAGGCACATCCATTTCACCACAGAGCTTTCAGAAGCCATACAGAGGAGCGAGATTATCATGCTTTGCCTTCCTACACCACCTAATGAGGATGGTTCAGCCGATGTACATCATCTTTTTGATGTCGCCCAGCAGGTTGTGTCCATCTTTCGTCAAACTCCACCCCCTGATCGGAGGCTTATTGTCACAAAGAGTACTGTTCCACCCGGTACCACACGACAGTTAGCAGAATTCTTCCAGCAGGAGCTGCCAGAAGTTTCTATTGTCGTTGCTCACAACCCTGAGTTCCTCAGCGAGGGCTCAGCGGTGGAGAACTTCATGAAACCAGAGCGTGTTATTATCGGGACCCGCAATTCATGGGCGATAAAGGTACTTCGAGAACTTTATGAACCCTTCGTTCGCACGGGCAACCCAATCTACGTAATGGATGAAACAAGCGCTGAACTGACAAAGTATGCGGCAAATGCGTTTCTGGCGCTCCGCATCTCATTTATGAATGAGCTTTCAGCGTATTGCGAGGCAATTGGTGCCGATATTGAGCAAGTGCGTTTAGGGATTGGTTCAGACAGTCGAATCGGGAAGCGGTATCTCTTCCCGGGACTCGGCTACGGCGGCAGCTGTCTTCCGAAAGACGTCCGTGCCCTAACGCGGGCAGCTCAACAAACGGGGGTCACTCTCCAAATTATTCCAGCTGCAGAGCGAGTAAACGCAGCACAGATACAGCGTTTCATCCAGAAAATCCGGAATCGCTTTACGGGGCAGCTTGCCGACATGGATTTCGCCCTCTGGGGTGCTGCCTTCAAACCCAATACGGATGATATCCGAGAAGCACCAGCCCTGCGGATTATTGAAGCCTTGCTAAGCAGCGGAGCGCGCATTCGTGTGTACGACCCTAGGGCTCTCCCCAATCTTCGGGGCCGCTATGCGGAGAAGCTAATCTATGCTACTTCCCCCTATGAATGCGCTGAGGGAGCCGATGCCATCATTATTGCCACAGAATGGGCAGAATTCCGCAATCCCGATTTTGCTTACCTGCGGCAGATTCTTCGGCAAGCCATCATCTTTGACGGACGCAATCTTTTTGCTCCGGACGAAATGCAGCAGCGAGGCTTTGAGTACCATAGCGTCGGACGAGCTTCCGTATACCCGGTTCCCGACTTGAGGGCGGATGAAAATGTCCGATAATGTATGCGCACAGCGTAAGGGCAGAGCTCCATGGCAGATGTAGAGACCAAAAGCAATGGGAAGAAGGGGATAAGCCTTCCGGTAGTTGTCGCTCTCGTCATCGGTGCTATTGTACTCCAGGTGGGGTTATTACTCATTGCATTCCGGCTTTTCCTGTCTTCGCCACAAGACTCTCCAGAGGTGTCCAAGCCTCATAAGGAGGATACCTCTACTAATCCTACTGTTCCTCGGGGCGTTATTGTGCCAGTTGAGGACCTGGTAGTAAACCCCCGAGGAAGTTCCTCGCGCTATGTCTTGGTTGCACTTGGCCTGGAAGTTGAAAATCCAAAGCAGGGAGAGCAGCTCCGTCAGGAGCTTATGATTCCTGTGCGGGACAGAGTTATGTCGATTGTGTCCTCGTACTCTATTGAAGAACTGCAGAGTGCAGGGATTCGTGACACTCTCCGTGTCCGCATCCGAAAGGAGTTGGAGCAGACATTGCCCGGGATACGTTTACAGAACGTTTACTTCTCCAAGTTTGTCATCCAATAGGACCGTCTGCTGGGATGCCGCAGCCGTTAAGTCAACAGGAAATTGATGCCCTTTTGTCTGGGATCTCTAGTGGAACAGTAGAGGTTGACAGTTTGCTTCGGGAAACCCCGAAGCAAGTTCTGCCGTACGATTTTCGACGACCCAATCGCATCTCAAAAGTTCAGCTCCGATCACTGCAGTCTATCCATGAGTCCTTTGCAGAAACAGTTGCTTACTATTTGCTCTCAAGACTACAAGCGTTAGCCTCCATCAGCGTGACTTCTGTTGACCAGCTGTTTTATTCAGAATACTTGCTCTCGCTGCCGCGGCCGGGATGTCTCTATATTGTAGAGCTTGGAGAGGAGCCACAACGGCAGGTCATCCTAGAGTTAAGCCCGCAGTTAGCCCTCGTTATTGTGGAACGTCTCCTTGGTGGTGAGGGAGTGGCTCCGCCGCCGAAAGCACGTTCAATTACCCCCATCGAGCAAGCCGTGCTCAAAGGAGTTGTTGAGCATATGCTACGGGCTCTGGAGGAAAGCTGGAGCCCAACGGCAGTAATGCAGTTTCGCCTCCTCCGAATGGAAACAGAACCCGACTTCGTCCAAATCGCTTCTGCCTCAGAGATCGTTGCCGTCATCAGCATGCAGGTGACAATTGGTATTCACTCGTACGTGATGAGTCTATGCTATCCTACCTTTGCCTTGGAAGATGTTCTACTCCGCTTGGAGCGTCAACGGATTACTCACACAACCAATCCAGAGCAGCAGCGCCTCAATACCTGGACCATCCAAAAGCACTTACATACGATCCCGCTTCAGATTTCTGTAGAGCTAGGCACAGCAACGCTAACGGTAGCAGAACTTCTGAATCTGCGTGTTGGAGATGTGTTGCGCTTGTCCACGCAGCTGAACGATTTGCTCCCCCTGTCCATAGAAGGACAGCCCAAACTGTGGGTCCGTCCGGGAAGTGTTGCAGGACGCCGAGCCGTTCAGATTATCCGAACGATACAACCGGAGGAAATCAGCTAAGTTAGGCAAGGAGTGACGGCAATGGCCGAGCAAGAAGCTCCACAAACTCAAGAAACAGAGTTTGAACCAACAGTGGCGCAAGGAGTAGAGCTCCCAGAAGAATCTTCTGGGCCACAGCCTTCCAGTGGAAGCGAGCCCACTGAAGCCGAGGCACAACAGTTGCTCTACGATCCTAAGCTGGAACTGCTCTTCAGCATCCAACTTCCAGTCTCCGTCGAATTGGGTCGGACGACAATGTACATCCGCGACATTCTTCGCTTGGGACGAGGCTCCGTCATTGAGTTTGACCGGCTCATCACTGACCCAGTCGACGTCCTGGTCAATGGGAAGAAGATCGCCGAAGGAGAAGTAGTGGTCATTGACAAGCATTTCGGTATACGAATCACAACGCTGGTAGAGCCTGCCGAACGGCTACAGGGACTTCGGAGGTAAGATATGGAGGGCTGGGTTCTGCTCCGGACGCTGCTCCTGCTCTTTGGATTCCTCACCGTGCTTGTGATTGCAGCGTACGGGATCCGCCGATGGGCTTTAGGTGGGGCGAGCAGAGGAAGTATCCCGTTTTCTATCGTAGCTCGCCTACCGCTTCCTCCCAAGGCTATGGTATACGCAGTTCAGGTCGGAGAGAAAGTATTCTTACTCGGCGTGACCGAACATACGGTGACCATGCTGCGCGAGTATACCGTAGACGAATGGGAGGCACATGTTCCGACCGCGGTTGCCTCTCATCCCGTTATCCACCTGTTACAGTCCCGCCGTTCTCCTTCATCGCCGTAGCCTCCGCATCCGATGCGCCGTATGGATGTCCCTGTGATTGTGCTGCTAGAGCAGCTTTCTCAGCCAGAGGTAAAGAATCGTGAAATCCTCCTCAGCATATCCTTGGAGAGCAAACACGGGCTACGTGCTCAATCGGTCGGCACTCACCCTGGCTTAGCCGCGCCAGAGAACTTGGAATAGAGCCTTCTACTCCTTACTGGAGGAGACGTCCGTAAGGATTTATTCTTCAGCCACTTGCTTGTGTAGCTCAGATTCTGCCGGCAGGGGATAGTCACCAGTAAAGCATGCCGTGCAATATCCTACCCCGGGGTCGTGTGGGGCAGAGAGGATAAGCTTGTCAAGGGAGAGGTAGTGGAGTGAGTCTACGCCCAGGGCCTGTCCGATTTCCTCCTCCGTGGTATAATGGTTTGCAATAAGCTCGTCGGCGCTGGGGAAATCCATACCGTAACGACAGGGATAGCGGATTGGTGGAGCGGTTATACGGAGATGTAACTCCTTCGGCTCAGCTTGGCGCAGAAGCTGAACTAAGGCTTTGGAAGTCGTGCCCCGTACGATGGAATCGTCTACAACTACTACCTTCCTCCCACGCAGAACTCCTCGGACGATGTTGAATTTCGTCTTGACCTTAAGCTCGCGTTGGTTCTGTTCAGGGGCAATAAAGGTGCGTCCAACGTAATGGCTCCGGATCAGCCCAATGTCAAAACGCGTGGGAATACCCGCTGCAGCATTGACATGGGCATATCCAATAGCTGCGGTATTTCCGCTGTCTGGGACGGAAATGACGATGACGGGATCGTCAGCGGAATCTGCCACCACGGGGCTTTCCTCAGCCAGGCTCTTGCCAAGTTTACGGCGAATTTTGTCCACACTGTGTCCGAAGATGAAACTATCAGGGCGGGAGAAGTAAATAAACTCAAAGATGCAATGGCGTGCTGTCGGGGGTGGATCGTCCACAATCGAGTAGCTCTTTAGCTGTCCGGTTCGGACAACCTCTTCATCAATGACAAGCAGCTCATTGCGCTGGACATCCCGGATGTATTCAGCGCCGATGAGATCAAAAGCGCATGTTTCCGAGGCGACTACATAAGCGTACTGCCCGTTATGGTGTATCGGGAGGCGTCCAACGACCAGAGGACGAAAACCCCAGGGATCACGGGCAGCCAAAAGAGCCGTGTCTGTTAGTATCACCAGAGAGTAAGCCCCGCGCGCCAGGCGAAGAGCTTCCCGGATTTGCTCTATCTGGGTCGGCTGACGGCTTCGGGCAATAAGGTGCAGAAAGAGCTCACTATCGGTAGTGCTTTGGAAAATGGCTCCTTCCTCCTGTAAGCGGCGGCGGAGTGTACGCGTCGTGACCAGATTCCCGTTGTGTGCCAACGCAATGTTGCCCATGCGGTAGGTGATATGGAAAGGCTGAATGTTGGCCGGTGAAGGACTCCCCGTTGTAGAGTATCGGTTGTGCCCAATAGCAGCATCCCCCCACAGAACATTCTGCAAGACTTCGGGAGTGAACACTTCCAAGACCAAGCCTTCTCCTTTATAGCTAACGAAGCGCCGTCGCCGCTTCTGCTCATCCCAGTATGATGATACGATACCAGTGGCCTCTTGTCCACGATGCTGCAGTGCATGCAAGCAGTAGTAAGCAATCGTTGCTGCCTGTGGGTGATTATAGACCCCCACAACAGCACAAGCTGCTCGGACTTCTCCGTCCACAGCTCAAGACCACTGTAGTCAGACCATTGCAAAACTACAGACTCCACCCTAATGCACAGCCCCTGGTGCAAAGACAAGGCTTCGTCGCCCAGTCGGAGGAATCCCCATAGAGCGACGGATTGCTCCGCCATAGAGCCATAGAGGAACTTGGTCCCCATAGTGAGGGCTTAGGAAATTGCCCGAAATCCCTCCGGGAAGCACAACAGACCACTTTGTGTCTCCAACATCTGCAGCAAAACGAGCGGAGGCTCCCAAAGCTTGCTCAAACGGTCTCCACAAATGCCATTCGCCGGTATTGACTGTCGTCGGAGCCCCAGCAGAAGGATAGGGTCCGCGGCAGAAAAGAGGACGCAGCAGTGGATGCAATCCCAATGGATGCTCAAGCCGCAGCGTGTGTAGCCTTGCGTAGTGCCACTGTTCCGGCGCTTCGCCAAAGCGCTGACGCAAAGTATCCAGAGCCTCCCGCAAGCTTCGGTGAAGGACCTCCGTCAAGCTCTCTCTCTCTGGCGTTCGGGGGTTATCAAACCATGGGGAGTTAGGTTCATGAACGAGTTCCGCCAAACGACGCAGGGCAAGGTTACTGAGGAAAAGGTACTCCCGCAATGCTCTCTCGGAAAGATGCACGCCGAAGCTATTGGCTAATAGGCGTTGGAGCAAGACTGAATAGAGTGTAGCACCTACAGATTGGCGGTCAAAGACGGCATTCCAGTTACGCAAGTGCTGCAAAGCGCGCTGCTCTGACGGGCTCCGATGCGGAAAGCGATCCAAGAGAGGCATCAAAACGCTCATCATCCGCCGGGCGTAGGGAGAGAGCACGTCTGACTGCATGCGTTCGGCATCCGATAGGGTGTATGAGAGCCCTCGCTGGAGCAATAGCTCTGTCAAGCGCTCTGCCCGAGAAGGGGGTTCCCAGATGTAGGACAGCGGTAGTGTGAGATTGCGAGAAAATTTCTGATTCGCACTGACGACAAATCCGTGTCGAGGATTGAGCAGCCTAGGGAGCTCCCCCGCCGACAACACCCCTGCCCACTGGTAACGAGGCTCCCATCCAGGCAGGGGAAATGCCCACACGCTTTCCGGCAACGTTGTGTCCCGCCGTGGGAGGTATCCTGCCGCTTGGACTGCAACGGTTCCTCGGTAGTCAGCATAGACAAAGCAGAGAGTTGGAGCGCCCCATGTCTGGAGCGCCTGATGGAATTGCTCCCAGGAACGAGCACGTCCAAACCGATATGCTGCTAAAACCTCATCGCTGCAACGTTCTGCCGCCGCCCACCGGTAACTCAGCCGATAGCGACGCAGGAACGGATGTGCTGCTGTATCCACCACAGAATGGCGGAAGAGAAACCGTGGAGCAGCAAAGAGATGATACGCCGAGATTACCGGACCATTACGGGAGCGGAGAAATTCAACCACCACAGAGGGACTCCCACGGATGCGGATGGTATCCCTCCAACGCTGAAAGCGGCGCCATTGGACGCCATCCCAATACCGCAGCGGGTTGAGACTGTCAATTCGCTCAATGAAGAAATCCGATTCGTCTGCCATTAAGTTGGTAACCCCCCAGGCTACAAACCGATTCCGACCAATGATAGCCAGCGGAAGCCCCGGCAGAGTGAGCCCTGCTACTTCATACTCTGGTGAAACAATGGAGACCGGGTACCACCGAGCCGGAAGTCCCAGCAGCAGATGAGGATCATTTGCCAACACAGCTCCCGTAGCTGTTCGCACCGCCCATGCATTGCTCCCCTGTCCCGATGTCCGTCCAAGGAAGGAACGGAGAGGGCTTATCGCCGCCAACGCCCATGCGCGGAATCCCGGTGGTATTGGAGGAACATTCAACTCCTTTGAGATCAGCCCTGTGTCCGGAGGGATAGGGGAGGGGACCGAGAACAGCTCGTCCACGACCGTGGGGGCTGAAGGGGGATAACCCGGCAAAAGCTCCCGAGCACGCTCGCCCAGTTCCTCAGCTAGTGCCCCCATTGCAATGTCACTCCAGAAACAGAAGGCTAGGTCAAAAGCCATCAGGCGCGCAATGGACAACGAATGGAGCTCATCCCAATCCTCGGGTGTATAGCCCAGCAACAGGAACTCCGGGGGCAGATTTCCCCGATGATGACGTAACCAGAAATTCACTCCTTCAGCATAGCGCTGTAGGATCCTCCGCGACAGGGGATGTAAGCTATCCCAGAGGCGACGTGCCATCGACTGCAAGTCCAAAGCCCGCATAAGCAAATCTAACGGCAAGGCTTCCTTGCCAAGAATCTCCGCCACGCGTCCGGCCGCAATCCGACGGGCAAGATCCATCTGCCAGAGCCGGTCTTGAGCGTGGAGGTATCCTAAGGCAAAAAAAGCATCAAGGGAGTTTGAGGCAAGAATTGTCGGAATAGCAAAGGAATCACGCCAAACAGTGACCGTATCCCTGACAGCGGCCCGATGAAACTCAAACTCCGGAGGCAAGGAGCGACGTATGCTGAGCCATCCACCAACACCCAACAGGAGCACAGCAAGAATAACTGTCAGAGACAGCGCAAACAGAGTCCGTCCCAGCATTGCCTACAGCCACCCATGCTCCCGATACCATGCCACGGTCTCCCTCATACCTTCCACAAGTCCTACCGTTTGGCGATAGCCCAGCTCCTTACGGGCACGCTCGGGAGAGCAGATCCAATAGGATTGCACGATATCACGCCCTTTCTCAAAGTCGAACACAGGAGGACGCCGAGTAAACCAGCCCGCCACTTCTGCAATGCTGGCAATGCCCATGACAATGCCATGGGGAATTCGAAGGCGCCAGACCCGACGCCGACCAACAGCGATGCGCGCCACCTCTGCCAACTGTTCCCAAGTGTAGTACTCCTCAGAGCTGATGAAGTACACGCGCCCAATGGCACGTTGTGCCTCCGCTGCCAACAGAATGCCACGCACCAGGTCACGAACATGGATTAAGCTCAGGTACTTGTCCCGAAACCCAATAAGCGGAGCAATCCCCAGCCGAACACTCCGGAAAAAGGGCAGTGTTGCAGCATCCCGAGGTCCATATACGGCTGGAGGGCGCACGATCGTGACCGGTAGTTGCTCGGCCACAGCTAGCACAGCTTCCTCGGCTGCCCGTTTGCTCTTGCCATAAGCCGTCAAAGGGTGGTAGGGAGTCTCCTCTGTTACCGGCTCACTCAGAGAAGGGGCAGGTCCCACAGCCGCCAAGCTACTGAGGAACAGAAAGCGCTGGAGATTGGGAGCATATCGGAGCGCTGCCTGTAGCAGGTTCATCGTCGCATCCCGATTCCCACGCATGAACTCCGCCATGCTCCGGGCAGCGATGAGTCCTGCCACATGGTAGATAACATCCACGCCTTTAACAGCCGCCGGCAAGGAAGCCGGTTCCGTCAGGGAAGCCTCTACCAGCTCAATCGGCTTCCCTGCAAGCCACCTTCGGTTGCTTTGCCGCCGCACGATACAGCGAACCTCTATACCACGCTCTAAAAGAGCATCCACAAGGTGACTCCCGATGAAGCCAGTGGCTCCTGTCACCAATGCCTTCATGCTCGCCCTAGTGCAAGTAGTGTCAGTACAAAATTAGGCGTACCCCCTGGCCCTGTGGTGATGTTAGAGATACTCCAGGACATCGTGGCGGGTGATAACACCAATAGGACGCCCGAATTCCACCAGCACGATAGCGGGATGCTCCCGCAAAATGTCAATACCTTCCTGAATAGACGTGTGCGCATCCACAATGGGCATGGGGGAATCCAGAAATTCCGCAACAGGTTTATGAGTGGCCGTTGGATCATCCAATAGCGCCTTTAGGAGGCGACCTTCCCGGACAGTGCCAATGACCTTACGGTCCTCAAGGACCGGCAGCTGAGAAAACTCGTATGTACTCATCTGCTGCAATGCCTCGTGGACAGCAGCCGTAGGCGGGATAGAAACAATAGCCGGTGCGCGTCCACGAGTGAGCTTGCTCTCCAGTATAGTCTTGAGGGAGAAGTCCCCAATATCCAACAGATGATGCTGACGCAGCCACTCTTCGGAATGGTGTTTGCTGAGATAGCGCTCGCCTGTATCACAGATGAGAGTCACCACGACTGCCTCCGGAGGCAAAAGGCGAGCAACATGCAGTGCCGCTGCTACGTTCGTTCCAGAGGAGCCACCACAGAAAATACCCTCCTCCCGCGCCAGACGCCGTGCCATCAAGAAGGACTCCCGATCGCTGATGCTGATGACTTCGTCAACGAGGTTAATATCCAGGTTTGCGGGAATCCGCTCCTGCCCAATGCCTTCCACCAAGTAGGGAAGGGCTTGCCCAACCCGACCGGTTTCTTTATAGCCTTTGATAACGGAGCCGACGGGATCGGCTGCGACAATCCGGATGGCGGGATTCATTCGCTTCAAAAAGCGGGCAACCCCCGTGAGGGTCCCTCCGGTGCCAACACCGGCGACGAAGTGAGTGACACGTCCTTCCGTATCCTCCCAAATCTCGGGTCCGGTCGTTTGCTCGTGAATGGCAGGATTAGCGGGGTTATCGTATTGATTGAGCATGACAGCGTTGGGTAGCTCCTCTGCTAATCTCCGAGCCACGTTGACGTAGTAGTCCGGCGAGCTCGGGCCGACAGCCGATGGGACAATCAGCACATCAGCGCCAAGAGCTCGCAGATAGCGGATTCGCTCTTGTGAGGCCTTATCGGTCATGACAAACAGGCATTGATAGCCCTTGAGGCGGGCAGCCAGAGCTAACCCAATGCCTGTATTTCCACTGGTCGGTTCTACAATGAGCATACCAGGGCGAAGGATCCCTTCCCGTTCAGCTGCTTCAATCATGGCAATACCAATCCGGTCCTTCACTGAGCCACCAGGATTGCGGCTCTCTAATTTGACCAAGATAGTAGCGGAAATCCCTGCTGTTACACGCTGTAACTTGATCAACGGTGTCTTTCCAATGAGCTGCAGAATAGAGTCGTAGTAGCGCATGGCATTCCCACGCTGCTTGCACCACCACGAATATAGGTACTTTGCCCCCTGCAAGGATGGAGAAAAAAGATGGGCACCGGAGAGTTCCTCCGGTGCCCACACTCTCTTCCATCCGGTGGGATTACGGTTTCTTCACCTCCTCAGCTTCCTTCTTGTGCTTCTTGACGTGTTTTGCTTCCTTCTCGTGC
>JAUQPL010000001.1:0-131694 GCA_030550395.1 Bacteroidota bacterium | reverse complement strand
GTGCTTCTTGACGTGTTTTGCTTCCTTCTCGTGCCGCACGTTTGTGCCTTCGCTCTCTGTCTTAGCCTCTGACGGCTTTTTCTCCGGGGCTACAACCGCAGATGGAGGTGCTGGAGACACGGGTGCTGGTTTTGCAGGAGCAGCTTGCGCAGGCTTAGCGGGGGACGCAGATGGGGATGTCGCGGACTTCGGCTGCTGGGTCTGCTGGATTGCCCACAGCGCGGCGCTGCTCACAAGGAGAGCGAGCGCCACCATCCGGAAGCGCCTCATTGGAAGAACCGTTTTTTGTTAGACATACACCAAAAGGCACTGCAAACCTAAGGCCCGCGATCTAACAGGTGTTTGAGCAGTCGCTATCAGAAAGCTAAGGAGACGCTGTATGGCAGGTAAGTCCGTACTATATGGGCTTTCATCTACCCACGGAGAGCAAGGCTTTTGGCTAAGTTTGTAAAGGGCTGGACAAGACAATAAGTACGGGGATGCTGGCGATGGAAGGTCTAAACTACATCAATGGGCAGTGGCGTCCGAGCCGGAGCAATCGCTGGTTTGAAAAGCGCAATCCTGCCGATACCCGTGATCTCATTGGGCGCTTTCCCCTCTCGTCAGCCGACGACATTGCCGAAGCTGTTGCAGCAGCACGACAAGCTTATAACCACTGGCGTTTGGTACCGGCTCCACGACGAGGGGAATTAGTTCGCAAGGCAGGGGATCTCTTAGTTCAGCGGAAGGAGGAACTTGCCCGAGCCATGACCCGCGAGATGGGCAAGCCCCTTGTAGAGTCTCGCGGCGATGTCCAGGAAGCTATCGATACGGCATATTATGCTGCCTCCGAAGGACGCCGCTTGTTTGGCTACAATACTCCCAGCGAACTCCCCAACAAAGTGAACCTCTCATTCCGCATGCCTGTGGGAGTCTGTGGGATTATCACAGCGTGGAATTTCCCTATCGCTGTTCCTTCCTGGAAAATTTTTCCGGCACTGGTCTGTGGGAATACGCTCGTGTGGAAACCATCGGAGGACTCTCCTCACTGTGCTAACTTGCTTGCAGAAATCCTTGCCGAGGCTGGAATACCGCCGGGAGTCTTCAATGTCGTCCACGGAGATGCAGAAGCAGGCGAAGCCTTAGTCCGGCATCCGGAAGTGCGCCTGATTGCCTTCACAGGTTCAACCGCTGTTGGACGCCGGATTGCAAGTATCTGTGGCGAGCTCAATAAGAAATGCTCCCTTGAAATGGGGGGCAAGAACCCTTTAATCATTCTCCCCGATGCCCCGCTTGACTTAGCTTTAGAAGGGGTTCTTTGGGGAGCTTTTGGAACGACAGGACAACGCTGTACGGCAACTTCACGCCTTATTCTGCATCGGGATATCGCTGAGGTGTTCCTGCAACAGCTTTGCGAGCGTGTCCATACCCTTCGTGTTGGCAATGGTCTGGAGGAGGGTGTTCAGGTTGGTCCTATTATCAATGAGCGGCAGCTCCAGCGTATCGAGTCTTACGTCCAGATAGGACGAGAGGAAGGAGCGCGGTTACTCGTCGGTGGATATCGCCTCACGGATGGAGAGTATGCACATGGCTTTTTCTTTGCCCCCACCATTTTCACCGACGTCACTTCGCAGATGCGCATCTTTCGGGAGGAAATCTTTGGCCCTGTTTTGTCAGTGACCGTCGTGGACTCACTGGAAGAGGCCATTGCAGTGGCAAATGAAAGCGACTACGGGCTTTCCTCTTCCATCTATACCCGGGATATCACGGCGGCATTCCGAGCTATTCGAGACCTGGAAGCTGGTATCACTTACGTCAACGCCCCAACAATTGGTGCAGAAGCACACATGCCTTTTGGCGGTATCAAAGCAACGGGGAATGGACACCGCGAAGGCGGCTGGACGGTCTTTGATATCTTTACCGAGTGGAAGACCGTGTACATCGACTACTCAGGACGGCTACAGAGAGCCCAGATCGACACGGATGTCGTTTCATAGCCAACCCCTGCAATGACCTCTCTGTATGAAGCGCTTGCCGCTGACCTGGAGGAGCTGTGGGGAGGGGAAAGGGATTTCTTCGTTCGCGCAGCGAACATGGCTGCACTGCTCTTTTGGCACCTTCCTGAGGTCAATTGGGTAGGCTTCTATCTCCGGGATGGGGAAGAGCTCGTGCTGGGACCATTCCAAGGTAAACCAGCATGCCAGCGCATACCGATTGGTCGGGGCGTTTGCGGGCGTGCTGCGCGGGAACAACGGACAATTCTCGTTCCCGATGTCCGCTCATTCCCTGATTATATTGCCTGTAGCCCGGAAACACTCTCCGAACTTGTTATCCCGCTTTGTGCAGACGGTTGTCTCTATGGGGTCCTGGACCTTGACAGCCCATGCCTTGGTCGCTTTACGGCTGAAGACGCCGCCGCTTTGGAACGGTTGACCCATCGCCTCTTACTTGCTGCTGACAGGGCTCGGTTGCGGCAGTACTATCGTCTTTGAGCCACTGACTGACGATGTTCCCTTGCTGTTCAACCCGGCTGTGGAGGTATGCACTTCTGTGGGGCACTATCTCCACTGGACAGTCCCTGGCCCAAGTGGTGGTCAACGAGATAATGCCTGTTCCCCCGACGGCAGAGCCGGAGTGGATAGAGCTGTTTAACTTCAGCGACACCACTGTTGACTTGACCAACTGGTGGATTGCTGATCTCCAAACGGCTGTATCTCTCCCTCCGCTGGTGATTCCGCCTCAAGGGTATGCCATCCTTACTCGGGATACAGCTGCCCTCCGTGAAGCCCGGTATATCCCGGAAAATGCCTTCCTGGTAGAGCTGAAACTTCCTACGTTGAATAACACTAGCGATGCCATACTGCTACGGCGCTCAGACTCCGTACTGGTAGACTCGCTCTTCTACTCCATGCGCTGGGGAAAAAAGGCAATTTCTCTGGAGCGTCGTCAGGCCACCTTACCAGCGTGGTCTGCCGACAACTTGGTTCCCTGTCAGGCGCCTGCAGGGGCAACACCCGGAGAAGTCAACAGCATCACCCCGGTGCCGAATGACTACTGTCTGCTGGAACTAGCCATGTTTTCGCCATTGGCTTTCCGGCTCGTCGTTCTCAACAATGGCACTGCTCCGCAGACAAGCGCTGTGGCCATACTCTGGGTTGACGTAGACCGAGATCACCATTTCAGCCCTACGGAAATACGCCATCGGCTGGATATTCCCGCTCTTGCCCCTATGCAACGCTGGGAGGCGACGGTCGCTGCCGAGATTCTCTGGGGAGATATCCCCGCAGGCTGGTACGAGGTCCGTGCTGCAATCTCGCTGACAGGAGACGTCCGATGGTGGAATGATACAGTCTATCGTCGCTTTTACCGCTCAGCAACCCTCCCGAACATCCGCGTCAACGAGATTCTCTACAATCCACCTGCCGAAGGAGCAGAGTTCGTTGAACTAATCAACGTCGGCGATGATACCCTTGTGTTGGAGGGATGGAAGCTCCACGACTGGCGTCCGACTGGGGCTGATACCCTTGTTATCCGCACAGCTCTCCGTGTACCGCCAGGAGGCTTCGTGGTCATTGCTTGGGATAGTGCTGTGATGCGACCCTATCCGTGGCTATCTGCACACCGTGGGGTGTATATTGGCTCCTCTTCCTTGATTCTCAACAACGATGCCGATGCCGTTGTAGTCCGAGATCCCAACGATGTGGTGGTGGACTCAGTATACTACTTTGCCTCGTGGCATGATCCGGCTCTGAGAGGTACACGTCGCGGCATTAGCTTGGAAAAGCTCCACCCTCTTCTTCCCTCGACAGATGCCTCTTCTTGGAGCAGCTGCGGAGCACCAGAGGGGGCAACCCCTGGCAAGACCAATAGCATTGCCGTTCCTCTACCGCTCCGGGGCTCCCTGACGGCGTCTCCCAATCCCTTCCGTCTCTCGGAGGCGGAGCGGCGCTACTGTGTGATCGCTTACGAAATCCCTTTCCCTAAGGCACTGGTTACCGTGCGAATCTTCAACGAGGAAGGAATTCTACTCCGCACCGTTACTCAGGCGCGTTTTTCTGCAGCGCAAAGCCACGTAGTATGGGATGGGCGAACAGACCGTGGAGAGCTTCTGCCACCAGGTCTGTACGTTATCGCATTAGAAGCGGTGGACACAGAAACTTCCCGCACGTATGGAGCAAAGTCGTCTCTGGTGGTAACGTACTGATGGCATATCGGACAGGTGTCTCTCTCCTGCTCTGGCGCTGGCTCCCACTCCGCCGACGGTGGGGTGTGATTCAGATCATTGCTGCTTTGTCTGTTGTAGGTATTGCCATCGGAGCGGGGACGCTTCTGAGTGTACTGAGCATTTTTAAGGGATTTCACCATGCTGCGCAAACGCTGCTGTTGCGCTATGATCCCCATATCCGACTGGTTCCCGTGCAAGGACAGTGGATGGTCGCGCCTCCGGAGACATTGAAGGCATACGCTCGTTTGAGCGGAGCCCAAGCTGTAATGCCTGTTGTTTCCTTACGCCTCATGGCACGCCATGGCGAAGCCCTTTCTCCAGCCTTCCTCGTTGCTGCTCCCGAGGCAGAGCTGCGGCGCGCAACAGCAATTCCCGAGGCTATGGTATTAGGAGAGTTCCGCTTTCAGTCTGCTGGCCTCCCCTCTGTGGTCGTCGGAGCTGGACTTGCCCAACGACTGCACGTCCTTCCTGGGGATACGCTCTTGGTATGGACCCCCAACATGCTGGAGCAATTAGCCCTTGGACTCCCGTTTCAGCCGGGAATTGCTGTTGTGGTGGCAGGGATCTTCCAATCACCAGCTGGGGAGCAGCAGAGCTTAAGCATTTATGCGGACACTGGCGTCGGTCGCCTCTTGGCAGGCTTCCCTCCACATGGCTGGAGTAGCGTGGATATCTGGCTCCCGAGATCGGAAGAGGTCCCGCATGCCCTCCGCTTCTTCCAAGAACAAGGCGGAAAGACTTTCCGGCCTCTGCCCTGGTATGAGCTTCACCGACAACTGTACGATGTGTTGCGACTGGAACGCTTGGGAACGTTCATTGTGCTGAGTCTCATCGTGCTGGTAGCTGTGTTTAATGTAGCAGCTTCCCTACGGATGAGCGCTGTGCGAAAGCAGCGCGAAATCGCCATAGTACGAGCCCTCGGTATGCAAGCAATGGACATTCAGCGACTCTATGTGCGCCAAGGATTCATCCTGGGAGGGCTGGGAATTCTGGTCGGCGTGCTTGCAGGAATCGGGTTTTACTGGGGACAGCAGCGCTTTGGATGGATTCGCCTGGACCCAACACGCTACATTCTCTCAAGTTTGCCGGTACGGCTTGAGCTGTGGGATGTCCTGACCGTAACTGTTGTGGGATTTGCCTTGGTCCTGACAGCCGCGATTGTACCGGCTCGGTGGGCAGCACGACAGCGCATCGCCGAAGCACTTCGCGAGGAGTAGGGAATAAACTCTCCAGCTGGGGCAGAAGGGGCGTAATTTTGCATCCGCTATGCGCGTTGCCCTCATTGCCCTTGGTGTTTCTCTTTCTCTCTGGGGGCAGTCCACTGTCCCTGACGATGCTTCCCATTTTACTGATGTCGGGAACATCCGGTTGACAATCTCCAATTTCGGTACTCTGGGGACGGGTTTTGCAAACTGGCCAGCACAGCCTTCGTGCGAGTACCCGCGAAACAGTGGGATTGAGCACCTCTTCATCGGTGGGCTCTGGGTTGGGGGACTCCTCCGCCGGGGGGGAGAGGAGGTTATTGCCGTTTCAACTGCAGCCGTCGATGTTGCCTCAGCGCGGTATGCCAGTGAAGGATTCGAGTTCACCCCGCTTACCCCTGTGCGTATTCGCTCCTCCCTGCCCGCAGATCCGTACTACACGCCAGAGGCCATAAGCCACCGGGATCTCATTGTAGAGTTCACGGACACAAATCAAGTTGTGCCTGGCACTGGACAGCGTATCCCGAACCATGAGCATCCATTAGGGCTCCGAGTACGGTTAGAGAGCTTCGCATGGAATTACCCCTTCGCCGATGCCTTCGTCATTCTATGGTATACGATCGCCAACGTTGGCACTGCACCCATTGAAAGTGTCTACGTTGGCTTATGGGCGGATGCTGTGGTCCGGAATACGCGTCTTGTTGCCCCCCGTGGAGCTGCTTTCTACAGCGCCGGAGCGGAAGGCTTCCTGGAAGAGGAGGCATGTATTTACGAATGGGACGCCGCAGGTGACCGAGGGCTTGCCGATAGTTACTTTGCTCTTAAGTTTCTGGGTAGTGAGCCTGCAGCTAATGGCGTCTTCTTCAACTCGTGGCAGTTCCGCAATACGACTGGCGACGAATGGACCCAATCTCCACAGAATGACCTCAGCCGGTATCGGCGGCTTTCAAGCTCCTTCTTAGGACAGGTGAGTCTGGACTATGCCCGCCAGTTCCTCCGTACGCCGAGCAATCGCTCCATTATGCTCTCGGTTGGTCCCTTTCCCCAATTACTGCCCGGGGATTCCGTGCGAATTGCTTTTGCAATCATTTGCGCAAAGAAGCCGGGAGACCCAGCTACCGATGATGCCTCCTCCCGAATCCACCTCCTCCGCTACGCTCACTGGGCTCAGCGGGCGTATAATGGAACCGACCTGAATGGAAACGGACGCTTGGACGCCGATGAACCCGACTTACGGGGTGATGGCAGTATCATACGCTTTTTGCTTCCTTCACCACCGGAGGCCCCAAGAGTCCGGCTCGTCCTCGGCAGTGGGGAAGCCGTCCTCTACTGGAGCGACCACTCAGAAGCTGCGCGCGACATCTTCACCAACCGGCGACATTTTGAAGGATATCGGCTCTGGATTGCAGGGCCCTCTGTAGGCGCCGTGGACTCACTCCAACTCCTGCGGCAGTGGGACCTACCGGGCAACGGGATTGGATACGACAATGGCTTTGAGGCAATTCGCCTGCGGGATGCTCAGGGGCGACCTACTCGGATAACTTTCCCTGACGACACCACCGGCTACACGTACGCTTATACCTTACGTCCACTCCTTGACGGCTGGCTTTACCGTGTTGGACTTACCGCTTTCAGCTCACCCGATGAGCTGAATGGCATTCCCTCCCTGGAGTCTAGCCCCTTGGCAACAGAGCTCTTCTTCATTCCTGGGCGCGGTCCTATGCGCAGCGACAGTATCTCCCGTATCGGGGTATTCCCGAACCCATACCGTCTCTCGGCAGCTTGGGAACACGGGAACTCGGAGCGAGGGCGGAAGCTCTACCTGTACAACCTTCCACCCCGTTGCCGCATTCGGGTCTGGAATGCCGCAGGCCAGGAAGTCGCTTCGCTTTGGCACGACCAAGGGGATAGCGAGGGAACAACGATCGGCTGGTTCGCCCAGGCAGGTATTCCAGAACACTTGCTCACACCTGGGGGAATTCATGCTTGGGACTTGCTCAGTAAGGCAGATCAGCCTTTGGCTCCAGGTCTTTACATCATCGTCGTGGAAGATGCCGATAGCCCAGCTGTACGCCTCGGGTATCTCTTGGTAGTGAAGTAAGTCTCAACCGTAGGGGAGGATGGGAATGACAAGGCTCTTTTGCACAGCGGCTGTGTTCTGCATAGGAGCTGCATTCCTTGTGGGACAATACCGACGTGTCCACGTTCATGAAATCATGACACTGCCCCCCGATTCCATTGCTGTGGGCTCGCTGCTTTCACCTGCTCTTGGGGATACGGTCCTACTGGTGGGCATTGTTACCGTGCCTCCGGTCTTAGACCCAGCAACGGATCGGCGCCCATTGCTATGGGCAGGAGCGCGATGGGTGAGCTTCCTGCGCGATTCTAACCCTAACCTTCAAGCCTATGCAGGCATCAATGTCCTTCAGGCTGACACGACGGTATTGGCGACCTACTTTGACCGGGTTCGTCCCGGTGATTACGTAGAAATCCTGGTGCGTATTACGAATTTCCCCACAAACACCGACCCCATCCGCAACCGCTTGGGTCCTACCCAGGCAGAGGTCATTACAGGCGCACAAGCTCGCCCTGTGGAGTTTCTTGATTACGATCGTCCCCTCCCGAACCCTATACCGGTGCAAATATCGGACTTCTACCGTGGTCCCGTGGGAAGCTCCATTCCCAATATTGAGCAGGGCCCGCGCTATGTGGGGATGCTGGTGGAACTGCACGATGTTACTGTTGTCGCTAACCAGCCAGTCATTGTGCTCTCTGATGACCAGGGCAACCAGATGTATATGCGGGACCAATCGGGGTACTTCACGACGCGGGCCCATCGGCTGCGGGATTTTACTCCATATCCGGTCGGGCAGCGAATTCGGCGGATTCGGGGCTATATCACTGCCAGCACCGTCGGAGGACAGCCTCAGTCCTTCATGATTACCCCAGTCTACCCAGAAGATGTGGAATTGGGTACCACGCCTCCGGTCATTACCTCTGTAGAACGCGATCGGGCACGTCCGTTCCCACGGTCGGATGAGCCTGTGACGATCCGGATCGGAATCCGCCGAGGGGATTTCCCCATAACCTCCGTTCGGCTTCGCTACACGGTCGGTGGCCCTGATACCCTCAGCGTTGAAGCTGCTGCATCCGATGATACCCTTTTCACCGCCACTATCCCACCACAGCCAGCGGAGTCCCTTGTCCGTTACTGGGTCGAAGCCACCGACAGTGCAGGAATGCAGGTGCGGATGCCTCTGACGGGGACGTACTTTTACAAGGTACTGGACCGCCCTGCCCGTATTGCTGACATCCGCCATACACTGAACCCGAACGGAGCCTCTGGATACATCGGCTTCCGCGTCCTTCTGGAAGGGGTGATCACTGCGGACACTTCCGATATCCCGAACAACGCCGCTCCGCGGATGTATATGCAGGACGACACAACCGCATCCTCAGGCATTTGGCTCCACACGACAGCAACGACCGATCCGATCCGTAGCTTCCGGCGTGGAGATAAAATCCGTGTCTCTGGCGTCATTGCCGAGCTTGGAGCCCGCGCTCAGGACTGGCATGTTACCGCCTTGACTTCCATTGCCTTAGTGGACCAAGGCGGCGATGGTGGTTTTATCTCCAGCGGGAACGTTGTGCCACCGGTTATCCTGCGCACGCGCGATATAGCCGGCAAGCGCCAAGGGGAATCCCCTGCCGAAGGGTGGGAGAGCATGCTTGTGGAGTTCCGCAACATCGTCGTCAGCGACACGAACGCCGATGCTCCTTCCAACTTCGGAGAGTTCTACATCGTCGATGCCGATGCCTTCGGTACTCCGGAAGAGCTCACCTCCCGAGTTCGGGTAGAGACTGATGATGGGGCGACACGGTACGGTACACGGGGCACGGATGGCAAGATAGTGCTCCAGTACGGTCAACGGCTAGACTACATCAGGGGAATCCTCTTCTACAGCTTCGGCAATTACAAATTGGTGCCTCGGAAGGATGATGATGTTGGACTCAGTGTCCACGTTCCGTGGCAGGGCACCGCTTTGTTCAATGAGGTTCCCCGCCATTTACTCTCACGAGTCCTGGAGCTGCCAATATCTCTGGGGGCAGGCAGAGTCACAGTAGAGGTATATTCTGCTCTGGGGCAGCGTCTTTGGCGATGGCAGGGAGCAATTGGTATGCACCCTCTCCGATTAGGCTTGCCTGAAAGCGCCGCTGGTATGTATTTTGTCGTCGTCAGCGCTGTCAACCAACGGGTTACTATGCCCATATTGCTCACGCCGTAGACCGTTTTTGCAGAGGAAGCAATGATTGGCAGTTTCAACCCATTTGAACTGGAGGAGTTGGCAGCGGAATATGACCGATGGTATGAAACTCCGTTAGGGGCGTTTGCGGAGCAGCAGGAGCTAATGGCTCTCCAGCAAGTATTGGAGGGGCTGGAGAAAGGGAAGGTCATTGTGGAAGTCGGGGCGGGAACTGGACGGGTAGCGGCATGGTTAGCACGGCAGGGTTTCCCTGTTATTGCTGTAGAACCGGCGGCTGCCATGCGACGTTATGGGGAGCGCCGCACGGCGGGTCTTCCCGTCCAATGGATTGCTGCCCATGCCTACATGCTTCCTTTCCCGGATAGCTCACAGTCGGCTGTTCTATTCTTTGCCACTCTGGAGTTCATCACCGAACCGCAGCGTGCTCTGCGGGAAGCTGTCCGTATCCTTCAACCGGGAGGCCTCCTTCTCCTGGGCCTGCTGCACGCTCACAGCCCATGGGCAGCTTTCTACTGCTGGTTAGGGCGCAGGGGGGAACTGCCTTGGAGCCAGGCTCGGTTCTATACGCCGGAGGAAATGGAACAGTACGTCGGCATACCCGCTGAAGTTCGGGCCGAAGCACTCTTCTGTGCCCCAGTAGCGCGTGAACCATTGGAAGAAGCTGACCACGCTGGACGCCGAGCTGGAAATGCCCCAGCCTTTGTTGCCCTGCGATGGAGGAAGCTATGATGGTTGCTGCAACTGTCGCCGTGTATCCCTTACGACAACAGGATTACCGTGGTATTGAAGCTGCTATCGCTGTACTCCAATCCTCTGGTCTCTCCGCCGATGTCCAACCTATGCACACGGAGCTCTCCGGTCCTATAGAAGACCTCTTCGCCGCTCTCCGAGCAGCCTTTGAAGCCGCTGCTCAATACGGAACAACCGTCATGGTGGTGACACTTACAAATGCTTGTGCACCCGCTCAACAATGAGTGCTAAAGGGAACTCTGCAGAGCTTCTTCCTGGAACGTTTTTCTGGTTCCAGACAGCAGGGGAGCTCCTGGAGCTATCGGGAACGGACGTCCTCAGCTTCCTCCACCGCATGAGTACTGCAGAAATAGCAGGACTGCCATTGGGACAGGGGAGAGCAACAGTTTTCGTGACGGAAAAGGGGCGGATTAAAGATGTCGGTATCGTCCTGCATCGTGAGCCTGGGAATGTAGAGGTTTTCTGTTCGGCAGGAGCAGGGGAGGAACTCTTAGCATGGCTGCGTCGCTTCCGTGTGTTGGATGACGTGCGTTTCCACCCACCCCAGAGATGGGGAGGGGCTGAGCTCCATGGAGCTCCCAGCAAAGAGCTCCTTACCGCTTTGGGACTTCCCCGCGTGACACCCGTCCACTGGGGAGCTGGCTATGCCGGAGAATGGCGTGGATATCCCTTACGCTGCTTCCGCGTTCCTGCGTTTATCCCAGACTCTGCCTACCGGTTACTTGTTCCTGAGGAGAGGAGCGCGCAGCTCTGGGAGGCTCTCAGAGAGTGCGCAGGAGAACCCTTAACGTCCGAACAAGTGGAGGCTCTCCGTATTGCCGCCGGGCATGGTCGCCATGGGACGGAGTGGACGGAAGAGTATAACCCCTGGGAGGCTGGTTTGACCGAACTGGTGAGCTTGACGAAGGGGTGTTACGTTGGACAAGAGGTCATTGCCCGCTTGTCTACTTACGATAAGGTCCAGCGCCAGTTAGTGCGATTCTATAGCCCTAGTTCCCTCTCTGCGCCGGCGCCTCTTTTTGCATCACAGCGCCAGGTCGGAATCCTGACAAGCGCTGCTTTTGATCCTTGGCGTCGCCAATGGATTGCTCTCGGGTATCTTCGGCGGGAATGGGTGTGGACTCAAGAGTTTCAGCTTGAGACTGCTCCTGGTGTGTGGGTTCCTATTTACCGGTGGGACCGTAACTCGTAGGAGATTTGTTCTGATGCCAAGCGTTCTCATCACAGGTGCTGCTCGTCGTTTAGGGCGAGCCCTTGCCGAAAGGTTTGCCCGACGCGGCTGGGACGTGTTCATCCACTATTGGCGTTCGTCTGCTGAAGCTCAACAGTTGATGGAAGAATTGCGCCGCTACGGCGTTCGCATCGTCAGCCTACAGGCAGACCTGCGTCGGCCGGAACAAGTTCGTCAGGCATTTTCCGCTGCTTGTGAGCTCTGGGGACCACCGGATGTACTGGTCAACAATGCCGGTGTTTTCCCACCGCCCCATACGCTATCCGAACTCAGCCCGATTCTGTGGGAGGAAACCCTCCAGGTTAACCTTTCGGCGTGCCTTTATGCCAGCCAAGCTTTCGCTTCGCTACAGCCTGGGCAAGGGCGTATCATCAACATCGCGTCCTTAGGCGGAGTTCGGACGTGGCGACACCGAACAGCATACAATGTCTCCAAAGCCGCTTTGCTACAGTTGACCCACAATTTGGCCTTGGAGCTTGCGCCTCGGATTACCGTTAACGCCGTCTGTCCGGGAGTTCTCCTGCTAGACCCCCAGGAGTCCCCACCTGTTGCCGTGGAGCGCATCCCAGCTGGACGTTACGGCACAGCGGACGACGTCTTTGAGGCAGTCTACTTCTTTGCGACAGCGACGCCGTATATTACTGGTCAATGGTTGCTCGTCGATGGTGGGTTTCACTTGCTCCGCTGAGGTCATCCATGGATAACAAGCTGCCCATCGGTCAGCGATCCCCGAAAGCATATGACAATCCAGAGTTTCTGCACAGCAGAGACGCGCGGGTTCTCCGCATCTTGGCAGAGTACCTCTACCCGGAACAGCGCTTCCGCAACCTTCGCATTCGCAATACAGTGGTTTTCTGGGGTTCTGCCCGCTGCCTTTCAGAGGAGGAGTTCCAACATCAGTGGAACGCTCTCCAGGCTCAACGGGATTGGCGTGGGAAGAACATTGCAGAGATCGAGCAACGCCAACGTGAGCTGGAGCGGATCCGTCCATTGACACGCTACTACGAGGAAGCCCGCCTACTGGCCCGGATGCTTACGGAATGGTCGCTCACGCTCCCGCCAGCACGCCGCTTCGTGATTTGCTCCGGCGGGGGACCAGGAATTATGGAAGCAGCAAATCGCGGGGCATACGAAGCCGGAGGGATTTCTATCGGGTTGGGAATCAGTCTACCGTACGAGCAGGCACCTAACCCTTACATTACGCCCGAGCTGAATTTTGAGTTCCATTACTTCTTCATGCGCAAGTTCTGGTTTGTCTACCTTGCCAAAGCGATGGTCCTATTTCCCGGAGGCTTCGGTACGATGGATGAGCTCATGGAAGTCCTCACGTTGGTCCAGACCCGTAAGATTCGGCGTCGGCTTCCCATCGTACTCTATGGCGAGGAGTTTTGGCGTCGTGTTGTCAACTTTGAGTACATGGCCGAGGCGGGAGTGATTGCCCCGGAGGACTTGCGGTTGTTTACATATGCCAGCAATCCACAAGATGCCTTTGCATATTTGCAGGAGCACTTACGCACTGTCTATGGGTTGGGTGCTCCGTACGAAGAAGCACCGTAGAACTCAGGAAAGAAGGGCGATGTGGTGGCTTCTCTTCACGCTTGTTGCAAATGGGCTAATGGCTGGACAACTCCATCTGTTGCCGGAGCATCCTCCCCGAGGGGCTTCAGTGTCAGTGGAGTACACACCCGATTTATCCCTCTTTGCTCCGGGGGAATACCTCTGGCTCTATGTCTACGAGTTCACGGAATCCCAGGTGTATCCGACTCTGCAGGAGGTACCGCTGGAATACCAGCGAAGTACGGGTAAGCACGTTGCGGGATTTCGACTGGATACAGCGACAGTATTTGCTCTGTGCAAAGTCGGAAACGGGATTTCCTTTGACACGCACGGCGGGCGCCTCTGGGAAATCCTCGTCCACGAGCAAGGGAAACCCATTCCTGCTGCTCTCTTACGAGCGGCTGTAAGCCGCTTTGGAACCTTGCAAGAAGGGGGGTGGCGGCGTGTCCCGAACCTCTGGGAGGCGGAACAGCTCCTACGGCGACTGGTCCGTGAAGAGCCACGGAATTTCGCAGCTCATGTTTGGCTCCTGGCTGTTCAAGGCCGGCTACGGCGGATTGACCAGCAAACTTGGAGAGAACAATTGCAGCAGCTCCTCCGGCAACCGTATCCGGAGGATAACGAGACAGATGTGCGGGCTGCTCTCTGGGCATTGGGCGCCCTTCGGGAACAGCGTCGTGTGGAATCCTTGGAGGAGCGAGTCCTCCAACGGTTCCCTCAATGGGAATTAGCTCGAGAAATCCTCTTGCTCCGCCTCAACCGCGCAGCAATTTTCCAGGAATACACTGCCACGGCACAACGCTTTCTCCAGCTCTACTCTCCGGAAACACCCGGATACGAGGAAATGTACCTGGCACTTGTGCGGGGATTTCTGCAGCATGGATATGCCGATAGTGTCGTAGCTCTCTTCCGACGTCATCCCCATGTTCCTGCAGCAGCGTATGCTGAGTTTGCAAATTACTGGCTGGAGCGCCAGCAACCCGAACGCGCTGAGGAGTGGGTCCGCTCTATGCTGATGAGCTACTCGCAGCAGCGTCATGCCCGTCTCCATCGCAAGCCTGCATACCTTAGCACGAGCCAGTGGGAGAGGGCTAATCGTCTGTTTCATGGATTGGTCCTTGCCACAGAGGCACGCCTCCGACGCCAGCAGAAGCGCATCGAAGAGGCTATCCAACGCTTCCAGGAAGCTTGGTCTGTCTATCGTGAGGATACCCCAACAGAGCTCCTGGAGCAGATAGTGGAGGCCTTCCGTGTTATTGGACAGCCCAAGAATGCCTTCTCCGTCTGTGTACAGTCTATCCTAGAGGACAAGGCTAGCGATACACTCTGGGCTCAATTTCGGGAGCTTTTCCTGCAGACGGTTCAGAACGATTCAGCAAAGCTGCAGGAGGAGATGTTTCGACTTCAGGAACAAGCAGCACAATTCCGTCGTCATCGCCTCTGGAACGAGCGCCTCCAATGGGAATTACCGGCTCCTGCTTGGCAAATCTCTATCATTGACCCCGAGGGAGATAGCCTCCGGCTGGATTCCCTGCGTGGGAAAGTCATTGTGTTGGACTTCTGGGCAACATGGTGCCGACCGTGTATGGAAGCATTCCCGTCTCTACAGAAGCTGTGGGAACTGTATAGGGAGCGCTCGGACGTTGCTATCATAGCCGTCAACGTGTGGGAGCGTGGAGAAGATCGCCGAAAGGTGCTCCAGGACTTTCGGCGTAATAACCCACAGTTTACTTTGCCGATGTACACTGATCCTGCTGATCTTTTGGCGGTCGGTCTTGGTGTTACGGCGATCCCGACCCAAGCCTTCATAGATCGCCAAGGGCGCTTGCAATTTCGTACTGTGGGATACCAGTCGCTGGAGTCATACTTGCGCACTCTGCAAGACCACCTCGAAGTGTTATTACAGCATGGACAGTGACCCTACCGGAGGAGGGTAAGATGCTATTACGCTGCCTCGGCTTGCTCACAGGCACCTCCATTGCCATATGGGCGCAGGCAGGAGTAAGTTTCTTCGGTGGTGCTGCCATTCCTGGAGAATCGGTCAATGACATCTACAATCGTGCCAGCGTTGCTTCCGGAGATACTGTTCGCTCTCTGCTCCGCGAGGCAATTCGGATGGGCTACCATATCGGGGTGCGCACGCAGACCGCTCTTTCGGGACGCTTCCATTTCATTGGTGGGATTGCCTTGGTACGCTTCCCTCAGAGCCGTATACATGTTGTGGACCCCCAAAGTAGGGATACCGTCGTAACGCTGGTCTCCGTGCAGAACTTGGTTCCCATTAGCGCCGGTATTGAGTTTGCACTCCTTCCAGAAATTGTCCGCCTTACCGTCAGTGCGCAGCTCAGCTACACGCTTCTGAACTCTTCTACCGACATGGAGCGGGGCGAGCTTTCCATTCCACTGGCAATTGGAACACAGAATCAACACCGCGTTGGTGGAGATGTTGGTGTTGGAGCGGGTGTTGCACTTGGTCCGGTAGGGATAGGGGTAGAGGTTCGATATGCCATCAGCAACCTTATCGGACGAACCGGGGGAGAGCAGCGAAAGGGCTATCTCTCCGTGTTGGCGATTGTCCGTTTGGGACTATAGCTGCAGAACAGCTGCCCGTTCGGGGGGTGATAGAATACGCCATTCTCCCGGCTGGAGGCTCCAGAGTTGAAACTCCCCGATTTGCACTCGCAGCAATCGCAGTGTTGGATGCCCGATCGCTGCTGTCATACGGCGCACCTGATGGTACTTGCCTTCCGTTAACTCTAAAGCAATCCAGCAGGTGGGAATACTCTTTCGGAAGCGGATGGGAGGAGTACGTGGAGGAACTCGTGGTGGAGGCTTGAGAATCCATGCTCTACATGGACGAGTGCGATAACCTCCAGCGATTTTCACTCCACGCCGGAGACGCTCAAGTTCCTCTTCCGTAGGAACCCCCTCTACCTGTACCCAATAGACTCGTCGGTGATGGAACTGAGGGTTTAGAAGTCGGAAGGTAATCCATGGCTCATCACTCAACAGGAGCAATCCTTCGCTGCGAGCATCCAGCCGTCCGACTGGGTAAACCTCTGGCGGGAATCCGAATTCAGCAAGTGTACGAAAGCGGGAAGAGGGAATTGGCGTAAATTGCGACAGCACTCCATATGGCTTGTAGAAGGCAATGAGCATCTGCTTCAGCAATGAGCTGTTGCAGTGCTATCGGTAATAGTGACGCACAATTGCAACAAGACCATTTACCGTTCCTATCGCTCCGGCGGTTACTCGAGACGGCATACGCAGAACGGCGCTCTTGTATCCGCAGTCGGCTTGAAGAATTTGCCCTCGTCGGGACGGAGCCGGAGTCAACGTTCTATGAACTGTGCTATTGCCTCTGTACTCCAGGTACGAAGGCACGACATGCTATCGCCGTTATGACCGAGCTTCGCCAGCGTTGCTTTTACCATCGCCCGATTCCAGCCGCCCAACTGGAAGCTATCTTGCGAATGCCGTCCCATTACATTCGCTTCCACCGGACGAAGGCACGCCGGCTGGCAAAACTCCATTCCATCTTCCCCACCGTTTGGCAAATTCTCTACAGGGATACCCCGGCATCGGAGAGACGGCGTTGTCTGGTTGATCTCGTTGAAGGCTTGGGAATGAAGGAAGCCTCGCACTTCCTCCGCAATACCGGCGTCCGAGTTATCGCCGTTTTGGATCGCCACGTCATCTTTTGGATGCAGCAATTTGGCTTTCCGGTCAGGCTCCCTAGAAACGCTACCGAATACGAACAGACAGAGGCTCTCTTTTTCCGATTCGCTGAGCAGCTTGCCATTCTACCGGAAGAGCTGGACTTGCTCCTATGGAGTTTGTCTACCGGCGAGGTGCTCCGATGAAGGAATGGCACAAGCGCTTGGAGCAACTTCTTGCCGACCGCCAGCGCGGTTCTCTCCAGCTTCTCCGGATGTTTGTCCGACTCTGCCGCCAGATGGCTGCTGCCCGCGTCCCTGCTGAATACATCCGAGAAAGCCTTGCCAGGTTAGTATCTGCTCATCCGGCAATGGCTCTGTTTTGGCAACTTGCTTACCGCCTTGACACCTTGGAATCCCAGACCCCTCTGTCGGCAGATACCATCGCTGCTGTAGCCTCGGACTTCCTCGACCAAGTTCTCCAGAATAGCGAGCAGGCGGCACAGATTCTAGCTTCCTCCGTACCAGGAGGAGCGACTGTTCTTACGCACTCTGCCAGTTCACAGGTACGCCTCTTTCTCCAGGAGTGCCGTCGCCTTGGGAAAGAAATCCACCTATTGTGTACCCTTTCCGAGCCTGGGGGTGAGGGAACCCTTCTGGCGTCGTGGGCATACTCGTTGGGGTTCCCCGTACTGTTATTGGCAGAAGCACAAGTAGGTACCTTCCTACCCGAAATCACCTTGTTTCTGATTGGATCTGACGCCCTCTGCCTTGATGGCGTCATCCACAAGGTGGGGACGGCACTGTTGGCCTATTCGGCATGGCTTGAGCACCGACCCGTATGGGTGCTCAGTTGTCGCGAGAAAATTCTCCCACGCTCATGGAGCGGAGAGCTTGCAGGCGTTGCACCCCCTTTGCGACGGCGTTTGTCCTTACCACAAGCAACGCCTCTTTACGACTGTACCTCTTGGGATTACATCAGCATCGTTGCAACAGAGCAAGGGCTGGAACGAGCAGCTACCTTTCGGGAATATCTGCTGGCTTTCTCAGAACAGCCCCAGACATGACCTTCACTCCGCCGTACTTCCCAAGTCCACCAGCAATGAGAAGCGCATCGTGCCAGCAAGAGGGTGATTTTCCTCGATTGTGTTGATGTAGTTGAAATCCAGCGTGAACATATCGTAGCGAATTCCAGCTCCGAAGGTAATGAAGCGGCGATTGCCTAAGCGGGAAGGTTCAGTAAAGTACCCCAAGCGCAGCGCTACCGTTTGCTGATACCAATACTCCATTCCCATTGCCAACTCAACGCCTGGATTACGCCATGCCGTTATCAGCGACAACGGTAGCGCATCCGACCCCAAACTATCACGGCGGACCATCAGCTTAGCGATATCAAGGGCAAGCTTCAGGTCATTGAACTCATCCCGCACAACCTGGAGCCCAAGCCCAACCCGGAGATTGGTAGGGAGAGGATCGGCTTCGTTGCGGTAGGTCATCTTCGGACCGATATTCTGGAGGTTGAGCCCTAAAGCAATCCGATTCCCTAGGTCTAGTCCACCAATAGGAAGAGGGAGCCGCGAAGGCTTCCAAAGAAGCCCTAAATCAAAGCTCCCACTAGTTCCCACGCCTGCAACGGATTCACCTGCTGCGGCCGGAGCCAGGTTGGAACGGATAAAGCGCAGTTGGATTCCTGCCCCTAAATCGTCGGCTATGAGGGCGCCGTATGAGAGGCCAAGACTAAACTCGTTGGAGCGGAAAGTCCCTAACACGTTCCCCAGTTGGTCTGTTCGAACGAACTCACCCAAATTCATCAGGATGAAGTTCACCGCCACGGTGCCATCCACTTGTGGGAAGTACTGCCCAGCAGTGATGTAGCTATAGAAAAGATCGGCGTTAAACTGGGGCAGCCAACGGGAGAAGCTGAGAGCAATCTGCCGGTTCGTTAGGAAACCAAGTCCTCCCGGATTCCAGTAAATGGCGTTGATGTTGTCGGCAATGGCAGTACCGGATTCCCCCATGCCACTTGCGCGAGCATCTGGGGAAATCAAAAGAAAGGGAACAGCCGATGCACCTGCCTGTCCCCAGGCAAGGGTAGTGCTAGCTAACAATGCGACAACTACACTACCGCGACCCATTGGAGCTCCATGTCAAGTCTAACGGACAACCACTATGGTTCCAGCCACTCTCGGGCTATTGGGAGTCAAGAGGCGTATGCTATAGACGTACGTCCCTGAGACTACGGGTACGCCCGCGCCCGTAGTTCCGTCCCACATTAGTTCAACACGGCGCTGTGGTAATAGTTCCACCTCCCGCCGGTAGAGCAGACTACCAACCACTGTCGCGATCACGAATTCAGCCCGCATGGGTTCTGTGCCTGTAAATAAGAAGGAAAACCGGACGGGGAAAGCAGCTGCCGGGTTGGGAATGGCAGTGGGTTCGGCGAGGATGGGCTCCGGAGCAATGCGGAAAAATGTTTCCGCTATGGAAAAATTCCCGTAAACATCCCATGCTCGAAGTCGCACTCGGTGTAGTCCCGGATCTAACCCCAGTAGCGGCTTGCGAACAATTCCAATCCCAGGGCGATCGGGAAGCAATTGGAAAAGCGGGGTAAGATCGGTGGAGGCCGTCTCATCGTCTACCCATACTTCTATGCGGCGTCCTAACGCGCCGGAGGTGTTTACTCCGCTCTCATCCCACAGCTCAGCAATTAGCTCGGGCACTGAGCGGACCAGGTCCCCGGGACGGAAGCTCGGATCGTCAATGTAGAGCCGGATCCGTGGACCCACTGTATCCTGCCTTTCAGAAGGAACAGTGCCGGCAAAGTGAATACTGGAATACACGCCAGAAGCGCTCCGCCCATCCGATGCAACGGCAACAGCAAACAACCGCCCCGGGATCTCGGAAAAGCTTAGCTCCTGAGGCACAACGAACTCTACTGTCCATCGCCCGTTCTGAACCGTGTACATCCCCTGATGGAGGATACCGCTGAGCTTTTCAAAAACGTGGTAGGCTACACCCGACCCACAAGGCTCCGGAACATGGAACTGAATCGGCGCATCTGTCAGCGTGAGGAAGAGATTGCCCGAAAAGTCTGTCCACTCCTCTCCCCTTGGGGTCAACACCCGTCCGCTGAGACGCACTTTTCCCCAGGGCGCAATTGTCGGGATGGAATCCGTAAGCGCTATGCCATTGAGAGAGTCCATCTGAACTCGTCCGTTCGGTAAAAGGAGGGAGAGCACAGGATCGCCAAGGAGAACGTACTTCCGATCATTGAGTGTATCAAACCTCTGCAGTTTCGCTGCCATGTAGACTTCACCCAGAGGGGCGAAGGTACTGTCTCCACGTCGCTGGAAAAGCTGGGAGTAGAAGTACTGCATGATTCTTGCATTGGGTGTAGCATATACAAGGCGGGAAGCTGCCACAACCCCAATAGCACCACCAAGCTGGCTCAAGAGCATTACCTCTGCACCGCTAGGAACGTGAGGATCATCAAAACGAGCGAAATCACAAGTAGCTGCTGTCAGAAAAAACAACCGATCCAAGTTGCGGAAGAGGGGAACTGTAGTCTCTCGCTCCAAGATCTGCTCATGCGCCCACAGGCGCGGATTACCGTGACCGATCCAGTTGAGAAGAAGCGTACCAGCGTTAACGGCAGCAACTAGGTCTTGGGTAACCCCTGGCTTGCGTCGTCCCCCGGGGATATTTTCCGCGGGATACTCCGTTAGGTAGATCTTGCGCTGCAGGAGGAAAGGGGGAAGAAGCCGACTCAGTTCCTCACTCTGTTGTGTATGGAGCGTACAGTCCGAAGAGGCTCCCGTTGTCGGTCCGTCATCGGCAACAAGAGTAATCGTTGTCCGCCAATTGCCCTGAGCTGAATAGTGCTCATACTGCCGCAATTTTTCTACCATCCACATCCCTTCCGCATCGGAGTTAATCGGAATGCGCCCTAAGCCAATATCCGGTAGAGGGTCATTGCCTTGGAGCCAGGTAAAGTAGTCATCCGTCGTGTAGCTGTTAATAGCATTGTAGGACGTCTCGCTCACATCCGATAGCAGGGTAGCTGACTGGTAAGTTGGGACATAGGAGGGCCGCTGCGTGGAAATACCCTTGTAGTCATAATGTCCATCACCCCAGAAGATTACAAACCGTGGAGGAGGATCCCATAACACCAGAGCCGTTGCAAGGAAATTGCGCAATGCTGTCGGATCTGGCATTCCCGCAGCAAACTCGTTGTAGACAGCGTCCATAGGGACTACAAAGCTAGAAATCCCCGCTGTGCTCCGGTACCGCTGATAGGCAGTTGCAGAGTTTAGCAATTGGCGATGTGTCACAACGATTAAGGAAACTCCCTGACGCTGCTGACGGAGTCCAAGAACTTCCGCGCGCTCAATGACGACAGGGCTTAAGAAACGAGCACTTATAAAGAAGCGCCGAGGCTGGGACCGCTGCTGTTCTGTGCGGAAGACAAAAACCCCAGAAGACCGCGCAAGGTTCTGCAGAAGGAGTGGTCTGCGACGGTCCGTTACGTCAAATCCCCAGATTTCCTTTCCGGAAAATCCTGTGACAGCAATCTCCAGTACACCACTCCAGGAAGGGTCTGTGAAGAACTCTATTGTGTTGTTCACCGCAACGAAGCGACGAGGATAGTGGATTTCTACCCAGTCTACATGCCCCGAGCCAGTTCCCGTGGATGTGCGATAGGAGAATCGCAACACGCTACGATTGTCCGGGGCAATGGAATCTGCTGGAACTCGGACAGAAATACGCCGACTGGACACAGCCTCTACATAGCCAAAGGGCGAAACGCTCCCGACATTTCCGCGCCAAATCAGACGACCGCCTTCAGTAACTTCATACTGAGCCGGAACAGATGCCCGATTAACGAGAACAAACCGATAGAGAATCTCTCCACTCCGGTCAAGATCGGGAAGTGGCGTCGTGTAGACTACCGGCAGCGCAGGGTCCACCAAAGGACCAAACCAATCCCGACCCGAACCCAGAGCAAAGGGTTGGTATAACTCCTGCTCGTAGAAAATCCGAGCCGTATACGTAGAGGGACGAAAGACAGAGTCTGCAAAAGGAGGAGGAGCAGGCGATACTCGTAATCCGGGAGTTCCTCCCCAGGTAAGAAGGTAGTAGTTGAGCTCGGAATAGGGATTGAGGAAATGCTGAAAGGCACTATCCCGGTAATGAAATCCTAAGGCGGGAGCACCATAGAAGAGAATCTCTCTGAGCTCTCCGTTGTCCTCCGTGCGCACGATGATCGGAATCTCAGTTACATGCTCTCCCACAGCTGTGGCGGGGTCCTCGGGGAGCGGTTCACCACCTGTCCCCCAAAGCTTAAGGGTTGCAACTTCTGCTGGGCTCAATCGAACCCCAAGTTGCTGGAGTTGTTCAGCAGTGATGCGGTAAATACCTTCTTCCCGAATCCCGAGCCGAAGCCATGTACCTGGAGGTATTACAGCCGCTGTCTGTGAGACCGAGGAGTAGCTTTCAGCAGAACCCCCCGCATACCATTGCAGCGCTACTTCATCGTTCAGGGTTAGTCGCGTTTCCCATTGTCGCTCCTTGTCCCACAGGGGGGGAGGGACTGCTCTTTCGGGAAGAAAGCAGATACGCAGCTCCAGCGATTCCAATATCTCCGTCACGCCGGCCGAGGGATGGGGAAGAGCACACCGGATTCGAACGTACGCCAGATGGCGAGCACGGGCTATTCCGCCGTATACGACTTCCGCCCATTGCTCCGGGACCCTGCCTATGGGTGGAGCACTGCCAGTACGCTCCACGAATTCCCGAACAGTTGCCGGAAGCCCTGATTGCCGACGAGTCGTTACCCGCGTAACTTCTATCCCCCCTATTGCTTGGGGACCAGGGACAGTGATAGGAAACTCTACAACGGGCTGCAACCAGTCTTCCTCGGAGCGCCCAAGTATCTGAGCTCCCGTGACCAAAGGCAGGTGAAGCCACTCTCGCTCCTGCCTGCCAACTACCGGTTGGTACTCAATCAGGAGCTCTGTCGGTGACGAAGAGCGCACGGATACTCCACTTACAGATCCTGCTAACACTAGCAACGCAAGGGTAGGGCATATGAGGATCACCGATATGATGTATCGCATGGAACCCGGCTTGCCTTCGACACTATTCCGTAGCTATGTCCCTGCCGCTACCCGCGAGTTTTTGAGACATCCCCTATCTTGGCTATAGACGGTCGAGAAGGATTCGGGGTGTAAAAAAAATGCCCTGCCATCGGGGAAGGTGATGGCAAGGCATGCAGCATAAAGAGGAAGTGGCGACTCGCGTCGCTGAGCGGGAAACGGGACTCGAACCCGCGACCCCGACCTTGGCAAGGTCGTGCTCTACCAACTGAGCTATTCCCGCACTAACCTCACACAAAATTACAAGGTTGCCCTGAAACATAGGGTCATCCCAGGCTTAACATCCCCTTTGCTGGAACATGAGAGCATATTCCTCCGCTTCCTGCACAAAGCGCTCCGCAAGGGCAGAGGAAAGCGGATTTTCCCATGGCATTCGCTCCGGATGCCATTGCACAGCAATGAGGAAACCCCGTCCTTCGGGATTTGCCCATTCAAAAGCTTCAATGATACCGTCGGGAGAGAGTGCTGAGACAGTAAAGACTGGTGCTAACTCGGCAACCGCTTGATGGTGAGCACTGGCAACCTCGTCTGCTTCTGTCCGGGTGTACTTCCACAAGAGTGTTGCAGGAAGTACCTGCACGGGATGCCGAGAGTCTGCTTCGCCTATCTTCCAGTGCCGAATCTCCGTTGGACGTTGGGTTGGGATATCAGCAATCAGTGTACCACCGAAAGCAACATTAAGAATTTGAGCGCCACGGCAGATACCCAGAACCGGCATCTGTAGGTGCTCTACTGCGTGCTCGATGAGCTGGAGCTCCAACTCATCCCGTGCCTGATCAGGGGGTTCGCTACAGAGAGATGCATATTCAGGATGCCCATACCGCCTGGGATCAACATCGGAGCCACCCGTTAGAACAAGTCCTGAACAGCTTTCCAGAGTCTCCAGGGGTGAACTCACAGTTGATAAATCCACTACCTCAACTTCTACGGAAGCCCGGCGGAGCCAGAGGATATAGTTCTCATACTTCGGACTTCCGCTAGCGCGAGACAGTGCAATCCGCACCATAGGATAGACTCTGGAATGAACGACCTACAAGTTGGGAGACGTTGGATCGGAGGGAAGAGTGTCGTCCACACCATCAGAGCTCCGCTTCTATCCAGATAGAGCGGTTCAGAAAACGTCCCTCGGGCAAGGTTTCCGGAAATTTCCGCTCCGGGGGAAGCGCTGCCGTGCGGATACGTATGGTCGGGGAGAGAGCCTTTAGGAACTCCGCCGTTCGTCGCGCTCGCTCTGCCGTGAGCTCGATATTTCGCTGTTCTGTACCCAACGCGTCCGTACTCCCATAGATGGTGACTGAAGCTGACGGAGGAAGGAATGAGACTAATTGGCGGAGCCGTTCTTCGACCTCAGGCAGAAGCTGGGAACTGTTGTAATCAAACCGCAGGACTGCCCGGAAACGACGTAGGTCCAGCAGGACAGTATCATGCGGGTACGCCAGAGGATGCACTTCCATGTAAGCATCGGAAGCAACCCCACTTTTCGGAGCAACAGCTCGTAGGAAAAGGGGAAAACTCCCTTCCGACTGCGGTAGCCGGCACTGTAATGGCAGACTATGGATTGATTCCACAGAGCAGGGTAAATGGACGGGGGTGTCGTTACACGATATGCTAAGCTCAAGCTGTTCCTGGGGGTCGGTGTTACGACACTGTATTCGAAGGGTAAGATTTCCAACAAGTTCCCGAAATCGCTGGTGCCGAACATATTCAATTGTCGGAGCCTTCAGGACCACAATGTCCACGCGCCGGTTCTCCTCCCGACCTTCGGCATAAGCTGGATTGGAAGGAGTGGGAGGAAGAAGTGACCATCGGAGGGTGATCCGTTCAGCGGGGACACCAAGCTCAATGAGTGCCCGACGCACTGCTTCAGCACGTCGTCGTGCTAATTCAATCCCGCCAGGCTCATCTTCGCCGGAAGTTGCCCCTCCAAGGACTACATGCGCTTGCGCATACCGCTTCAGAATCTGAGCTATGTAAGGGAGAACGAACTGATGGACTGTTAGTGCATCAAGTTCTGTTAGCTCCTTTTCCACCATCGTGCGTTTGTAACGCTCAGGGATGTCGGCGGAATTCTGTGCGAAAAACACCGCTGGCACGACAGGGGGAGTTGCCAGCAATTCGTACCCTGTCCGAATCCGTGCCTGAATTTCCAACGGTTGCACGAACACGCTCGGTGATGGCTCTGCCGGGGGATGTTCAGCAACAGGGGGTGGGGAAAGTGGTGGGGGAGGTAGGGGTCTTTCTGACCTCGGAGGGGTTATCTCCCAGCGCAATCCCATTTCTGCCTGCAGTGTCCACAGACGCCACGGGGCCTCTTTCAGCAAACTGCTCAGCGTGTATTCTACCCCGAATCGCTGTAGCCACTGCCATCTTCCTCCCAAGCGAACAGTGTGCTCAAGCCCGACCGTAGCCCCCAACTGGAACCGAGTCCGATTGCGGAAGTTTCCCTCATACAGCAGCCGGCTCTGAACTCGGCGTCCATCCGGCAGGAGGAAAAATACGGTGTCCGGACTCAGAATTTGCTCCTCCTGACGGAAGCGAGCCGCCAAGGAGGTTCCAAGCCAGAATCCTCCCATGGCCCGGAGACGGTCTCCAAAGAGAACATGGAGCATGGGTTGAAACTGAGCGATTAGCCATGAGTTTTGGAGTTGCACTTCCGTGTTTACGTCCACAACAGCCCCAGTGATTGTGTCCCGAAACGGAAATGCATTCTGAGTTGTAAGGATTCCATCGCGTCGCCCTAGGATAAGCCCAAGCTCAAGGCACATATTGGAGAAAGGAAACTCTATTCCCACTGCAGCTCCCCATCCATTCCCCGTCCCTGAACGAAGAGTCCCGCAGTTAATGATACCGCCAGCGTCACGGAGCTGGGCAACGTGCCAGTTCCGGAGAAAAAGCCCTCGTAGCGTTAGAGCTGGCTGAGCCCAAGCTATGGGAACAACGATAACGACACAGGACAACCATCTCCACCCCATTGCATGATACCTCTGCTTCGCGCACCCAACTATCGGAACAAAGTTACCGACTTCTTCGCGGCAATTCGGGGGCTGACGGACTATGGCAACAGGGATATCCGTCTTATTGATAGTCACAAGGCGGGTACACTTGGATCACAATTGAACCCTATGGAGCCTTCGTCAGCACCGTCGCCTTCCATCAACGAGGCTTATATCCGGGAGCTCTACGCTAAGTACCTCCTGGATCCCGATTCCCTCCCTGCAGAATGGCGCCGCTATTTTGAGCAGGCGGGGTTCTCCATTCCCCAGGGATATAACGGTACTGTTTCGGCATCTTTTCCCGTACCACCTCCAGTCCCTTCCGCACCGAAGTGGCTTCTCCCTTCCGATGAGCTTATTGCTCTAGAAGGGAGTGCCGAGCGCATTGCTCAAAATATGAACCAAAGCCTAAGCGTGCCAACGGCGACCTCGTTTCGGGTGATCCCGGTCAAGCTGTTGGAAGAAAACCGCTGGTTGGCTAACCGCTACCTACAGCGGTATGGACAGCCGAAGCTGAGTTATACCCATCTTATCGCATGGGCAGTTCTACAGGCACTCAAGCGCTATCCGCACCTGAACGATGCCTGTGCTCTCATTGGAGACAGACTCTATCGCGTCCGCCGGCCTAACATTCACTTCGGCATAGCTGTTGATGTCGTCCGTAAGGATGGGAGCCGTTCATTACTGGTACCAGTCATCCGAGACGCTCAACATCTTTCCTTTGTAGATTTTGTCCATCGCTATGATGATCTTGTCCATCGCGCCCGCCAAGGTCGGCTGAGCGTAGAAGAACTTTCCGGCGCAACAGTCTCCCTGACAAATCCGGGTACCTTAGGCACGGCTATGTCCGTGCCACGCCTTTTAGAAGGACAGGGTCTCATTGTTGCCACAGGAACTATTGGGTATCCTGCACAGCTGCGTGCAACGCCGGCAGAAACACTGGCACACACGACTGTTGGCAAAGTCTTGACCATTAGCAGCACTTACGACCACCGCATTATCCAGGGAGCGGAATCGGGAGAATTCCTCGCTTTTGTTGAGAAACTCCTTTTAGGGGCTGACCAGTTTTACGAGCGCATCTTCAACGAGCTTCGTATTCCGATTCCTCCGTTCCAGTGGGCGGAGGATCGCGCTGTAGAGCCAGGGGTAAAGGAAGAGCGTCTGGCACAGCTTATTCGTTCGTATCGTGTCCGCGGGCATTTGTTAGCACAGACAAACCCCTTGAAGGAAGATTGGGAATACCATCCTGACTTGGACCCTTCTCACTACGGCTTCACTATTTGGGATCTGGACCGCCACTTCTACACTGGTGGAGTAGGTGAGTACCATCGTGCTTCGCTCCGGCAGGTGCTGGAGGTTCTCTGGGACACGTATTGCGGTCCTGTTGGGGTAGAGTTCATGCATATCCAGGACCCCGAGCGCCGGCGCTGGATTCGGGAGCGGATGGAGAGCACGCGTGCCCGAGCTTCCCTCACCCCTGAGCAGAAACGCCGTATTTACCAGAAGCTTCTGGAGGCCGAGTTATTTGAGCAGTTCCTCCATCGGAAGTTCGTAGGTCACAAGCGGTTTTCTTTAGAAGGTGGTGAGACTTTCCTGCCTCTTCTGGATATCCTTCTGCAGGGAGCAGTGGATCTGGGGGTGGAGTATGTTGTTATTGGGATGGCGCATCGCGGGCGACTGAACGTCTTAGCAAACTTGGTCGGGAAGCCTTTGCGACGGATCTTTGATGAGTTTGAAGGCGAGGGTGATTCCCTTTCTTTCCACGGCTCCGGGGATGTTAAGTATCACCTTGGCGCTCGAGGTCTATACCAACATCCATGGGGAACGAAGAGCTTACAACTCTTACTTGCTTCTAATCCAAGCCATCTGGAAGCCGTCGATCCTGTCGTCGAGGGGATGGCTCGGGCACTCCAAGACCAGCTTGGGGACAGTCAGCATGAGCGTGTCCTTCCTATCCTCGTCCATGGAGATGCCGCGTTTTCAGGGCAGGGGATTGTGGCTGAGACCTTAAATCTTTCAAAACTAGCAGGCTACACAACGGGAGGGACAGTCCACATCATTATCAACAACCAAATTGGATTCACAACCGAGCCCGTCGATGCCCGCTCCATGGTATATCCAACAGATGTGGCGAAAATGATTCAAGCCCCGATCTTCCACGTTAACGGGGACGATCCTGAAGCTGCCGCCACGGCAGCTCTCTTAGCCTTGGAATACCGTATGACGTTCCACGAGGACGTGGTGATCGACCTGTTCTGCTATCGCAAATACGGGCATAACGAAGCAGACGAACCTACTTATACTCAGCCTCTTCTTTACAAGCGTATCCGCCACCATCCCCCGGTCCGCCAACTTTACCGCTTGTCCCTGATGCGGGAAGGGTTGCTTACCGAAGATGAAGATGCCAAACTTTCCAATGAGTACCTTCATCAACTAAATGCTGCTTTCGCTGAACGACGCCTTCCCACGGTATCAGCAGCTCCATCTGTAAGTTCTGAAGCTCTTCTCCAACCAGTGTCAACTGCTGTTCCACTGTCCCAGCTCCAACTCGTTGCAGCTGCCCTTGGACGCCTCCCTGAGGGTTTCCACCTTCACCCCAAATTGAAAGAGCTGGTCCAATATCGTTCTCAAATCCTCCAGAACGGTACCGTTGACTGGGCTACTGCCGAGCTCTTGGCTTTTGGGACTCTTCTGCTGGAGGGTTTCCCCGTGCGATTGAGTGGCCAGGATTCCCGGCGTGGTACCTTTAGCCAACGCCACGCCGTACTAATCGACGTAGAGACGGAAGACGAATATATCCCGCTAAACCACATCATACCTCAACAAAAGGCGACATTGTCCATCTACGATAGCCCGCTAAGTGAACTCGCTGTCCTGGGATTTGAGTACGGCTACAGTACTCAGAATCCCCACGGACTAGTTCTTTGGGAAGCACAGTTTGGTGATTTCGCTAACGGAGCACAGGTCATCATCGACCAGTTCATCAGTAGTGGAGAAGACAAATGGGGGCAACAAAGTCACCTTGTCCTTCTACTTCCGCATGGTTACGAAGGACAAGGTCCTGAACACTCTAGTGCCCGGATCGAGCGATACCTTCAGCTCTGTGCTCAAAATAATATGTACGTCTGCATACCTACAACACCTGCACAATACTTCCATCTTCTTCGCCGCCAACTCCTGTCTTCCGTGCAGAAACCATTGATAGTTTTCACACCTAAAAGCCTCCTCCGACATCCTCTCGTTGTTTCTCCAGTGAACTCATTCACGAATGACTTCTTCCACGAGGTCCTCGATGATCCTGCTTCACTCGTCCCTGAGGAAGTTGAGCGAGTTATTCTCTGTAGCGGTAAAGTCTTCTATGAGCTCTGGGAGTATCGTGAGCAGAAGCAACGCTGGGATACGGCGCTGATTCGGATTGAACAATTGTACCCTCTCCACGTAGCACAGCTGACCACAGTCCTCAGCCGTTATCCCCGTGCAAAGACCTTCTTCTGGGTGCAGGAAGAACCTGAGAACATGGGAGCTTGGTCGCATATTGCTCTATCTTTCCACCGTTTTCTTCCAATGACATCGCCTCTTCTTCGCTGTGTTAGCCGTTCCTCATCCGCAAGTCCAGCTACAGGCTCGTACCTACGGCACGAGAGAGAGCAACGCTCCCTTGTGGAGCAAGCTTTTACCGCGTGAGCCAGGGTTCTTCAAGGGAAAAGGGTAGGGAGTAATCAAAACCAACTTCGCGGTGTAAAAGAGCAAGAAGAGCCCCATATCGGAGTCCGTAGATACTCACTCGGACGGAGGGGAGCTTTAAATAACGCATAAATTCGAGGAGAAGTAGCGCACCCACAGGCAGGACATCCGCTCGTTCTGGGAGGATAGAAGGATGGCGTCGCCGTTCTTCTATTGATATCTCCCAAAGGTAGGCTATGAGGGCTTCCAGCGATTCGTAGGAAATAGAGGCACCATGAACACGCCACCATTCATAGTAAGGAAGGTGTTGTAAAATACAAGCAATTGTAACTGGAGTCCCTGCCATAACGTACACTTCATCAACAGCGACAGAGGAAAAAGTGGAAAGATGAGGTTGGATAGATTCTTTGAGGAATCCAAGCACAGCTTCTTGGCTCATTTCACGTTGAAAAAATTCAAATAATGAAACAACTCCGATAGGGAAGCTTTTAATCCGTTTAGGAGTCCAGCCAACTCCCCAGACTAGTTCGGTGCTTCCTCCTCCAATGTCTATGGTTAGATACGATGCTGTAGCAGTAACTGCGGGTATTAGTGCCCCCCTATAACTGTAGCAGGCTTCCTCCTCAGGAGAAAGGATTGTGATTGTGTGAAAGCATTGAAAAACAGAGCTGATTTCTTTAACCACATCGAGACTATTCTTGGCTCTGCGAAGTGCTGCTGTCCCTATTGCCCAAAGTCGTTGCACTTGAAGGGATGCACATATCTCATTGTAATATAAACAAATTAGCTTTGCCCTTGCAACGTTTTCAGGCTGTATATATCCTCTCTCTCCAACCCCTGCCCCCAAGCGGGTTACTGCTTGCTCATCACGTAGGATTTTTATTCGGTGTTGGAGAGGATCATACTCTGCCACAAGCAGCAAAAAAGTGTTGCTTCCCATATCAAGGATTGCCCAGCGTTTTACGGAAGATGCCGAAAAGCCCAAGCTCCCCATTCGCCTTCTTGTCTTTGTTCAATCATGCGAAAGCCATACGAACAGTAGCGTCGAATAAGTTCCCTTGCTTGGACTATTAGGACCCCGCTAACAATTAATACACCGGAAGGGAGCAGTTGCTTAGCAAAGTGTGGAGATAAGCGGAATAGGAGTTCAGCATGGAGATTTGCAACGATTCCGTCTGCCCGAGGGAGAATAATGTCTTCCAAATTAGCCTGCAAAAGAGAAATGACGCGTTCAACACTGTTGCATTGAATGTTTTGTTTTGCCTCCTGAATAGCATAGGGATTATTGTCAACAGCATATACTTGCTTTGCTCCACGCCGAGCAGCGAGGATTGCAAGGATACCACTACCAGTCCCGGCATCAATCCATGTTGTTTCGGGTCGGAGAAAACGAAGCAATAGTTGGGCTGCAAGTCGCGTACTTTCATGATGTCCTGTGCCAAAGGCAAGTCCTGGAATGATGTGTAATACATCCTTTGCCTTTGGATACTCCCCAGGTTTCGGTGGCCTGGGGAAAGGATGGACAACTACTTCTTCATTAAGCCATATAGGATGCAGCTGTTCAACCCACCTTGCATACCAATCCTCAGGCTCTATACTTCGGAGGTTTCGAACAGAACAGTGACAGGGAAGATGCAGTATAAGCGAGTAAAAATCCTTCTCTATTTGTTTCCAAGCCTCTACAGGGAAGTACACCAACAAACTTTCCTCTTTTTCTTCCGCCCCGCTCATTGGGAAGAAGGAGAGGAAAGTATAGATAACGGCGCGTTCTTCTTCAGGAATATCAAGCTCAACACATACGAAAGCCTCTACTTCACCATGAACTTCCATAAATCCAAGTTGCCAAAGTCTGACCGACCGCTCGGAGAGTAGCCTGGGAGATGTTCTCTGGCGTATCCCGTAATGTATGCCAGTAACGGCGTCGTGGAGTAGGAGAACGATTCCCAACAAGCTCGGCGTCAATGATAAGAACTGAGCGAAAGCCTCTCTGAATGAAGGAAACGTGGTCATCAAAAATGGGAGCTACAAATTCCTCGCGGAAACCGGAATAATATTCCTTGCCTATACTCCATAGTCTTCTGAGAAGCTCCGGGGCAGACTGCCATGAATACTCCTCCCATGGGAACCAGGCTTCGCGGTCACCGACCAAGTCCACGACAACAACCCACAGTGGATGAGCTGCAAAAGGATAATTCCGGGCGGCATACCGAGAACCTAAGCAGAAATTATCCAAGTCAGAAGCATGCCCCATGTCTTCGCCATCCACTAAGAGTATGTCTACCCCAACTGGGGGAGGATAATGAGCGAAAATGCGGGCTAACTCTAAGAGAACAGCCACGCCACTTGCACCGTCATTTGCTCCTAAAATAGGCTTTGTCCTGTTAGTAGGTTCTGGGTCTTCATCTGCATAAGGACGGGTATCCCAATGGGCACACAACAGAACTCGGTGTGGAAGGTCAGAACGAAACGAGGCACCCACGTTTGTCAGACGGAGCTGGCGCCCATATACAACGTGGGTAAAAGTCTGCTCAAACACTGTATCAGCATAGCGCTGTAGATATTCCCGAATGAAAAGACGGCAACTGTCGTGTCCAGGAGAGCCCGGCGCTCTGGGACCTAAAGCAACTTGCTGTTCAATGAGCCGATAGGCATGAGCTGCATCAAATTGAGGTATGGGTTGCCATTGAGTATGCCTACCCGCGTTGGAGGATGCTGGAACCGCTGTATCATTCACCCCTCCTGCAGGTCTTGGGAAATGCGCGGTGCATCCGACGAGAAACGTCAAGGACAGTGTAGCAGCAGCAATGGGAAGGAGGTACATTCGTCGCTTAAAGCTGCGCAGAACTGCCGTTGCCAAGACTTCTGATGTTAGCTCCAGAGACCGTTGCAAAACTACAGCAGGTGCGCTTGTTCATTAGCGATGTAGACGGTACCCTAACTGACGGAGCATTGTACTATGCAGATGCAGGGCAATCCTGGAGACGTTTCCATGTGCACGATGGTTTGGGAATAAGGTTGCTGCGCCAGGTGGGCATTCACGTGGCGTTGGTTTCTCAAGAATCAACGGTATCAGTAGAAGAAAGGGCCCGGAAGCTGGGAGTAGAGTACTGCCTTGGGGGGATTAGGGAAAAGAAACGCGCGGTACTGGAGCTTGCTGAACATATGGGTCTCCCCTTAAACTGCGTCGCATATATAGGTGATGACCTGACAGACCTTGAGGCGATTCGCATTGCCGGCGTCAGTGCCTGTCCTGCCGACGCGGTTCCTGAGGTACGTCGTGCGGTAGATTATGTCTGTGCTCGTCCTGGTGGATATGGGGCTGTACGTGAATTCTGCATGCTGATTCTCTATTCGCAAAACATCACGTTGGAAGAAATGATTGCACAGTCTGTGGGACAATTTCTTGAAAAACCATGAGTGAGCGAGAAAGTAAGTATTGGCAAGGCTTTCTGGCCGGTGCTTTCCTGGGAGGTCTTGTTGGGTCCCTCCTTGCTCTTCTACTTGCACCCAAGAGTGGGCGAGAGCTCCGCTCCGATATTCGGCGCCGTTCCGAGGAGCTATACGCCAAAGCACGGGAATTTTTTGAAAATGCAGGAGATGAAGCAGTGGAAACTCTTAACGAAGCCCGAGAACGCGCTCGGGCGATCGTGCAGGCAGCTCAGGAGCAAGCCGAAGTCATCATTAAGGATGCGGATCGGACCCTACGAGAAGCGCGAGGTCGGGTCTCTTCTACTACAGAGCGGTTGCGGGAGGCAGCTCGAGCCAGCGCGGAAGCCTTTCGCAGCGAGCTAGGGGGGACATCAGAAGACTCCCCGACATCATAGCGGAGCGTAGCTATGGAACTGTGGCTCCAGGTTCTTTTGGCAATCGCCCTTGGTACAGGTATTATAGCCGCCGCTGTTTTTATCAGCTTTCTCATTCGCATCCGTCGTACTTTAGAGCTTGCAGAATCGGGGCTCGGAGAGTTCATGCGCCTCCTCTTGGAATTTCGGCGGTCTGTTCTACCAGCAGTACAATCTTTGACCTCAGCGACACAGCGCTTTGAAAAGGCACTTCAGGACTTAGAGCCTAGCTTTACAAATGTTAAGCACTTTGTCGCAACTCTTGCTACCATAATGGACCATTTCCACCAGGTGGAGACCCGTCTTTATCGGCGTCTCATCCCGCCATTGGAAGAGGCAACAACTGTTGTGGTTGCTCTGCTGAAGGCATTCTCTACTTTCGTCCGCTTCCTGAGCCCGCGGGATCGTTCCGTCAGTTCTGAGAAAGGGAACTGAACTGCCGGGTATCAGGAACACCGTTTTCTGAAAGCTGCCGTGAACGTCTTCCCAAGAGTCCTACAAGGCCGTATGCACCAAAGAGTAACCCCGTGTATACAACGTCCCCAAGCACGCTATTTCGGAAGAAGGGAAGAGCTGCAACGTAGCACAGGATAAGCCCTTGCCAGGTTTTGGGGTAGAGGTCCGTTAACAGCCAGACGGCAAAGTTGGTGACGAAAAAGAAAAGCAGGGAAGACCCAGCCATTACTCCTATAATGCGGGACAAGTAGAGCCGACTTCTTAGGAATCGATGTGACAGCAAAACTGTTACGATCAGACTCCCGTAAACTGCCGGCAGTGTCGGGTGCAACGTCATACTCCAGTCTCCTGCCAAGAAGCCCAGGAGTAAATCGCTTACCCCCATGGAACCGAGAGTGACAAGTAAGGCCTGCCTCAAAGGCAATGTCGCACCTCCAAAAAGGGCAATTGCAGAGATCGGGGTAAAGTTCGGTGGATGGGGGAAAAGCCTTGTCAGCGCTGTCAAAAGGATTAATCCACTGATGACAACTCCACGCTCTTTGTGGATTCTACGTCTCTGGAACTCCATGGGACCGTAGGTAAAGAGCTATTGGAACACGAAGGTTTGTAAAGTTACGAAAGATGCGCATCTCAACGCAGGGGATATATGCCTTCATAGTTGGTGTGAGCCTCTATGGCAACTTCCCACAGTGGGAACGGGGCTGGATAGATACGGTCTTCGCCTTCGATCCCGGTAGGGGGCAGAGTTTCGGACGCGAATATTTCCCTGCAAATGTCTTTGGCCCTCCGGACACGGCGGCTCGTCCGGAGCGCCCCTCTGCGAGTCCACGCCAAATCCTCTCCTTAGGGATGGGAGGGGAAATTGTCGTGGGGTTCCGCGAAAGGGCAGTGGTCAATGGACCAGGTCCTGACTTTGTCGTATTCGAGAACGCTTTCCGCACTCCTTCGGGAAAAGTATTCGCTGAACCGGCTATTGTGAGCGTTAGTCGCGATGGGATTTCCTGGCATCAATTCCCTTGGGATTCGCTAACTCTCCAGGGATGTGCAGGACTTACTCCAACCAATGGAGCAGCTGTAGACCTCTTGGACCCAACGGCTGACGGGGGCGGAGATTGGTTTGATCTTGAGACCCTCGGCATAGACACTATCCGCTACATCCGAATCAGCGATATCACAGGATGGTTGGCCGCGCGACCTGAACATCCATTTTGGGATCCAACGTTGAGCGGATTTGACTTGGACGCTGTCGGTAGCCGCTACTTAGTCCAACTGTCGTCACATAATACGCCGAATAGCTTTGTCCATCGACGGCATCTTATTCTTTCCGAACCCTGCTTGCCCCGTAGCTTCTTTGGTGTAGCGTCAGGGACGTCATATCATCTCTATACGCTTGAAGGGCGTCTCCTCCAGGCAGGAAAAGTAGATGAGCAGCTTTGCCTACCATATCGTGGTGCCATTTTGCTGCTGCGAGTAGGCAGTATGGAAGCTGTTGTCGTGTGGCTCTGAGAGGAGAGGAAGTCTTAGTTTACATAATGTCCCTTATCAGTCTTCGGAGGATTGGCCCTACATCTTGCAGTAGCTACCGATGCTTGGGCACTCGCATCACTCCTAAGTGCGAGGGGATTTCTATTCCTTCAGCCCGGTACGCGGCATAAAGCCGCTTAATGAATTCATGGCGTAGCAAGGACTGATCTTCTGCTCTGGCTACCTGCAAGACAACGACAAAGTGAATTCCCGTATCCCCCAGCTCTCGGAACCGAACTACAGGCTCAACCTTGGCAATCCCTCCGGACACTTCGCGCAAAACTTCTCGGGCAACACGTAAGGTAACCTGCTCCACCCGCTCAAGGTCACTACCGTAGACGACGGTAACGGGAATGCTTAGAGAAAGCTCTGGCTGAGGGAGGCGGTAGTTTACCAAGATTGTGTTGGCCAAACGGCTATTGGGAACGATGATAAGATTATTGGCAAGCGTCCGGATGGTCGTCGTTCGCCAGTTAATGTCTTCTACCACTCCTTCATGCCCAGAATCTAACTGCACAAAATCATTGGGGCGGACCTGTCGGGCGGCTAACAGATGCAGACCAGCGAAGAGATTAGAAAGTGTGTCCTGCAGTGCCAGAGCGATTGCTAATCCACCGATACCCAAAGCTGTGAGCAAGGGGGTAATGGGGATCCCAAGGGTCTGCAAGATGACCGAAGCAGCAAGCAAAACAACGCTAATTCGCACAACATTGGCCAGAATAGAAACCGCTGGAATCCTCCCATCGCTACCACGCAGAAGGTGCCGAACGGCACGCACGGAAAAGCGGAAGATCCAAGAAAAAAGAAGAAAAAGAGCAGCTACCGCAAGAAATTTGTCAACGATAGCGGTCGCCGTGGGAGAGATTTCCCACCAACGTGAAATCCACATTCCTCCTCCGAGGATGCTTGCAGCGAGCAGATGTCCCCGCAATGACTCCGCCACAATCTCACTCCAGACCCAGTGCGTGCGGCGGGCAAGAGCGTGGAGAACATAACGAACAGCGTAATCAATAGCCCAGCCAATGCCCCCAGCCGCAACGAAAACACCTAAGCTGACGAGGACACGCTCGCCAAGGCTCATCCTGAAACAGTGTGCAAAGCTTCTTGCAGATATGGATCACGATACGCAATAGCAGGAAGCTGCCGCAAGAGGCGGATTGTAAGTAGCACAAACAACCCTGTAAAACCCAAGAAGATAGTCATCTCCGACCAACCCCAGCGTAGGCTGGGAGCAAACGCTGGCAAGATGATCCAGGCGAGGTCAATGTAGTGTCCGATGAGTACAATAGAGGCTGCTACCGCCAGCACCCGTGGATTCCGCTTGGCATCGCGTCGGAGTAAGAGAGCGAACGGAAGAATGAAACGAAAGATGGGCAACATCACACCGAATAACGCCCATCTCCCCTGCCCCATTCGCTTAAGGAAGTACACTGTTTCCTCCGGCAGATTCCCATACCAGATGAGCATGTATTGTGAAAAAGCAATGTACGCCCAGAACACGCAAAAAGCAAAGAGGAGTTTGCCCAGATCGTGGTAGTGCTCCTCGGTAACGAAGCTCCGCAAGTATCCTTGTTCCCTTAAAGCAACCACTGCTAAGCTCACCAGAGCAAGGGTTGCAGTAAAACTAGCGGCAAAGACGTAAACGCCGAAGATGGTGCTATACCAGTGCGGTTCTAAGGCCATCAAGAGGTCTACGGCGGCAAAGGTGAAACTCAACGCATAAAGCAGCACCCAGAGAGCAGACCAGCGAAGGTTTCGGAGTGTTGGGCTCCAATCTCCCTCGGGAGCGGAATCCTGTCGGAGTGAGTTCCCGACAATGAACCGATACATTAGGAACCAGAGCACAGCGTACACAAGCAACCGTAGTGTCAAAAAGGGCTGATTGAGATACCAACTCTTCCCCTGCAGAACAGGATCACCAGCATGAAGCTCATGAGTCCAGTGGAAGAAAACGGAAGGGAAAGCGATAAAAGGTAGTAGTCCAATCAGCAGGTACGGCAGCGGCGATGCAATGAACTCAATGATCCGCCGTACCGTAGCGCTCCACCCCGCTCGTACAAGGAAGAGCAGAGCACTTACGAAGGTGGCTGTCAAAGCAATGCTGAGAAAGAAAAAGAAACCGAGTAGATAATTCGGTACGAGACGTTCCGGCGATACCACAGCTGTCAAGGCTCCTCCGAGCAGACCAATACCCAGCAGAATGAATCCCGCCCGACGCAAGCGCTGTACAAATGGCGTATCCCGTAGTGTGGGGACTTCTAGCTCTGTTGTGCGTCCATCCATGTCACTCGTCCTCCTGTCCTACTGGCGTGCTGGTACTGTTGACAAGCTCGCTGCCTGTTGCTGGAGAGCACTCTGCCTTTGGAGTTGGCGGACATAGAACACGATTGCCCACCGCTCTGCCTCGGTGAGCTTTGTTGCATAAGATGGCATCACATTTTGTCCGGCGCTGATAACGTGGAAGATGCGGGCATCACTGTAGGCGCGGGCCTCCGGACGTGTGAGGTCGGGCGGTGGAACAAATCCCCTTTGGACAACAGGTCCATTCCCTTTGCCATCAGGACCGTGGCAAGGGCTACAGAAGGCGTCATACCGGTTCTGCCCAAAAGCAAGGACGTACGGGCTCTCCGGGAAAGGAGGCTGAGGAAAAGCTTTTTCTGCTAACGCAAGGTCCCCCGGACCGAACGGATAAGCACGTCCAGACCTCGGTACGGTTCCTTCAGGCGGGGTCCGGAACGAACGTCGGTCCGAAAAAAAGCGCGATGCCTCCTGCGGATCGACCCGGAACTGGTCGTCCATGTCAGGGATAATCTGTAGAGGCGGCTGCTCTGAAAACCACGTCTTTTGCCCCGAAAGAACAAGGATCCAAAAGATGACAAAGGCGGTTCCCAGAAGTCCAGCAGGAATATGCCACCATCGTAAGTTCGGAAACCTTGCTGCCATCGTGCTATGCCTCAACTAGGCGTACATCTTCTGCTCCAAGGTGTTCTAAAAGTGCACGGGTTTCATCTAAGGAAAAGAGAGGGTCGCGACTTTCAATGCTTAGCACAAAGGTGTCGTCTACCGCTGCACGGAAACCAGCATCGTGTTGATAGTCAGAATACCAGCGTGGGAGTTTACACAAAGCCAAGAAACCAATTACCGTAGCAAAGGCGGTAAAGAGCACCGTGAGCTCAAAGTTAACCGGAACCGAGAACTCCCAGGCGAAGAAGGGTTTTCCACCGATGTTAAGCGGGTAGTCCACTGCTCCCGTCCACCATTGCAGCAATAATGCAGTTACTAATCCCAAAGCGCCGCCGGCAAAGGATATATACGGTACTGCGCTCCGTTGGAGCCCCATAGCCTGTTCAAGCCCATGAATCGGATACGGTGTGTAAACCTCAAAGAAACGGTAGCCAGCCTTGCGGATTTCGCTGACGGCGTACAACAGTGCATCGGGATCCTTAAAGTTCCCCATTATTGCCAACGGTTTTGGCTTCGCAACCATGGTATCACGCCGTCGTTACTGAGACATGATGTTTCGGCTGTGCCTGTGGCAAGATTGCCTTTACCTCGGAAATAGCGATAATGGGCACGTACTTGGCAAAGAGGAGGAAGAGTGTAAAGAATATGCCCAGGGTCCCAACATAAATAGAAACCTCCACCCACGTCGGCGCATAATAATCCCAGCTGGCGGGGAGAAAGTCTCGATGGAGGGAAGAAACAATGATGACGAACCGCTCAAACCACATCCCCACATTGACAAGGATGGAGGCAATAAAGGTCACGATCACGTTCCGCCGAAGTCGTCGCGACCAAAAGAGTTGTGGGACGGCAACATTGCAGAAGACCATTGTCCAATACGCCCATCCGTATGGACCGAAGGCACGATTGAGAAAGACATAGCGCTCGTACTCGTTACCACTGTACATGGCAACGAAGAACTCCATCATGTAAGCGTAGCCCACCATCATTCCGGTGGCCAGTAAGATGCGATTCATATTGTCTATGTGCTTCAGGGTGATGAAGTCCTGCAAGTTCAGTACCCAGCGGGCCACAAGGACCAACGTCAGCACCATTGCGAAGCCTGAGAAGATTGCCCCGGCAACGAAGTACGGTGGGAAGATCGTTGTATGCCAGCCAGGCAGGATAGATACAGCAAAATCAAACGAAACGACGCTGTGAACGGAGAGCACAAGGGGTGTGGAGATAGCCGCCAAGATGAGGTAAGCAATCTCGTAGTGTCGCCAGTGGCGTGCAGCTCCGACCCACCCCAAGCTGAAGAAGGAGTAAATCGCCTTAGGTAAGCGCCGTTTGACATAGTTGCGCACCGTGGCCAAGTCCGGGATAAGTCCCAAGTACCAGAAGAGAATGGAGACCGTTAGGTAGGTTGAGACGGCGAACACGTCCCAAATGAGGGGCGAGCGGAAGTTGACCCACATCTGCATTTGGTTCGGGTACGGGATAAGCCAGTAGGCGAACCAGATACGACCAACGTGGATGAGGGGGAACAAGCCAGCGCAGATGACAGCGAAGATTGTCATCGCTTCGGCAGAGCGGTTGATAGCCGTGCGCCAGCGCTGACGGAAAAGGTGAAGAATGGCCGAAATCAACGTTCCCGCATGCCCGATACCGATCCACCAAACGAAATTTGTAATATCCCATCCCCAACCGACAGGATTATTGAGCCCCCAGACCCCGATACCGGTAGCAATTGTATAACCAATGCAGAAGATGCCCCACGCGGCTGCCAAGGCGGTAATGGATAGGGTTAACCAGTACTTCCAGCTCGGCGGTCGCTCTACGATACTGGCTATTTTCTCCGTGACATCATGGAAACTCGGATGGCCCAGCACCAATGGTTCTCGGAGAGGTTCATGATCCAGTCGCCCAGCGACAACAGAAGATGCAACCTGTTCCATGTCAAGCGGTCCGTAGTTGAGGAACTTCTTCCGTATGGGTGTTCCAAACTTTCGCCAAGTAGGTCACCGAGGGACGCACATTCAACTCCTCTAAGACATGGTAGCCGCGATCGCTCTGACGCAGGCGGGCTACACGGCTGGACGGATCGTTCATATCTCCGAAGATAATCGCCCCAGCAGGGCAAGCCTGCTGACAGGCCGTGAGAACTTCGCCATCCCGAACGCGCTCACGTCCTTCATCCTTGGCATGGTATTTAGCCTCGTTAATCCGCTGAACGCAGAAGGTGCATTTTTCCATTACCCCGCGCATGCGCACAGTGACATCAGGGTTAAAGAGCATTTCCAGAGGTGCTCGCTCATCGGTGTGGTAGTTCAGAAAGTTGAAACGCCGGACTTTATAGGGGCAGTTGTTCAAGCAGTAGCGGGTACCAACGCAGCGGTTGTACGTCATCTCATTTAAGCCTTCGGGACTGTGTGTCGTCGCCGCAACGGGACAGACATTCTCGCAAGGGGCGTTCTCGCAGTGTTGACACAGCATGGGCTGATGAACGACGCGCGGCTCATCAACAGAGCCAAGGTAGTACCGATCGATCCGAATCCAATGCATCTCGCGTCCACGGCGAACCTGTTCCTTGCCTACAGTGGGGATATTGTTTTCTGCCTGACAGGCAATTACACAGGCACCGCATCCCGTACAGGTTGTCAGATCAACCACCATTCCCCATCGGTGCCCCTTGTATTCATACGGTGGGACGATGGTCAACGGAATCCGATATCTTCCCTCCGGAGAGGGATATCCCGGAAATTCCGGCTCTTGGAAGCGTGGTCCTTCCGGTGATTGGTATTGCTCCAGTGTCGTCACCTGCAAGATTGGACGTCCGTAAAGTCGAGCGTACCGTTGCGTGGTGGCTAATGGATATACCTGTCCCAAGGGGCGCAATGTAACAGGCACATAGCTGAGGCGATGATTCCGTAGCAGAGGATAGGTGTTTTGACCAACTCCTTTGAGGACTTCCCCGCCCTGAGTCCGTCCGTAGCCGAGCTGAGTCAGAATAACGCCATCTGCCATACCGGGTTGTACCCAGACAGGAAGCGTAAGGACCGTGTCATCAAAGCTTATCTGTACAAGGTCTTCTGTCTTCACTCCCAGGCGGTAAGCTGTGCCAGGGCTCATCGCAGCGACATTGTCCCACGTCAGCTTCGTAATTGGATCGGGAAGCTCTTGGAGCCAGGGGCAATTAGCAAAGGAGCCATCGTAGAGCGCATATGAGGGCAACGCAACAGCAAGGAGTCCTTGCCGTGAGAGCCCCGAGGGCTTCAACAGGCTTGCCAGAGCATCCGCATTGAATCGGAGCTCTGCTCGCTCCCGCCGTGGAGGCGTGTAGACGCCCTCTCGCAGTATCTGCTCCCACTGGGTATCGGTAATACCATAGAGCTGCTGCCAGCGTTGGCGGAGAAAATCACGGTAGCTTTGCACTCCAGGGAAGGATTCGGGGTCAAGTTGTTTGGACAGCTGGATGAGAATGTCCTGAACGGACCCGATCCCTTCGTTAAGGGGCTCAATGAGGGGTTGTTGGATAGTCAAGCTCCCATCAGCAGAGACTGCATCTCCCCAGGATTCCAAAGGGTGAGCAACAGGGATGTGAATCCAAGACTCCGTCGCTGTTTCATCGTGGTAGAGGGAAAGCGAAACACGCCATGGAAGGCGCGAAAGAAGTTGACGCAACTCCCAATCTGCGGAATAGAACGGATTTACGTGAGCGAAGAGGATTGCGCCAACCCGGTCGTTTCGAATATCTTCCCGTAAGCGAGCAATTTCTGGTGCCTTCGGATGGCTATATGGTAGTACCCAGGCTGGATCCAGCACCTTTCCTTCTCCAACAGCTCCCAAAGACCAGTTGATAGCCAAGGCAAGAGCGTGAACGGATTTCGGCAGGTGTGGTCCTACCAGGACCACAGAGCGCTCTCCAGCAGCGAGAAGTTCCTGGGCAATGGTGACAGCTTTCTCCGAATAAGCATCGGGGAACACCTCTGCTGCCTGCATGATCGAGGGCGGGAGCGGGCGAGAGCGGGCAATCTCTCGCAGGATCGCCGCCAGAAATCCTTCAAATGCCGCCGGGTGCATGCGAATTCGGGTATCGGCGTTCGTCCCCGTCAGCGTCATTAATGCTTCAACAGCGACGAGGCGATTCATCCGATCCTGTCGTGTCCGAAGGCGGCGCCCTTCAGCGAACATGCGAGTGTGCCAGAGAGCATAGCGGTCTACCCCTAAGGGATCTGCCTCGATGGTCAGAATGTATTCTGCCCGTCCCAAGTGGGGAACTATTTCAGCCGGCAGCGACAGGACGTCCGCATTAAGCTCCGCGACAGTATCACTCACGAAGTTAGGCAGGAAGGCGACTCGCAACCAGGGGAAGCGTTCTTGCATCTGCCTGAGCAACGCATCATACGTCGGTGAGGCATGCTCGTCAACGCATATGTACACTACCCTCCCCTGCTGCGTCACTTCCCGAATCCGGGAGGCCAGTTCCGCCAAGGCAGTCGACAGAGGAGTCTGCAGTTGGCGTCCCATACGGATTCGCCGGATACGATCGGGATCATAAAGCGTGTAGAGGAACGCTTGTGCATAGGCGTTGGAAGCTCCACCGGAGATCGGATGGCGCTCGTTACCTTCAATTTTAATAGGGCGCCCTTCCCGACACTTGACCACTAAGCCATAGGCAGCATTCTTGTGGCTGAAGGCAGTTGTATAGAAGAGAGGTAGCCCAGGCACCTGGTACTCTGGAGCGGAGACAGCGGGCACCAGTTTGTGATCAGGTCGACGGCACCCTGCCGCAATAGCTGCCAGCGCTGTACTGGCGGAGAACAACTTCAGGAATTGCCGACGACTCAGCTCACTTTCGGGAAGAGGCTCAGGAAATTCATCTTCATGCTCTCGTGTCCGCTCTGCTCCAAGTTCCTCCAAGCTCTGCCATAAATGTGCTGTGTTCATGAGTTACCCTCTTCTGCCTTGACTTTCCCTTGATGAACCAATCTCAGTAGTGACATGCCGAACAAGTTTCTGGACCACGTCCAGGGGCCTTCGGAGTAGGTACACCGGGAATCAGCTGTTGCGGCACGGAAGTCTGCCATAGTCCATAGGGTGGGTTCGTCACAGGGCGAGACTCTGCAATCCGAACAGTTGTGCCTTCTCCTGCCTGTGCCGGGAGCCCGGTAAAGATGCCAGAAATTTCTCGGGCGGGAATGATGTGTTTTTCCGGGTTCCGGTGACAGTCCAGACACCATCCCATGCTGAGAGGAGCAACCTGCGAGACTACCCCCATGCGTTCTACCGGTCCGTGACACGAAGCACAATCAATACCGGCGCGGATATGCCGAGCGTGATTGAAGTGAACATAGTCAGGGAGCTTGTGGACACGACGCCATTCCAAAGGCCTCCCTGTCTCATATGCCTCTCGCACCAGAGCCAGGCGAGGACTTTCTGCTTTGACCACGATATGGCACCCCATACACGTGCTCACTGTTGGAACAGGAGAATGGGGGGAACGCTCAACCCCAGCGTGACAGTAAACACACTTGATCCCCAGCTCCCCAACGTGGAGCTTGTGGGAGAAAGGCACCGGCTGCTGCGGCCGGTAGCCGACATCCGTCACACGATTGTGCATACCAAAGTAAGTCACGAGTGCTGCCGTCAGTACCGTGCCTGCGACGCTGAGGATACCTTGCTTAATGCGTCGGTCAAGATCTGGCGTAAACATCGGTGCCGTAGAGGTTGACAGTACATATCCTCATAGCGCACCCGGAAAGAGATGGTACAACATCGCATAGATGAGAACGCCCGTCACTGAAACATAGAGCCATACGGGGAATGTCCACCGTGCTACACTTCGATGCCGTCGAAAATTCCCCCGAACTGCTCGCCACAGCGTTATTACCGCCAATATCGGAACAATTGCCGCAAGAACCGAGTGCGAAATTAGCAGGGCGTAATAGATTGTCCGCCAAACACCTGTTCCGGCAAACGGTGTAATGACGCGCGTGCTAAAGTGATAGACCACATAGGAGCTCAGGAAAAGCACAGAGACCACAAAGGCCGCCACCATAAATGCCCGATGCGCAGCAATCTGGCGCCGCGCAATGGCAAAGCGACCTGCCAGGAGACAGACAGCAGCGCATGCATTCAGCAGTGCATTCAATGTCGGTAGATGCTCAACGGTTATCATGTTTGGGCGCCTGTGCGCAACAACAACCGAATTGCCTGCTCCAGTTTCTTGAATTCCTCAGCGTCGGTGGCGGAGAAGAAGCCGCGTACTATCCCCTTCTGGTCCACCAGAATGAAGCGAGTGCTGTGGAGATTCGGATCCTTAGCGCTTCCGGGAACGCGGAAGCCCTTTGTTGCCAGCCACTCCACACTGTCGGAAGACATGCGGACGAAGTACCACCGTCCGGGCTTGGCCGCGTAGCGCTGCGCATAGTGCTTGAGCACTGGGAGGGTGTCCCGCTGAGGATCGACGGTGATAGAGACAAAACACACCGAGGGAACGTCAGCGAAGATGGATTGCAGAACGCTTAGGCGAGAGTTCATCACCGGACATGGTCCCGTGCAGGAAGTGAAGAAGAAAGAGACTACATACAATTTCCCCCGGAGCTGGTCAGTGGAGAAAGTTTGCCCTTCTGCCGTAACTCCATGGAAGGATGGGGCAGGGAAGAATTCGGGCAACTCTTTGAGCACGGGCTGCTCTTCACGGTAAGCGCAAGCTCCCAACAGCAGGACCGTTGCAACAAGGAGGAGCCTCTTCATAGCCGCGCTCCAATTGCGAAGGCAACAAATCCCAACAGATAAGCATACGAACTCCGGAGAACCCGGCGGGCAGAGGTAAAGCTAAGCTGCCGCAGAAAGGAAAACGCTTCCCACAGCACCCATATTCCCAGGAGGCCAATCCCTCCCATGAACCCGAGGGAAGCCTGGACAACATGTCCGACAGCAAAAGTCACTCCCAGGAGGATAAGCGAGGTTAACAGTATCTGCCATGCAACGCGCTTACCGCTCTGGTCTAGCACTGCTGTCATGGGAAATCCCGCTTGCGCATAATCCTTCCGATACAGCCACGACAGAGCCAGGAAGTGTGGGAGCTGCCAGAAGTAAAGGACAAGAAACACCAACACTGCTCCCCATCCAAGTCCACTGGCCGCAATCCAGCCACCGGCGGCAGGAGCTGCACCAGGAATTGCTCCGACATAGAGTGCCATCGGTGTTTGTCGCTTCATCGGGGTATACACCACGATGTAAGAGACCACCGTTAGCGTTGCCAGGAGCAGAACGAGAAAGTCTACAAACAGCAAAACGCCCAGGCCGAGGAAGCACAGGACAAGACCCCAAAGCAACCCTTGGTAAGGGGTCAACACACCGGCAGGAATCGGACGCTGTCGCGTGCGCAGCATAAGTTGATCGGAACTCCACTCAGCATAGTGATTGAGGGCGCCACTGCCACCGCTTGTAAGCAGCGTTCCCATCAATGTGGCCAGGAATCGTCCGCCATGCCCCTCAGTAAACACCGAGAAGATCCCCTCAGGCAAAGCCAACGCGTAGCCGGCAACCGTGCTCAGGGCAACCATCAGCGTTACTCCTGGCTTGGTGAGCTCATAGTACGCCCGCAGCTTCATTCCTATGCTAGGGGAGCGCGCTGGATCAGGCATCTCCATCGCCAGAGCTGAAGCATGATTGCCACGTTCACTGCCCAAAGCGCCGTTCCGACGATCCCATGAAATGTCGTTGGGAGGACAGACCGCACACTCCACACCACCCATCCTCCCAGCAAAATCTGCCCAACAGCAACAATGGCCCCAGCCCCTCCCCACCAGCGTAAGTCAGCAATAGAACGCCATAGCCGCCAACCCTGCCATACCATAAGCCCTACGAGCACAAAGCCTAGAACACGGTGGATATAGTGCAGCAGCACCTGTGTGTTCAGTGCCGTGCTGGGTGGGAAAAGTCCACCGAAGACAAGTGGAAAATCGGGGATTGCGAGCGCGCTGTACGTGTGACGTGTCAAAGCGCCAAACAGGATTTGGAAAAACGTAACGGCGCTTACAACAACGGCAAAACGGTACTGTCCGTTCAGCACAGCCGGAGAGATCCGGGGTAGTTGATACCACGATTCCCGACTCCCTAAGGCAAGCCAAAGGGTCAAGGCGAAAAAGGTTTGAGCAACCATCGCATGAGCAGCCGAAACAGCCGTTGGTAATCGGAGCAGTACTGTCAATCCCCCCAGCGCTCCCTGAACCACTACAAGGAGAAAGGCAATAAGGGAAACCGCTCGAAGCCAAAGGTAGTGCTCCTGCCTTACTGCGAGCCAAATCCAGAGCACTTGGACGAAGCTGAGAAACCCTACTAAAGCAGCCACAAGGCGATGAGTGTGCTCGTAGAGAATGCCCCCACGCCATTCACTGATTGGGTACAGAAGGAGATGCCGCCCGTACGTTGTTGGCCAATCGGGGACGCTCAAGCCAGAACCCGTGCTATTGACCAGCCCTCCCAAACCGATGAGGACAAAGGTGAGAACGGCAAGAGCAGTACTCAACCACACTAACCCTCGACTCAGTGGAAGTGGCTGCACGGCAGATATCGGTTCGGCTTGGAGCATGAAGGTGTTCTCAGGCCTAACGGGACAGACTCCTTTCACAGCGGCTGCTTAAGCTCTGCTTCCGTGTAGGGTTGTGTACGCCCTTGTGTCTTCTGGCGGACCTCCCGAACTTGCTCCGCTGTCACTGCTGGAGCGGAATTCCCCCACGAAGAGCGGGTAAAAGTAAGTACCGCTGCAATGTCCTCATCGCTGAGAACATTGCCCCACGGGGTCATAACCCCGTTGTACACCTTCCCTTGACGTTCAATCCGCCCTTGGAACCCATGAAGAACGATGCGGATAGGGATAGTCGGGTCTCCTTGTAGCAGCTCAGACCCCGCCAGTGGGGGATATACTCCCGGAAGTCCCTTCCCTGTCGGTTGGTGGCAGGAGGCGCAAATTTGCCGATAAACGGCTTCTCCCCTTCCTTCAGCGGGAGATACTGCAGGCTCTTGTTGCTGCGCTGCCTGCTGCGAAGATTCATTCGCCCCGTGGAATACGGGCTCATCTTCGTAGCGGACGAAGAAACCCCGGATATTACACCCCCATAGCGTAACTACTGTCACCAGGCTCAGGAATCCGTATGTCCATTGCCGTCTATGTCTGCACCCCATTTTCGCTCTGCTCTGGAGCACACACCCTTGGGTTGCACAAAACTATCAAAACTCCCCTACTTCCCAACTGTTACCCTATCAGGAGGCTAAAGCTGACACTCCCACAGGCGCCCTCGATTCACTACCCAACGTGGCTTTCCCCGCAATTCCCAGCCAGCAAATGGAGTATTGCGCGCTTTGGAACGAAAGCGCTCAGGCTCAACCAACCACTCTTCATCAGGGGCAAGGATTGTAAGGTTTGCTAGAGCCCCAGGGGCAATCTCTGGCACAGGAAGCCCGAGAATTCGCCGAGGAACAATTGCCATAACTTCCACAAAGCGCTCGTAGCTCAGCAGTCCTGTGTGAACCAAGTGGGTGAGAATGACTCCCACGGCTGTCTCCAAACCGATAACCCCGAACGGTGCAGCTGAGAATTCCCGCTGCTTCTCGTGTAACGCATGAGGAGCATGATCTGTAGCGATGCAGTCAATTATGCCTTCTGCCAGAGCTTCTCGCAGCGCCTCGACATCCCGCTGTGTCCGGAGCGGAGGATTCATTTTAGCATTAGGGTCATAGGTGGCAACGGCTTCTTCCGTTAGCACTAAATGGTGTGGTGTTACCTCTGCACTCACACGAAGTCCTCGGCGTTTCGCCTCCCGCAGGAGCGCAACGGAGCCTTCCGTGCTTAGATGCTGAGCGTGATATCGTGCCTCATAGGCCGCCACTAGCAGCAGATCGCGCGCCAAAGCAATCTCTTCCGCTACTGCTGGATACCCTTTCAGACCCAAGCGAGCGGCAACGGCTCCTTCATTTATGGCGAAATCGTGCGTAAGAGTTGGCTCCTGACAATGCTGGGCAACCAGGCCGTCCACATGCTTGAGCAGGAGAAACGCACGGCGGAGCAACTCAGCCTGTGCCAACCACGTTCCATCGTCGGAAAACATAACAGCACCAGCAGCATGGAGTTCCAGAAGTGGCGCTAATTGCTGTCCTTGGCGTCCCCGAGTCAATGCCGCACAACAGAATAAGTCCACAGGTGCCTCATAAGGAGCCGTCAGTACCGAGCGCACAAGGGCAGGATGGTCTATAGCCGGCTCTGTGTTCGGCATACAGCAGATGCCGGTGAACCCCCCATTGGCCGCTGCGGCCGTTCCAGAGGCAATGTCCTCCTTGTATTCCTGGCCGGGCTCTCGGAGGTGGACATGCATATCAAAGAGCCCGGGAATGGCAAGGAGAGCATCCCCCCGTATGGGAATAGTGTCAGGGTCAACCACGGGCCGCTCAAGACTCAATGCCTCAATATGCCCATCCTTCAGCCAGAGGAAATAGCGACCATCCAAGTTCTGGACAGGATTGAGGACACGGATCCGCTCAAAGAGCACGTTCATGACACCTCCAGCCATTGCTCTAATCGGCGCAGGAAGGAACGACGGTGAAGTGCGCAGGGTCCATACGTATGCAGAGCCTGCCAATGCTGCGGAGTTCCATACCCTTTATGGCGGGCAAAGCCATAGGCAGGATAGCGGAGATCTGCGACCTCTTCCATCCAAGTATCACGGGCAACCTTTGCCAGAATGGAAGCAGCAGCAATGGAGAGGCACTTCCGATCCCCGTCCACAATGGCGATACCGGGCAGTTCAACCGAAGGGAAATCCAAACCGTCCACGAAGATGTAAGCAGGGGACAGAGGTAGCCGGGAAAGAGCCTGCTCCATAGCCATGAGCACTGCTGTCCTAATTCCGAACGTATCTACGATGGCGGCTTCCACCCACCCGAGCGCGTATGCGTGGGCGTATTGCTGCAAGTACGCAGCACTGTGTCGTCGTCGCGTAGGTGAAAGCTGCTTGGAATCCCGGACAGGCACTGCCGGTATACCACCGATTGGAAGAACGACAGCTGCGGCCACAACAGGGCCTGCTATAGCTCCCCGCCCCACCTCATCGACACCGGCGACAAACTTCCCCTGCTGCCACCATGGTTCCTCGTACACGGGGGGAAGGCTACCGTTTGACATAGTCAGGCACTTCCATACCAGCTAAACGGAGAAACTCTTCTCGCAGCTGAGCATCCTCACTGAGCTTACCACGCCAGGCTGTCGTGACCATAACAGCCTGTTCTTCGTCGCCTTCAACGCCGCGCAAGATCACGCAGTAGTGGCGGCAGACAACAACAATCCCCAACGCCTTCGGTTGCAGTTTCTGCTGGAGAAAGTCTGCAATCTGTTCTGTAAGCTCCTCCTGTACCTGCCCACGCCGACTGAACCATTCCACAACCCGATTCAGCTTTGAAAGCCCAATGATGAAGTCGCCAGGAATATAGCCAATAACACATTGCCCAATAATCGGCTGCCAATGGTGCGAGCAGATGGAACGGACCTCAATACCCCGACTCATGACCAACCCATGGACTTTGCGGCGATTAGGGAAGAGCGTGCACCGTGGTGGGGGTTCGTAACGGCCACGGAAGAGTTCTCGTATCCACATACGTGCCAAACGTTTCGGGGTGTCCGCACTATTAGGGTCGGCAGGGTCAATACGCAAAATGCTCATAATGGCAGCAAAATGCTGCTCCAATTCCTGCTCCATCTGTGCCAGCTCAGCAGTAGTAATGGCAATGTTGCCATTTGCATCCGCCATTTTGGGCTTTTCCTCAACCAGCCTTTGACGTCCGTTCGTGCTCATTGTCTACTCACCCGTAGCGGTTGCGGCTATGTGAGACATACCGTTATGATGGATTGGGATTGGCTCCCCGCGATACTCAGCGTAGTTATTCTCCGATTCATAAACTCGCACGGCATGGAGCCGTCCCGCCGGCAGCTTCTGCTCCAGGATGCGCCAGAAAGCGACGGCTAAGTTCTCCACCGTCGGGTTAACTCCCTGGAGGAAATCCACGTCATGGTTCAAATGTTTGTGGTCTACCTTGCTGAGGATTTCCTCCTCTATCAACCGAGCCAATAGCTTCAGGTCAAGGACGTATCCCGTCTCCGGGTCCGGTATCCCAGCAACGGTGACTTCTAACACATAGTTGTGCCCATGTCCATTGGGATTTGCACACTTATCGAACACAGCCCAATTTTGCTCCTCAGACCATCGTGGATTAAAGAGCCGATGTGCTGCAGAAAAGGTCACCCGGCGTGTAACATAGACCATGACGTCCTCCGTCTTTCCGCATGTACTGATTCTCCAACGCCCTTCCCTCCATCGGGGTTCCCTGATGGGAGCCTTTGAGAAGGGCAGGAAACAAAAATCGTGAAAAGCCTCAACACCAGGGGGACGACGCTCTGTTATGGATCGGCAACCGTGCTTTCCCGTCTTTGTCCTCGGGTGTATAATAGCCAGCATGTACGCCTGCCGGACCTTTCCTCCGGTAGAGGCGCCGACGTCGGAGTCCATCTCCTCTGCCCTACGCAACCTTGCCCGGCAGTGGCGTGTGCCACCGGCTACGGTTCTGACTGCCGATGTTTCCCTTGATGCCCTCGCCTTTCCCCTTCACTGCCAGGCGGAGATAGCCGGCCGCGACTCTCTCCGCATAGAGCTGTGGGGTCCATTGGGTCTGCCAGTGGGACAGCTCTGGGCAACACCGGAGGAATTTGAGTACTACGATGCACTCCGCAACGTCGCTTTCCGGGGTCCCTTGCGCCCTGAGTTGATTGCTCGAGCTCTCGGCATACCCCTTCCGTTTGAGCTCCTCATTGCCCTCTTCCTCCAGCGTCCCCCTCTGCCCGACTCTGTCGATTCCTCCACGTGGGATCCGCAGCAGCGGACCTTGGCAGTGAATAATACTTGCGGTAAGCTTTTCTTCCGCCTCCCCCATTGGGAGCTTGTAGCATACGAATATGGCTCCTATCCACAGCGAATTCGGGTTACCTACGCAGATTGGGAAACTCATTCTTTGCCCTATGCTCGACAGCTACGGGTTGAAACCCCTCGCGGCACTCTGTCGCTCCGACTCCGAACACATACTGTGCGCGAAACCCCATCGGGTCCTCTCCGACTCCGCATTCCTCCCAATGCTGAACGCGTGCTGCTGGAATAGGATACTGACTCTCTCTCTGGTTGCAGCTATAACTGCCGGTACCTCTTCCGGACAGCTACCTTTCCGCACAACCCCAAAGCCTGGGGAATTCGATTCGACTTCTCCAGACACATTGGTGCAACGCCGCTCTGTCCCGCTTCCTCCATCGCCAGTTCTGCCTGAGCCAATCAACAAGGACACCATGCAACCCCGTCCTCAAACAGACATGCCTGCTGGGGGAGGAATTGACACCTTGGTTGTCTTTATAGCACGGGACACAATGCTCTTTACAACTTCCGAACGCAGACTTTCCCTATATGGCAACGCTCGTCTTTCCTTCCGCCAGCAAGAGCTTACAGCAGAAATCATAGAGCTGTGGATAGACCGAGCGGAGCTCTCTGCTTCCGGAATCCCCATAGAACACAGCGAACATGTCAGCAACGCCCCGGTTTTTCGTGATGGACAGCAACTGTATCGGGGTCAACGCATCCGCTATAACTTCCACACCCGCCGTGGAGTCGTGACAGGAGTCTCAACTCAGATGGGCGAAGGAACTTACTCCGGCGAACGCCTCAAACAGGTGGAACCAGGGATTTTCTATGTGCAGATGGGTTGCTATACGACGTGCAATGCCGAACATCCTCATTTCCGTATTTGCGCTCCCTACATGAAGGTCATCTCGGGGGACCGGGTCTTTGCTAATCCTGTCATCATCTACGCTGCCGATGTGCCGATCTTCCTCTTTCCTTTCGGGCTCTTCTTTCCCAACCGAGGAGGACGGCAGTCAGGGGTATTGACCCCCTCGTTCTTCTTCTCCACTACCGGCGGTCTCGTTCTGGAAAATCTCGGCTACTTTTATGCTCCCAGTGACTACTGGGATGTCCAAATGCGTGCGACGCTGCGAACCCGCCAGGGATTTGTCTTTCACACTTCGTTCCGCTATGCCATTCGGGATTGGCTCCGAGGAACAACAGAACTCAGTGGGGGATGGGTGCGGTCGGATTTGGATGCCCCCATGCAAAGGCAATGGAACCTGGTGTGGAATCATCGGCAGCGCATAACTCCCCAATGGGATATTCAGGCAAACGTCCAGCTTGGTTCATTGAATTACTACCGGCAGGTTAGCACGGATCTCCGCCAAAGATTGCTAGACAACATCGTCTCAGCGGTCGGTAGCAGCTATGTGTTTGAGTCCGGAGCCTCCCTCTCTTTGTCCCTGCAACGAGAGCAGAATCTGACAACAGGAGCCCATTCTGGCACGTTGCCTCAAGCCACCTTGACCCTTCCCCCCTGGACTCCTCTCTGGCAATGGTACACCGCTCCAGAATGGCTGCGACAACTGACCCTTGACTACAGCGTTGCTGCCCTGTGGCAGTACAATCGTGGAGCTGACGGTGGATACACTCATCGGAGCTATATCGCCCATAGCCCCTCGCTCCGACTCAGCCCTCGCTTGGGATACTTCACAGTTGTGCCGAGCATCAATTACGGAGAACGCTGGTACTTCCGTCAGATTCGCCGGGAAATGCAACCTGGGGATTCGCTCCCAAAGGAACGACGGATATCGGGCTTCTACCGGGAGTATTGGTACAGCCTCGGCATAGGTCTCTCCACTCGCCTATATGGTATTGCAGGACTCGGAGGGGTCGCTGGCTTGGAAGCTATCCGTCACCTCATACAGCCGACGGTGAACCTCTCCTACACTCCTGCTTTCCCTCAGTTCTACAATTCGTACATGGACTACCGATCGGGAACCCTCATCAGCTATAATCGTTTTGCCTTAGATGGCGGGGGCATTGCTCCGCGAAAAGCCCTCCTGCGATTGGATTACCGCCTGCTGAATAGCTTCGAAGCAAAACCCTTATCGCGCGATACTTCCTCTTCTCCTCCCGTGGAACTTTTCCGACTCTCGCTCTCCGGAAGTTATAATGCTTTGGCGGATTCCCTCCGGCTCAGCGACGTCAGCCTGGATTTCTCTATCCCTGCCCTCCGCTTCCTTGCCCTGCAGGGGAGCGCAACAGGAACACCTTACATGGAAACACGTGCACAGCTTGGGAATACCTCCTATTGGCAGCGGGTCAACCGATTTCGCCTTACAGAAGGGCTTTTCCCCCTGCGGTGGACGAGCGTCCGTCTGCAAGCAGAGATGAGCTTTTCCGGACAGCTTAGGTTTGTGGAAGCCCCCATCTCTCCGGACACTTCTGCTCTCGCCAAGGGAAACGCTGATTGGTTTGGGGAGCACCCTACGCCGCTTTCCTCACCCCCCCTTCAGTGGAGCCTCCGTCTTGGTATGGCCTTCCGGTATGAGGAGCCCATCCGAGGACAACTGAGCCGGGGCGCAGACCTTCTGCTGACGTCTGGTTTTACGTTGGGCAGCTGGCAGATTCAAGCAAGTGGGAACATAGACCTCCTAAACCGTCAGTTAGTAGCACCAATTATCAGCCTTCGGCGGGACCTCCATTGTTGGGAACTACACTTTGAGTGGTATCCACTTGGAAGCTTCCGTGGCTATTGGCTCCGATTCTCACCCCGGGCATCTGTCCTGCGCGAGCTGAAATACGAAGAGAAAACAATACCCGGTCTCTGACTACGGTCGCCGAACGGAGACGGAAAGCCATGGGAGCAGACTCCCTTTCTGCTGTCCTTTAGCAAAGCGCCATTCGTACCATCCATCAATTTTTATGGTTCCCCATGCGCTCTGAAATTCTACTCGACCCTGGGGACCAATGCTCTCTTGCAGCTGCTCCGTACCCTGTTGAGGCTCAGCGTAGTGGTAACGAGAAAACTGGACTCCAAGAGCCCACAGTTGCCCTGCACTTCGCCAACCGATCAGGCAACTGGCGGTGAGCTCCTGGATGCGACTTCGCGGTGTTTCTGCAAAATCCTGCCAGTCCAGAAGTCCAACACTGCTCAGCCGGAAAAGCACGCCAGCTTCGCTAAATCCGCGAGCACCAATACGCACGACAAGACTATCACGGTACTCTAATTGCCGATGTACAAGGTCCTGCAGGACATTCGTGTAGGAATAATCCCGCACGGTATAGCTGGCGAGAAGCCCCCAACGGGGGTACCAAGCAATCTTGCTGGAAGACCATGCCCCTGTCCAGCGTGCTGCAATAACGTATAGCCAATGGTTCCACGCACTTCGCGGGGCGAAGAGAAAAACCGTGTGCCGTCCCTGGAACTCAAGACCTGCATGCGTTATCAGTATCCCACCCCATCTCCGAGTATATGCCAAACTTGCTGAGATGTGCTGCTCATCACGGTCGTCCGTGTTCGCTGCGCTCGGTGTGTCATACCGCAAGAGACTAACAGATGCTTGCAACTTCAGACTATCATTGAGCGATATTCCCACGTCGGCAGCCAAATGGGATTGGACCCATAGGCTACTATAATCCCGTAACTCCTCGCGTTGGAGCCGAAACTGCTGCTCTGGCAGAGTTGCAGGAGCAATCACGCGATTGACCTCTTCGCTGTACCGAAGGTTGAAAAGCAACGCAAAAGTCCCAATCGGAGAATCCCATCCGAGACTGTTTGCGGCTGTTCCATTGAAACGAAGGCGGTGCGTCGGGAATCCCGGTACACCAGGGACTTCCCATTGTTGTCGAACCTGCTCCCGCTCAGCCGTGGTCCAAAGCTTCCAGTGAAGCCGCGAAGTAAGCCTCTCTGACAAGGTGAGTTCTCCCCCTACCATATGATCCCAATGGCGCTGGAGCTGCGTCAGTGCAGTAGGAATCGGGAAATCCCCTAACCAGAAGCGGTAGCGACCCCGGAAGAGAGTATCTCCCGTTGGGGAATACCACGCGATGTAACCGTAGGTGTTGGAATATCTGCGCTGCCCTTGGTACAGCGTTCCCTCCGCCCACAAGTATGCCGCTATAGGAATGTCGTTTCTCCCTTTCCACCCCAAGTGAAGAGCTGCGCTAATACCTTTATCCAGGCGCTTCAGCTGCCGTAACTGTTCCCACCCTAGCTCCCCCTGGAATTGACCCCAAGAAGGTTGGTACCGGATACCTAGAAGGGCTCGCCAACGCTGATTTTCTGAAACACCTAGCGAACGAACATCGTGGAAATAATAACCCGTCACTCGTGGCTGAAGCACTACCCTTCTGCTTAGCCAATGGCGGTAGAAGAGCTCTACTTCCCCTTCATCCCGCGTGAAAGGTGTGACCAACCTTTCCACGGATCCGTTATATCCTATCCAAAGCCCCAATAGGCTGTTCAGAGATATTTCCCTTGCTGCGCCCAACTTTCCATTCCATTGTGCGATTGGAGGCCGGTGGTGGAGTTGCCATTGGAGGGTGTCTTGGGCGTGGGTGGTGAGGATGAGGGTTGAAAGGAGCCTGCAATAACGGCAAAATCTACGTTCGCAGCCGGGGATCCAACGCATCCCGTAGTGCATCTCCAATGAGATTATACGCCGCTACTGTCGCAAAGATCATCATCCCCGGGAATAGAACTAACCACCATGTCGTCACCGTCCCCCGCGCCTTCGCTAGCATAGAACCCCATGTAACAACTGTTGGTGGAACCCCGAACCCCAGGAAACTCAGAGCCGATTCTATCAACACGGCATTCGCCACCCCGAAAGCCGCCGCCACTAAGACTGGAGCTAAGGCGTTCGGTAGGACGTGACGGAAGATAATCCGAGTAGCAGAGTATCCGAGCGCTTGGGCAGCAGTGATATACTCCATCGCCCGTACCCGCAAGACCTCACCGCGTACAAACCGAGCCACCCCCGTCCACCCCGTTGCTCCAATCATAGCCATGATGAGCCAAATACTGCCCTGCTGTACCATCGCCACTACGGTAATGATGAGGAAGAACGTAGGCAAGGTAAGTACCAACTCAATAAGCCGTGAGATGAGAATGTCCACCACCCCCCCGTAATATCCCGCAAGCGCTCCCAGAAAGATACCAATTGCTAATGCAATACCCATCGCCACAAAACCAATAGAGAGGGCATATCGTGTCCCATGGATAATACCTGCTAATACGTCGCGCCCAATCTCATCCGTCCCTAACCAGTGCCTCGCCGATGGAGCCCGATCGCGAAGTGTCTGGAGCTTTGGATCCGTTGTCTCCGGACGATAAGGCACGGGCGGCCATATTGCCCACTCATACCGTATTGCACGCCAGTCCACCCGTCCCCATTCCCCCCAAGAGGTAAGCCCCAAGGCAACCCCATACTGCTGAAACACGGGGAAGATGAGACGTCCCTTGACGGAGGCAATAATCGGTTTATCGTTTGCAAGAAAGTCTGCTAAGAAAGCCACAATCGCCAGGAAGACAACAAAGCCTAATGATGCTATTCCCACAACATTCTTCCGGAACTGGCGCCAGACTGCTCGTCCGTAGGATTCTCCATACTCTTTCGGGAGTTCCACAGCGTCCGGTGGAGAGACTGAACCCCTCATTGCACCTTCCGGGCGAAGCTAATTCGGGGATCCGCAATAGCGTATAGAATATCTGCCAGCAAGATTCCAACCAGGGTCAACACTGCTGACAAGGTAAAAACAGCCATGATAACGGGATAATCCCGCGCTACCAGTGCTCGGAATGAAAGCTCGCCCATCCCAGGAATGCTGAAGATGGTTTCTACGATAACACTGCCCCCAATGAGTGCCGGTAACACCCCTGCCAGCAAGGTCAGTATCGGGATAAGAGAATTCCGAAGAGCATGTTTCCAAATCACGACACGTCCAGGAAGTCCCTTGGCATAGGCAGTACGGATATAATCTTGCCGGAGCACCTCCAACATGGCGCTTCGCATTTGCCGCGAAATGAAAGCAAAGCTACCATACGTGTACACAAGCATTGGTAAGGTCAAATGCCAGACGTAGTCAGCTATCCGCCGCCAGAGACTCCACTGTTCCGAGTGGAATACCGAACGCACACCCCCTGTTGGGAAAAGCGCTATATACTCCGGATTGCACAGGAACGTGATTGCTAACATACCTACCCAAAAGGTGGGTAGCGAATAGAGGGCAAACAGCAGAAAGGTTGTCAACCGATCACCGAAGCTTCCTGAATGGGTAGCCGAGTATATCCCCAGTGGTATCGCAATACCGTAGGCAATCAAGACGGCAGCAATGTTCATAGCCAGTGTAATCGGAAGCCGTTCAGCAATTTTCTCAAGCACCGGGCGGTTATCCTGAAACGAGCGCCCGAAGTCCAGCCGTACCAAGTCACGCAACCACAGCAGATACTGCTGCCAGATCGGCTTGTCCAAATGCCACTGTCTCCGCAACAACTCTAATGTCCGCTCATTCAGCCCCGTTCGTCCCGCGATACCGCCTTCAGCCGTGACGCCTACCTTCAACGCGGCTGGATCTCCAGGCGCCAAGCGGCTAATTCCAAAAGACAGTAGCGTGATGAGGAAAAGCGTCGGAACGAACAATAACAACCGCTGCAAGAGGTATTTACCCATCGTCCCCGCTAGGCTGACCGCCAAAATTACGAATCCCTTAGCTCCTCATCCACCAGCAAGCTCGTAATTTTGTAGCAATGCTGGTATCTTACATCGGTTACTCACCATGGCAAAACGTTGTCAGCTGACAGGCATAGGTCCACAATTCGGACACCGGGTCTCGCACGCAAATAATCGCTCGAACCGCAAATTCCTCCCGAACCTTCAGTGGAAGCGCGTCTGGATTCCTGAGCTTCAATGCTGGATTCGCTTGCGCCTGACAGCTCGTGCTCTGAAGACATTGGACAAGAAAGGCATCCACGCCTTGCTCCGGGAGTTGGAACAACGGGGACATCACGAACTCCTTACAACTATACAGCGGAAGCTAAAAAGCAAAGCAGTGAGCGCGCCTAGCCTTTGATCACCGCAATTGGACGAAGGCGTGCCACAATGCGAGCAATCCCAGCGGTGTGAACAACGTGGACAACTGCATCGACATCTTTGTAGGCTATCGGTGCTTCCTCTACCAACCCTCGGACAGAACCGGCTTGAACAACGATCCCCCGCTGCCGCAGCTCCGACCGTAAGCGCTCTGCATCAACGGCCCTTTTGGCCGCATGGCGCGACATTTGGCGCCCAGCCCCGTGGCACGTTGAGCCAAATGTCTGTTCCATGCTCCCAGGAGCTCCCACAAGGACATAAGAGGCCGTTCCCATACTCCCCGGGATCAGCACTGGCTGTCCGACCTCACGATACATAGGAGGTGTTTCAGGATGCCCTGGTGGGAAGGCTCGCGTGGCCCCCTTCCGATGAACCAATACCCGTTGGGTCCGCCCTTCAATTGTGTGCTGCTCAATCTTGGCAATATTATGTGCTACGTCGTACAATATGCGAAGGCGTCCTCCTGACTCACCGAACACTTCCTGCCAGGTTTGACGGACTTCCCACGTGATGAGCTGACGATTTGTCCACGCAAAATTGGCAGCAGCACACATCGCTCGGAAATACCGCTGCCCTTCTGGCGATAGCAGCGGAGCACAAGCTAATTCCCGATCGGGCAGACGAATGTTATACCGGGATAACGCCGCCAGCATTATCCGGATGTAGTCCGTCGCCACCTGATGTCCAAGCCCCCGAGATCCCGTGTGGATGAGAACGACCACCTGTTTTTGCTTCAACCCGAGAACACGGCCGATGGATTCATCAAAGAGCTTATCTACATAGCCGACCTCCACGAAGTGATTTCCTGCTCCCATCGTTCCCAGCTGATCCCGACCACGTTCCTTTGCTTCTCGAGAAACCGCTCCCGCATCCGCTTCAGGGATTCGCCCACGGGACTCAATAACATTCAAGTCCTCCTCCTCCCCATATCCCTCCGCTAACGCCCACTGGACACCGTATTCCAGGACTTTGTCCAACTCCCGAACGTTGAGCTTGAAGCGCCCTCCGCGTCCCACCCCTGATGGAACTGCCTGATACAAAGACTTCGCCAACTGTTCTAAGCGAGCTTGTACTTCTGTCACCGACAGCTCCGAAACCAGCAAGCGCACTCCACAATTGATATCGTAACCGATCCCTCCCGGGGAAATTACCCCCTCTTGCAGGTCCATTGCAGCAATACCCCCGATAGGGAAACCGTAGCCTTCATGTACATCTGGCATTACAATTGCTGCTTGCTGAATGCCTGGCAACGTCGCTACATTTATGAGTTGCTCCAAAGAGCGGTCGCGCAGGATCTGTTCTAACAACTCTGCAGAGGCATATATCCGTGCCGGTACCCGCATGTCAGGACGCACCGTTGGCGGGATTTCCCACACTACGGGTCCACATTGGTGCAACTGCTCGCGACGAACCATTCTCACACATCCACAATCAACCTTGCTCCATATCCTTGAGATAGACGATATACCTCTGCTTCGTGATATGTCACCGCCTTGATATCCTGTTGAAAGCCTTCCACACGACAACCCCGTAACTTCCCTTCCACAAATGTTTCCTGGACGGATTGGGGACAGAAACGACAAAAGAGAGCCTTGCGGATTTGGCTATACAACAGCACCTCCGACAAGAAATCCACTAAGAGAGCCGTAGAATCGGGCGCCGTGACAGCGACTCTCCGGCGTACTATCAATGGCCGCCCCTCACATCCTTGCGGAAAGAGGATTTCTGCCAGTGCAACCACCGCTGCCTGGAAGAGTTCTGGAAATGTCTCAGCCCATAGGGAAATCCGAATGTCAGCTGTATGGGGATGCAGCTCGTAGCCGAATGCCATCTACCGTTGGCGGAAAATCAGCTCAACACGACGGTTGCGGGCTCGTCCAGTTGGAGTGTCGTTTGTATCCACCGGTTGCGAACGCCCCAACCCGATGGCTGTAATTCGCTGAGGCTCTACACCACGAGCAATCAGGTAATCCCGCACAGCTTCTGCTCGCATACGCGAAAGCTGCATGTTTCCCTCCTCCGTCCCAATGGAATCCGTATGCCCTCGCACCTCCACTATCACCTCCGGATTCTGTCGCAGCCACTCAGCCACATACCCCAAAAGAGCTTCCGCCTCTGGTAAGAGTACAGCCTTGTTGAACTCAAAGAAGAGCCCCGGCAGTACCATTGGACGTCCAACGATGGGTTTTTCCACTAGCTGGGTGATGACAACCGTATCCCGCACCAAGCGTTCAACGACAACCGTATCCCTGTGCTCTATGACAATCGTATCACGCCGAGCAGGGGATTCGGGAGCCAACCCCAAGGAAGCTAGCGCTGGATGAGGATAGCCATCAGGACATCCATGGTTACTCAAGCTCCCCGCTAACCGTGGGCAGAGATCATCACCGTCACGCACTCCATCCCCATCGGTGTCAGCAAGCATTGGATTAGTCCCTAAACGAATCTCCTCCCAATCGGAAAGCCCATCCCCATCCGTATCCGCCCGCAAGGGATTGGTGCCATAGTAGCGCACCTCCTCTCCGTCGCTTAACCCGTCCCCATCTGTATCCCAGCGAGTCGGATCAGTGAAGTAAGTAAACACTTCCTGCCCATCTGTCAATCCATCGCCATCGGAGTCCGCAATGAGTGGATTGGTATGGTAGCGCCGCACTTCTTCAAAATCACTGAGTCCATCACCATCCGTGTCGGGATGATACGGGTTTGTCTTGAGCGCCTCTTCTTCCTCGTTGGTAAGCCCATCTCTATCATGGTCTCGCTCGTCGAAGAAATAGTAAGACAACTTCAGCACGGCTTCACCATATCCATCGTTGTGGGAAGGCAAGGTGTCCCCATTGTTAATGAGGTGCAAAGCAAACCCATCAAACCAGTCTGTTGTAAGGGCACGCGCCGCCAACTGAAGTCCCACGGAAACCCGCCGGCCCAGATAGTAGTCAATTCCCAAGCCACCAACAGGATGGACATTGAACTCATCCTTCTCCGTGAAGTTGGGATAGTGAATCCGCCGTCCATTCGGTGCTGTAGCATCCTCCATAATGTCCTGAGGTTGGAAGGAAAGAAGCCCAGCCCCCCCAAAGAGGTAGATGTTGAGTTCCGATCTCGGGAAAAGATTGACAAAAAGAAGGGCTTCCCACGTTGCGACTTTCGTGCGGCGGTAGGCAGGACCAGGATAATCCGGCAACGGAAACTGCCGGTAGTACTCCGGACCGAAGCGCCATTTATACCGGCGGTCGTAAGCAACATAACCAAAAGTACTTCGTAGCCCCAACGCTATTTCGGCAGTGAAGGGAAGATAGTAACGGAGCTGGACTCCCGTCACTCCATGGACGCGATGGCTTGAGAACTCACCCCCGTACTTCGTGATACCGGCTAACCAGCCAACTTCAAGACGTCCTTCCGGATAGAGACGGAACGGGCGGTAATAAGCAGGTTCTTGTGCCTCCAACTTGCTTGTACTAGCAAGCACTACGATAGCGGCTACTAATATCATCCATCCCTCCACAGGTTGTCGCACTCCATAGAGTGGTCATGCAATTCAAATGCCACCCCACCCCTGCACCCCTCACCCCTGCATTTCTTGCGGCGGGAAGTCCCACCGCGCTTGGCTACCACTGCACTGTTTCTTCCCGAATCGACTCCAAAGTTTGACGCACCGCTTGCAAGAATTGTCCAGCTAACATGCCGTCAATAATGCGATGATCAAAGCTAAGCGAGAGATAGACCATGTGCCGAACAAGAATGACATCCGTTCCATCAACCTCGCGAACAACTGGGCGCTTCTGAATAGCCCCAATACCAAGGATAGCTACCTGCGGCTGGTTGATAATTGGAGTTCCTAACAACGTTCCAAATCCCCCAAAGTTCGTGATGGAAAAGGTACCTCCCTGAACCTCATCTGGCAATAGCTTCTTAGCCCGAGCCCGCTGTGCTAAATCGTGGATCGCCCGAGCAATCCCCGTGATGCTCAGCGCATCTGCATTCTTGATGACCGGAACGATCAAGTTACCATTGGGCAATACCGTGGCGATTCCAATGTTGATGCGCTTGTGCACGATGATGTTTTTCCCTTCAACACTTGCATTCAGCATGGGGAAGGCTCTCAAAGCCTCAACAGCCGCACGTACAAAGAAAGGCAAATAGGTCAATCGGAAGCCCTCCCGACGCTCAAACTCCTCTTTATACTTCTCACGCAAACGCACGACAGAGGTAACATCCGCTTCATCCACGCTCGTGACATGGGGCGAAATCTGTTTGGAGCGAACCATATGCTCAGCAATCAGCTGCCGGATATGGTCCATTGGGATAACTTCAACCTCCGGCGGAGTGCCTGTGACCGGTGGTGGCGCAACTGTAGGCTCAGCCGTAAGGTGAACGGTCGGCACTGGCGATGGAACAGGAGTCTCTTTTCCAGGGGTAACTTCCGGCGCGACCGGAACTACCTCCCGAGGCGCCCGACGCTGCTCCAAATAGCGCAATAAGTCCTGCTTGGTTACTCGCCCCTCTAAGCCCGTACCAGGAATCCGTTCCAGCTCCTCCAACGGGATACCCTCTGCTTCCGCAATTGCCCGTACCAAGGGGGAGTAGAAGCGACCTTTGCTCATGCGGGGGATCTTGGTCGATGCCTGTTTACGCCCATCTCCTTCTGCAACAGAACTTGGAGATGGAGTAACTACCGTTGATGTAAGTGTTGGTTCCGTAATTATCCGGGAAGCCGCCGGCGGCATCGGAGGAGTTGGTGGGAGGGTCTCCCTCACTTCTTGGGCTGATGGTTTTACCTCCGGAGCTGAAGGCACAGCAGCTACTTCCCCTACGGCAATCCTGGCAATGACTTTTCCGACAGCTACCGTCTCACCCTCAGGGTACAATATCTCCACCACTACCCCCGACGCCGGAGCCGGTATCTCCGTGTCTACCTTGTCCGTGGATATCTCTAGCAACGTCTCATCCTGCTCTACCCTCTCCCCTACCCGCTTCAACCACCGAATAATCTTCCCCTCCTGTACCGATTCCCCCATCTTCGGCATGACAACGTCAACAAGCGTTTGTCCGGTAAAGCCTGCTACGGTAGATAGGGGTTCCTCCATAACCACTTGCTCAGATACTATCGGTTGCCCAGTAACAGAAGCGATTTCCTGTGCTGTGGCTGAGGTTGTTAGCTGACTCGTTCCTTCGGGGAACGATTCCGTCGGCACACTTTCTACAGTCGCTGATACCTCCGTTTCAATCCTGGCAATGACTTTTCCGACAGCTACCGTCTCACCCTCAGGGTACAATATCTCCACCACTACTCCCGACGCCGGAGCCGGTATCTCCGTGTCTACCTTGTCCGTGGATATCTCCAGCAACGTCTCATCCTGCTCTACCCTCTCCCCTACCCGCTTCAACCACCGAATAATCTTCCCCTCCTGTACCGATTCCCCCATCTTCGGCATGACAACGTCGATCCGCATAGCACTGCCGCCAACCGATACACATCCAGTGTGCAACTTACAAAATTCGCACCTGCCAGATAGTTAACCCCCTTTCTAAACGGAAGCTCCCTCAATATTCGTCCCATTCGTGCGGTTACCATAAGCTATAAAGCTTCCATGAAACCTCTGCGTATAGGGCTCCTCGTCACCCTCGTTGGTGTTGCCCTGATCTTGGAAGGGAAAGCCCAATTCGGCAAAAACAAAGTACAGTATCAGCGCTTCACATGGCGTTACTTTCAATCCCGCCACCTGGATGTCTACTTTTCCGAAGGCGGGGAATACCTTGCCCGCTTTGCAGCTATCGTTGGAGAACGGGCACTCCGCTCTATCCAACAAACCGTCGGACATCGCATTACCCGACGGATCTCTCTCATTGTATACAACTCCCACGCAGAGTTTCAGCAAACAAACGTGGTCTGGGAGTTCCTCCCCCAAGGAGTCGGAGGAGTAACGGAGCTCTTTAAAAATCGTGTCGTCGTTCCCTTTGAGGGAAACTACGAACAATTTCGCCATGTTATCCACCACGAGCTGGTCCACGCCGTGCTCAACGATATGTTTTACGGCGGTAGCTTACAGAATGCTCTCACCCGAGGAGTGAACGTGGAACTCCCCATCTGGATGAACGAGGGGCTGTGCGAGTTTGAGAGCTTAGGAGGCTATGACTCGCGGACAGACATGTTCCTCCGTGACTTGGCTTTAAGCGAGGAGCTGCGGGGACTGGAGTTCCTGGATGGCTACCTGGCTTACCGTGGAGGACAAGCCTTTTATTGGTACGTAGCACGTAAGTACGGGCGGGAGAAGATCGCAGAACTGCTCCAACGCCTCAAAGTTCAACGAAACCTCAATGCCGTCTTCCAGAGCGCTTTCAAAATGAGCTTTGAAGACTTCTCGCGCCAATGGACCTGGGAGATGAAGAAGCTCTACTGGCCTGATATTGGACGTTTTGAAGATGTGCGGGACTTCGCCCAGCGCTTGACCAACCGTTGGCGCGAGGATTACTTCTACAACACCTCCCCGGCATTATCCCCCGACGGTTCCCGCCTGGCATTTATCTCTGACCGCACGGGGACCTTTGCCCTTTACCTCATGGAGCTCCAGCGTCCCCAAGAACGTCCCCGACTTTTAGTCACGAGCGGACGAGAACGGGATTTTGAAGAGCTCAACCTCTTGACCCCGAGCATTGCCTGGAATCCCCAAGGGACTCAGTTAGCCGTGGCAGCAAAAGCAGGAGGCGAGACTGGTATCTACATTTTGGATGTAGCCACCGGCGATTACCGCCGCCTCCTCCTTGGATTCAGGACCATCTCCTCCATCGCTTGGTCTCCCGATAGCTCCCGTCTCCTCTTCGTTGCAAGCCGTAACGAGCAGCCTGACCTTTGGATATACAACCTCCAGAATGGACAGCTGCAAAACCTCACCGATGACGTGTTCACCGAACTTGCCCCAGTATGGTCACCAGATGGTAGTCGTATCTACTTCGTTTCCGACCGAGCTAATGTACTCCAGATAGGGCTCAAATCACAGCCACAGATGTGGAATCACCCCACAGCAAGTTCCGACATCTACGAACTTGAGCTGGCAACACGCACGCTGCGTCGCCTGACTTTCACTCCTGAAGCCACCAAGACTTCTTTGGCTATCTCCTCTGAAGGTTCCCACTTGCTTTTTGTTTCCGATGCAAACGGCATTGGGAATGTCTATGTTCTCCATCTACAAACTGGTCACATCCGCCCATTGACGAATTCTGCCTATGGCATTAGCCAAATCTCCCTCTCCGCCGATGGAACCCTTCTGGCCATGTCTGTCCAAATCCAAGGGGGATACGACCTCTTTTTGCTGCGCTTTCCCTTGGAACGACGCCTTTCTGTTGACACACTCCCGCTAACCCTCTTCCGCCAAGAACAGCAACAAGCGCGTACTACCGATCTGCCTTCTACACCGCCTGATACGGCAGCAACAGAGTATCATTACCCCACCTTCACATTCAGCCTGCGAGATCAGCGCATGGTTCTTCCCAATCCCGATGCGTTCTCCCCCAATGTCCCTTTTTCCTCGACAGCAGACCCTCAGTACCCCGATGGGGATTCTCTCAGTGGACCACGTCCTTATCGGATTGCTTTCTCTCCCGATATTGTCATTGGAAGTGCCGGCTACAGTACTTTCTTCGGACTCCAGGGAATTACCCAAATGCTCTTCAGCGATGTATTGGGCGATCACCAAATTTACGCTGAAGCAAACCTGATGCTGGATCTTAAGAACAGCAATTTCCTGTTCTCCTACGCCTACCTCCCTGACCTGATCGACTACCAAGGTACGGCATTCCACCAAGTCGGCTATGTCATACGCAGCAACGACTCTCTGTACCGCTTCCGTGCGTACGGTCTCTGGGGCAATGCCCTATATCCGTTTGACCGCTTCAACCGCATTGAGTGGGGCTTCGGTATTGCACGAGCAACGCGCGAGAACATGGACAACACGGAGCCTCCGTTCGAGCCTCCGTTGGAACGCACATTGATAGTGCCCACCCTCCGCTATGTCCACGACGATGTACTGTGGGGCTTTCTCTCCCCTATAGACGGAAGCCGATACTATGTTGGAATACAGCTTGTTCCCAAGTTGTCGCAAAACGGCATCGGATTTGCTACTTTCCAAGTGGACTACCGTCACTACTTCCGGCTGGGTCGCTGGAGCAGCCTTGCCGTCCGAATAACTGGGGGTGCTAGTGTTGGTCCCAACCCACAGAAGTTCTTCACCCTCGGCACGGATAACTGGCTGAATCCTTCCTTCCCGACCCGTCAACTGCCCTACGATCTTCCGGAGGACTTTCTGTTCGCCACGGCTGTTTTCCCCCTACGCGGATACGGAGTTGCCGAACGTATGTCCTCACGCTTTGCTCTGCTGAACCTGGAACTGCGCCTCCCCGTCTTCGTTGCCCTCTGGACCTCACCTGCTCCATTACTGGTGCAATCCATCACACCCGTTGCCTTTCTTGATGCCGGCCTCTTCTGGTCCACAACTCCACGCCCATTTATCACAACGAGCTCTGGCAATCGGCAAGCTCAAGACTTGCTGCTCAGCACCGGTACCGGGATTCGCATGGTGTTGTTTGGCTTCCCCTTCCGGCTGGACGTAGCTTGGCGATACATCGGTGAAACCTTCTCCAAGCCCGCCTACCTTTTCTCACTGGGTCTTGACTTCTAACTTCACAGTCGCCGAGGTCTAAGGAGAACAGAACCGTAGGTCTCAAACTCCTCCAACACCTTCCCACCCCCACGGACAACCGCCGTCAGCGGATCATCGGCAACGTGAACAGGTAAGTCCGTTACCCGCTCCAGACGCTTATCTAAACCCTTCAGCAAGGCACCTCCACCGGTGAGAACAATTCCCCGATCGTAAATATCGGCAGCCAACTCAGGAGGAGTACGCTCCAACAAAGTGAGCACAGCTTGGACAATAATGCTAATCGGCTCTTCCAAAGCGTGCCGGATTTCCTCAGAAGTTACCCGAATCATCTGAGGGATACCCGTCACCAGATTCCGTCCACGTACCTCAATCTCATACTCTTCCTCCAACGGAACAGCTGAGCCTATTTGGCACTTTATTGTCTCGGCCGTACGCTCACCAATAAGCATATTGTGCTGCCGCCGGAAATACTGGATGATTGCATTGGTCATCTCATCCCCGGCAACACGGACGGACTCCTCCGCCACAATGCCAGAGAGGGCGATCACTGCAATCTCCGTTGTCCCCCCGCCAATATCTACAATCATGTTGCCGGTCGGTTCGTGGACGTCTATACCAACTCCGATAGCTGCCGCCATCGGCTCTGCCAGCAAGTAAACGTCTTTTGCACCGGCTTGTTCAGCGCTATCCCGAACCGCTCGCTTTTCCACCTCGGTAATCCCAACGGGAACACACACAATCACTCGACGGGGCGGCAACGCACCGGTACTAACCCGGCGGATAAAAGCACGCAACATGCTCTCGGCAATCTCAAAATCGGCAATGACCCCATCTTTGAGGGGGCGAATAACCCGGATATCCCGGTGCGTCTTTCCAATCATCGCCTGGGCTTCATGCCCAAGGGCAATCAATTGACGGGAATTGCGCTCGTAGGCAACAACAGAGGGTTCGTTGAGAACAATACCGCGTCCTTTCGCCCAGATGAGTGTATTAGCAGTACCCAAATCAATCGCAATATCGCTGGAAAAGAGACTCCATGCTGCCATTGAACAAGATAGACCCTTCCCCTTCGTTTGCTTGCTCTACCAACGAGTACAAAAGTACGGAAACCCTTATAAGCTCAGAGGCGCCATTGGCCTGTGATTGCCAACGTCGTAACTGTTTTCCCCTCCACAAGGTTCCCCCATAGCTCTAACGGCAGAGGACTGCTGCGGCGCAGGGAGGTTACCGTTGCCTCCAACACCATCCCTTTGACGAGCTCCCATCGGAGTCGGATACTGCCATAAGCTCCATACCCCGTGACGAAATGCAATCGCGGCAGTCGTTCAGCTACCTCTTCATAGATCCAAAAACCCAAATCCGAGGCAGGAACTCGGTAGACTCCAAACCAGACTTGTACAAGCCACGGGTATATTTCCCCTCTGCAGCCTACCAGCACTAAGGAAGCAACGGCACTAGAGGTATACCGTCGCTGGATATCGCAGCGCAGACGCCACCGCCACCGTCGGTTCAGGGTGCCCAGGACATCCCCGCGAAGGCGCATAAGTGCCTGTTCAGGAAGCCGCCATCCTTCCTCTTCCTCTATCCAGTGCGCCTCTAAGCGACGGCGACATGTCCCCTGTAACCAGAGTTCTCCATCCTTGCCGATGCGCCACATCCAGCGGGATGCAATTTCGGCACCATACCGTGGGACGGGCATTCCATAGGGGGGCGCGAAAGTCCGGAAAAGGTCGCCATAGACCTGGAAACGATGCCTCTTAATACCCCAAGCAGCACCCAGATACACCCCAATCTCGTTGCTTACCGCTCCACCTTGACTAACGATGCTGCCATACGGGGAGCGGAAGGAATCGGGTACGTTCCGAAGAGCGCAAACCGCCTGAAATGCCTCTTTCTGGAACGATACAGCCCCGTGCCATGCCCACCATCCTTGCGCATCCCGAGAGCACTCTACGCTAAGTTCCCCCTCCCCCACCTGCCAACGGGCGGATGCGGAAACCAAAACCCCTGCATCTCCGAGAAACTGTCTCCGACTCCGTGTTGCCAGTGGATGCGAGTAGTCCAATCCCACTACCGTCACGGCAGCCCGCATCTGCGCCCGCTCTACTTCAATGGCTACTCCAGAAGCAAGCTCCCGGAAACGGTTCCGACGCTCTCGCTCCGACGGCGTGGCAAATATGCCATCTGTAACAACACTTCTCACCATCCCCGTCGTATCTACGCTCCCACTGCGGCGAACCGAAGAGAACCAGCCTACAATGCATCCGCGCAATCCTAACCACTGTGGCTCCCACTGCAGTGCGATTCCACGAAAAAAACCATACTCTGCCACCGAACCCCATGGCGAAACTTCTGTCTTCCACTGCAGCGGAGCTCCTATTGCTAAACTGGGATACCGGAACCCGCCGCCACCCCATACCAACGACCCCATAGCCACGCTTACCCGAAAGTCTCCCACTATGCACCGCACCCCCTCAAACGGCTCCGCTAACAGAGACGCTGTCAGGAAATCTGCTATATCTGGCTCACCGGCATCCTTATCCCATGCAACGCTACCCTGCATCCATCGCCACTGCGCCTGAACCCATCCCTGCTGCCGAAGAAAACTGCCCTGATACTTCCTACGCTCTACAGTACGCGCCAGCGGTAGCGTTAGCGAAGAACGTAGTGAAATCGCCCAATCCGGACTCGGCAAACAGTCAAATGTCGTCGCCTGCCGAAGTACCCACCCCTGTTCAGGTGTTAACCCCAGGCTATCACTCAACTCTGCATAGGACAGATGCGGATAGCGCCGCAGAAGTTCTTGAATTGCCCGCGCAACCCGAACCGTTATTCCAGGAAGGCGACATAACTGGGACACCGATGCCCGATACAAGCACATTGGGCGTTGACGATAGAAATCAAAGTATTCCAGCGTGCTTAGGGCATCTTCTTCTGATCCCAATCCGATCTCTTCTTCTGCTGCCTCCCATGTCTGTCCCCAAAGAACAGAAGTAACAAGACAGCTTGCCACGATCCATCTGTTCATCAATGCCCCCATCGGTAAAATACCGTTAGAGCATAGTGCCACCCCAGCACAGTATGGAAGGCAACGGACAACTCTGCCCCAACATGCTCTACTATCCATGCCGTCTGCGCTTGAATCTGTGGTGGTAACATGCCTATGCGTAGTTGGGCGTTGAGTTGGGGGATGGGGTGGGTGTGGAGGGAGAGTGTGGTGGTTGGGGAAATGTAGTTTGCAATAACGGCATCAATGGAAAGCCCCCATCCTTCACTCCTCCACCCTATCCCCATCCCTACCTGCTGCGGAACCATCTCCCCCTTCCATCCTATCGGGAGGACATTCTGCGCCACAATCCCACCATAAACCTCTTCCCCGCCGTCTATAGCCATACCAACGTCCATAATCCCCCACCACTGCGCTGACACCCCTGGAACGGATAAGTGGATCGCCTCTGCTGTGACTCCTACTGCAACAAACTCCGTCACCTTGTATCCCAACAACGACCGCAGATGCAAATGAGTAAACTGCCGTTGACTTCGCCCCCATACTTCCAGCATCGTTCGCCATGGCCGCCCGACTGAAAGTGCCGCCCCTACATACACCCAGTGCAGCTCTGGCAGACCAAAGCGAGTAGGCTCGTATCCTACCCAGATCCACTCGTACGGCATATCAGCCAGCAATGCAGGATTACGAAGTCGCACGGGCGTGAAAACCCCACCACCACTGTACTGCGCTTGGCCCACTTGTAGATGCCCCCAAAATGCGCCCACAACAAGCAGAGCTCGTATTTTTGAAGGTGGAGCTAACATTCGTGTTACAACACCCTTCCTACCATGACAAAAATACGCCCCCTGTTCCTCGTCGTACTCGTTTGCGCCCCTTCTCTGCTCAGAACACAAGAGTTAAAAGCACGGGTTTCCGTGCTTTTAGACGCTCTCCCACCGGAACATCGCTACGATATCGCAACGCTCCAGCAGGACCTGGAGCAGTATCTTAACTCCCAACGCTTCGGGAACCAGGACTGGGAAGGTGACCCCATACCAGTGGAGGTCACTATTATCGTCACCGGGAAGACCGGTTCCTGGTATACAGCCCGCCTTCTTTTTCAGTCCGCACGTCGCTTACTCTCTGGCGGGACTACCCCTTTGCTATCTGTCATTGACCCCGAATGGAGCTTCACTTATTCCCGTGGGACCTTCCTTACCTATCAGCCCTTCCGCTACGATCCGCTTCTCACCCCCATCGATTTCTACGCTCTGCTCGCCATTGGCTTGGACGTTGATACTTACGAAGAGCTCGGGGGCACCTCCTACTTCCAGAAAGCTCACCAAATCGCCCAAACCGCCGCCGCACAGAATGCCCCAGGATTTGCCTCCTTTACTGAACCCGGTCAATTCAGCCGCTTCGCTTTAGCCCAAGAACTCCTCCATCCCCGCCTCGAACCCTTCCGACGTTTCCTCTTCGCTTACCACGTGGATGGACTAGAACAAATAGCCACAAACCGCAACCACGCCCTGCAAACCCTTGATAGCCTCCTGACCGGACTGCTCCTCTTCCGAAATCAGTTAGGCATTCCCAGCTTGGTGATGCAGCTGTTCTTTGATGCTAAGTACCGAGAGCTTATCGAACTTTTCCGTGGCTGGAAATCTCCAACCCTCCTCCAGCGCCTGCGCGCTTTAGACCCTAAACACGGTACCGATTACGAGCGAGAACTGAGCCATTGAATCTTAGTCTGCAAATCCCCACGTCAGCCCAAACACAAGGCTACGTCCCGGTTGTGGATACCACGGCATACGGTACCACGGTACGTCCAGCGCATTCCGCAGACAGAGGCGAACATACGCCATCCCCAGACGGGCGGCAATACGCAATTCTCCCCCCGAGTGTTGGAGCTGTTGCGCTATGCCAATCTCCTGCAGCTCCCACCGTAGCGGAGAAACCCGAACCGCGGGAACCCGCAAGAGTTCCCAGCGAACCTCGCCCTGCACACGGCCCCTACCAATCTCTCGGTCTGCTCCCAGCCCTACGATAATCCGAAAGCTTCTCCACCCTCGCTCTGCCACAGGTAATCCCGTTGCAAGCAACTCTACCCATCCGAGAGGGGAACGATACCGGAAGGTTCCCCAGCTAAGGAGTGCGAAAGTGGAACCGTTGTCTTGGGAGGGTTGTGGGAGCCAGCTTGCAATAACGGAACTAACAAGTCGCTGAGCCACAATTCCATATCCTGTCTGCCACCATTTCCCGCTCCACTTCACTTCTCCCCAAGCTTGGAGTAGTTCCTCCCTCATCTTTCCGGACTCCCTCTGCCGAACCCGCACGCTCCGAGATACATCCACCCACCATTCCGCCCCCAAGAGAACACCACTTGCTCCGATTCCTCCATTGATACCGAGCTGATCCTGTTCTATACTCACCTTGCCTCCGCTCCACACCCGCATCCCCAGTATAGAGCGCCGATGGAAGACATATCCCGCCCCTTGCCTCCGCCGCACAGCAGGCGCAGTTGGTGTCCGCGGGCTATCTCCACTGAAGGCAGCAAGACCTGCTACCCACAACTCATGTCCAGAGCGAAGCTCACCCTGTACTCGCCCTCCAGCTTGCCACTGCTGCCAAGAAAAGTCCACGGGAAACGCTCCCATTGTGCTATCGTGCAGCAACCTACCGTAATGGGATTCCCATAGGACTGGAGAGTACCACACCTGCCCTAACACCCAGCCGGTAGAATCGTAACGCCACACCCCCGTTAGCGTTACATCATGACGGTAGAAGCGCTCATTCAGCTCGTCCCAGATAGGATGAGCATTGAACTCATCCCACCACTGCGCCGTACCTCTCCCATCAACGCCTCCATTCAGCCCTGCAACCCAGTGGGTAAAGAGCTCGCTCAACTGTAGTGTAAATCGTTCCGTCGGCGTCCACTGGAATCGCAACCACGCATTCCATCCATTGCTCCAGCCATTGGGAAAGCGTCCTTCCGAACTGACTCGCCGATATCCCCCTGCAAACTCCCATGCTGGATGAGGGCTGAGCACCAGCAAACCGCTGGAGCCTCCTACCCCATAAGCCGCGTTCAAATACCACAGACGAGAAATCACAGCTCCCGTCCGCCAGACCGGCTCTACAACATTGAAGGCACTTCCCAGGGCATTCCCTCCAAAGACAGCGGCCTCCGTTCCACGCAGCATTTCCACCGATTCCACCCACTCTGGCGGATAAAACTCCGGAGAAACCGTTCCCCCCTCCAGGCCGTGCCACACACGTCCGCTTAGAGAGAGCCCAACACTCGAGGGCTGGAGCCTCCCCACGCCAATCTGATGCCATCCTCCAGCCTCCCCCGTATGGAATAGCATGACAGCCGGGTGGTGGAAGAGTTCCGACAATCCGATAAAAGGCTGCCATGGAATATCAACCTTCCGCAACAAGGAAATTCCCAACGTATCGCCAAGCAATGTCTTGCCCACCGGAGCGGAAAAACTTCGCTTGAAAAGCGCTGGAGAAGAAGTTGACGTGTCAGCTCTTGCACCCTTTTCCCCAGCCACTCCACGGCAGGGCAGAACTGTGCCTAACCCCAAACCCAGCAGACACTGTACCAGGACAATGCTACGTGTAATCCGCCGGAGATAAAAAACGCCGTTCCCGCACACCCAGGGAACGGCTTGGGAAAGCTTCCCGTAGCTACTCACCGCAGCAGCACGAAGCGACCCTCGGATCGCAGAATCTGTCCCTCGTCGGTGCGGACTTGAATAAGGTACGAATACGCCCCTCCTGCCATTTCCGAAACGACCGGGATCAAAATCTCTGCCTGCCCACCGACAGACCGCTGTGTACTCCATACTTGACGTCCTGCAGCATCGTAAAGGTTCACCTCCGCTGCACCCCGAGCGGGTATCCGTATGCGTAGTGTTACCTCACGTCCATCGGAGACACTGGGAACAATTTGCGCCTGGAACTCTTCAGGGTAGTCGTAGAGAACTCTCACCGAGCGCAAGAGGTGAACGGTACCGTCCTCATCCACACTTTCCAGAACATACGTATACCAATGTCCCCGCTGGAGCTCCCGGCGGTCACTATACCGATAGTCACGCCCAAGCGGGGAAGAGCCCGCGCCTTGCAGCCCAAGATGCGTTTCATAGGAGTCTAACAGCACAAAAGGCTCGTCTCCCATGGTATCATCTCGCCGCCAGAGCCGGAATCCACGATTATTCTGTTCCGACGCCGTACGCCATGTTAGCACAATCTCCCCCCGCAAGGGCTGCACGTGGAAGAACTCCAACTGGACCGGCAGGGCAAAATCACCAGTGCGTCCGTTAGAGAAGTAGAACTCTCCATTGATATTTCCGTAGTTTGCATCAATTGGTGTTTGCCCTACACCCTGGAACGTGGACAGTGACACCGTAACCGAACTTGCTGAGCCCATCGCATAGCCAAACGAGCTCAAATCGCTGGCACGGGGGAAGAGATCTGTAAAACCATGCCCAACCCAGCGGTAAACTCGCATTGCATTAGCGTTCTGTCCATTGAGCTCAACGCTGTTGTTGGGGTTATAACTCAGCGTAATATCGTGGTCGGCCGTATTACCCTGGTTAGTCGCCACTAATTTGTATCCCCGCAGCACGTTTCCTGGAACTCCTGGACCGAGTACGTTAGAGAAATCACGCACAAAGGGAGACCCTAAGTAGCGCGTCACAGTCGTTGCTCCCAGAAAGCTCGTTGCACTTGCCGCAGTCGTAATGCTAAGCCCCACATTACCGAAAGAATATGTCGTCGCAGCAGCATTAATATCTTCCGTCGCCTCTACAGTGCCATAGAGCTTTCCGTCGCTCCCTGTAGATGTCTCTGATAAGGTTGCACCGGCAGAGCGGTCCAGGATTACCTTGTATGTCCCTTGTGTAGTCCCTTTTGCCCCGCTACTAACCGTAAGGGTTCCCTTTACTGTGACATCCGCCTGCGGGAAGGTTTTTGTCCCACCAGTGGTCAGCTGCAAGTTGTGGTAGGTGGTGTTGAAAATATGCTGATCGCCATTGCGGTTATAAATTACTGTCGAGCCCGGCTCTGTTGTCAAACTCGTAAATCCTACCCCCGGCAAATCGGGACTTGCACCTGGAGCGTTGGGGATTTGAAGAGTCGCTCCCGACTTGACGGTGACACTGTTGGAATTGGAAGGCGGAACAGGGTTAATCTTATATCCTGCCATATTCAGCACAGGGTTATCGCTACCAGTTCCCACAATAACTGTTGCAGCCGAGAAATTCCCTGTCATATTCTTGGTGGTATTGTTCCCCTCCAATTTCACTGTACCGTTGAACGTATAGCCACTCGGAAGGTTTTGGTTGGCATTGAAGGCGATAAAGCGCACGGTTCCATTCCACGTTGTGGGGAAGCCGTTATAGTTTGTGCCAATCCACCCGCGAACAATGTAAACATTGTTTGATTGTGTCGTCGGCATATTGGTTACACTAAAGCCGTCTGTGTCAAACTGTGTGTCCAGTGTGAAGTTATCGTTATCCAACGTAAGAGTGTTGACAGAACACGTTCCGGGTTCTAACGTCTTCGTTCCCGAGCCACTGAAGCGAAGGGTTTGATAGGCGCTCCCATCCGGAAGGGATACATCGACGGACTGATCTCCATTGCGGCGATACCAAACCGTTGTCGTCCCCCACGTGTAAGAAGAACTCGCCCCAAAAGAGTAGTTGGAACCAGCGCCACCCGTAAAAGCAAGCCCTCGGACCTCAAACGTAACCACCCCGAAGTTGTGAGTAGCCAAGTTCCCTATAAAGGAGAACCGCCCCGACGCGTTATCCGCTGCCTGAGTGAAGGTAACAGAAGAGTTTGTCCCTGTCCCGTAATTATGCGTCACACTCCCAGCGCTGAACATTAGGAAGTAAGCGCCACCAGCATTCATACTCAGCGTGACATTTGTGTTGTTGGCTGTAGCAATATTATTCGCTCCCCCCGAAAGAGAAACCGAAGCCGCCAGGTTTACGTTAATCGTCACACTGGTATTAATGCTAACGTTGTCCCCATTAACGGGAACGCCGTCGGGATTCCAGTTCGCTGCATCATTCCAGTTCGTTGTTCCGGCTCCGCCATCCCATGTGCGGAGTACGGCAATCCCCTCCGGGACACGGACCTTTTGCCAATCCTTCACAGGTGCAAGACCCGGGACACCTGCATACTCACGTCCTTCAGACATAGGAAGTACAACACCAAGATCACGCACAACAAGCTGCTCCGGCACAATGCGGTAGCAGGCCTCAAAGGAGCGCTCCTCCGGTACAAGCAGTGTCCCATTCAGTTCCACAGTACCCCGGACCTCTAGATATGCTGATGACGCGTGAGGATGGATGAGAGCAAAGTTGGTTATTAGAGCATCCCCTCCAACGGTTAACGGAGCATTAAGCGTCATCGTTGCCCGCGAAATGGTCAGATTCCGGCACTCTGCCGGCTGGTTGACAAAAACCCACGTGTGGATGACGACATCATCGTAACGAGTAGGGACACCATACGGACGCCAATTTGCCGGATCGTGCCACTGCTGAAGTTCAGGACGGACCTCATTGCTCACCGGTGGCGACCAAACCTTCTGTCCGGCAAAGACTGCAGTGGAGAACACCATCATCAACGTAGTCAGTCGCTTCATAACCGTTCCTCCCTTTTGATGACACATGGATACCACCCCTTCCACGCAAAACACACACAAACTTACAGTATCTAAGCCAATCCCCACCCTTCCCTGCTTCACCATTCAAGATTTATACAAAAATACACAGTATAGCCCCTATCTACCAACTCCACCCTCGTTCGTCTTTGGGCTTGGTCCATTGAAGTCAGACATCCCATGGAGTTTGTTAGCATTTCTCCCTTGACGGGGAAAGTTCTGCGCTCTTACACGGAGCACACTCCGGCGGAAGTGGAGCAAAGACTTCAGCGAGCGTCGGCTGAGCAAGCTCGGTGGGCAGCTCTAAGCTTTCCTGACCGTGCCGCTCTCTTCCGTCGGTTGGCAAATCTCCTCCGACAACGAGCTCAGCAGTATGCGGAGCTCTTTGCAGAAGAAATGGGGAAACTCATCCCCCAAGGAATCGCTGAGGTAGAAAAATGCGCATGGGTTTGTGATTACTATGCCGATAACGCTGAACGCTTTTTAGCCCCCGAGCCTGTGGCAACAGAGTTTCGTCGGAGCTATGTTGCTTTTCAGCCGTTGGGCTGCATTTTCGCTATCATGCCTTGGAACTTCCCCTTCTGGCAGATCTTCCGATTTGCCGCCCCCGCGCTGATGGCAGGTAATGTTGTCGTACTGAAACATGCTCCCAATGTTACGACAACAGCTCTCGCCCTGGAAGGGCTTTTCCGGGAAGCGGGATTTCCCGAGGCTGTCTTCCAAGTGCTCTTAGTACCGGTGGAACGTGCCCGTAGTGTTATTGAGCACCCTGCTATTGCTGCTGTTACCTTTACCGGAAGCACGCAAGCTGGGCGCACCGTTGCTGCCCTAGCTGGGGCAGCCCTTAAGAAGACGGTGTTGGAACTAGGTGGAAGCGATCCATACATCGTTTTAGAGGATGCCGATCTCGAGCAAACGGTCGAAACCTGCGTCACTGCTCGCCTCATAAACAGTGGACAGAGCTGCATTGCTGCCAAGCGCTTTATCGTATGCGAACGCATCCGCTCCGCTTTTGAGGAAGCCTTTGTTACTGCAATGCGTCGCCAAGTAATGGGAGCCCCCAGTGATCGCTCGGCAACCCTCGGACCATTAGCCCGACGAGACCTTCGGGAAAAACTACATCAGCAGGTGCAGGAAAGCCTCCGTCGCGGTGCCCGGCTGCTGTTAGGGGGAGAGATTCCACCACTTCCGGGCTGGTTCTATCCCCCAACGGTTGTAACGGACGTGCACCCCGGGATGCCTGTATTTGACGAAGAAACATTCGGCCCCGTTGCTGCCATTGTACCTGTACGGGACGAACGTGAAGCTATTGCTCTTGCCAATGCCTCACCCTACGGCCTGGGCGCCGCCGTGTTCACACGGGACCGCGACCGTGGCGAATACATTGCTCGCGAGCTCTTGCAGGCAGGTTCGTGCTTTGTGAACGCATACGTCCGCTCTGACCCACGCCTCCCCTTCGGGGGAATTAAACACTCCGGCTGGGGACGGGAATTATCGGTTTTCGGCATTCGGGAGTTTGTCAACATCAAGACTGTATGCGTTGCCTAATTGTTGCGGGCGCCTTCGGTAATCCAACGCCGCATCCCGCGACGCTGATTCTCCGTGCTCAGTGTCCGTAAATCTGGTAAATGGGGAAGCCGTCCCTCCAGAACTTGCTGGAGCACACTGGCATCGGGCTGCCCTGGAATAATCAAGCCAGGACGTTCCCACAGCTGCTCGTACTCCTCCAAAGCCACGCCGCCCCCCCGAGTATCACTACTATGACAGCCAACGAGTGCACAACTGTGCCGGAGGAACGGCCGAACGTGAAGTCGGAAACTCACATTGCTATCTGGAAAAACAACCGCCGGAGGATGAGGTTGTACGGCTGATTCCCTACATCCCCCCAGGAGAAGCATTCCCAGAAGAAAAGCACAGCCACGCTCAATAACTTTCCTCCTCTGAGGGGAACCGTTGTGCACGGACATCGTCAGCATACTGAGCAACAGCTTGTCGGATACGCTCATAGAGGTTTTCGTATCGGCGCACAAAGCGAGGATGGAAATCCACCGTCAGCCCCAGCATATCAGTGTACACCAAGATCTGCCCATCGCAGTGAACCCCAGCACCGATGCCAATCGTGGGGATAGACAGGGATTCAGTCACCTTACGGGCCAGCTCAGCTGGAATCTTTTCCAGCACAATCGCAAATGCCCCTGCTTCCTCAAGCAGCTTGGCGTCACGGAGGATTTGCGCAGCTTCCTTCGGATCAGTCCCCCGAGCCCGATAAGACCCAAACTGATGGATGCTCTGTGGTGTCAACCCTAAGTGTCCCATCACGGGGATTCCAGCCGCCGTCATGCGGGCAACTGTTTCAATAATTCGTTCACCTCCTTCCAGTTTCACTGCTCCTGCTCCCCCTTCTTTCATAAGCCGACCAGCATTACGGAAGGCTTCCTCAACAGAGACCTGGTAACTCATGAAAGGCATATCCGTCACCACCAATGCCCGGCGTACTCCCCGGACGACAGCTTTCGTGTGGTAAATCATGTCCTCTAACGTGACAGGGATTGTGGTTTCGTGTCCTTGGACGACATTCCCCAGGGAATCCCCAACCAGAATGACATCAATGCCGACTTCATCAAAGATGCGCGCCATCAAAGCATCGTAAGCCGTCAGGCAGGCAATTTTCTGCCCTTCCTGCTTCATCTGGCGCAAACGGAGCGTGGTCACTCGCCGAGGGCGTTCCCGCTCACCCGATGCTCCCCTCCCCCTTTCTGGCTGCGGAACCGGCTCCATGGTGTACTCTACGGCAGATACAGCACCGTCCCACTTTGCATCCGCCCATACGCCTGGACACGCCAGAGATAGACTCCTCCGGCACAGCCCTGGCAGGGGAGACTTACATATGAGGTTCCCGCAGATACCTGCACACTCGTCCACATTAGCAGACGTCCCAAGAGGTCTCTGACCTCTACCGATATCGGACATGGCTCAGCGGCATGGACTTCTACAGTGAACCCTACCCCAGGTGATGATATCCAACGAGCTGTCAGGAGATTCCCAAACTCCGCTATAGCAGACCCTCCCTGTCCAACACCATGGAGAAGGACATCGGCTGGCGAATTCGTCGCCGTACTCACAATACGAACTATAGCCGTACGCTCTCCATTGGAAGCCGGGGTAAAGCGCACCCGAAGCGTGAGGGTTGCATTGGGTTGTAGTTCTGCCGGAAGCGTGGGGGCGTTCAGGATCTCGTACTCACCAGCTGTCGCTGTGATAGGTAGGAGCTCTATCGCTGTAATCCGAAGCGTCGTATCACCCGTGTTCTGGAGGGTGAGGAGCCGCGTGCGCGAAAAGCCAAGCTCTACGGTATCAAATTCCACTCTCGGCGGTGCTGATAGCTCTTTCCGCACATTCGTCCGGGAGTAGTCAAAGTCCAGGTATCCAACTACACCACCGACGGTCCACAGCCGTGCCCGCGGTGTTAGAGTCACCCCGGCTCCAGTTGTCATAACGGCACCTGTTTCCATCGTCAGCACAGGACGCCAGTCGCGCCCCAGATTTGCCGTGCCAACAACAGCTCCATTCACACTGAGTAGGAAGAGCTCCCATGAATTCGGAGGCGAATATCCATAGACGGGCACAATTCCCAAGCTTGTCAAATTTGCTACATTGACCTGCCATGTCACCCCTCCATCGGTTGTTGAGGCAACCATGTACGGGGCATTCTGAGCATTCGTAGGACGGTAGACAGCTATTCCCTCCTTCCCGTTTCGGAAGACTACCTGTGTGACATACCCTGAAACTCCCGGCAGCTGACTTACTTGCCAGCTCTGTCCTCGGTCCACACTCCGGAAGACCCGTCCCACCGTCGTACCGAACCAGCACGTATCCCCCAGCCACCACACGGATCCCACCAATCCTGCCTCGCCACTGAGTGGGGGCGGGACTGCTGTCACCCGCCGCCAGGTCTGTCCCCCATCCGTTGTCCGCCCAATCCCCCAGGCAGAACCGAGCGGATCGCCGAGGAAGACACCTTCTACATCGCTGAAGAAGTGGATATCATTGACAAACGGTGTTATGGAGGCAACAGAGACACTCTGCCATGAGCTACCTCCGGACTGTGTCCGATAAATGGCCGCTTGTCCATTGGAAGGACCGCTCCCGGCAAATGCCCGCTGCTCGTCCAGTGCAAAGATAGCATAGGTCGGTACCGAAGCAATTGGTCCGGCAATGGGGTCCGTCCCAAGAAGATGTCGCAAGAAGACTCCCTGCTGCTGGTTATATGTCCCCACAGCCCAGAGCGTATTTGATTGTGGGGCATGGGCAGAAAAGAAGAGATACGCCCCCGGCACACCGAAAAGTGGTGTGTACACATTCTGACTGGGCAACCGGATCGGCAAACTGATATAGAAGTAGTTCACATAGCCGGCACTGGCATCTTGTACTGTCACCAAAAAGTCTGCCGTACCCCAATACCATGGGTTCGTAGGGCGGAGTTGAACCGTTAGCGTATCTGCTTTGATTTCTCCGCTCCCCATTGCCCCCAAGGTTGTCATGCTTGGTGCCACGGTTGCATAGCCGTCAACGGACTGCACTTGCACAGAGACATTGGTTGCCGGACCCAGGTAGTTTTTGAGAAGCAGCACGACTGTATGCGGCTCATAGCTGCTCAGGGCTCCCGCAGGGGAATCAATCAAAATGGCATCCCGCTCCGCCAACCCAATACCGGGGATACGCACCCCCTGGTCTAATCGGCGATTGATGGAAACTGCTCTCTGGGCATTGACCCGTCCGTAATAGAGGGGACGTTGTGCTGGATTTGTGACCAATACGTTCTCAGCTGTGCTCCGAAGTTGATGGAAGAGCTGGTAAGGAGACCAGTCGGGATGGAGCGAGCGAACAAGCGCAGCAACTCCGGCAACAATAGGACAGGAAAATGAGGTCCCCGTTGCTGCCCCATATCGGTTGTCCGGTGTTGTACTCAGGATGTCCTCCCCCGGCGCATACAACTGCACACTTACCCCATAGTTACTCCAGCCGGCGACTTGGTCGGACGCCGTTGTCCCGCCAACGCTGAGCACCCCAGGATACGAAGCCGGATAGAAGGGGGCCACATCCACATTCACCCCGTTGTTCCCCACACCGGCAACCACGAGGGAGCCCAAAGCAAGGGCTTGCTGGATGACTTGATATTCCGTTGCACTACCCCCGCTCCCTCCCCAACTGATGTTGATAATCTGAGCCCCTAAGCGAGCTGCATAAAGGATGGCTTCGTAACCCCGCCAAACCCCTGGTGTCTGGGGATTGTCAGAGGCACACTTGATAGGGACAATGCGGCAGCGGAATCCAGGTGAAGCCACACCCGTAGCATTATTGGTCACCGCACTTGCACAGCCGGCAGTCTGAGTCCCATGGGCTAGCACCCCCGATGCGGTTGGGCGAACCTTGGGGTCATTGTCCTCCCGGAACTGTCCGTTCAACGCTTCCTGCAAGGAGACGTTGCCGACGAAGTCCCACCCTCGCACATCGTCCACCTTCCCATTACCGTCATCGTCGACTCCATTGCCGGGAACCTCCCGTGGGTTCACCCAGATATTGGCTGCTAAATCCTCATGCTCCCAATCCGTTCCCGTGTCGATGACAGCAATCAGGACCGTTGTATCCCCTCGCGTCACATCCCATGCTCCTGCAGCTGCTATCCGTGCCAGATGCCACTGGTTGGGATAGCGAGGATCATTCGGCGTATAGAGGGGATGACGCCAATAAAGAGGCTCGGCATACTCCACTTCGGGATGTCCCCAGAGTTCACGACAGGCGTCGTAAGGATCAACAGGAGCCGCGTAGCGAACCTCATATACCCGCCCCAAGCCAAAGAGATCCTGGCTTTGCAAGGTGGTGGCATACTCAGGAAACAGCTGGCGCACGGAATAGACATTCAGAGGCTCCAGAGCTCGCGTCAGCGCCGATGAAGTAAATCCCCGAGCACCTTTGGGAAGGAGGAAAGTCTGTCGCGTTTTGACCAAAACAACCCCCGGAACGTAATGCTCAGGGTTACGCTGGATCCAAAACACCATCGGAACCGTGCTCATCCCCGCTGGCAAGGAACGAGCTTCCACGAAAATCGGAATCCTTCCCCCGCCAAGCTGCCGTTCCGGAGGAAGGATGGCCTGAAGTTCAAGAACAACGAGCGAAAACAGGACAACGAGAAACATGGCTTCCCATCTCTTCGTGCTACAACTCTTGATGCACAAGGACGACGTAGCCATCAGCTCGCGTCCCTGCGAAAATAATGGAGAAGCGCCCTCCCAGAGGGAGGAGGATATTATCCACCCGCGCAAGGACATTCCTCGTTTGGCTATCACGGATTCGGAAGCTAAATCGGTACTCCACTGGAAGGAGTTCAAAGAAGGAAGCAGCCCCACGAGCCAAAGCAGAAATACGAACCACCTCGCTGCGCTGTCCTGACACGACCGTATCAATGACGACATCTACAGCGGCAACATCGCTTGCATTGATGAAGCGCCGCTGCGCCCCCCAAGGACCTTCCCAACGGCGGGGGGATGAGAAGCAGAAGAGCTCTACATCTGCCCCTGGGATCGCAACCAGTAGTCCAATGGAGTCCGCTGGCATGTGAATCCTCCATTCCCTTGCTCCAATCCGTAGGGAGGTACCCTCCCGAGGTATAGCCGTTGCAAGGACTGTACGGTAAGGAATTCCAACCTCTACCAACGCCGGCAAAAAGCTCACCCTTAACGGCGGCCCCGGAACCCCTTGCATCAGCTGAACTGGAGCGCCCTCCGAAAGCAGCCTCACCGCCTCATTCTCTGCTCGATCATCTACCCATGCGATGCCCAAACCGGAATACCACGCTGGCTCCGGTAAGAGACAGAGGAGACCGCTCACCCCAGGGACACACTCCAGAAAGGCAGCCGCGGGGAAGAAGCTCGGTAGCTGTACCGTTTGAACCATGAGAGGAACATTGCCAAGCGGAAACTCCTGCACGTCCGTTACACTCCCGAACGAGAAGCCCTCCGCCACAACACGTCCACTCTGAACCTGCCCCGTCCCCATGGCACCAAGAACGACCCGCACCGTCGGAATATGAAAAGCAGCGTGGAGCAAGCGAGCTTGTGCCTTGCCCGATACCGTTCCATCGGTCGTTCCGAACCACCCCCAGAGCTGCTCCCCGGAATCGGCAACGACCACCGTGTACCGTCGGAACGGCTCTAAGCCGCCCACCAGCAATACCGTCCGACCCGATGCGGAACGCACCAAAAACGTGTCCCCCATAACCTCACGGCAAACAGGGACATCCGTATAGGCCCCTACAGAGCGGGGAACAACCCCCGTTGCCACAACGGCTCCACCAGGAAGATGGAAGAGCGTCAAGGGCTCACGGCTCAGATTGAGCAACCGAACAGCGCTCGTGGCATGAACGAGCCGGGGAGGCTCCACGAGCTTTCGCGGCGCTACTTGTTCTTCCTCCAACACACCAACCCGAATATCCCCCTGGCTGCCCCATACGACCAGGGATCGGGAGGAACCCTCCCCCGAGGCTAACTCCCAGCTCCCAAGCAACTGATGCTGTGTCCCTGATAGGCGAAGAATCGACAACACGACATTCCTCCCCACTGGCAGCGATAGAGGACCTGACTCCAGTAATGGTCCCACCCAACCCGAGGTCGGAGGTATTTGAGCACAGCCCAACTGAAGCCCGTAAAGCGCCTCATCGTCGGCAACGTGCAGGAGGCGAATTGTTTCCTGTGGCGAGATATCCAGTGGCTGTAGGAAAACAGCACACGTATCCCTCCCCTGCCGACTTGTGATGACCACAAGATGTCTCATGCGCCGCAACAATCGAAGAGGGAACTGCCCTGTCTGCTGCCCTAATCGGAACAAGCGGAGCCGGAGGGAATCCCGGTTCATGAGAAACAGGGACGTCCGCTCGCCAGGACGAAGCTCTATCGCTGTGTCCCCCATCTCTACCTGGCGCACCACACCATCGGGAACAACGGAGAGAAGCATCACAACCATACTATCCACCGAATCGGGCGGCTGCACTAAGGCGGGATTCTCCGACGGACATCCTGCCAATAACCCTGAAAACACAAGCACCGGCAATGCCCAAAATCCAGAGGCTGAAATACGTGTCTTATGACCTCTCATCCGTCTTTTGCTCCTGGACCAAACGGCAAATTACGAACTCACTATGGAGCCGACCTTGGAACAGGCAGCCCACGCTGTCATTGAGCACTACCGGCAGCTCTTCAACCGACTCCATACCCCTGCCTACGCTGCCGATCCCCGGAGCGCCGCAAGGCTTGCCAGCGAGCTGAAACGCCTCCAACCAACAGCAGAGTGCGCCGAACATTACCTGCGGCTCTGCCAAGAACTGCGCTCCCTACAAGAGCTCCTCCAGACTGAATCTGACCCCGAACTTCGACAGCTGGCAGAGGAGGAGCTTGAGCAGGTAGAAAAGCAGTTAGAAGAAGCCACCGACAAGCTCCGCCGAGCACTCCTTCCCTCTGACCCCGACGACAGCCGTAACTGTATTGTGGAAATTCGTGCGGGGACAGGCGGGGAAGAAGCCGCCCTCTTTGCCGCTGACCTCTTCCGCATCTACCAGCGGTATGCAGAACGCAAGGGCTGGAAACTGGAGCTCGTCGATGTCAGCGAAAGCGACTTAGGCGGCTTTAAGGAAATCATCTTCACCCTGAGTGGCGACAACGTCTACGGCACCATGAAGTACGAAAGCGGTGTACACAGAGTCCAGCGTGTTCCCATCACGGAATCCAGCGGACGCATCCACACTTCTGCAGCCACCGTCGCCGTACTACCAGAACCGGAAGAGGTAGAAGTAGAACTACGCAATGAGGACCTCCGTATAGATGTCTTCCGTGCCAGCGGGCATGGAGGACAAAACGTCAACAAGGTAGAGACAGCCGTCCGCATCGTGCACATTCCCACGGGAATCACTGTCCAATGCCAGGACGAGCGCTCCCAGCATCGCAATCGGGAAAAGGCCCTCAAAGTGCTGAGGGCGCGTCTTTATCAGCTCCAACGCAGCCAACAGGAGAAGCAACTCTCTCAGCAACGCCGTAGTCAGATCCGGAGTGGTGACCGTTCCGAAAAAATCCGCACCTACAACTTTCCCCAAAACCGTGCTACCGATCACCGACTTCCCGGCGAGCTCAAAAACTTTGCCCTTAGCGAGGTCCTGGAAGGGCACCTGGACCCGATCATTGAGCAGTTAAAGCTGCTGGAACAGACCGCCCGACTTCAACAGCTACAAAGTCCATCACCTGCATAAGCTCATGCTACAGTGTCTGGATTCTGCTCCTGAAAGCCCTCCCTTCATCGACGTCCCCGTCCAGAGCATACTCCCTCTGTTGAATCTCTGGCGCTGCTCCCCAGGAGTGTCACATCCGAACCGACCACGGGAAAAGGGCTTCCAACAAGAAACGGGCATCTCCATGGGGAGATACCCGCTCCTGAGTCGGGGTGAGAGGATTCGAACCTCCGGCCCCTGCGTCCCGAACACAGTGCTCTACCAGGCTGAGCTACACCCCGACGGCATGCAAAATTAGGAATCCCATTGTGAACAACTCTCGGACACGCTCATGAACACATACACATTCCATATCCTCACACCCTGGTGGCTAGTTCCGGCTACTCTGGCAGTTGCTCTGGGGATTACCCTCTGGGCGTACGGTCGCCCCGTAGAAGCCTTGTCCAGTCGGCATCGGCTGCTCCTAGGAACTCTCCGCTTCTTAGCTCTGCTTAGCTTGGCTCTGGCTTTATGGCAACCCGTAATTGGAACGATGACTTCCTATCGCCAAACACCCCAAGTTGCGGTACTGTTGGATAATTCAGCCTCTATGCGCCTCCGGGATGCTTCGGGCCCACGGGAGCTTCAATACCGAAAAGCCTTGCAACAGCTTGCAGACTTCCTCCGCAGCCCCCATGTGCGTCTCCTCCGCTTCGATGCCGCTGTAAAGCCGCTTGAGCGTTGGCATTGGGACTCACTGTCCTTAGACGGTCCCGCCACCGACCTCGGTCAGGCTCTCCGCTGGGTAGCAACAGAAGCTCAGCACAGAAATATTGGCGCCGTCCTACTTCTCAGCGATGGTGTCGTGAACGCTGGCCAATCCCCACTTGCAGAGGCAGAAGTTATAGGCCGACCGATCGTCACCGTGCTCGTTGGAGATACTACCGCCATACCCGACGTCTCGGTCCACAGTCTACTGGTCAACGAACGCATTCCTCTGGGTAGCTCAACCCTTGTGTATGCCACAGTCGGCGTAGAAGGTTTCGGCGAGCAGGAGCTACGGGTAGAATTCTGGGAAGACTCTCGTCGCATCGGGGAACAGTCCCTCTACATGCGTGCCCAACAGGCTCCTATAACGGTCACCTTCCGGTACCAGCCGACAACGGAAGGAGTCCATCGCCTCCGAGTCCGGGTTCGTCCTATCCCCGGGGAAGCGTCCACCCGCAATAATGAAGCCACAGCACTTGTTGAGGTCACTCGGCTCCGACACCACATCCTCCTTTTTGCCGGCTCCCCTAGCCCCGATCTGGCATTCCTCCGGCGCGAGCTCCAACGACACCCACGGCTTCAGCTTTCTACCTTCGTTCACAAAGATGCTACCTCGTTCTACGAAGGCACACCGTCTCTAACGCTCCTGAGGCAAGCTGAGGCTTTCTTATTCATAGACTTCCCTCTCCGCTCCACACCCGATGCACTGATTGCCAGCATCGCTGAACAACTTGCCCGAGGACGTCCCTGCGTCCTTCTGTTTGGTCCTCAAACAGACCGGACAAAGCTGCGCCTCTTAGAGCCATGGCTCCCGGTTAGTGTGTCCACAGGGGGCGCTTTGCGCGAATTTGCCGCAACGGTCTCTCCCACGCATGATGGTCTTCTGCACCCTCTTCTCCAGCTGCCCACCTCCGACGCCCCTCCTCCCACTTGGCACACCCTGCCCCCTATCTTCGCCTTTGCCAATGCAGCCTCTCCGAAAAGCACCTCGGAAATACTGGCTGTAGCAACTTCCGGGGCCTTACGGGAGCCTTTCCTTGTCGCCCAACAGCAACCCAACCGCAGCCTTGTCCTCCTAGGGTACGGACTCCACCGCTGGAAGCTTATGGGCTATGCTGCCGAGCTTGCGCGCAAGCATCCATCGCCAACAGACTACCTTGCTACCTTCGTCACTAACCTCACTCAATGGCTCTTGACCGAGGAGGGGGAACGACGAATCCGCATCCGTCCGCTCAAACGCTTCTACGCAGCCGGAGAACCGGTGCACTTCTGGGCATCTATAGCGGACGCCGCGGGTAACCCCGTGGAATCCGCTTTGGTCCGGCTCTCTCTGAAATCGGGCAACGAGAGCCGCGAGCTCATCCTCTCCCCTGCAGAACCGGGCATTTACCGTGGGTACCTACCAAGTCCCCCACCAGGAGAGTACACCTTCGTTGGCGAGGCTATTGTCCAGGGGGAGCAAGTCGGTCGCGACTACGGTACTGTGAGCGTCGGCGACGTTACCTTAGAGGAACGCTCCTTACGGGCAGAAGCCGATCTGCTCCGCGCCCTGGCTCATCGCACCGGTGGTATCTTTCTGCCTGCTGACTCCGCTGCCGCCGCCCCGAGATGGATCGAACGTCTACCTGGCTCTACCCCCGTCATCTCCACCGCACGCCACGAATTCCGCCTATGGCACTCCCCCTGGCTGCTTATAGCCTCCTTGCTGCTATTCAGCACCGAATGGATTCTGCGCCGACGATGGGGACAGCTTTAAGCGTTGGCGAAGCCAATTCCATGCAAACACAACTACAAACTGCATCCCCCCCGCCAACGCTATCCATCCCGCTATCGCTCCTTGGAAAGCAAGGGCCAGAAAATATCCACCAATGGCGCTCCCTATTCCGCTGACGATTGCCCCAAGCACCATCATCGGCAGTCGAGCCGTTATAAGCCGCGCAGTCGCTGCAGGCAGAACCAACAGCGCCACCAAGAGAATAACCCCAACCAACTCAAACCCCACTACCGCTACGACGGCTGTCAAACCTAAAAGCAATGACTGCCACACCCCTGGGGCCGTACCAATGGCTGCAGCAAATTCCGGATCGAATATGCTGACCACCAACTCCCGGTACGCCAGTATCCCGAAAAGCCCAACAAGCAATAGAACCACTGCTGCCAACACGACCGCCCGTGGGAACACAAGCCATCCCCCCGCAAGCGAAACCATATCCAACGGCACATAGGCAATGTCGCCATAGAGAACGCATTCCATATCCAAGTCCACGCTTCCACCGAAAAGAGAAAGCAAGAGAACCCCGCTGGCGAAAAAGGCACTGAGTACTGCTGCCGCTGCCGTATCGCTGTGCCACCCAAACCATCGGTGGAGAGCTTGGATAGCCAGTACCGCAAGGAGGGCACTGAGGAGAGCCCCGCCGAGCATAACGGGCACTACACGCACGCCGCTCCAGAGATACGCCAGGACAATCCCCGGCAGTACCGCATGGGAAATCACATCTCCAAGTAACGCCATCCGACGGAGCAGGAGAAACGAACCCACCCACGCACAAGCCGCTGCTAACAATACCGCCGTCACCACAATCCAAACCCCTCCCGTCATGACTGCCTCGGTGGGATGGGACGTCCATGAGGATCTGTCTGCGGATACTGAAGCAGCTCCTCCAAATGCTCCTCCAGCTCCGGCGTCAGTACGTGTTCGATGAACTCTGCCTCTTGGTGAACGGACTCCGGTGCTATGCCCAAAACCCGCTCCAAATAGAGCTCCCAGAGGCGGTGGCGACGGACAACGCGAAGGGCCCTTTCCCGCCCCCGTTGCGTAACGAACCAGCACTGCGGTGCACTCCAGCCAACAGAACCTCTCAACCATAGCCATAGGACAACCACCACCGCCTGAAAGCGATAGCGAACTCTCCGTCCCACAAACGCCCACAGGTGCCATCCTTCCCACCGTCCCCCCACATCTTGCTCGACAATCTGGTACAGCACCTTATGAGCATCCTCATCCCAGTTCCGCCACCATCGGCCGAGCCCGTACCAAAGCTGGGATAGAACCCCTCGTCGTGGTGCTACCACATGCGATATCCCCATTAGCAACGCCGCCGTGCTGACGATGACCGGTCCCGTTGCAACCCGAGGGAAGGTAACGGAAAGCCAAACCCCAATTCCTACCGCCACGCTCGCCACCACAGCCGCCCCCAACACCATCCCCTTAACTCGTCGGGCAAAGAAGCGCGCTGCCATCGGCGGCAGAACCAAAAAAGCACCCATCAGCAGCGCCCCAACACTGTATACGCCAACGACAATGACGGAAGCAACCGCTATCCGATAGCCGAACTCCACCCAGCGCAGCGGTAGCGGCAGAGTGTGGAGAAATGCTGCATCAAATGCCAGTGCCACCAGCTCCTTGAAGGCAACGGCAATAAATATCCCCACCAGGGTCACAATCCCAGCAATCAAACCCACATCAGACCAGGTAATCGCCGCTGCCTGCCCGAAGAGGAAGCGCCAAAGCGCTGCCTGCTGCACCCCCTGCCCTCGCTGCAAAGCCGTCAACAAGATAATCCCCCCACCGAAAGCGACTGAGAGCACAATGCCCAGGCGCGCATCTTCCCGTAACCGGGACTCCTTCCGTAAAAGACTCACCCCCATCAGCGCCACAGCAACAGAAAGATACGCTCCCCACAGCAAGACTGGAAGCTCTGCCCGATGGACAATGGCGTACGCAACTCCAATACCTGGTACAACAGCATGTGCCATCACATCCCCCACCATCGCCTCCCGTCGCAATACTGCAAACGTCCCCACAAGAGCACTCCCTACAGCGATCAAAAGATTGCCCACTAACACCCCTCCGACAACCGGATGCAGCAAGCCCTCCATCACCGCTCTCTCTGCGATGCAACCGATTGAGGTAACACCGCCCGCTGAAGCACTTCCTCCAACAACGCAGATCGCCCTCCATAGGCCATCTGCAAGTTCGGCCCCGTCAGGACCTCCTCCACCGGACCAGCAGCAACCAGGCGTTGATTCAGCAAAACAACCCACTCAAACAGACGGGCAACAGCATGTAAGTCATGATGGACCACAATGACCGTCTTGCCCGATTCCTTCAACTGGCGGAGCACCTGTAACAGCACTTGCTCCGTTGCGGCATCAATTCCCGCAAAGGGCTCATCCATCACATAAAGTTCTGCATCCTGTGCCAATGCACGCGCTAAAAAGACCCGTTGCTGCTGGCCGCCGGAAAGCTCACCCAATGGCCGCTGGGCTAAGTGCTGCATCCCTACCCGTACCAGCGCCTCCCATGCACGCTCATAATCCTGTGAGCGCGGACGCTGGAAAAGCCGCAAGTGCCCATACCGCCCCATTAATACAACATCAAGGACTGTTAACGGGAAATCCCACTCCACACTTTCTCGCTGCGGCATGTAACTGACCCGTGCCCGCACCACCGACGGCTCTTGTCCCCAAAGGCGGACTTGCCCGCGCTGGAGCGGAATTAAACCTAAGATCGCCCGCACAAGTGTAGACTTCCCCGCTCCATTTGGCCCCACAATTGCTGCCAAGACCCCCGCCGGTAGAGTACAGCTGACGTTCCACAAGGCGGTTCGGCGTCCATAGACAACGGTCACCTCTCGGCACTCAACAGCTGTTATCATGGAAGCATCTCTCCACGGAGCCCACGCACAATGGACTCTACGTTTGCCCGGATCATCCCTTCGTACGTCTCCGCCCCACTCCCGACCGCCCCGAGAGCATCGGAATATAGCTGCCCCGCAATACGAACCGAAGCCCCCCGCAGACGTGCCATCTGCACCACGTTCTCCATAAGCCGCGGAGGAATGGTACTCTCTACAAAGACCGCCGAGACCTTCCGAGCAACGATGGTATCAGCAATCCGAATCATATCCCGCAACCCAAATTCCGTCGTCGTCGAGATGCCCTGGAGCGCCACCGTCCGTAAGCCATATTCCCGCCCGAAGTAGGCAAAAGCATCGTGCATGGTTATCAACAACCGTCGCTGTGGGGGAATTTGAGCCACCTGCTCCCGCACCCATGCATCAAGGTTCTCCAGACGCCGCCCATACTGCCGAGCCCGTTTGCGCCAAAGTTCCCCCCACTGTGGGAATAACACCGCCAAAGTATCCGCAAGCTGTTCGACGACCATCCGCCATAACCGGACACTCTGCCACAGATGTGGATCGTAAGTCTGCGGACCAACGAGACGGAGAAGTTCCCCCGGCAAGCGCTCCGCTGCAAACACAACAGGAACCCGACGGGCCAGCGCCCGGAGTATGTCCTCCATCTTTCCCTCCAAGCGCAACCCATGAGCCACAACGCAAGCAGCTCGTTGCAAAGATTCCACATCCTGGGGGGTCGGCTTGAAAAGATGAGGATCAACCCCAGGACCCATCAGAACCCGCACGGGCACATCGTTATGCACGATCTGCCGGACAGCGTCCCCCAGGATGCCTGTCGTCACAACAATCCCTTCCCCGCCCTGCGGCATCGGAGCAGAACAACTCAGCAGCAGGAGAACCCATCCCACACCCCATATCCTCCTCATTACCGCCCCTCCATCGGTTCAACGTAGACTGCTTCTAATACGGCTTCCGGAACCCGCAACAGTTCTCCCTGAAGTGCAATGAGATACTCCGCACCTGCAGACCTCCGTCCACAGAGCCAGCACAAACGCTGAGGAAGCAATCCATAGATAACTAACTGCCGCACAATCTGGCTGTCACGGTCACGAACACGCCGCACCACTGCCTTTTGCCCGAAAGATAGCGACAAGATCGGCACAGCTTGGAATACCGGAATCCGCCCCTCACGAGTCGGTATCGGATCCCCGTGAGGATCATAGGCAGGATGCCCCAAACTTTGAGCAATCCGCTCTTCAAACTCCTCCGAGATCACCCCTTGCAACCGCTCTGCCTCCGCATGAACACGCTCCAAAGGATAGCCCAGCCGATGATACAGGTAAGCCTCCAGAAGCCGATGATGACGCACAATCTCTACCGCCCGCTCCCATCCCCTTCGAGTTAACACCACGCCACGGTACGGATGATACTGCACCAGCCCCTGACGCTCCAATCGCTGAAACATCTCCGTCACGGAGCTTGCACGAAGTTTCAGCCTTGCAGCAACCCCTGTCGTTGTTGCAGCTTCCCCACTCTCGTGGAGCTCATAGAGCACCTTCAAGTATCGGTCAACACTTTGCATGGAAAGACAGGGAATTTCGGTGTACCGAAACGAGAAAACCTCCCCCTTAGTGTCTCCCCCGCTTAGCAGGCTCGGGCACGCCGTATTGCTTGGACGAAGCCCCTTGCTGCCTGTCCAATCCCGAATTGATAGCAGGCATGCTGGCTGATTGCCTCACGGCGCTGCCGGAGCTCTTCCTGCTGTTGCTTGACCTTTCGAATCAGCCGTGCCAGCAAGGCAGCATCTACGGGGTCAAAGAGCTCCCCGTTCCAACCGGGCTGAATCAAATCGTATGCGGCTCCCACAGCCGCAGAGGACAGCACATAGAGCCCTGAGGCAAGCCCTTCATTGACTACCAGCCCCCACACTTCACGCAGAGAAGGCAGAACCAACACGTCTGCCAAGGCATAGTACCACGGGAGCTCCTCCTGCTGCCGGAAACCTTCAAACAAAACTTGCTCCTGCACTCCATACTCCTGGCATAAGCGGCGGAGCGTGTGCTCCTCGGGTCCTGCCCCTACGACAAGGAAACCAATTTGCCGATCTTGTAAGAGACGGAGGGCCTGAAGGACGACGGAGACATTCTTTCGCTCAATCAGACTCCCAACGTACAGCAATAGCAGCGGAGGATAGGCTGCGCGACGTTCCGCAAATTCCTTCTTCTGCCGAATTCGTTGCACAGCTTGGCGGAAAAAGTCCATATCCACAGTATTAGGGGCAACCACCACTGGAAGCTCTCCACCGTGGATTTGCCGAAGCCAAGAAGCCGCACGACTCCCCAAGGCCAGGCCAACCGTGACCCGGCGTACGAAAAAGCGCTTGAGTGCGAAGATTGTCCCACGACGGACCAGCGCACTCCCCTCCCACGATTCATACCACAAGACTGTGGGAACATGGTGCCTCTGCCCATACCACAACCCTTGCCAATACATCGGCTGGTCATATCCTCCGAGAACAAGGACATCCGGCCGCAATTGTCGGAGGAGCTTCCAGACCCCCCGGTTGACGTGCAGATGCCACTCTCGCTTCATCCACGAGCAGTGCAAGCCTGGTAAGACTCGGTAGTGGAAAAGCATAGCCTTTTCCCCCGGAGAGCGCCAAAACCGCAGCGGTTCCGAATGCGCAGCACACACAACGGTCAGCTCTCCCTCCAGCTGCTCGGCAACAGCATTGAAGAGAGGAACCCGATAAGGGCTCAAAATGTTGGTCAGCACAACTACTTGCATTCCTTGGACGGCTACCTACTTGCATGGCACAAAATTAGTGCCCCCGACACCCCTGGCACCGGTACCAGCCATGGTGTAGCTGGGAACCTCTTGTGCTATTTTCGCAAGCCGTCAAAAAGCAGACCCTTCCATGAGAGCCCGGACCCTCCGCGCTGGAATTCTATCCATCACCCTCTGCACCGTCTGGGCGCAGGAAAGGCAATGGACACGCTTGCTGGATGAAGCAGCCTTTACCATAGCGATAAACCCTAAAAACCCGCAAACGCTCTACATTGGCGGGCTTGGACATCGACTCTATCGCTCCTTTACTGGTGGCACAACCTGGGATACCCTCATCCTTGACTTCCCAGGAGGAGCAGCGCAATTTTTGGACGTTTTCATCCATCCTCGCGACACAGCCGTGATACTTGTTGGTGGTTCCGGCTTTGGGAAGGTTGCCCGCAGTACCGATGCAGGTCAGACCTGGCACGATGTCCTCATTCCAGAGCACGCCTTTATCCTCCCCAGCGGAGCCTCTATCGTCGCTCATCCCCTGCATCCCGATACAATCGTACTGACCGAATACATCGGCCCTGGCTGGACTCCTCCACGACTCTACCGAAGCACCGATGGAGGACAGACATGGGATACATTGACCCCCTTTACGGAAGCCATCCCCAATTGTGCTTTGGCACTCCGCTGGGATAGCCTTTGGCTTGTCCTTGCCCGCTGCGATGGGGCTATTTTTGCCTCCAGCGATTGGCAGAATTGGTACCTCCTCACTCACCTCCGGTTGCCATCTTACCCGCAAGAGTCGGAAATCCCGGACCTTGTCTTCGTTCCGGATAACCCGCAGTTAGGCTTCCTTGCTGTGACATTTCTGTTTGACACAATGATTGCTGGGCGCCCCAACGGAGGGCTCTACCGTACTACTGATGGTGGCTCCACATGGCAGCTTATAGCCTTCCCAGACACCAGCCTCTGGGCTGTAGCAACCCACCGGCGGTGGAACGGGAACCTTGAGCTGACTGTGGGCGGATTTACTCTGTATCCCGACACAGCTGGACGTCCTTTAGTGCCCGGTTCAGGAATCGTACGAACATCACCAGATGGTGGTCAGCAGTGGGTGGCACACGACGACCGCATTCCATGGTCTGCAGGCTATCCCTTACTGCGCCGGGTATGGCGTCTGCGCTATGCTCCCTCAGGAACTTTGTATGTAGCAACCGAAGCCGGGCTTTACGCCTGGGGCCCTCCACTGAGTGTCCCGCTTTCCCCTCCGCTGTCTACCTCTGTACTCTGGAGCCGACAATGGCGCTTTTGGGTTCCTTGCTCTGGCATATTGTCGCTTTTTTCTCTCACCGGGCAGCTCGTCCTACAGCAATGGCTTCCCGCAGGGCACCAGCGCCTTGAGCTATGGAACTTGGCTCCCGGAGCGTACGCAGCAGAGCTTCGCAATACAACCGTATGCCAGCGTTGGCTTATTGTCGTGCCATAAGGGCTCAGCGTGAGAACCACCTCCGGTAAAGCTGATCCCATCCGGAAGTAGGGGTAATTGTCTCTGATCCCTTGGCCACGTCTTCCTCTAATTTCGCTATCTCCTCCGCCCGCAGGCGCCGCCAGGCACCAACGGGAAGCTCATCACTGGTCAGAAAGCCTAAGCGATAGCGGTGGAGATGCAAAATCTCCAACCCCGTCTTCTTGAGAAAGCGGTGGAGGAAACTCAGCGGGAGGTGGCGGGCAACAATTCGGAGCCAGCAATTGCGGGTATTCTCCCGCAGGACTTCCACTCGAGCTTCAACATTGTGCTGGGACATCCGACGCAGCTCTTCGGCCAGCTGTTCCAGCTCGCGCTTTTTGACATGGCGATGGACTTTGACATGGTATTCCTTCTCCACTAAGCTCAAGGGAGAGCGCTCAGGATTCCGGTATGCAGGCTCTGTGCTGAAGATAACCATCCCACTGGCGAACTTCGTCAGTCGCCCACAAGGAAAGTATCCTCCCTTACGCTTGGGCAAGTACTCGTACACCGTATGAGCTCCCAATTCTTTGGAGGCAACTACCCAACGTGGCTTGTGGAAGACGACGGTGTATCGCTCCACCGGCGGGAAAACCAGTTCGATACCATCGGCGACAATCGTATCCCGATGGATGAGGACCTGCGTATTCGGTTCCAGGACAACAGAACCATTGACCTGTACGCGCCCTTCGCGGATGATATTGAGTGCCGCAGCGTGGGAGGCATACTTCAGGCGGCTGAGAGCCCGAGCCAATGTCATCAGGCGCGGCTCTGGAGGCGCCTTCTTCGGTCGTTTCCGCGCCGGAGCAACAAACCGGCGCTTGCGATAACTCCGCTTGCGCCATGCCTGAAAATCCCCCCGGCGCTTCCACGCTGACGGAGCCGGCTTACGGGAGCCTATCTGCTCCTTTTCCGCCGTCCTCATACCGCGGCGGAACTTCTTACGGTGACGGAAAAAGCGCTGTGCACGCTGTTCCCCACCGGCATCCCCACCATTTCCTCCTGCGGCATTCCACGGTGGTTGTGTCATGAGTACTCCCCTTTACAAAGAGTGGAACATGCCCTGAAAAATCTCCGATACGGCGTCTACATCAGATAGCGGACAGCCAAAAATCCAAGCACTAAAAGTGCAAAAAATGCCAATGCAAGCCAATCAAAGTAGCGCTCCATCCACTGCCGCATCACTGGTCCGAACGCCCATAGAAGCGCAGCGACCAGAAAGAAGCGGGTAGCACGCCCGACAAGGGATACGAGCGCGAAGGGAACAATCGGTAGCGAAACCGCTCCGGCGGCAATTGTGGCAACCTTGTACGGAATTGGCGTAAAGGCCGCGGCAGCCAGGAACCAAACTCCAAGCTCACTATGGTACAGTCCAACAACCTGCTGCCAAGCCCCCTGGGCATGGTACAGCTCCACAATACGCCTGCCCAAGACATCCATGAATCCATAACCAATGGCATAGCCCAAGAGTCCGCCGAGAACAGAACCAGCCGTACAGACAGCAGCTATGAGAAACGCCTGCTGCCGGCGCAGGACCACCAGCGGGATGAGCATGACATCGGGAGGAATAGGAAACACCGATGACTCAACGAAGGCAACACCGAATAAGGTCCACAATGCCCCAGGTCGCGCTGCCGCTGCCTCCAAGTGGGACTTCTGTCGCCACAGCCACTGACGCACTCTCTTCAGCATCTATCCCTCCTTCCAGACCCCCATGCCGAAAAACTTCTCCCGACGCCGCCGCACCAACTCCTCTACAGGGATACGCAGCATCGCCGACAACTCCTCACGCAATACCGTGCGCATAATCTCATACATTTCCTCGGGATCCCGGTGAGCCCCTCCCATGGGTTCCGGAACGATACGATCGATAACTCCAAGCCGAAGCAAATCCTCTGCACACAACTCCAACTCTTCGGCTGCCTGCTCTTTGAAATCCCAGCTTCGCCACAGGATACTGGAACAGGACTCGGGGGCAATGACGGAGTACCAGGCATATTGGAGCATGAGGATCCGATCACCCACTCCAATACCAAGCGCTCCACCCGATCCTCCCTCGCCGATGATAATGACGAGAATCGGTGTCCGCAAGCGTGCCATCTCAAACAGATTCCGAGCAATCGCCTCCGCCTGCCCCCGTTCCTCCGCTTCAATTCCTGGGAAGGCGCCGGGAGTATCCAGGAAAGTGATGACGGGCTTGCCGAACTTCTCCGCCAAGCGGAACAGCCGTAATGCTTTCCGATAGCCTTCCGGATTCGGCATCCCAAAGTTGCGGCGGAGGTTCTCCTGTGTAGTCCGCCCCTTCTGATGCCCGACGACTATAACCGATATGCCCTCAAAATGCGCTAGGCCTCCAACAATAGCAGCGTCTTCACCGACGCATCGATCGCCGTGCAATTCCACAAAGTCCGAAAACACATTCCGAATGTAGTCCAGCGTGTACGGACGCTCAGGATGGCGAGCAATCTGCACCCGCTGCCACCGAGTCAGATTAGCATAAATGTGCCGCCGCAACTGCTCAACCTGGCGCTCCAACTCAACAAGCTCTGCCCGAATGTCCAACTGGTCAGAAACCGCACGAAGCTCTGCCAGCTTCTGCTCCAATTCCACAAGCGGCTTCTCAAAATCAAGCACGTGCTTCACGGCGAAGTCTCCGAACCCAATATTTCAGGACAATCTCCACATCCAGCGCAAGGGAATAGTGACGCATGTAATAGTGGTTAAGCTCCCGCACAATGCTCGGGGACAGCTCTCTTTCAGCACTGAGTTGTGCCAGCGTAAGAAGTCCAGGTTTTGCGAACACATTTGTTTCCCCTCCGCCTCGTCGGTCTATACCGACAAGGCTCCATCGTCCTTGCAGTACACGCCACCAGCAATGCAAAAGTTCTCTACGCCGGGAGCTCAAAAATACAAGTGGCATCCCGAAACTCAGGGCAATGACGGCTACGCCAATGTCCATGACCCGTTTGAGTGCCCGCAGCCGTGGCTGCAACAGTGGGTACTCCACCCAGGCTGGTTCCTGTCCCACAAGCTCCCGGACAAAGCGCTGCGCCCATAGCTCATCGGAGCTGTGGGCAATTGAAAGGCGCACACGCCACCGGGCTAATCGCTCCGCTAGCGCTACAACCTCCCCAGGAGGAAGCTGCGCCGTCGCAATGATAAGCTCTTGGATCTGGCAACGCTCAACCACTTCCGGTAATTCCTCGTAGGAACCTAACACCGGGACACCGTCCCCCAAGGGCGGCTTTCCCTCACCCTCATGAATAACCCCCACAAGGACAAGCCCCGAATCCCGCTGCTGCCGCAAAGTCGTCGCAAGGGCTTGAACTAACGTCCCATTACCCAGTATGGCCACCCGGCGCGGTCGCATCTCATATTTGAGCCATTGCAGAAGCTGTATCCCCATGCGCACCCCAACGCCCCATGCCGCTCCCCCGACAGCTGTGGCCAATACCACCCAGCGACTGAAAGCATAATCCTTGAAAAAGTACGTCAGGGACGCCACCACAAACAGGCACAGTCCATAGACCATTACTGCCCGGGCAATTTGGACCCGTCGCTCCAAATAATCCCCGAATAGCACCATAAGCATGACCACCACCGTACCAACGGCAAGAAACACCGTCGGATAGGCATACGACGGCAATCCCAAGAAGCTCCCAAAGCGCAAGCGCGTCCCTACCAATAACGCCGCTGTAACACCGACCAAATCCGCAAACCCTAACAGCCAAAGATAGGGATATCGAAACAGCCGAGCAATGAACTCCCGGAGCTTAATGCCAGCATGCAAAACGGGTACCAGTGGCGACCCACCATAGTAGCGGCGCACGAAGATGTGCATAGCGTTGTAGAAATGGTACACGGCATCGGTTGTGGAACGGCGAGTGCTCTCCCCTTTGAAGTGCAAAATGCTAACCGTCCCCACATACCCAATCCGCCAGCCCGCCCGATGCGCCCGATAGCATAAATCCACATCCTCACCGTAGAGGAAGTACTCCGGATCAAAGCCGCGCAACTCCCGCAGCACCTCCCGACGGCAGAACATAAAGGCGCCTGAAATGACTTCGGCATAGCCAACTTCGTACTCACTTCGGAATCTTTGAGAATAGCGCGCAAAAAGAGGCGACCGCGGGAAGAGGCGTTCTAAGCCGAACAAACGTGTAAAAGCTACCCACGGCGTTGGGAATCCCCGCCGACATGTCTCTTGGAAAGACCCATCCCGATTCAAAACCCGACATCCAGCGATGCCCACCTCCGGATGGTGTTCCATGTAGTCCAGCATTGCGCGCAGCGTACCCGGGTGAACGAGCGTATCAGGATTGAGGAGGAGGATGTAACGTCCCCGAGCATAGGACATCCCTATGTTATTTGCCCGCCCAAAACCGACATTGACCTCCAGTGGAATCCAGTAAACCGAAGGAAAGAGCGGTCTGAGAGTTTCCACAGTATCATCCTCCGAGGCATTGTCCACCACGAGGATCTCCCCCTCAATACCCTGGAGGGCTTGCTCCACCGAGCGAAGGCACTGTGCCAGTAGCTCTCGGACATTGTGACTAACAATCAGCACGGAGAGCTCCAGACTTGGCGGTTCCGCCAAAAATCCCGTTCCTGCTTGCTCATGAGTCTGTGTAGTAGCGGCGTTCATCCCTTAAGAGGCTGGAAAGTCGAAGTCGCCACACCATCCATGCTGCTTCGTAGACAATGCCCCGATTGAGCTTTGACATCCCACTGCGGCGGTCAACAAAGATAATAGGTACCTCCACAATCCGACAGCCCAATCGCCAGAGGCGGTAGCTCACCTCAATTTGGAAGGCATATCCATTGGAGCGAATCCGCTCCCAGCGGAGGTGGCGCAGCACACGAGCCCAGAAAGCTTTGAAGCCGCTGGTGGCATCGGCCACAGGCATCCCCGTCACACACCGGGTATACCGGTTCGCTAGCCAGCTCAACAGCAACCGCCCCATCGGCCAATTCACAACATTGACACCGCTGATGTAGCGCGACCCAATCGCAACATCTGCCTCCTGCAATGCTGCCACCAGCCGAGGAACATCAGCAGGATTGTGGGAGAAATCGGCATCCATCTGGACCACAACCTCATATCCCCGCTGTAATGCCCATTGGAATCCCGCACAATAGGCCGAACCTAATCCCAGCTTCGCCGGACGTTGTAAAAGGTGTACCCGCCCGGGCACCCGCCGCTGCCACAGGTACACCTCCTCTGCCGTACCATCAGGAGAAGCATCGTCAACAACGAGAATCTCCGCCTGAATGGGAAGCTTCAGCACTGCTGGGATAAGCTCGGCAATGTTCTCCCGCTCATTATACGTTGGAATGACAACAAGTACGCTCACAACCTATACCCCTTTGCCTGTCAGCATCACCCAAAGCGTGCGAAGCATGATCTCAAAATCCAGTGCCAGCGACTGGTTCTCAATGTAGTAAAAGTCCAGCTCCACCCGATGACGCACCCCCTCCGGAGTAGGAGCGTCCAGCTCTCGACGACGGCACACTTGCCACCAGCCCGTAATACCCGGTTTAACAATGTGCCGACGCGGATATTCAGGAACCATCCGAGTGAAAAGCTCCACGTAGTACGGGCGCTCCGGCCGCGGTCCAACAATGCTCATTTCCCCTTTAAGTACGTTCCAAAACTGCGGGATCTCATCCAGATGCGTGCGCCGAAGCCAACGCCCGACACGGGTAATGCGCGGATCATGACGATGCCGCCATGCCCGATCGGAATCTCCCTCAGGAAGCATCGTCCGGAATTTGTACAATCGGAACAAACGGTCATCCTTCCCTACCCGCTCCTGAACAAAGAGAATCGGCCTTCCGCTATCCAACCAGATTGCAATAGCAATGAGAAGCCACAGAGGAGCTCCCCCAACAAGCACTCCAATGCTAATGGCAATGTCCAACGCTCTCTTTACAAACGCCTGCCACGGTCGCAACAATTCTGGGTCCACTTCCAGCAGCCGCGTGCCATAGAGCCGCCGGATACGTGCCTGCCCCATAGCTACACGGTACAACTCCGGCAAGATCTTCACCCCTACCCGCGCCTTTGCAGCAATCCCAATCACTCGATAGAACGACTCCAACTGCGGCGGATGGAAAGCTGTCAACAGTTCCTTAGGCTTCAAGCGACGTAATAACTCCGGCAATTCCTCCAGGGTCCCAACGACAGGGACTTCTCCGTTCCTCCTCCCAGATTGCCCGAGTAGCTCCTCTGTGACAATGCCCAAAGGTCGGTATCCCCAATGGTCAAGGCGGGACAGCTCCGCCTGTAATCGTTCAATCCCGCCACAATTGCCAACCAAGAGCACAGGAATGCTGATAACCCCGCGGCGCCGCAGCGCTTGCTGTACAGACCGAACAAGTAACCTTCCTGTCCCGAGCGCCACAAGGAGTATCCCCACGTATACCGCCGCAACCGCCCGGAAGTTACCATGATAGAAATCGCCACTGTCGCCCAGAATAAGCAACAGCAGGATTGCCATCCCAATCAATACCGCCCGCAAAAGCGCTGAGAGCTCTTCCATCGGCGGGCGGATGTACCAATTCCGATACAGCCCCAAAAGCCATAACAGGAGCACCCAGTAGATATCCAGCGCCCCCACAATAGCAATTACTTCCCCTCCTTCTGGAATCACTACAGACTCAAACCAACCACTGGCAAAGCGCACCCAGAGGTAGCATGCTGTAGCAATCGTCACACTCAGCACGTCCGCAGCCAGCTGGAACAAGGAAGGACCCCACCGCCCCATCCCCCACCTGCGGGGCAGCCTTACGGAAAGAGACCGAAACAATGGCAAACGTACCGTCACCATAGCCAGGGCACAAAACTACTGACCCAAACGGAGCAAGCCGCCTTCCCCTTTGAGGCGAAGTGTATTTTTGCAGTCGCTTCCCCTGACGTCATCGGAACAATGCGAGTTTCCGTCATCACAGTTGTCCTCAACGATCCCCGAATTGGACGGGCACTGGACTCCCTTTTCAGCCAGGAAACGGATGCGGAAGTGGAATCCATCGTCATTGACGGTGGTTCCGGACGGGAGACGTTAGAGGTCATTGAACGACATCGTTCCCGTCTTGCCGTGTTCATCAGCGAGCCCGATGGTGGTTTATACGATGCAATGAACAAGGGCTTACGCTACGCCACCGGTGACATCATCGGGTTCCTGAATGCCGATGACCGGTACGCCGATCGGTTCGTTTTGCGCGATGTCGTCGCCACCTTTTCCGACCCCACGGTAGAAGCCTGCTACGGAGATGCTGTCTTCGTGACAAGGTATCGCGAGCGGATCATCCGCTACTGGCGCGCCGGCAACTACCGCCGCTGGAAATACTACCTCGGCTGGATGCCACCCCACGGAACCTTCTTCGCTCGACGACACCTCTACGAGCGCTTTGGTACCTTTAATCTTGCCTACCCCATTGCGGCCGATTACGAGCTGATGTTTCGCTTTCTCTTCCTGGGGAACATCCGCGTGCACTATATTCCCCGCATCTTACTTTGCATGGACGCAGGGGGAATAAGCAATGGTTCGCTCCGCGCAATCCTGCAGGGCAATCGTGAATGCTGGCAAGCATGGCGGCAGCACTCCTTAACGCTCCAAGGTCTCTTCGTCCCGCTGACAAAACCTCTCCGGCGTCTTGGACAACTACTCCGTCGCCCACCGACACTGCCGGAAGCCCTACTTTCTACGGGCTCACCACGACTCAGCGCCGTAAAAGGTTGAAGATCGTCGTCACAACAAACGTCAGCGTTGAGACCGCACCGACCAGCACCGTGTAGAACTGAAGTTCCGCCTGCTGCTGCGCCCACGCAGGGACATCTAACCGACGGGGGACGTAGATTTCATCACCGGGCTGAACCGCTCCCGCTTGCTCGGGCAAGAGCCAATTGCGAGTCGGCCCTCGTAGCACACGCACACGCTTGGGATCTGCTCCTACACTGTATCCCCCTGCCTGCTGCACGTACCATTCTACTGTCTTGCCTGGTACAAACGGAACATAGCCCGGCAGGCGCACCTGCCCCCAGAGGTATATCCCCTCCGAAGCCGTCGGCACCACAATGAGGTCACCGTCCTCTAAAGGCACATCCTGCCGAGTATCCCCATGCTGAAAGAGAGCAACGAAGTCGCACACCACCAGAGAGCGTTGCAAGCGCATGTCCAAGGCATAGCGCACTGTATCCTCCAGGCGCAGGTCACTGTAGAGAAATCGGCTATAAAGACCTACCTCCGCAGGAATCCGTGGATCAGAAGCAAGGAGCCAGGGTGCGGGAACTCGCTGGATATACGCTTGCGCCAAGGCCGCATTGGGAGCAAGTCCCCCAGCACGTTCGATGACCTCCCGTAAGCGCGTACGCCCTGGCTCAATAACGTATGCCCCAGGATGGAGAACGCTCCCAACCACCCGGACAATCCCCAACCGAGTTGCCCCAGGTGTTGGACGTTGAGGCACAAGAAGACTGGCCCCGGGCACCAAGTCTAAATCCTTCACCGGATTGCCCACCGTGTCCAGCTCTATACGCTGAGGTGGCTGCCCAGGAGCATGGACGAAAACTACTGGTTCGGCTTCCGGCCGGAGTCCGCCAGCTAAGCGAAGTACAAACGATACCTTGTCCCCTGCCCGGTATGCTACCCGAAGCATCCGCCCGACTGCTCCTCCGATAGACACCGTAGGATAGCCCTCCGGCGGTGGCGGAGGAACAAAGATCTCCAAGCCCTCACTGACTAAAGGATCTGCGGTCAGATCCCCCATCGCTCGCCCCCGCTCAATATCGGCCGTCTGCGTCCGCCCATCGGCAAAGCGCAGCAAGACGTTGCGCGTGCAATAGCTGGGTAGCGGTGGAATAGCACTGGATTCCCACTCGTAGGATTCCACTTCTTGGCGTGAACTTGCCCCCGGAAGGGATAAGCGTTGGCCTGCCGACACACTTGATTGCCCACTTTGGAGCGCAATCCGAATTGCCGTAGAAACGCGCACGCTGGCCGGTAGCACATACATGCCCGGTGCTCGTACATACCCGGTGACTGTGACAACAACCCGCCGAGGCACGAGCAGATTGAGTTCTACTCTGGCTTCGGGATGGCGCTGTTGCACCAATTGCTCAACGCTCCGGCGCGCTTGCGCTAGGCTCATACCTTGCACCGACAACAGTCCAAAGCGGGGAATCACCAACTCTCCCGTCACTGAGACCACCAATCGGTGTGTTTGCACCACCGGTGCCACAATATGCCCTAGGAGCACATCCCCGGGTCCGAGCCGGTATTCTTCCGCCGATACAGTGCGATCGGACGGTGGCAGCTCCGGCACCATATCCCGCATAGCTCCTAAGTTCTCCGTGCCCTCTAAAAGCTGCCAGACCGATTGAGGGAGAAGGGACTTCGGAACTTCCTGTGCGCCTGCACTACTCCAGAGGCAGACGCAAACAATGGCGCACGATAATTTCCGCAATGCGTTCTGCCGCATGTCCATCCCACAGCGGTGGCACTTGCCCGTGCTTGCGCTCCCCACGCCGGAGTCTGTCTAGGGCAGCCCGTATGTTCTCTGCTTGCGGTGGGACAAGCTGGTTTGTACCTATTTGACACGTTATCGGACGCTCCGTCGTTGTGCGCAATGTCAGGCAAGGAATGCCCAAGTAAGTGGTCTCCTCCTGAATACCTCCCGAATCCGTCATCACGAAATCCGCTTCCACTAACAGCGCCAAGAACTCCACATAACTCAGTGGAGGGAGCGCCCGCAGAGAGCAGAGATACTCCCGCAATCCAAAGCGGTCTATCGCCTGTTGCGTCCTCGGGTGGAGAGGGAAAACAACCGTCCGCCACGTTGCTACCTCGGACAGAATCTCCAGAAGCATTCGCAATTGTTCGGGATGATCCACATTGCTGGGACGGTGGAGGGTAACGACTACATACTCTTTCGGACGCAATCCGAAGCGGTCCCGAATCGGATGATGGCGTGCCTTAGGCAGTGCAAGGAGCAGCGAGTCTATCATCGTATTGCCCACCAGGAAAATCCGCTCCGGTGGAGCTCCCTCGCGCCGGAGATTCTCCACCCCGCTGGGCTCGGTCACGAAGAAATAATCGGCAATTGCGTCGGTTGCGATCCGATTGATCTCCTCTGGCATCGTTCGGTCAAAACTGCGCAGTCCGGCCTCTACATGGGCCACGGGAATCCCCAGCTTAACCGCCGTTAAGGTACAAGCGAGCGTAGAATTCACATCCCCGACAACGATAACCAACCGAGGGCGCATCTGCATGCACACAGGTTCAAATGCAAGCATGATACGAGCCGTCTGCTGCGCATGGGTTCCTGGTCCCACTCCTAAAAAGACTGCCGGCTCTGGCAGATCCAAATCGGCGAAGAAAACATCGTACATCTCGGCATCATAATGCTGCCCCGTGTGGACGATAAGATGCTCGACCCAGTGGCTATACCGCTCAAACGCCTTCTGCAAGGGTGCCACCTTCATGTAGTTCGGTCGCGCCCCAACGACCGAGAGAATTCTCGCCTTCATTGCCCGCCTCCCAACAGCACAATCCTGGCCTTTGGGCGAGCAACCCGACGACAGGCGTTGCGCGTGTCAATAATGACTCGGCTATAGCGACAAACCAACTCGTAATCCACGCAGCTATGGTCCGTCGTGATGACGACTAAGTGATAGCGCCGTAAAACCTGCGGTGTCAGCTTGGGGAGTGATTCCATCGGCCGCCCCAGCAGCTCGATGCGGTGGATGTAAGGATCGTAGTAGCTCTGCGCCTGTACCCCATCGCGATGCAGTAGCTCCATGATTTTGAGCGCTGGCGAATGCCGCAAATCATCTACATCTCGCTTGAAAGCAACTCCCAAGAAGAGAACCCGTGCTGACTCCAAACGTACAGGCATGCGGGCCAACTCGCGAATGACCATATCCCGCACGTAGAAGGGCATCGCCTCATTGACTTCTGCCGCCAGCGTCACGAAGTTCGTCACAAAATCGTACCGCCGGGCAACCCAGGCTAAGTAGTATGGGTCAATCAGAATACAATGCCCCCCAATACCAGGTCCGGGGTAGAAAGGAAGGAAACCGAAAGGCTTGGTCGCTGCCGCTTCCACAACCTCCCACACATTAATGCCAATGCGGTCGCACAACTGTGCCAGCTCGTTGACTAAGGCAATGTTGACACTGCGGAAGATGTTCTCCAATAGCTTCGCCATCTCCGCCACTTGCGGGGAACGGACAGGTACCACCGTCTGCACGGCAATCCGAAGCACCAACGCCGCCAGCTCCGTGCAGCTCGGAGTTACTCCTCCGACAACCACCGGAGTGTTGGCCGTTGTCCAGGTCTTATTCCCCGGATCCACCCGCTCAGGGGAGAAGGCCAAAAAGAAGTCCTGTCCTACCCGGAGCCCTGTCTGTTCCAACCGCGGCAGCACATACTCCTCCGTGGTTCCCGGGAACGTCGTACTCTTGAGCACCACAATCTGCCCTCGGCGCAACGTCTGCGCAATGCTATCCGTCGCTTGCAGGATGAAGGAGATATCCGGCTCCTTGTACTCGGTAAAGGGCGTTGGGACACAGATGAAGAGAGCATCGCATTCGGCACATTGCTGGAAATCTCCCGTCGGCAGGAACCGTCCAGCATGAACCTGCTCGGCAACAGCATCTGCTGGTACGTCTCGGATGTATGACCCCCCCTCCTGCAAGAGCCGGAGCTTCTCCACCTTAATGTCAAACCCAAGCGTTCGCACCCCCGCTCGGGCGAACTCTATCGCCAACGGCAGCCCTACATAGCCCAACCCAAGAACGCCTACGGTGATGTCTCGCCGAGCAATTCGCCGCTGGAGCTGCTTCCTCAACGCTGCTTCCTTCCGATTCGCCATCACCCTTCTTGTCTGACCCCCGACTGTAGAACTTGCTCATACCACTGGCGTCGGTACTGAGCATACTCACCGTACCAGAGCGGCTCCCACCAACTGCGGTGGTCCCGATACCATGCAACCGTGCGACGTAAGCCTTCCTCCAGCTGCACCGACGGCTCCCAACCAAAGCAGCGAAGCTGCTCCCAACGCAGAGCATACCGCCGATCATGCCCAGGACGGTCAGGAACCGAACGCATCAACGTCTCTGGCTTTCCCAGCAATTGGAGAATCTGAGCAACTAACTCTCGGTTCGTGAGTTCCACACCACTACTAACATGGTAGACCTGCCCGGGCTCGCCAATGCAACAGAGCAACCAGAGTGCTCTACAAAGATCGTCCACGTACAACCACTGCCGTCGCTGGGACCCATCGCCATAGAGGGGAATTGGCTCGTCATGCAAGGCACAGAGAATGCTCATGGGGAGCAGCTTCTCTGGAAACTGGTAAGGACCGTAGACGTTGCAACTGCGCACAATGAAGGCTGGCACTCCGTACGTCCGCCGGTAAGCGTGAACGAAACAATCCGCCGCGGCTTTAGAAGCCGCATATGGCGAGCTTGGCAGCAAAGGGGTATCCTCAGCACATTCCCCCCTGAGGCATTCACCGTAGACCTCATCGGTTGACATCTGCACAAAGCGCCGAAGCCGTATCTGGCGAGCAACCTCCAGAAGGGTCACCGTCCCCTGAACATTCGTCTGCACAAAGGGCTGCGCCTGCAGAATGGAACGATCTACATGCGTATGGGCTGCCAAGTGAACAAGGGTATCAACCTCACAGGTACGGCAGAGATGGTAGAGGAGCTGAGCATTCTCAATATGCCCGTGTACGAAAACGTACCGTCCCGATCCCTCATAGGCAGCGAGATTATGGCGCTGCCCTGCATATGTCAACGCATCCACTACAACAACCCGAACGTCGGTCTGCCGGAGCAGGTATTCTACGAAATTCGTCCCAATAAAACCTGCCCCCCCGGTTACCAAGATCGTCCGCGGAGAGTCGTCCATCGCGCCGTATCTTTGGTGGCATCTATCGCGAATGCCCTTGCACGCACTGTGCGCATAAGTTAAAGCATCCGCTCATGTAATGAGCGCAAAATTACTGAAAGCCATTGCCTGCATCTTCCCCACCGTCTTTTCCAGCACTTACGGGCAGTTCTTTGTTGACTTCCGCTCGTACGGAACCATTGCCGAACGTTTCCCAACAAGCTCTCTGGCTGCACTTTCCCCCCAGACCTCGGTTGGAATAGGGTTAGGAGCACGAGTACGCCCTTTCCTTGCCTTGAGCTTAGACATGCTCCTCGTCGGCGGACGCATGCGGATAGATACGCACGAGGAGTACATCGTCTGGGCTGAACTTCAGTACCGACTTCTGCTCCAACTGCGCTACCGGCCTCACCCCATAGTGTCCCCCAGTATTGGCATGGAGTGGACTTTTCCTTTTGGATTTCCCGCCACAGACGGCATACGCATGGAGCTTCAGGCAGGGCTTGCCTCCCTGCATATTGGAACTTTCGCCGCTCTTAGCATTCCCCTACCTGAGGGGCGGTACCTTCATATATGTGCCGGCGGACGCTGGCTTTTCCGCTCCCCGAAAGCCCTCCACAGCGCCTTCGTACCAGAAGTACGTCTGCTGTGGGAGAGCCCATAGCAGAGCTATTCACCATCGGCGTCCGGGAGCTCTAAATGCAGGAGATCTTCCAGCCGTTTTGGCAAGTGACGCTGAATCCAGCGGGGATAATCACCATCGTAGCCCACGCGCTGCTGCAGCTGCGTGATGTAATCATCTATGAGGCTAATCTGCTCTGCCTCAAGGGGCGGTCTTGCAGTAAGATGACGAGCAATGCGAGCAACTTCATCGGCAACTTGACTTTCCTGCTGGCGGTTGAGGTGCTCGTACAGCTGGGCATCCCATCCCAGATACTGCTCCAGGATGCGTTGAACAATCCGACGACTGTGGTTCAGGCTCTCTTGAATATTGCCGCGCCCTGTTACGGCATTGCCCACAACAAAGACATTCTCGTACCCCTCAACACGGCAGAGCTCGGGGTCAGCAAGGGCGTAAGTTTCGCCACGCATAGGGATATCGGGCAACACTTCTGGAATACTGCCAATGGAGGAGATCACCAACGGAGCCCGCACCTCATGTTCCGTCCCCGGTATTGGCACGGCGCGGTCACCGTCTATGCGCGTCCGGCAGAAGACAAGCCCAACCAAACGCCCGCCTTCGGTGAGAATACCCACAGGGAGGCACAGCTCCTGGAAGTTAAACAGATAGCGTCGCTGAGCTGTTTGCAAGACCTTAAGCCGTACCATCTGTGCTCGGGCAAGCCGCTCCGGGGTATCCGTCGGCATCGGCGTCAGAGGCATGTCTTGAGCACGACGGCGGTAGTAAAGCGTACAGCCTCGCACCCCCAATGCCTCCAAGGTGAGCCCATGGCGCTGGAGCAGACGATCAATACCATGCTCCATCTCCAGCACATGCGTGCTGATTCCATATCTCCGGAGTGCCTCCTCCACAGTAAGCATCATGAGAGCTTTGGCAACATCAATGGAGGCTAATCCTCCCCCGACAACAATGGCACCATCGGCAACTTCATAGGGCTCCACCGTGCCGTTTGGGTCATGCATCTGGTTGAACCACACCATGAACGGATTCTGGTAGTAAAAGCCACGTCCGATATATGCGTCCGCCTCCGGCACGGGGAATGGTCGGTCCCGCCAGGCTCCATTTGCCAGCACAACTGCGCTGAATCCCCACCGAAGGAGCTCCGGAAGCCGCACGTCTCGCCCCAGCCGGGTCAGAGGGACATAACGCACAAGCGGATGCTGCAGTTTCGCATCAATAGCTGCTTCCTCTTTGTTCCGGAGCTTGACATGCCATTTGGGCAAACCGTACTCAATCTTGCCGTACGGCAGAGCGTTCTGCTCCAGCACCGCCACTCGGATACCTCGCTGCGCAAATTGTATTGCTGCCTCCGCCCCCGCAACGGCACCGCCGATAACTAGTACGTAGTGCCCCTTCTCCACCACTGCAACCCAGCTTAGGAACCGACGCGAAAATAATGGGCTTCCTGAAATTTCCCCTAATCCTTGTGCGTCTACTGCCTTGGTCAATACAACGCATTGCGCTCGGATGAGCACCCAACGGGTCGTTGTCCCTGATGTGGTCATCGTCTTTGCTGGTGATTCCGGCGACGGCATGCAGCTCAGCGGTATGCAGTTTGCCCATGTCAGCGCCTTTCGCGGCAACGATATCGCAACCTTCCCGAATTATCCTGCCGAAATCCGCGCTCCCCAAGGAACGCTCGCTGGTGTCTCCAGCTTCCAACTGCACTTCGGTAGCTTCGAGGTTTTAACCCCCGGGGACACCTGTGATGTCTTAGTAGCGATGAATGCTGCTGCACTGAAAACACACCTCCATCTTCTCAAGCGCGGTGGACTTCTCATCCTCAATGAAGCTGGCTTTGACCGACGGTATCTGCGCTTGGCTGGCTATAGTGAGAATCCGCTGACCGACGGGAGCCTGTCGGGTTACCAGCTCATTGTCCTCAATCTCCCACAGCTGGTCGGAGCAGCCCTGGCAGACACGGGACTCTCCGTGCGTGAGAAGGAGCGGATGAAGAACATGTTCGTCTTAGGCCTTTTGGCATGGCTCTTTGATCGACCGTTGGAAGTTCTCGAACAGATGGTAACAGCCAAATTCTCCGCTCGCCATCCTGAGCTTGCCGCGGCAAACCTGCGCCTCCTGCGAGCAGGATACCACTTCGGGGAAACATCCGAACTACTGACCCCCCGTTACGAGATTCCCCAAGCTCCCCTCCCTCCCGGAACATACCGAAGCATCTCAGGCAACGAGGCACTGGTTCTGGGCTTCGTTACAGCAGCTCGGAAAGCAGGGCTGAAGCTGTTCTACGCCGGCTACCCCATTACCCCAGCCTCGGAAGTCCTTCACCAGATGAGCACGCTTCTCCCCTACGAAGTCTACCCCTTCCAAGCCGAAGACGAGATCGCCGCTCTCTGCGCCGCTATCGGAGCCGCCTTCGGCGGGCATCTGGGGGTGACGGCAACTTCAGGACCCGGTTTCTCTCTGATGAGCGAAGCCTTAGGATTAGCCGTTGCGCTTGAGCTCCCTGTTGTCGTCTGCGACATCCAGCGAGCAGGTCCCTCAACCGGTATGCCGACAAAGCCTGAACAAGCAGATTTACTGCAAGCCCTCTACGGACGTCACGGAGAAGCTCCAATTCCAGTTATTGCCGCCGCCACTCCCGCAGACTGCTTCCAAGCCGCCTACGAAGCCGCCCGCATCGCCTTGCATTACATGACTCCCGTTATTCTCCTGTCCGATGCCTTTCTGGCAAACGGAACCGACCTATGGCGCATCCCTGACCCCGAAACGCTGCCTCCAATTACCCCACCCTTCGCCACCGAACAGCACAAGCACAATGGTACCTTCTACCCGTATTGGCGGAACGAGCATGGTGTTCGTCCCTGGGCAATCCCCGGTATGTCCGGCTTTGAGCACCGGATTGGGGGATTAGAAAAAGAGCACATCACCGGCAATGTCTCCTACGATCCTGCCAATCACGAGCACATGGTCCGCCTCCGAGCCGCCAAAATTGAGCGGATTGCCCACGAAATCCCCCTGCAGACTGTTACTTCGGGCGATCTCGAAGGAGACCTGCTCTTAGTGAGCTGGGGCTCCACATATGGGGCCGTGGCCAGCGCTGTCCAGGAATGCCGTCGCCAAGGACTTTCCGTTTCACACATCCATCTGCGCTACTTGAATCCCCTTCCCCGCAACTTGGGAGAACTCCTCCGCAACTTCCGCAGAATTCTCGTCCCCGAACTCAATAGCGGGCATCTAACTCAGCTCCTCCGTGCCCGTTACTTGGTGGATGCCCACCCATACAGCAAAATCCAGGGATTGCCCTTGACTATCTCCGAATTGGTAGAGCTTATCCAAGCTACATTGCGCCATGGCTGAGACTCTCTCCTCACCGGTTACACCGAAAGATTACGCCAGTGACCAAGAGGTGCGTTGGTGCCCCGGGTGTGGCGATTACGCCATTCTCAAACAGGTCCAGACCGTCCTGGCAGACCTCCAAATTCCCCGGGAGAATGTGGTCTTTATCTCCGGCATTGGCTGCTCATCGCGGTTCCCATACTACATGGGAACGTATGGGCTGCATGGCATCCATGGGCGAGCTCCGGCCATCGCAACAGGACTCAAACTCGTCCGCCCGGACCTCCACGTCTGGATTATCACCGGCGACGGTGATGGACTCTCAATCGGGGGCAACCATCTCATCCACATCCTCCGGCGGAACGTAGATGTGACCATCTTGCTGTTTAACAACGAAGTCTACGGCCTTACCAAAGGGCAGATTTCGCCCACTTCCCGCCCCGGACAGCGCACCCCCTCAACCCCTTGGGGCTCGTTTGAGAATCCCTTCAACCCTGTAGCTCTCGCCTTCGCCGCTGGCGCAACCTTTGTTGCCCGCACAATGGACCGCGATCTGGCTCACCTCCGTTCAGTCCTTAGCCGCGCAGCCTTGCACCGCGGAGCAGCCTTCGTAGAAATCTACCAGAACTGCCCCGTCTTCAACGACGGTGCCTTCTTCGCCTACACGGAGAAGGAAAGTAAGCCTGAGAACGCTCTCTTCGTTGAACATGGCCAGCCCCTACTGTTCGGAGTCCAACGCCAAAAAGCCCTCGTCTTAGAAGGCACGGTGCCGAAAGTAGTTACCCTCTCCGAGGAAATCCCACCCGAAGTATGGGTCCATGATGAAACTGACCCCCGGAAGGCAGCCATTCTTACCCAACTAATGGACGCACCTGGAACGGGATTTCCCCGACCGTTTGGTGTAATTTACGCAAACCCCGATCGCCCAACGTACGAAGAACTTCTCTCCGAAAAGCACCAACGGCTCAGCCAGGAGCACCCCACCGATTTAGAGGCTCTCCTGCGGGGTAAGAACTACTGGTCCGTTCCCTGATCCTACAGAGAAAGCCAGGGCCACACTGCCCTTGCGCCTTAATGGTACGCCCGCTCATGGGCATTGAACCATGGCACAGGGGTAATTTTGTTGCCAACCTACTTGAAGCCTCTAATGGAACTGCTCCTCACCCTCGCCAGCGCTGCCTTAGCGCTTTTCAACGGAACATGTTGGCGGAATCTGCAGCGTCTGCCTCGTCTGGAGCCCGGGCGGTGGGACACCTCGTGCGAGGCTCCTTTCATTTCGGTATTAGTGCCGGCACGGAACGAAGCCGAACGCATTGCCCCCTGCCTCCACTCCCTCTGTCGCCAAGAATATCCCTCCTACGAAGTCGTGGTGCTGGATGATGAATCTACGGATGCCACATTGGACATCCTTGAACATCTCCGAACCCAATATCCTGAGCGACTGCGAGTCCTCCGTGGAGCCCCACTTCCCGAGGGATGGATTGGTAAAGCCTGGGCATGCTGGCAGCTTGCACAAGCTGCCCGTGGGGAGTGGTTTCTCTTCGCCGATGCCGATACCGTCTTCCATCCTCTTGCTCTCCCCTCGCTGATACGGGAGTGTCTTCAGCACCGATGGCGCTTCGTATCCGTTCTTCCAGCAGAAGTCATGCACAGCTTTGCCGAACGCCTCATCATCCCTCAGCTGTATATCATCTACTTCGCCTACATCCCGGACAGTTGGAGGCGCTTCTTGCCGAGCTTCCATGCCGCCAGTGGCCAGGCCCTCCTGATGGAAGCCCGCCTATATTGGGAGATTGGCGGACACGAAGCCGTGCGAGCCAAACTGGCGGAGGATATCGCCTTAGGACAGCGCGTCGCCCGTGCCATCGGAGAAGCCCCCATTGCCGATGGCAACGGATTAGTCCATTGCCGCATGTACGAAAGTTCTGCCGAAGCGATCGCTGGATTTTCCAAAAATATGTATCCCGCCATGGGCTACCGACCATGGATTCTCTGGGGCTTCCTGCTGCACCTACTGGTGTTTTTCGTCCTGCCGCCCGTAGCTGCTGTAGTAGGTGTGCTCTACGGCAACGCTCTCTGGAGCCTTCTCGGACTCCTTAGCTACGGGATGAGTGTTCTTCTCCGATGGCAAGTCAGCCAAACGTTCAAGCTCCCCAAAGCCCAAATATGGTTCCAACCCCTTGCAGCCCTTCTCCTGTGCGCTATCGCTCTTAACTCCTACCGCTGGAGCATTACCGGTCGCCTTCAGTGGAAAGGACGCCTGTATCGCCCACACACTCCATAGCTATAGGAGCTCAGAGGGACTTTCGTATTTTTGCCTCTACTCTGCAAAATCCTGGGCAGAAAAGCTGAAGACTCATGATCCTTGTCCTCTTTGGAGCCCCCGGCGTTGGGAAAGGAACGCAAGCACAGCTATTAGCGGAGCGCTACGGCATTCCCCATCTGTCTACAGGCGAAGCCTTCCGCCAGGCCATACGCGAAGGCTCTTCCCTCGGCGAGCAAGTGCGCCATTACGTTGACAATGGATTGCTTGTCCCCGACGAACTCGTCACAGCGGTTGTCGAGCAGGCACTGGAAGCCCCCCCGTATCGGAATGGATGCATCCTAGATGGATTCCCCCGAACTCTCACCCAAGCACAGGCATTGGATGAGCTCCTTGCGCGCTCGGGACGCCACGTAGACCTTGTCATCAACCTCATCGTGTCGGAGGAAGAAATCGTGCGTCGCCTCCTCCTGCGAGGACGTCCGGATGACACGGAACCCGTCATCCGACAGCGCCTCCACGTCTACAACGAACAGACCCAGCCGGTTTTGGATTACTACGCCTGCCAAGGTAAGCTTATCGCCATTGACGGTAACGCCGATATAGAAACCGTCCACCAACGAATCGTAGACATTGTATCCCAGAGAGTCCCCGTCCGCCATGCAACCGAACAATCCTAAGCTGCTCATCCTCTTCCTGATCTCCACGGCATGGGGACAGTATGACGCCCGCCAACTTCCCCTGTATCTCCATGCCGGCAGGGAGACTCACCCTGTCACATGGGGTGCTATCCGACGGGTCAGCCCTCACGACTACCGCCCTGAGGAGCTTCTCAAACCCCATACAGGACCTCTGTACCTGACCGCCCCGAGCGGTATCCCGCTGGTCAATATCTCTCCATATCCGCTGGACCAAAGTGAGACATGGATTACCATCGCCCCCCACAATCCCCGAATCCTCTTGGCAGGAGCAAACGACTCCCGTTACAATTACGGAGGCAACTACCGGATGGTCTCCTACCGCAGCACCGATGGCGGTCGGACCTGGAGCTCTGCCATAACTCCAGCCAATCTCTTCGTTCCAACGGCTACCGGAGCTGCTATTGCCGATCCTGGCTTAAGCTTTGATCGCAATGGCAACGCTTACTATTCCCACATCATGGCACAAATTGTCAATAACCAATTAGCCGGGACCAACGGCGTCTTTGTGGCTATCTCAACAAACGGCGGACAAAGCTGGACGGAACTGGCTCCCGTAACGCTGAATGAGGGTCAGAACGCGCCCTTCGATGATAAGTGCCTCATGGTGGTGGATACCGTGAGCAATTCACCATATCGCAACACAATCTATGTCGCTTGGCGACGTTTCGGAGGAACCCCTGGTATCTATGTGGCTCGGAGCACAGACGGAGGACAAAGCTGGAGTCTTCCCACCTTGCTACCGGGAAGCGGTGGGGATACGCAAGCCCCAATCCTTGCCATTGGGCCCAGAGGAGAGGTGTACCTTGCATGGCGCCAGCGTCTCGGCATGCAGGAAAATGCCCTATTGCAAATTTCAACCGACGGCGGACAGACGTGGCGTCCTGTCCCCGTATTAGCCCAATCCGTCACATTGCTAGGGACAATCCATTCCAGTAGCGGACGCCAGGTTCTGCCCGATAAGCAAAACATCCGAGTAAGCTCCTATCCGGCCATTGCCGTGGATTTATCCTCAGGTCCTCGCCGCGGCTGGCTCTACTTGGTACAAGCAGGCAAAGATAACCTGGGGCGGAGTGGGCTCTTCTTCACCTATTCCACCAACGGAGGCACAATCTGGGCACCCTCACAACGCATTGACAATAACCAGCTCCACAACGATGTCTTCTTCCCTGCGATTGCTGTAGACCCTATCACGGGGTTGATCGCCGTCCTCTATTACAGCTCGCAACACGATCCCCACAATCAAGGCGTTGACGCCTACCTCGCCATCTCCCGCGACGCCCAAACATGGCGGCATATCCGGCTGACCCCCTGGACCTTCTACATTGACGGTCCCGAAGATGTCTCCTACCAAGGTCCGGGCAACTATTACTGGGGAGATTACACCAGCATCGCTGCCTATAACGGGCGCATTTATCCCTGCTTCTGGATGCCGGACTCCCCTCGCGGCTCTTTAAGTACACTGGATACCTACGTCGCTCTCGTTAGCTTTGCCCCTCGCCCACCGGATAGTCTCCGAGCCCAGTTTCCTGCCACAGGGGCTGTCCGCCTACGCTGGCGCGATCCAACGGAGAACCTTCTGGGCGAGCCTTTGACGGACTTCGCGATCCGTATCTTCCGCCAGTCGTCTCTAATTGCCACTGTCCCCAAAGGAACCCAAGAATTCACCGATACTGGACTCACCGATGGAGCTCCTTTCACCTACACTCTTATCGCCATGACTCCCGATAGTCTGGAAAGCGAGCCAGTGAGCATCTCTGGTTTCGTCGGGGGTGCACGGGAACCACTGCCTCCAACAGACATCGTTGCTCGCCCCCACGAGGAGGGTATCCTGGTGCAATGGCGTAATCCCGCTTTTCACATTGACAGCACCGAACTATATGACTTCGCTGGAGTTACCATCCACGATGCTGCCACCGGTGCTGCCCTCGATAGCGCAAAGCCACCATCTGTACAAGCAGGAGCAATCAGCTCCCACCTGCTCCGCCTCCCCACTGGGCGTTTCTACCAACTCTACCTCCGCGCCGCGGGCTTCCGAAGTAACGTCCTTACCTTTAGCCAGCCCTCCGACACTATTCTCGCTTACGCTGGCCCTCCTTTCCGCCACTTCTCCGTCACCTTTGACGACAGCCTCAGCACCCCAGCCCTGTTTTCTAACGGCACTTGGGGATTGACTGACCGAGCTGCTGCCTCTCCACCATATTCGCTGACGGACTCTCCCGATGGACCGTACCCCAACCGCTCTAACACATGGGTTGTACTGCCCCCCGTTATCGTTTCGGACACCGCAGCAACATTGAGTTATGACAACATTGCCCTGGTGGAGATTAGCGACACTGCCATTACAGAAGTCTCCCCTGACTTCGGGCGCACCTGGTATGTCGTCCAAGCTATTGACCGCCGTCGTTCCCCTGGCTTCCGGGACAGTGTTGGCAATAGCACATGGGTAACGGAACATCGGGACCTACGCCGTTTCATCGGTGATACCCTCTACATCCGATTCCGCCTCCGTTCCAATCCCCTCCGGAACAACGATGGCTGGTACATTGACAACGTCCGCCTAGACGCCGCCGAGCCAGATTATATCGCCGAGCAACCGCGCAAGCCGCTGCGGCTCTTCCCACAGCCAGCAACGGATGTGGTGCAAATTGAACTCCCACCTCATCTCCCACCACCTACATCCGTGGCGATAGTGACTCCTCTAGGGCAGACTCTCTCCCTCCCCGTCTGGGAAGCAGAAAGGAGAGGCGATGGTTCCCGTGTCATCCGCTGCAATCTCCACACCCTCCCACCAGGTCTCTACTATTTGCGGCTTGGGACAACAGGGATAGCTCCTCTGCTGATCCTGCGCTGAGATATGGAGGTCTGGGATACGCTCATCATCGGGGCTGGTCCTACAGGACTGGCATGTGGCATTGAAGCGCAACGCGCAGGTCTGCACTTCCTTATCCTGGAAAAAGGAGCACTTGTAGAGTCCATCCGCCGCTTCCCGACCAACATGACCTTCTTCTCCACGGCAGAAAATTTGGAGTTAGGGGGAATTCCTTTCACTAGCGCAAACCCCAGACCGACCCGAGTTGAAGCTCTTCAATATTACCGCCGCGTCAGCGAGTACTTCCAGCTTCCACTGCGCCTTTATACACCAGTTGTAGCCGTCCAACGCGACGGAGAGCTTTTCCGTCTCGTTACAGCTCACGGAGAGGTTCTATGGAGCCGCACTGTAATCGTGGCTACTGGCTACTTTGATCAGCCCAACCTGCTTGACGTCCCCGGCGAGGATTTGTCCCACGTGACGCACTACTACACGGAGCCTTACGGCTACGTCCACACCCGTGTTGCTGTCATTGGTGGACGCAACTCGGCTGTAGAAACAGCCCTGGATCTCTACCGGCACGGCGCTACCGTCTTCCTGATCCACCGCCGGGAGTGGATTGGGGAATCGGTCAAATATTGGCTAAAACCCGACATTGAAAACCGTATCCGCCGTGGAGAAATCCGCGCTTTCTTCCAAACGGTTGTAGAAGAAATCCAACCCAAGCGCCTGATATTACGAGAACTTCCCACAGAACGCCGCTTTACCCTTGAGGTGGACTTCGTTATCGTCCACACTGGCTACCGCCCCAACGCACCTTTCTTAGAAGCGATGGGAATCAAGCTCCACTACCCTTCTCTGATCCCGGTCTACAACCCCGAGACCTTTGAAACGACAGTTCCTGGACTTTACGTCGCCGGTTCCGTCGTCTGCGGCTGCGAAACGTGGAATATCTTCATTGAGAACGGGCGTACCCATGCCATACCTATCATTGCCGATATCCAGCGTCGCTACAGAGCAAAAGTATAATCCCGGAATAAAAAAAGAGCCCGGCGGCGTTGGGGAACCCCCAGGCTCGAGCCTCTGGCGCGCCGCTCAGGGGAGGGAGCAGCGCTCAGCTCAGACGCAAAAATACAACATTAATCCTTTTCCCCCAGCATGATGCCCCACCAACCCTCCCAGTGGATCTGTGCCGGGCGTTTTCCACCGCCTTATGACGGACAAAGCCTTTTGACGCAAGAACTTCTGGAGCTCCTCTCCCCGGAATTTTCCTTCATCCGCGCCGATGCTACCGCACGTCCGCCCGAAGGACGCATCTATGCGCCGGGACGACTGCGCTTACGCCGTATCCCAGAAATGTTCCGGTATATTCACCATCTTCGGTGGCTCACTACACGCTACCCTTTGCCTATCCTCTACGCCATCTTCTCAGGAAATCCCTTGGGACATATACGCGATTGCGTTACCTTTGCCTGGGCAATTCCCCGCAGACGCCCCGTAGTTGTGTGGACTCACAATGCACTCCTCTCCCTCCATGCTTCTCCGCTGTGGCACCGTACTCTGCACTGGCTTACCCGACGGGCTACTCTGTTTGTCTTCGCCGGACGGTCTCTCTACGAGCCTCTGCGCGACATCCTGCCAGAGGAACAAATTGCCATCATTCCAAACCTAGTCCGCCGAGCATTGCTCTGCTCGCAGACGGAAGTTGAACGGAAACTGGCCCACGCAGACGTATCGAGCAGATTACGCCTCCTTTTCGTCGGCCACATGCTCCCAGAAAAAGGTGGATGGCAGCTGTTGGAAGCCGCCTTTCTCCTCCGCCGCCACGGGGTTCCTTTTCAGCTTACCTACGTTGGCGGATGGGTCACGTCCCACGATGCCTCTGCCTTCACCCGCCGTATTGCCGAACTTGGTCTTTCCCGGCAAATAGTGCATCATGGCAGCATCCGCGACCCCGAGACACTGCGTCAGCTCTACTTATCCCACCACCTTTTCCTCCTTCCCACGAAGCACCCTACTGAAGCCCAACCGACAAGTATCTTAGAAGCCCTCAATGCCGGCTGCGCCGTTATTGGGACCCCCCATGCAACGCTTCCAGAAATCATACAACCTGGTGTCAACGGCTTCCTGGTATTACAGCACCCACGGGAGATTGCCGAAGCAATCGCTCACTATTGGCACAACCCCAACTTGTGGTACAGCCATGCTCGTGCCGCCCGCCAATTGTTTGTAGAACGCTTCCACCCTGACCGCATTCGCCAACAGTGGATTGAACTCCTCCGCCGAGTGCAACAGTCCATCCCAGAACTCGCTCAGGTAACTACCTGATTTTCCTCAAATACCCTTGCCTCAGGAGCCGTATTTTTGTATTGTTTGTATCACCTCCCACAAGCATTGGAAATGCACCTGTGCCTTCTTGTCACGTTTGCTCTTTTCCTCGCCAGTTGTGGGCATACAAACCGCCTAAGCGAATACCCCATCTTCAACAATCTTGCCCTCTACGAGACACGGGTCCTACCGAAAGCCATAGACGCTGACGTATGGATTGCTCCACCTCCATCTGATACTGCCCGTCCTACAACGGTTAGTTGGGCACTGGAGATTGTGCGAGCGGCTGGAGAAATTATTGCCGAAGCCGAGGCTTCCCGTAAGCTGCAGGAAGCACTGGTACCGGAGGAATTAGCAGCCGCCGCCGGTCGCGGCTTTCAGAAGGCGGCAGAAACCTACCTGCGGCTCCAGCCTGTCCGCTCATTACAGGCAGATCCCCCGTTCCTGGTAGAGACAATCCTGGAGGAATTCCGGCTTGCCAGTTCCCCTACTGGAGTTCGTGCACAAGTGGCTGTGCGTTCCCGCATCCTTCACCGCCCCAGTGCAGAGGTAGTTTGGGAAAACTCCACCAGAGAGACGATTCCCCTTCAGCGCACTATGGCCGCTGTGCTCGTCCCAGGTGGCGCTACTGTCGCTAGCATTTTCAACGCGACGCGCCTACTATCACTTGAGGTAACGGAGATCCGCCGTATTCTGGAGTACGCTGCCCAAAACGCCGGCGAAAAACTGGGGGAAAGCTTACGAAAGGACGTGGCAAAGCTACCCCGCAAGGGTGAGTGAATTCCCTATGAACAGAAACCCAGCAGAGCTGTGCTGACAAGACTGAGGGTAGCAACAACTGCCGTTTCGCTGCGAAGACGCCTCATCCCGAGCGACCAGATGGTAGCACCATGACTTCGCAGGAGCTCCAGCTCTTCCGGAGCCCAGCCTCCTTCGGGCCCAACCATAATGAGGGTAGGAACGCATTCATGGTACTGCAGTCGCACCCCTCCAGTATCGGCAACCAATCGGCGGGGATAGAGCGGGAATAGCCGTTGACAACATTCCTGGAGTCCAATCGGCTCATGAAGCTGAGGGAACCAAGCACGGTGTGCCTGCTTGACTGCCGCACGAAGCTTGCCTTGCAACCGGGATAGCCGAACAGAGACCGGTTGCGTACGGTGCGTGCGCAGAAGGACAATCTCCCGTACCCCAAGCTCAACGGCTTTCTCCAAAGCGAACTCCAGCCGCTCCCGCTCCTGGAGAATCCCCAGTGCCAGAGCCACAGGGACGGGGAGCTCTGGATTGGGAAGTTCTCTCAGAACTTGAAAGACCGCCGCTACCGGGCGCAACCTCATTGCACGAAACTCTGCCTCCACCAGAAGTCCCCGCCCATTTGTCAACGCTACACGTTCTCCGATACGGAGGCGCAACGCTCGGACATGGCGCAACTCCTCCGCTTCCGTAAGCTCAATGCATAACTGATCCCTGTTCAGCACTGGTACATACAGGCATTCCATCCTCACCCTTCCAAAGGTGGAAGTAGGCAACCATAACGAATCAGCTCCACCATCTGCCGTACGGCGCGCTCAAATCCGACATAGATTGCCCGTGCTACAATAGCATGTCCGATACTCACATCTTCAATTGCCCGAATCCGGCAAATCGGCACAATGTTCTCATACGTCAGCCCATGTCCGGCAGCCACACGCAGTCCCAGTGTCCGGGCAAATTCTGCGGCATTGAGCAGACGCTGCAGTTCCTGACGCGCAACCTCCGAAGTCGTCGCATTGGCATAGTGCCCTGTGTGCAATTCCACCCGATCAGCTCCAACCTCCAACGCTGCCTCAATCTGCTCCAATACTGGCTCCACGAAGAGGCTCACCTCAATATCAGACTCGTGGAGCATATCCACCACCGTTCGCAAGTAATGCCGTTGTTGACCCACATTCAGTCCCCCCTCCGTCGTACGCTCCTGTCGCCGCTCAGGCACTAACGTAACGATATCCGGTAGGACTTCCCGGGCGATACGGACCATTTCCTCCGTTGCGGCCATTTCCAGATTCAGCCGCGTCTTGACCACTTCCCGTAACAGGCGGACGTCCCGTTCGTTGATATGCCTCCGGTCCTCACGTAGGTGGCAGACAATCCCTGAGGCTCCCGCCAGCTCTGCCACTAAAGCCGCATAGACTGGGTCAGGCTGCGTCCCACCGCGAGCTTCACGTACCGTTGCAACATGGTCTACATTTACACTGAGTTCCATCACTCATCCCTCCCGATGTTGACGCCGTTGCCACCACTGCCAGAAAAAGTATACCGGAACTCCTGTAGCCACAATGAGCAGTCCAGCAACGGTATATCGTGGTTTGACTAGTAGGAGATCGAGCGCAATAGCAGCTGCTGCAATGATGTAAAGCAGCGGCAGGATGGGATATCCAGGCGCCCGATAGGGACGCTCTGCATTGGGCATCTTGCGTCGCAGCAGAAAGATCCCCCCAATGGTGGCGATGTAGAAGAGCAATACGGCAAAGATGATGTAATCCAACAGGTCACTGTATCGCCCTGACAAGCAGAGGATGCTAGACCAAACTGCTTGGAGGACTAATGCAACTCCCGGAACGGCATATCGATTCAGACGCCCTGCTGCTTGGAAGAAGAGTCCATCGCGGGCCATAGCGTAGTACACCCGCGCCCCCGATAGGATCAAGCCGTTGTTGCAACCAAAGGTGGAAACCATGATAAGGACTGCCATTAGGGCTGCTCCCCATGGACCGAAAACGGCTTCCGCAACCGCTGCTCCCACTCGGTCCTGGAGGGCAAATTGCAAACCCCGTTCCCAAACCGTAGCTCCATCAGGCTGCCCTCGCAGAGGTAACACCGCCAGGTAAGCGAAATTGGCCATCAAGTAGAGGGTCGTAACAACCAAAACCCCAAGTGCCATGCTGCGGGGAATCGTTCGCTGCGGCTCTACTACCTCTGCTGCGGCAAAGGTAATATTGTTCCACGCATCGGAAGCAAACAGCGAACCCACCATCGCCGCACCAAGCGCCGATAGAAGCGCCAGTCCCGTTAGCGGCTCCGCCTGCCATTCTCCAAGACCCTCCCACAGCCGCTGAGCATCCCAGAATACTGCCCAATTACGAGCAATGCTATCAGCGTTGAGCCCAATTGTGAGCCCAACAATAATCAGTCCTAAAAGTGCTGCCGTCTTTGTCACTGTAAAGGTGTCTTGTACGAGCTTGCCCAGCCGGACTCCTCGGAGGTTGAGTAGTGTAAGGACTGCAATACTGACAATTGCTAACACCTGTCCAGCATTGATACGGAGCCCGCCAATTTGCATGAGCACATTACCTTCGGAAAACCATGGAATCAAAACCGCTGTAAACTTGGCAAAAGCGACAGCCACAGCAGCAATGGAACCAGTCTGAATGACCAGAAAGAGCGCCCAGCCATAGAGGAATCCTACAAGAGGCGAATACGCCCGCTGCAAGTATACATACTGTCCACCCGCCTGTGGAAAGAGTGCCGCTAATTCCCCGTAACTCACCGCGGCAATCAATGTCAGAATGCCTGTCAGAAGCCATACCAGGAGCAGATATCCCGGGGCTCCCACCATGCGCGCGATATCAGCACTAACGATGAAGATCCCCGAGCCAATCATGGAACCAACGACCAACATCGTCGCATCAAAGAGGCGTAGCTCTCGCCGGAATTCCACGGACTCCCGATTCATCCCTGACCCTTTGTGCCTTTCCACATGCACGACGGGCAAAAAAGACGCCACTCCTTTGCTTCCAATTGCAGCCTTGTCCTCCGACCACCGTTTTCCCCGTAGTTTTGTACTTCCACTTGCTCCCCCCGCCACTGATGGCATGGAGTTCTATCATCGGACAGGAAGCCGCTAAGCATCTTCTTCAGCAAGCATTCTTGCACCACCGCATAAGCCCTGCATACTGCTTCTGGGGTCCGGAAGGCGTTGGCAAAGACGCCCTTGCCTTGGAATTTGCAAAGCTGCTCAATTGTCGTGCATCTCGCTCAACGAAAACAGGCGTCGAAGCCTGCGACGAATGCCCCGATTGCCGCAGGGCTACCCAGCTTGAGCATCCGGCTATTCGCTTCATATTCGCCCTCCCACCACCTGCCAAAGCCCGAAACGATAGCTCCCCGTTGCTGGGCTTGAGTGATGATCAGATTAGCGCCCTTCGGGAAGAACTGCGTCGCAAAGCGGAGAACCCCTACCACAATATCTCCCTGCCGAACGCACTCCAAATCTCCATTGCTCTCATCCGCGACCTTCAACGTACACTGGCAATGGCTCCACCATCGCATGGACGCCGCGTGGTCATTCTCAGCGAAGCCGATCGCATGAGCGCCGAGGCGGCAAATGCTTGCTTGAAGACTTTGGAAGAACCCCACGACGATGTTGTCTTCATCCTCACCACATCCCGTCGTGAACAACTACCCCTCACCATCCTCTCCCGCTGCCAGCAGATCTACTGTCCACCCTTACCCGATGAGGTCCTGATCCCTGCACTCCGCCAACGTCACCATCTCTCTGAAGTGGAAGCTCGTCTCATCGCAGCCTTCGCCCAAGGGAGTTACGCCCAAGCTCTCCTTCTCATTGAACATGACCTGTTAGCCCTGCGCCAGCGCGCCCTTGCCCTCCTCCGCACTACCCTGAAGCCCCAGCGGTTCCGTCAGGAACTCCTCCACCTGATTGACGAACTGTCCAGTTTAGACAACCCTTCTCACATCGAATTTCTTTTCAAGCTCCTCCTGCTCTGGCTCCGCGACGCTTTGCTCCTCCAACACACAGGTACGGAAGAGCTCCTGTTCAACGTTGACCACCGCGATACCCTTCGCCGTTTTCTCCAGCGCTTCCCCCATGCAGATATCCCGGCAATGCTCGCCGCTATTGACTCTGTCCTCTCGTTGCTCTACCGCCACGTGAACCTCCCACTGCTGCTATTGACCGCCCTCTTGCGATGCCGACACGCAGCCACTCCGTCCCTTCATCCTGGAGAACCAGATGCTCTTCCTATCGGTCCATAACGTTACGCTCCCCGGCAGTACTACTCCCAGCAGCGCTGCGGACGCTATTGCCCCGTCACTCCAGCATCGTCCGAGCGGCTGCACGGCGTGCACCAGCGAACTGACCATTCCCCCTTCGCCCTCCGACGCCCCTCCTCCGCCTTCACCGATTGTAGAGGTAGAGTTCAAAGGGCACCGTAAAGCTCTCTTCGCAAACCCTCGGCAGCTTGTCCTCCAGTATGGGGAACTAGTCCTCGTTACCTCACCCTTTGGAACTGATGCCGGACGCGTCAGCGCCTTAGGTAAAGAAGCACAACGGAAACAACAACTCTTCTACAACGGAGCGGAACCTGAGCAAACTATCCTACGGAAAGCTACCCCCGAAGACGTTCAACGCTACAACCAGAACCGCCAAGAAGAGCTCGACATCCTCCGCGAGGCTCGTCGTTTAGCGAAAACTCTACCAGAGCTGGAGCAGATGAAGCTCACCGACGCCGAGTGGCAATGGGATCGCCGCCGGCTTATCCTCTACTTTACTGCTCCCGAGCGTGTAGACTTCCGCCAATACGTCCGCCTCATGAGTCAGCGCTTTCGCACCCGTATTGAACTTCGCCAGATTCAAGCTCGCGATGAAACTCGCCGGCTCGGCGGTATCGGACCTTGCGGACGCGAGCTCTGTTGCGCAACCTTCCTTCGCGAATGTCAACCCGTTCCGCTGAACGCTGCTCGAACCCAACAGCTTCAATTCAACCTCCTCCGCCTGAGTGGCCTTTGTGGACGCCTCAAATGTTGTCTCCTCTACGAACTGCAGCTCTACCGGGAAGCCCTCCAGCACTATCCTCCGCTCAATGCTATCGTACACACCGACGGCGGTCCCGCTAAGATTGTGAAACTGGATATTCTGCGCCAACAGCTTCAACTCCAGCTCTTAGAAACAGGTCTTCCTCTAACTCTCTCCCTAGAGCAAGTCAAGCAACTCCAAGAACAGGGACGCGTCGAAATACCTACAACCCCCGAGCTTGCCGAATCCCCTGGCAAAGACGAGGAAGAAAGTCTCCCTCCCGAAGAAGAGCTCACATGAGATTTCCCCTCACCCTCATTCCGGTATCCTCTCCTGGCCTGGCACCCCGAGGCCCAGAGGCGCCTGCGATGAGGCTTAGCCCGGAACGCCCCTTTGCCCGCCTGCTCAAGGTCCTGGTGGAGCGCATGCTCTGGGCTTCCCTCCGGCGAAGCCTCCGGGGGGTCTACCTGCGGGGAGAGGTACCGCCCGGTCCCCTAGTCCTGGCCATGAACCACCACAGCTACTTTGACGGCCACCTGGTCTGGCTGCTGGGGCAGCTCCACCACCACCCCTTGAGCCTCTTGGTGGCGGAGGAGAACTTAAAGGCCTTCCCCGTCCTGGCCCTAGCAGGAGCCCTAGAGGCAGGGCGGGTGCGGGAGGCCTTGCGCCGCCTGAAGCGGGGAGAGTCGGTGGCGGTCTTTCCCGAAGGGGAGATGCGCTACCTTGGACCCCTGGGCTCCCTACGCCCTGGGGCGGCCTGGCTCTCCGCCCAGGCTGGAGTACCCCTCCTCCCCGTGGCCTGCCGGGTGGTCCTAAGGGGCTTCGAGCACCCTGAGGCCTTCCTCTGGGTGGGGGAACCCCTCCCCCCGGACCGAGACCCCGCCAGGGTCCTGGGGGAACTCTTGACCCAGCTGGATGCCCTCCTGGCCCGGACCCATCCCCGCCAGGTACCGGAGGGCTTCCGGGAGCTCTTCCGAGGGCAGCGGAGCCTGGACGAGCGAGTCCGTCCCCTGGTAGAGGCCTTAAAATGGCTATGAGACCCTCCCAGCGCTTTGACTTCCTCTTCGGGGCCTTCTTCCTATGCACTGGTTGGCTCTCCTCCATATCCTCCTCCGCTTCCCCCGCCTGGAGTCCAGACCCACCTTTTGTCGCACTGATGCAAGAACCTCTGCATGATCCCCGAGAAGTCCATCTGCGGAATATTCGCCAGCTGACCTTCAGCGGCAAAAACGCAGAAGCCTACTTCTCCTTTGCTGAAGACATGCTCTGCTTCCAAGCAACCCCCCCAGGTTACAATTGCGACCAAATCTTTATCATGGACACAACAGGAAGACGCCGGAAACAAATCTCCCCCGGCTCAGGACGGACTACGTGTGCATATTTTCTCCCCAATGGTCACCTCCTCTACGCCACAACCCACCTGTATGACACGATGTGCCCGCCGCCTCCGGACCGCCGTCATGGCTACGTCTGGCCTATTTACACAACTTACGACATAGTCATAGTAGATACCGCCACCATGACTCTCCTCCACCGCTTGACCACTACCGATGGCTATGATGCCGAAGCGACAGTATCTCCCCGCGGAGATTACATCGTCTTTACATCTGCCCGTGACGGGGACCTAGAGCTATACTCGTGCAAGGTGGATGGCACTGATCTCCGCCGCCTTACCTTTACCCCTGGTTACGACGGCGGGGCTTTCTTCAGCTTTGACGGTACAAAGATCGTCTACCGAGCTTACCACCCCAAGACTGAAGCTGAATTGGAAGAGTACCGCCGGCTTCTCCATCAACAATTGGTCCGCCCTAACCGCACGGAGATCTTCGTTATGAATTCTGATGGCTCCGGCATACGTCAAGTGACAAACAACGGCGCCGCAAACTTTGCTCCCTTCTTTCACCCCGACGGCAAACGCATCATCTTCAGCTCCAACATGCATGACCCTTCACGGCGTACATTCAGCCTTTACATCATCAACGAAGATGGTACGGGGCTGAAACGCATTACCTATGGAGCCAGCTTCGATGGCTTCCCGATGTTTACCCGCAATGGCAAAAAACTCGTTTTCTGCTCTACCCGTAATGCCCAAAATCCTGGCGAAATCAACATCTTCATCGCAGATTGGATTGACAATCCTACCGAGAATACCCACCCTCAATCCCGACCATAGCCCCTCTACCTCCACCTACAGAAGCCTCTCCTTTAAAACAAAGGATGCCTAAATCTCCGGCTCCTCCATCGCGATTTACCAATTGCGCAAAATCGGGCAAATGCGTATTTTTGCATCGGAGTCCGAAGTAAATGTCCTCATGTCCCACAACTACTGAGGTATTACAATGAAGCACACTCTGAAGCTCAGCCTTCTGTTCGCCCTTACTGCCGTTGGAACTATATCGGTCATCGTCGTCGCTCAGCAGAACCTCGCTAACACAATACGTTATCCCGAAGGTTATCGATCATGGACCCACGTCAAGACCGCTATCCTACATCCCGGACATCCTTTGTACAACGACTTTGGTGGGATCCACCATGTTTATGCTAACAAGACTGCAGCTGAAGCCCTTCGAAAAGGGGCCAAGAAGTTTCCCGACGGATCTATACTGGTTTTTGACCTTCTGGAATCTCCAACAGAGAACAATGCCACCGGGGAAGGGAAACGCAAGGTACTTGCTGTCATGGTGAAAGATAGTAAACGTTTTCGCGAAACTAACGGATGGGGTTATGCCGCCTTTGCTGGTGGCGACCCCAAAAAGCAGATTGTCACCGATATGAAGACTGCATGCCACAACTGCCACTCCGGACAAGCTCATAAAGACTACGTCTTCAGTGAATGGCGACCGTAAGGTCTCTTTTGGTGGGTTAATCTGTGGGAGGGTGCAGAATATTGCTTCTGCACCCTCTTTCTTCTTTCTGTTTGGGGCATTGCAATAGCGGCAGCACTGTTTTTTTCCAAGAGTCCTATTGCCTTCTACTTTGTATCTTTGCGCTAGTTTCTCATCTTGCCTCAAGGCTCATCACAATGATCTATCCTATGCCATTGACGCACAAAATAGTTGCTGCCCTAGAGCGCCTCGGGCAAGTCCTCCGAAGCCTCCTATTGACGGATGCAATAGCGGAAGGACTTAGCATTACGCAAGCCCAGATTCTGCTCCAATGCTACCTCCAGCCCGGTCGCCTATACGGCATTAGCGAATTAGCTAGCGAGTTAGAGCTTACCCAGCCAACGATCAGCGATGCAGTCACCACCCTACAGCGTAAGGGATTGCTACAGAAACTGCCCCGTGAGGATGACCGCCGCGCCTTAGTTCTCCTGCTTACCCCTAAGGGAAAAGCAATTGCCCGCCGGCTCTGGCAACAACAGGTTCGCCGCTTTGAGAACTCACTAAACCACCTCTCATCCGTCGAACTCTCCCAACTCCTCTACCTCCTCCTGCGTACCATCGCTGCTGCTTATGAGGAAGGGCTCCTCCACGCTGCCCGCACGTGCTTGACGTGCCGCTTCTTCCAGGTCCTTTCCGACCGACAACCAGCGTACTTCTGCAGCCTCCTAGAAACCCCCCTCGAGCTTGCCGAATTACGCTTCCCGTGTCCAGAGCACGAGCCATCTCCTACGCTATCTACTGCCTCCGAAGTGCGTTGATAATCGTCACGAAACTGCTAATCCTCTGGATATATGTGGCAAGCTCATGTGCTCTTAATCCCCCCCAGCGTTCTCACTATCGTATTAAAATCATTCTTTGCCGGTGCTCCCAGCCGCCAGCTTGCAAGCGGTAGTAGTATACACCGCTTGGTAAATCACCTGCACTAAATACAACCGAATGCTGACCAGGGGGCAGGAGGCTATTTACAAGTGTTACGATTTCTCTACCCAGCATATCAAATACTTTGAGCGTAACATGCCTGGGGTCTGCAAGGACAAACCGAATTGTTGTTGTACCGCTGAAGGGATTAGGACTATGCTCTACTTGTACTTCTTGCTTTGCCACCTGATCACCATTACTTCCCGCCGCTGGAGTCTCCACTATCTCTAAGAACAACACCGATCTTGAGAAGTCAACAACAGAATCCCCCAGGAAACGGTGAAAGCAGTGGTATAGCCATTAAACCATAGAGCGCTTTTCGGGAGTCATGTGCGTCAACAATCCCTCCATATGGTTTGTATCTCGTGAGAACAGTGCCCAACGACTTGCTCCGTCCACGATTCCTTCCCGCAGGTAGTAAATGAGTCGGACAGCGTGCATGAGTGTTCCATACGAGTTCTCGTTCCTCATCTCCACACTGGGCGTGTCGTTTCCAAGCTCCCGTGTTGCCCACCCACCCCACTCAGTATCGTAGTGAACAACGTCTCTGGCAGAGAATTTCCCCGCTTGCTGCCGACGGTACACTTGTGAACGTAACACCGCATAGTTGTAGGCCACTGTATAGCTCTCAAAGCATGTATCACACACGACCCCAGGACCCCCAGCGTAGTAATGCCCCACGAGGAAATCATAGTAGCCAGCCGCAGCTCGGAGGACTTTCTCCGACCACCGATTTGCAGCTACTCCTTCGTCGACGCCAAGAATAGAGATTCCAATCCGGGCATCTGGTTGAACAGAGCGGATTGCCTCACTCACCTGCCTAAGGTAGTGTACCGCTCATATTTGGCTCAGCCGCCCAATCTGAATGGGCACGCCGACAGTCTGTGTAATCACTGTGGCGTCCTTGGGACGCACAGTCCGTTGCTGACACATGAAACCCAATCATCCTGTTGCCAGCCAATACTCTCGTCATTCCTCGCATCAATGACCAGCTCTGGCATTTGTCCAGCCGACTCAAGGTTCCCCTCAAATGCAAGGTAGAGATTCTTGCCATCGTGCTTGTACCTCACCACCGTCTGGCGGGTTATTCCGCCGGGAAGTCCAATCCGGACTGAGTCTGCATCGCTCCACTCCTCCCGGCTAATCCTCCCATCGATCGTTGCCGCCGTCCCGAACGGTATACAGAAGGGCTGCCCCAGCTCAGGTGGCGGTACTTCAATCAGGATTCGTGCTGAGATGGTGTAAAGCTTACCGACACTAAAATTCACCTCTGTCTTCCAGACAAACAAAAAACCGGCGGCTGTCTGGGTAGACCGCCGCCGGTTGGGCACCTTCCCTTCTCCTCTTACCTTACCACTCGCA
>JAUQPL010000014.1 GCA_030550395.1 Bacteroidota bacterium | reverse complement strand
CCGGCAAAGACTACCGCCGGCGGTGTGCTTGTTCCAATCCCGCCGCTCCCAAAGTAGAAGCCGACATTTTTACTTCCTGCTGCAGCGCCAGGAGACCACGATCCCGCTGTCCCACATGCATTCGGGAACAGATTCGCCGGTGCACCTGTTGCTGCAGAAATCGCATTGGCATTGGCAAGTGTCGTCGCAGCATTGCTATACACACTGGGGACAAGCGGAGAACTTAGCAGCAGCGATTGGTAGGTAACATCGTACTGACTGCCACGGCTGCCGCATGCCTGTAGAATCTTGCTATCGCTGGCGCCGTCGTTTCTCGGCAATAGGTCAACAAAGGTCACATGGCGGAGTCCTACAGTACCGGTAAGATTCATTCGCAAGCGGTAGTAAACCGTCGAGCCGGCGTTTGTTGTCAGCGAGGATTGCCAATTGCTCGTGTCCGGTGCGACACTTTTGTCCAGCGTAAAGCCGGTGTTGCCTGTTACTAACACGAGGACGGTATTGGACTGCACCGGTTGCGGTAAGCCGCCACCTGAAAGGGTGTAGAAGTTCGGGATATTCCCAAGCGCGGCGGTGTCGCGAATCTTCACATCGAACTCTACCCAATAATACGGCACACCGGTATTGCCATAGAAGCCGCAGCCGTTCCAGAAGAGATTTTGACACGTTGCAGGAATCGTGATATTGCTCACCGTTATGGTTTGCCCACTCACGCTCAGGCTCGGCGATGGCGACCACGGAGAGATTCCACTCTGCGGGTTGCAAGGCGTATTCCAGCTTGTGCTGGTGTAGAACGTCGGATTGCCGATGTATTCGAAGTTCGGATTGAGGTTATCGGTAAGCGTTGCGCCATTGATTGCTTGCCCGCCGATGTTCTGGAGTCGGAAGCGTACACGGATAACCTGTCCAGGAGCATACGAGGCTTGGGGCGAACAAATTTCTTTCTGGATGCACGCACTCGGTGCTGGTGCATTTACAACAAACGATGCACATGATTGCATCGGTGCCAAGCCCGGTACTTGTGCCCATGCACAGTTAGTGATCGTGCTATTGGGAGTCGCTGTCGGGGAGATGGTAAAGTAAACGTAGAACCAACAGCATTGTCCCGGCTGCAGTGGGCTATTCAAGGTTGCTGTCACAATATTCCCCGTTGTCGAGATGGTTACACCGGAGGCCGGCGACGTTGAAGTTATTGTCAGACTCGAGGGGATAGTGTCCTCTATCGTTGCGGAGTTGATAGTGGTATTGCCTGTGTTGCAAAACCGAATGTAATAGTACCCACCGCAGCCGGGTTGAGCATTCGTGCTGACCCATTTCCAGAGCGAAGCCGTTGTTGTCGGTGGTGGCGGCAGAACCTTCGTCCAGCAGACACTGGTATTTTGGGTGAACTGCCCGCATGGGTTTTGCGCACTCCCCAGCTGACCACTCAGCGTGGCGGTGTTCGTGATTTGCGTATTGGTTGGGAATGTGCTCGGCGGATAGTACACCGTAATGTTGCAGGATGCACAGTTGTAGGGCTGCGTCGCCGAGAGATTGCCAACATTCCACGTAATCGTTTGGGTAGCCGAGTTGTAACTCACATTCGGGCAGGACGCGCCAATAAATTGTGCACCGCTCGGGAGCACGTCGGTGACAACGCCGTTCACCAAATTGAGTTGTCCGAACGTCCCGCACGGAGATGGGTTGTTCTTGCAGACTTGGATTTGGTAGGTCACCGTATCACCGGCGTATTTCCAAGAGCAATTACCGCCAGCCCACGTTGCGCCAAGAATCTGCTTTTGAATTTGCCACGGGTTGGTTGCTTGCGCTGTCGTAGAAACAAATGGCGTGCAGAAGTCGGCAACTTGGTTCCCTTGTTGTGTCTTGACAGTCCCGACTAAACAGACGCGGTTCCGCACCGTTGTCCCGTTGCACGTTGTACCATTCGGGAAGGAAACTACAATGGTCAACGAGCCTGAACAGCCACCGGATGGTACACTTGTCCATTGGACCGAGACAGTTCCGTTAGTTCCCGGAGGTGGTGCCGTCACATTCGGTGTTCCGCAGGCATTATTGACCGTCACGCTCTGGACAAGGAGCGGCTGGGGAATTTGGTCAGTAATCGTGACCTGTTGTGTACCGGCTGGGAAGGAGTAGTAAATGGTGTACGAAAATGTCTGCCCAGCACAAATGGTCGTGTTACTGACGACCTTTTTGAGGAAGAAACCGAGCGGGTGAGTTGCTTCGGCGATGTTGGGGTTTTGCTGCGAAAGGGCGGGAGCAAACGCTCCCAACAGGAAGCTTACACAAAGTAGTGGAAGGGAGTGACGTCCCATAGCGTGGCTCCAAAGACACATGTTACACATGTTTTTCACACTCTGCCGGGAGTGCAATCGGCCACGCTCGCTCAACAGTATGCGAAGGGACTTCACACTCCCAACGAGTACTTGTCAAAGAGGAGCTGTGCTGCCTTGTACAAGAGTATGCTCGAGTTTGTTCCCAGGGCACAGCCTGGATTATGGAGGGCCAGCATAAGACAGCTTACTCCGTGCGAATTTAGGGCAATTTTTGCCACTGCGCAAGGGGTAGTACTTTGTAAACGGCAGAGTTATGCCCATGAACGGCAGGGCAAGGGGGATAAGCGGTCTGGGGAAGTCCTTTAATGCATTGGCACGCTTTTGCTGAGTAAGCAAGTTGGCTTCAGTCCTGGAGCTGGCTCCGGGGCATCAGCACTACAGAGCACTGGCAGTATCGCCACGGGGGTGCAAAAGGGCAGCCCTACATGGGCTATTGTAATGGCAGCAGTACGAATACCGCCACGTCCCACAGGGCATGCGAGAGAATTCCAGGTAGTAGAGAGCCGCTCCATAAGAAGAGAAGTCCCCATACAAGCCCGGCGACGAAGGCAACAAGGAGGAGTGGGATGTTGCCAGACCAGGCATGGACCAAGCTGTAGAGCAGGGTTGCTACAATCAGTCCCGCTATCGGGGTAAATCGCTTCTGGAAGTACCGTTGTACGACCCCTCGCCAAAAGATCTCCTCGGCAGGACCAATCCATAGTCCCAGAAGGGGTATCAGTACCCACGCTGGTGCTTGTGTCCGCCGCGCGTAGATGGTGCCAACCGCTTCAACTATTCCTGGGGCAAATGCGGATAAGCCATGATACCCTATCCAGACGATCCCGTAGAGGAAGAAGGCAGAGCCAAGCCCTACGAAGACCCAACGGGGCGAGAAACAAAAGAGAGAAGCCCGCTCTGTCCGTAGCAGCCACACACTGTAGCCTAAGAGGGTTCCCGTAGCAAGGAACAGTCCCCACCAGAATGAACCCTGAGCCGGTCTTGTCCATGGGGAAAACAGAACGAACCACCAGGCGGCGGCTAGGACAAGACCACCGAACGGAAACCCAGCTAGAGAGAACTTGGACATCACTGTCATGGAATAGGTGCAAAGCGCTGCAGTAATACTCCAGCGACCAGTAAGAGCGAGAACACAAGGTGCAGCTGTGCCGTGAGCAGATCTAAGAAGCTGAAAGCTACTCGTGCATGGTTGAAGGCTACCGTTACATTGCGCCATGCCAAAGGTAGGGAGAAGAGGACTCCAAGAGACCACAGCGGCAACCATCCCAGAGCGATAAACACTCCAACCGAGATATATGCTCCCGCCACCAGCAGGGCGTAGTAGTAAGCCGATCCCCGTGGTCCTATCAGGCTGGCTACTGTACGGTATCCAGCGGCGCGATCTTCGGCAATGTCGCGGTAGTTATTGCCGTGCAAAATTGCAATCGTCAATAGGCCAATGGGTACAGAGAGCCAGACTGGAATCCACGTCAGCTGGGAGGTCTGGACATAGTATGCCCCAAGCGCCATCAGAGGACCGAAAGCCAGGAAGACGGCAATATCCCCCAACGCCCGATACTTGAGTCCGATAGGCGGCACAGTGTAGAAGATACCCAATGCGGCTCCAGCTGCCATCAGGTACCAAATAGCTGGTCCGCTTAGCCCAACGAGCCATACGCCGATGAGCGTGGCTAAGAGCAGCAGAATTATACCGAAGCGCAGGTGGGTTCGTGGATCCATGAGACCATCAACAAGCACACGGCTGGAGCCGAGTACCTTCCAAGTATCCGCTCCACGCCGCCAGTCCATATAGTCGCTGATGACGTTAACCCCTGCGTGAGCTAGCATCGTGCCCAGCAGTGTCAAAAGGAGGCGGAGCCAATCGATTGTCGGGGCAATTAAAGAGCCTAAGAGCACGGGCGCCAGCGTTGCCGGAAAAGCAAAGGGTCGAATAGCTTTCCAGAACAGGGAAAGCCATGGCTGTCTAGGCCGGTGCTGACGGAAACACGCTAAAGCCTCTTCCGTGATCTCTATCTCTGCTCGAGGCTTCCACTCACGGGTGAAGTCGGATACAAACAGTCGGGTCGGACGAATCCGGAATACGGTGACGCCAGGAATCAACTTAGCGAAGAGTACCAGCTCCAGTGCCTTGCGGAAAATAATGCTCCGCTCTGAGCATTCCTCAATCGGTCCCAACCGTTCGGCGATTCCTTCACCTTGAATGAAGCGGTCGGGCACTCCCCGCTCAATAACGAAAAAGACCCGAGGATTCTCCATGAGGTTGCGGTAGTTACGCCCTTGCTCCAGCGCTGTATAAAGGTAGCCATCCTGCTCGCCAAAGTAGGCTTTCCCAGCCCATATACCGTGTGAACCCTGGGTTACGAGTGTGAAGGCTTTGTTTTCCCGGAATACCTGCTGGATGGTTTTCAACACTTCCACGTCCATAGAAGGGTCTTGGAATGAGTTTGACTGACCAGCCGGTCGACAAAATTAAAGAGTTCCCCCCACTGGCAAGAGCGCTCCATCAGACGCACAATCGTGGTGATAGCTCTTCGTCCGCTGGACATGCAATGGGATGGCAGCGAATTTCATTGGCGGTAGCCGTTCTCTACGGAGTTTCCGTCGGGACAGCACCGATACTGCAGTGTGTTTGCATTCGTGCCCCTCTGATTTGCAGCACCATTGCGAATGTGGAAGGAGAGGAGGAATGTTGCTGTAGGGACTTAACGCATCCTGAAGGGGATTGCCAAGAAGACCTGCTGAGCTGCTGCGTCAAGGGGCATTGTTCAGAAGATCTCTCTGACTTCGTGCTACAGGGATCGCTCCCTGCCCCAAAAGACCTGTTCGGGGGGATATCTGGCGGACTGCTCTTAGTGCCCGACCTGTGGGGGGTGAAGTCGGGTTCTTACGTCCTCCATAATCGGACAGAGAGAGCAAGACAGAGAGCACCGGCGTTATCGCTCCTGTGTGAATTTCGCTGTTGACTCCTCCAACCATTCTCTCTGGCCTTGTTTCAGCGCCTGTGGGAGTGTTTCCTGCAGCGGTTTTGAGTGGCTATAGCTTATGTCTCACAATGGTTGGAGGAGCCCACTATGATAGTGTGCCTAATGAGCATTTGTCTTGCACTTGTCGTGGCTGTTGGACTGAAGGGACAGCATCCAGAGGGACATGGTCGGGGCCCGAAAGAGGGTGTCCGCATTCATGGTTTTGTGTACGGAGAAGAGCCTGATGGAGCTCGACGTCCCCTTCCGGGGGCGCGAGTTCGGTGGGTGGGGACAACAGTTGGAACAATCACGGCGTCGGACGGACACTTTATATTGAGCCGTCCTTTGGGAGCAGACACATTACGAATTAGCTCCGTTGGCTACCGTAGCCGAGATACCGTGCTTCCAGCCCAGGTAACCGATACGCTGAGAATCGTATTGGTAGCGGCGTATGAGGTATCTCAAGTAGAAGTTGAGGCAGCAGCGCCAACGATTGCTCCTGCACCCGTGAAAACAGAGCTTATCACCTCTCGGCAATTGGAGCAATCGGCGTGTTGTTCGTTGGCAGAGTCCTTTGAAAAGAGTCCGACGGTGGAGGCAACCTTTTCTGATCCGCTGACGGGTGCGCGCCAGATCCAGATGCTGGGGTTGACAGGAGCCTACGTACAAACGCTTACCGAGGCCGTTCCCGTCATGCGAGGACTGGCATTACCCTTCCAGTGGGAGTTTGTGCCCGGACCTTTCCTGGAGGGGATTGCTATCTCCAAAGGAGCTGCCTCTGTGGTTGAGGGTTACGAAGGGCTGACGGGCACGATTGCTCTGAACTATCGGAAGCCGTATAATGACGTTCCCTTCTTCGCCAACTCATATGCGAGCACAGCAGGGAGGTTGGAGCTGAACCTGACCTCTGCTCATCGGCTGTCTTCCCGTTGGTTTGGGATGGGGTTCTTGCATGGACGTCTGACGTCGTGGGAACGGGATGTCAACGGAGATGGGTTTATTGACATGCCACTGTTGCGGCAGCTCAATGCTATGGCATGGTTGAGCCATTTAGGAGATACGACTGCAATAGAGTTTCACGCCCTTGCCAAGGGGGTGGTAGAAGAGCGGCGGAGTGGTACCCTTTCGGCAGTGGAGGCAAGCCGCTCGTATGCAGTTCACACGCGTGAGCGCCGAGGTGAGCTCATCCTCAAAAGCACTATTCCAGTGAGTGAGACCACGCAGCTTGGGCTCCGGGCTGCCATCGTTGGGCAGTGGATAGAAGCTACCTTAGGACTACGTCCGTACACTGGCAGTGAGTACATGAGCATGGTCAAGTTCATGGGAGTAAGCGAATGGTCGGAGATGCAGCTCCGGTATGGGGTTGATGTGATGAATGACCTCTACGATGAGCGCTTTGCCGATACGGCGTGGACACGCCGGGAGATCGTGCCAGGAGCTTTCGTTGAGGCGACTTTCCCCTTCTCAACGGTAACGCTGGTTGCAGGGCTCCGAGGGGACTGGCACAATCTTTACGGGGCTTTCCTGACGCCGAGGGCATATCTGAAGTGGCGGCCTGTAACGTTGGTGACGCTGCGCCTCTCTGGAGGTCGGGGGATGCGAGTGCCGAATGTGGTTGCAGATAATCTTCCCTACTTCCTCAGTGCACGGCGGATTGTTTGGGGACAGATTTCTCCCGAGTGGGGATGGAACTATGGCGGCTCGGTGACGGTGCTGCTGCCGGTGGGCGAACTCTGGACGGTGGATGTAGAGGCATTTCGGACAGAATTCCGGAATCAGGTGGTGCCGGACATGGATGCCAGTGCGCGGCTGCTACTCCTGCAGGATGTAGGACGAGCGTACGCCAACTCCGTGCTGGTACAGCTGGAAGGGAAGATTGCTGACATAGAGCTGCGCCTTGCTTACCGGTGGTGGGATACATGGGCACGGACGGGAGGGCAATGGCGACGCCGACCCCTGGTTTCCCCGCATCGGGTCTTGGCAACAGTGCATTATGAGATGGCTGATAGGCAGTGGCAAGTGGATGCAACGCTGGTTTGGAATAGCTCTGGTCGGCTCCCAACGTCGGCCGGCAATCCTGATAGTCTTCGCTGGAGCGAGCGCTTCCCAGCAGTCTTCCGGGTCAATGGGCAGATAACGCGTCGTTTTGGAGCGTGGGAGCTTTACATCGGGGTGGAAAACGCCACCAATGCCCTCCAGCGGGTTGCTGTCATTGACCCACAGAATCCTCGTGGACCTTACTTTGATGCCTCGCTAGTCTGGGGGCCGCTGGAGGCACGGCTCTTTTACATCGGGATGCGCTGGCGCATTGGGCAGTAGCTTTCTGCCTGTGCTTGTTGGGAAAGCCCTACCGTAAGACTACTACCGGCGCGGCTGCGGTAGTGTTATCGGCACGGGCCAGCACAAGGTACGTGCCTGCGGGCAATGCAGGCAGAGGAACCGTGGATTCCCCGATGCCTACTACCGTGCCGAGTACAATAAGCTCCCGACCAAGAAGGTCCAAAATAGAAACGCGCACCGGCCGTGTTGCTGCCCGTAGACGCACAATCCCAGTGCCAATGACGGGGTTGGGTTCTACGACCAAATAGAACGGCTGGCTCGTATGGCCTGCTACCGATGTGGTGCCCTGCGTGTCCAGTAGGTAAGCTTCCCGGCGTCCTGTGGACGCATTAATGCCATAGCCGACGATATACCGCCCATCGGGGGATATACCATTGGCGGTGTAGAGAAGCGAGCGCCCGACTACGCGGGCATAGAGGAGGTTGAGGTCTTGGAGGCCGGTTTCTTCGGTCCATCGGAAAGCGTGCCAATCTGCCGTCGGAGTTGCTGCCCATCCGACCACGATAGAGCCATCGGCAGAGAGAGCCATAGCGGCGCTTTCCCGCCCGCCGAGCGTACCCAGCTCGCGCATCCCAGTGCTGGGTGTCCATCGGAAGGCACGCCAGAGACGGTCAATGTTCTCAGCTCTGCCAACTACGACAAAACCATTGGCAGAGACAGCATAAGCCTCACTACGGGCGCCACCAAGAGTGCCTAAGTCTTCCATTCCTGTGGTGGGACTCCATCGGAATGCTCGGGGTTGGCGGTCAGCATTCTCTGCCCATCCAACGATGACAAAGCTGTCACGAGCAATGGCCAGCGCAGCGCTCTCCGGGCCCCCAAAGGTCCCGAGCTCCTGCATACCTTCAGCCGGGCTCCAGCGAAAGGCGCGGGACTGAAGGCTAGCGTTGGCAGCTTTCCCGACGATAATCCCGGAGGGAGCAATGTCAAAAGCCTCGCTTTCCCGTCCGCCCAGCGTACCCAAGTCTTGGAGCCCTTCGGAGGCGCTCCATCGGAAAGCGCGCCATCGCCCGAGACTGTCTTGGGCTCTGCCGACGATGATAGAACCATCGGGAGAAACAGCGGTAGCTTCGCTAAAGCTCCCACCAAAGGTTCCCAACGGTTCCATCCTACCGGCTGGAGTCCATCGGAACGCTCTCCAGAAGTAGTTGGCATTCTCTGCTCTTCCAACTACCACGGTTCCGCTATCGGAGACAGCGTAGGCTTCGCTTGTTCCACCACCGGGAAGCTGACCTAACCAGAAGAGCTGTTGGGCGATGAGCCGACCGCAGCAGATACACAACAGGAGTTCCTGTATTCTTCGGCAAGGCATCGTGTTGTTGCGCGGTTTGTGGGGCAGACAAAAATACTGCCCTCAGACTGCACTGTTATGGAGCCAATCTAAGGCAGGTCTAGGGTATAGACGGAGATGGCATGGCTACCACACGAAGGTTGACCACCAACCTATCCCGACTTGCCAACGCGGCGTCAGGGAAGAACGAGCGGGGAAATAGCGAAGCCGTAGCCCGAGGGAATGTTGGGGGAAGAGTCCCATGTACCAAATTCCCATGGCGTTACGCAACCACAGCTCACCTTGGACATATGGACGGCTTTCCCCTCCGAGTTGCCAGCCTATGCCTGCGCTGGCGCCAAGCCGAAACAGTTCTGCCGTTATCACCGATAGAACGTTCCAATCAGCGAGTACGGAGAGATTGAAGCGACTCCTTCCACTGGATTCCAGCTCACCGTGTAAGCGGATTCGGGAAAAGCGGAAGGAGCTTTCCTGACCACTCCACCCAATGCCGGTACCTACGGCCCAGCTCCAATGCCAGCGCTGTTGACTGTGCTCAACGTTTACTGTAGGGGAAACAAGTGATGCGACCCCGAGTGTGAGCCATACGGGAACGAGGGTGTAGGCAAAGAGAGCAATGGCAAGCTCTTCTGCCCCAATCCAGTGGACGGAGTCAGTAGCGTCCTCAGAAGGTATCCGAGTGGTGTCCATTGGGGACATTGCTCGGAGTGCGGTGCTGGTGAGGATGGCAAGAAGCAAGGCCTTCCTAATTTTGCTGCCGATGGAACCGACCTTACTCATTGTTGCCGGACCCTGTGTTGTAGAATCCGCCGAGCTATTGCACACGGTAGCGGAGCATCTGTGCCGTTTATGTGCGGAATTACCCGTCCGCTTTGTCTTTAAATCCTCCTATCGCAAAGCGAATCGGACCAGCGCGCGTTCCTTCACTGGCATAGGGGACGAACAAGCTCTGGAGTTGCTGCTAGAGGTTCGCCGCACATATGGGGTGCCCGTTTTAACAGACATTCACACGCCCGCGGAAGCGGTAGTGGCTGCCTCGTACGTGGATATTCTCCAGATTCCGGCCTTTCTCTGCCGGCAGACCGATCTGCTCATGGCAGCGGGAGCGACGGGGAAGATTGTGAACATCAAGAAGGGGCAGTTTATGGCGCCGGAGAGCATGGTGCATGCGGTGGAGAAAGTGCGTCTGGGGGGTGGAAAGGAAGTGTGGTTGACGGAGCGGGGCACAATGTTCGGCTATCGGGATTTGGTTGTGGATTTCCGCTCCCTTGTGCTCCTACGGCAGACAGGATGTCCGGTGCTCTACGACGCTACACACTCGGTGCAGCAGCCCAACGTAGGGGAGCGCTCGGGGGGCCGCCGTGAATTTGTCCGGGCTTTGGCTCGGGCAGCAATTGCTGTCGGTGTTGACGGTATTTTCTTTGAAACCCATCCGAATCCGGAGCAGGCGCTGAGCGATCCGGATACCCAAATTCCTTTAGCGGAGGTGGAGGGTTTCCTCCACGAGCTTGTTACCTTGTGGAAAGCGGTGCACCAGTGTGGGTTTGTCGTGCCGTAGCAGGGGTCCTTGCAGGCTTGGTAGCTTGTTCGGTCGGGCAAGTGCCTCCGGAAGGAGAGCTCTTTCCGGAGGACTCCTTACAGGGCATGCCGCCACAATGGGCGGTAGGGGTCAGTGTTAGGCTTCTGGATTCCCTCGGAGGGCTGCGGGCGCACGTTGAAGCAGATACGGCTTCCAGTGTGCCTGAGCAGGGACAGGTGGTGTTTCGCTACCGGGTGCATGTTCGCTTCTTCCGTGCAGGGGAGCTTATCGGGGAGCTCTTTGCCGATAGCGCCCGGATTGAAGACCATACGGGACTAATGGCGGCCTTTGGACATGTGGTCGTGCGCTCGCATCCGGAAGGACGGCGTTTGGAAACCACGGAATTGTATTGGGAGAGAAAGCGTCAGCTCTTTTTCTCTCCAGCCTTCGTCCGCATTGTAACCCCGTCGGAGTTAGTGGAGGGGATAGGTTTTGAAGCAACCCACGATCTGCAGATGTACCGGGTCTTCAATGTCCGGGGGCAGCGTCAATGAGATGGGTTATAGGAAACTGGAAGATGCACACCACGCCTTCGGAAGCCGCACAACTTGCTCAGGCGCTGCGCCAAGAGCTTTTGGCTGAGCCAAGGGGGATAGGACCAGATGTCCAAGTGGTGGTGTGTCCGCCTTTTACCAACCTGGAGGCAGTGCGTCGGGTATTGCAGGGAAGCGGTATCCTGTGGGGAGCGCAGAATTGTCACGAGGAGGTGCAGGGAGCTTACACAGGGGAGATCTCGGCGCGGATGCTCAGCGAGTTGGGCTGCACAGTTGTACTTGTTGGACATTCGGAGCGACGCCGCTACGCTGGCGAAAGCGACCAGCAGATTGCCCGTAAACTACGTCGAGTCGTTGAGTTTGGGATGTATCCAGTCCTCTGCATTGGAGAGACGTTGGAAGAGCGAGAGAAAGGGATGACGGGACAAGTCCTTGAGCAGCAGCTAGGGCGGGGCTTAGAAGATTTCCCATCGGGGGCATGGAAGCAGCTCCTTGTTGCTTATGAGCCGGTGTGGGCTATTGGGACAGGAGTAGCAGCGCAACCGGAGTATATTGCCGAAGCCCATACGTTGGTGCGTCGGCTCCTGGAGCGGTTGGGGGCGCCGGAGGATGTCCCCATCCTCTATGGTGGGAGTGTCCACTCTGCGAACATTCGGGCAATCGTTGCCCAGCGCGAAGTCTCTGGTGTGTTGGTAGGCGGTGCTTCGCTGGAGGCTTCCCACTTCCGAATGATTGTCCAAGCGGTCGCTGATGCCGTATGGTGCTGACGGTACCCAATCTGTTAACACTTGTTCGCCTCCTCTCGGCACCCTTCATTGCAATGTGCTTGGGTGTTGAGGAAGCATGGCTTGTGTGGTCGGGGGCAATTTTGTTCGCTGTTGCGGCTCTTACCGATGGGATTGACGGCTGGATTGCCCGGCGATATGGGCAGAGCACGCCCGAGGGGGCTTTTCTGGACCCCTTGGCCGATAAGGTGTTGGTCCTATCGGTGCTGCTGCCCCTCACATGGGTAGGGATTGCTCCTGTGTGGATGGTTGTCATCCTTGTGTTACGGGATATTTCTGCAACGTTGCTCCGGTGGTACTCCCTGCAACAAGGGGAACCAGTGCGGACGCTCCCGGCAGCTCGTCTGAAGACTTTCGTGCAGATGGGAGGGCTTGTGCCGATTGTCCTTCTCCTTGCCCTCTGGAGGGGTGGGGAGCAATCTCATGCAGCGTTTGCCGAATGGATACTCTATAGCGGGTGGGTTCAGGGCTTTTTCCTCTTTATCGCGCTGCTGGCACTTTGGACGCTGGGGATGTATGTCCGGCGCTATGCGCGAGTTCTATTTGCTTGGCGGGAGCACAGACCTCTTTGAATCAATCCGCATAAGGGCAGGCAACCCAATGCCCAGGAGCTTTCTCCTCCAGCTGTGGTAAGTGTTCCGCGCAGTCGGGTTGGGCACGGGGACAGCGGGGGTGGAAAGGACATCCTGAGGGCTTGTGCAAGAGGGAGGGAACTTCCCCGCGCAAGGGGATGCGTTCTCGGCGGTAGCCAGGTTTAGCGATAGGTACGGCGGAAATCAGGGCTTGGGTATACGGATGTTTGGGGGTAAAGTAGACGGCATCAGCAGGACCGACTTCAACGAGATGTCCCAGGTACATAACAGCAATGCGCTTGCTGATATGGTGGACTACCGATAGGTCATGGGCGATGAACAAGTACGCCATGCCGAACTCTTCCTGGAGGTCTTCCATCAGGTTGATTACCTGTGCCTGGATAGAGACGTCCAATGCTGAGACGGGCTCATCGCAGATGACTAAGTCGGGGTGGGTTGCCAAAGCACGTGCTAAACCAATGCGCTGACGTTGGCCGCCGGAGAACTCGTGAGGGTATCGTATCCCATCGTCGGGCTGTAGGCCGACCTTTTCCAGCAGCCAGCCGATGCGGTCACGGATTTCTGCTCGGGAGAGCTCGGGGAAATGGATTTGGAGCGGTTCGGCAATGATCTGTTCCACGGACAGCCGTGGGTTGAGCGAGGAGAATGGGTCTTGGAAGACCATTTGAATGCGGCGTCGATACTGCAGCTGAAGCGGTCGGGAGTATCTTCGGTGCCCACGGCGAGAGAAGAGTTGGAGCAAGTCCACAGGCTCTTCAAGGTTGGAGGCATAAAACCATGCTCGTCCTTGGATGAGGGCATCGGGGGTGGTGGCAGGCAGGATTCCTACAAGTGCCCGTCCTATAGTGGTTTTCCCTGAGCCGGACTCCCCTACCAGTCCCAAGGTTTCTTGCCGATAGATTGTCAAGTGGACACCATCGACAGCCGGTAAGCGTCCAACAATGCGTTGCAGAACTCCCCCGTAGACAGGGAAAGCGACCCGTAAGTCCTCGACGCGGAGCAACACCTCACTCATATTGCATTCCCCCTTGGCGTGGCTGGACTAAATGGCATCGGACGAAGTGGCCCGGTTCAACTTCGACAAGGGGTGGTTCAACGGTTTCGCAGATATCCAGTTTTACAGAGCAGCGGGTACAAAACTTACATCCTGCTGGTAAGCGGAGGATGCTGGGGACATTCCCAGGGATGGCAAAAAGACGGCTTCGCTTTTGTCCTGGGGCGATTGGGCGAGGAATGCACTCTAACAGTCCTCGGGTGTAGGGGTGGAGAGGGTTGTCAAAGAGCACTTCCGTAGTTGCCATTTCCTGGACCTTCCCTCCGTACATCACGATGACGCGCTGGCAGGTTTGCGCGACCACTGCTAAATCGTGTGTGATTAGCAGGATTGCAGCGTCCTCGCGTTGGGACTTAAGCTGGAGCATTAGTTCCAGAATCTGTGCTTGGATGGTTACATCCAGCGCCGTTGTAGGTTCATCTGCAATCAAAAGCTGTGGATTGCAGGCCAGCGCCATGGCAATCATCACCCGTTGGCGCATCCCTCCGGAGAACTGGTGCGGATAATCATTGAAGCGTTTATCGGCGTCGGGGATACCGACTTGACGTAAAAGCTCTATTGCTCGTTCCCGGGCCTCGGCTTTGCTTACGGATTCGTGTGCTAGAATTGTTTCCATAATCTGCATCCCGATGGTGAAGACGGGGTTGAGCGAGGTCATGGGCTCTTGGAAGATCATGGCGATTTTTCCCCCGCGGATCCGATACATTTGTTCTAAAGGCAGGGCCAGGAGATCTATGCCGTTGAGCCAGATTTCTCCGCCCACGATACGTCCCGGTGGGTCGGGAATGAGGCGGAGGATGGAGAGAGCGGTTACGGATTTCCCTGACCCTGATTCCCCGACCAGTCCAACCATCTCGCCCGGAAAGAGGTCAAAGGAGACTCCGTCGACGGCTTTTGCCCATTGCCCCTCGATGGAGAAGTAGGTGCGAAGATTTCGGATACTCAGAATCGGTGGTCTGGGCGACTGCATGGTGTTTCTATCGAAGCCGTGAGAATGTTCGTGGATCGAAAGCTTCGCGGACTGACTCCCCGATGAAGACAATTAGCGTCAGTGTAATAAACAGTGCCATCATCGGAGAAAGCATAAGCCACCATTTACCCGTTGCCAGGTGCTGAAGGCCAACGCTCATCATCTCTCCCCAGCTGGGAGTCGGCGGAGGTAGCCCGAAACCGAGAAAGTCCAGGCTCACTAAAGCCCCGATTCCCGCTACGACTGAGAAGGGGAAGTAGGTAATGATAGGAACCAGGGCGTTAGGCAGAATGTGCTTGAACATGATTTTCCAGCGCGGTACCCCGATGGAGAGAGCGGCAGCAACGTAATCTTTTGCCTTCTCTCGGTAGAATTCTGCCCGAATCAAAACTGTAATCCCCACCCATGTGAACAGCGCCAAAAGTAGCAGCAGGAGGATGAAGTTCGGTCGCACGATGGAAGCGACGATGATGACCAGGAAAAGGAAAGGGACAGTTGCCCAAATTTCAATCAGGCGCTGGGCGAGGATGTCGAAGCGTCCGCCGAAAAACCCTAAAGCTGCCCCAATAGGAACGCCGATGAGGTATTCCAGCAGTGCCAGGATGAGAGCGAAGGAAAGGGAAATCTGGAAACCGTATGCCATGCGGGCAAAGACATCGCGCCCGCGGTCGTCTGTCCCCAAAAGGCGGATGAAACCATTGGGGTCCTGCTCCAGGGGCGGGAGGAAGGCAATGTTGCCCTCGACGGTTACATCCTCAATAGGGCTATACGGATAGGGGGCCAGGAGGACAAAGTTGCCCCTTCCTTCCGATTCGTATTGCTGTTTGAGAAGACGGTAATTACATTCCCCGCTGTTCCCACGCTGTCCGAAGAACTCCCCGCTATAGAAATCCGTGCCAAAGAGTCCGCCAACCAGGGGCAAGGAAACCAGCCACGATTTCACGGCGGGAAAGTACCAACGTCCTTCGTAGCGGACGACAAGCGCTTTGTTCGTTACCAGAAGCGGCAGAAAGAAGGAGAGGGCATAGGCGCTCAAAAGCAGTAGGAGGGAGTAATAGCCTCGCTTCAGGCTCTTGAATTTTCGCCAACGCCGCTGCAGAACGCTCACAGACACCACGGGCTGCTCTGCCGATTCCTGAGGTGGGGTACTCCGAGTCCGCCATTCCAAAAGGCGCGGTGCCATTACTTAAAGCGAATGCGTGGATCGACCAACGCCAGAGTCAGATCGGAGAGAATAGCCCCGAACAGGCGAACCAAGACCGCCAGCACAGTGAAGCCGAACACGATTGGGTAGTCACGGGCAAAGACCGCCTCGATGGAGAGTTTGCCTACGCCGTCAATGTTGAAGACCAGCTCAATCAAGTACGAGCCTGCCAAGAACAGCCCAATGATGTAGCCAATATTGGCGGCAATCGGGATGATAGAATTGCGCAGGGCGTGGAGCCAGATGACCCGCTTTTCCGATAGCCCTTTTGCAAAGGCAGTGCGGATGTAATCCTGACTGAGGTTTTCCAGCAGCGAGTTCTTCATCAGCACAGTCAGCGAAGCGAAGCTACCGACGGTGTAGGCGATTGTTGGCAATACGAAGTGCCAGGCACGGTCCAAAATCTTCTCCAGCAGCGATAGTTCTGCATAGTTCTCCGATTGAAATCCGCCCAGGGGGAAGAGCTCTATGAAAGTCTGGGTTCCGAAAAGCATGAGCAGGAACGCTCCCAGCGCCCATCCGGGGATAGAGTAGCCAATGAAGACCAGCGTGCTGGAGATGAGGTCAAAGGGTGTACCGTGGGCCAGCGCTTTTTGAATCCCGAGGTAAATGCAGATGGAGTAACTTAGGATGAACCCGATGAGTCCGAATTGAAGTGAGACAGGGAGCCGTTGCATGATGAGGTGCATAACCGGCTCGTTGTAGGTATAAGAAGTCCCAAAATTGCCAGTCAGAATTCCGCTGAAGCCTGTTCGATAAATGCGTACGCGCTCTTCTCCACGTTCGTTCCTCTGAGGTTCAATATGCCATCCCGTCAACGGTTGTCCAGTTTGGGGATCCGTGAGCCGATAGCCTTCAGAGGTTTTTTCAACCAGAACTTGGCGTCCTTCCCCGATATTGCGAATGCGCCCTGGAGTAGCCACGTAGCTTTCTATCTCCCGTGGCCAGACGCCTAGCCAAGTCAGGTAGCGGATGAGAATAGGCTTATCAAAGCCGTAGTAGCGGCGCAGTTCTTCCAAGGCGCTTTCCGGAATCATGGCGCCTGTCTGCCCAGCGACACCGCCGCCGACGGCTTCTCCGCCCATCGCCATCCGGAGCGCCATAATTTGTTGTTCCAGAGGACCACCGGGTGCCAGTTGGATGATAACAAAAACCACAAGCGTTGCACCCAGGAAGGTGGGAATAGTCAGAAGCAGGCGGCGGAGGAAATACTCCCACATGCGCTGTTACCCTACTGTGAGCGAATCTGCGCTAAGAAACGCTGTTCATTGAACTCCTTCCAAAAACGCACTTCTATAGGTCCGCGAGCAAGCGCCTTATTATTCCGGCGTGCCTCTTCCAGGCGCCGAGCTTTTTCGGCGTCATACCACCACGTGCTAACGATGGCCAGGTCCACATATCCTGTCTGGGTAAACCGGGGCAAAACGTACTCAGGCATGCCGAACTTATCCCAGTAAGCGATACGAATGCCTCGCGGGTACCACATGAGTACGTTTTTGTATGATGCCATCACAATGCTGTCAATCTCTCGGATGATATGGATCTGGGCCTCGCGCGAAAATGCCGTGTCGTACATATCGCATAGCTGGTCTACGCGGGCATTCTTGAAGCCTTCAATGTTGTTGTTATCGTTTTTGTCCGCCAGCTCTGAGCGCAGGGAGGTTTCCGGATTGGGCGTCTGAAGCCCTGTCCAGTTCACAAAGAAGAGCGTGAAGTTGCGCTCCATAGCATTACGCCAGAGGGTATTAGGGTCTTGGAATTTTAGCTGCAGGTCGATACCCGACTTCCGCAGTTCCTGTTGGTAGGGCGTAACGAAGCGCTCGATAGCCTTTGGGATACCCATTTCGATCACAAAGGGTTTTCCGTCTTTGACCAGAATGCCCTGGCTATTGCGGGTGCGCCACCCTGCTTCGGCTAGCAGTTGTTGAGCCAGTTCAGGGTTATAGCGCACTTTAGGATTGTTAGGATTTTCGTAGACGGTGTTGGCATGGTAGGAGTCCATGAGTTCGTATTCGTTGTAGAGCAGCTCCCGAATAAGGGCTTCACGATTGAGGAGATGGGCGAAAGCCTTCCGCACTCGGATATCGTCAAATGGGGGCTTGCGCATGTTGAAGGCAAAACCCATCGTCCCGACAGCTCCATCAGTGTAGACCCGACGCTTTTGGATCCAGCCTTTCTGTAAGGCTTCGTAAGCGGTGTCCTTCACCCAGTGCTCGGTCGTCAGTGTCCCGAAGATAAAGAAATCCGTATCGCCTTTCTTGAACATCTCGTAGGCTAACAGTGGGTTGTCCTTGACGACTTCAAACTCAATGCGGTCAAAATTTCCCGTATAGCGAGTCATAGGGTAGTCTTTTGCCCAGTAGTCATCGCGACGAGTCAGGGCGTATGCTTTCCCTTTCTGGACGTCCTGGGGCAGAATGATGTACTCCCCTGAACCCGGGGGAAGTTCGTACTGGAAGCGCTCTAGGAACTCTTTGCCTGTCAGATTCCCAATGACGTGAGCAGGAAGGATTGGCAACGCTGCGGAGAAGTAGAGGAAGTTGCGCCAGTTGAGCGTTTTGCTTCGGACCTCAACCAGGTACTTACTCAGAGCCCGTGGTTCCTCAAATTTGCCAAAGACCAGCTGGAGCGAGGGCTCCAAGATGGTCTCGTCCATGACAAGACGCCATGTTGCGACCACGTCTTCTGCTGTGACGGGGCGTCCATCGGAGAAGCGGGCGTTGGGGTCTATGCGGTAAAGGAAGGTCTTTCGGTCAGGTAGGATTTTCCAATGGGACGCCAAAGCAGGGATGAACTCCCGTGTGACTGGGTGAGTACCGAGCAAGGTTTCGTAGACCAGGCTGGCGATGAGGCTATTTTCTACGTAGTTAGAGTGCTGTCCATACGGGCGGAAGGTGAGGGGGAAGCGGGGCACAGCAATGCGAATCCTTCCCCCGGTCTTTGCTCGTGGATCGCCGAAGAAGGGCAATTCCTCGGGCGTGGGAACGTAAGTTTGGAAGCCTAAAGAGTCGGCAATCCGTTCAAAACCAGGTCCGCCCAGCTCTGCTGGGACGGTGGAATCGCCGCCTGCAGGAGTGTCATACCGCTTCCAGGAAGAGACCTGGCGGGTCTTCATCGCCAGTCGCTCTAATTCATCACTGCTTCCTCGGTGGCGCTGACAAGAGGGCAGGAGGAATGCTGCAACGATGAGCAAGCCAAATACCTGGATACACCTTCCCATTGAAAGCACTTCCGAGAGTGGGACCGATTGGCAATGCTAAAATGCAAATTAGGACTTCTGCTGCGGATGAGCCGCTATAGGGAGCGCTGCAGCATACCGGCAAGGAAGGAGGCGGTAAGCCAAGCGGCAAGACGGGCGGTCCGTCCATCGATGTCATAGCGGGGGTTTAGCTCGGCGATATCCACAAGTCGCACGATGGCATGGGAACCGAGGAATTGTGCTGCCCACAGAAGTTCTTCGGGAGGAATCCCTATGGTGGCGGGGGCGCTGACACCGGGGGCGAAGGCTGCGGGAACAACATCCAGGTCAAAGGAGGCGTAGACCGGTAAGCTGCCCCCGTTAGAGACAGCGTCAAAGAGAGCCGGGAGCACGGCGGACATTCCCCGGGTCCGTAGCTCTGCTATAGGGCATACGTGAACACCCCGGTGGTGGAGATAGTCGTAGTGGGCACGGGCAACGGCGAAGGGTTGAAGACCAATGTAAGCAAGGCGGTATGGCGGAAAGCCCAGTTCTTCCAATAGCTGCCGGAATGCTGAACCGGAATGAGGGCTTCCGTTGCGTCGAGGGCGAACATCGGGGTGAGCGTCAAAGACTAGAATCCCGCATTCGTGATGCTGGAAGAGCGCTGCTGCATTGGGGTATGCGATATCGTGACCGCCTCCTAAGACGATTGTGCAACGGCTCTGCTGGAGGAGTGCGAAGACGCATTGCTGTTGGAGAGCGTGGATGTCGGGTAAGCTTTTGCCCTGTGTTTCTATATCGCCCAGATCCACGATGCAGAGCTGCTCCAGTCCTGCTTCTCCGCCCGTATTGGGCGTGAGTCGGTACAAGGCGGAGCGGATAGCACCCGGTGCTTCGGCAGCGCCTGGGCGTCCCCGGTTGATTTGGACGCCGAGATCCTGCGGAATACCCAAAAGGACGACGTCGGGAGTGCGTCCCTCCGGTGCATGACCGCGGTAGATGAGCTCACCCAGGCGTGGATCGTCTGGGTCGTTACGGCTGAACGCATGTTCGGGAGGAGGACGGAGATGGCTCTGGAGTTCGGGGGGAAGCAATACCATGGAAGTTCGCTTCGTCGCTATGCTCTTCCCTTTGCAAAGATACAGCTCTCGGTGTGTCGCTTGCACTGGGGGCTGACAGGGTTCACTTATGGGCTCAAGGCAGAGCTTGTAACTTCGTGGTAAGTACGTAGCACAGGGGAACAGGTGAGTGGTGAAGTATCGCTGGAGTTGGCGTGGGAATCCGACAGAGGAGGAGATCGCCCATCTTGTCCATGCTTGTCGGCTACCGCGGGCTATTGCAGCGACTTTAGTTGCACGGGGGATACGGACGCTGGAGGCGGTAGAACGCTTCTTAGAGCCGACGGCCGATCAACTGCACAAGCCATGGTGTTTTGCGGATATGGAGGCTGCTGTTGCTCTTCTGGAGCGAGCTCGGCAAGAGCGGGATTTGGTGTGGATTCACGGTGATTACGATGTGGATGGCATCACTAGCACGGCAGCGTTGGTAGATTTTCTGTGCCGTTGGGGCATCCCAGTCCGTTACTCTATCCCGGACCGCTTTCAGGATGGGTATGGGCTTACTGTTGCCAGTGTTGAGCGGGCGCGCGAGGTGGGTTCCCGAATTCTGATTGCCGTTGACTGTGGAACGAATGCGGCAGAGGCGATTGCCCATGCCCGTGCGTGCGGTATGGACGTCATTGTCTGCGATCACCATGAGCTCACCGGAGATAGGGCGGAGGGGGCGGTGATTCTGAATCCCCGCATGCCCGACAGTGGCTATCCTTTCCCCTCCTTGGCCGCATGTGGAGTGGTGTTCAAACTCATTTGGGCGGCTGCTCAGCGGTGGGGTGTTGAGGAACAGGCGTTTGAGTATCTGGATTTAGTCGCTTTGGCGACTGTGGCTGACCTAGTTCCAATGGTGGAGGAAAACCGTGTTCTCACGGTCCTAGGGCTGGAGCAACTGCGGGAGCAGCCCCGGGCAGGACTGCGGGGATTGCTCCAATGTGCGGGGGTCAAACAGGAGAGTGTCTCAACGGCCGATATCATCTTCAGGCTGGCGCCGCGTATTAATGCGGCTGGGCGTCTCGGAGATGCTCGGCGGGCTGTGGAAATGCTGCTTCAGTCTGATGAAGGAGTTGCTTTCCGGATTGCGCAGGAGCTAGAGTGTGAGAATTTCCGACGCCGGACTATTGCTGAGCAGGTGTATGCGGAGGTTGTGGCAGAGGCGGAAGAACTGCTCTTAAGGAGCGGTTTCCACTCGGTGGTGCTCTACAACCCGCTATGGCATCCCGGGGTTTTGGGGTCTGTTGCAACGCGGATAGGTGAACGCTTCCAGGTGCCGGTTATCTTGCTAACCAGCGTTGGAGGCTTTCTTAAGGGTTCGGCGCGGAGTGGGGGAGCTATGGACCTTTTGCAGTTACTGAGTGCCTGTGCCCCCCACACATACGAGTACGGTGGACACCCCTTCGCTGCGGGTGTTGTTCTTCGTCCAGAGCAATTGGAGGATTTCCGCCGGGCTGTGGAGGATTTTGCCAGCCGTCGTGAAGTGCGTCCAGCAGAAAAACCGGAGCTGCGTGTGGATGCCGTGTTGAACTTCAGCGATATTACCCCTCGCTTTCTCTTCCTTCTGCGCCAGATGGCACCTTTTGGGCACGATAACTTCCGCCCAGTTTTCTTAGCTCACAATGTCCATATCCAGCACTGTCGTCCTGGAAGTAACGGAAAGTGCCGCTTGGAGCAAGATGGAGTCCTGCTGGATGGATATGTCAGCGATGCGCGTCTTCTGGACTCACTTCCGGACCGACATCGCCTCAGCATTCTATACACCGTGCAAGAGGAAGGGGGGACGGACAAAACCCCAGGGATGCCAATCCTTCAGGTTCACGACCTTTGCTGGAGAGGGGAGCAGCCGTGTCTGAAGTAACGGCGTGGTACGAGTGTCTCTGTGACAGTGCTCATTTGCCCTTGACACAGGGAGTAGCTGTCCTGCAGTCAGTGGTGCAGGAGGCGGCTCAGATTCTCGCCCTACAAGGTAGTGAAGGACTTCCCTTGGGAGCACGGATACAACTGTTGATGCACGAGCAGGTTCCGCTACACATTGCAGAATCTTGTTCTGCGGCTCTGCGCTGGGTGCAAGCTGTTGTGCGTGGTGAGAGGCCTATTGAGAGAGAGTTTTTCCGGCGGGCATGTTGTACGGTAGCAGCCTGGATTGAGGCGGTCACGGGGGAGCCTGTTCCAGAGTGCCTGCGTGGGGAGCTTTTCCCCATTGCCCCTGGTGGGGAGCAAGGGGAGAGGTTGGATATGCGGGTAACTGTCCAGCGGGTGAAGACCGATGGGGATAAAGCTCCGCAAGTTGTAGGCTGGAGGGAGTCGGGAGAGCTGGTGAGGGTCCTGCTCTTCCCACCATGGGCAGAGTTGGCGCCGTGGCTCTGGCGGGGAGCCACACTTGGGCTCATTCGGGTGCGGGCAGCTCGGCGTCCGGGTCTTTGGATTGCCGGGGAGACATCCCTGGTTGTCTTAGAGCCAGACCGCTTGGTCGATGTTACCGATGTTGCTGCTGCCTGTCGTCGCGGGGACAGCCCTTGGATGTGGGTTGCTCGTGCTTTCCGTAGCTCTGACTTTTCCCTGGCAACTTTCTCTGGGTGGTTGCTGAATCTCTACTTTGACTACCTCCTGCTCTTTAGAGAGCTGAGTTGGGGCGCATTTCTCCGGAGGGCATTTGCGGCGCGTCCGCTGGGCTTTTTGCTGTTAGACGGGCTCTTGAGCGGTGCGGGAGCAGCGGGAAGCGTTTTGGAAGAAGTGCGCCGAGAAAATGAGCCGGTGCTCCGACAGGTTGCTGGGCTCTTAAGCCAGAGGGCCTTCCTCATAGAGCCCGCTTTCATTGCCCCACACTATGGTATGCAAGGGCGAGTGGATGTCCTTGTGCTGGATGAGCGGGGGACGCCAGAGACGCTTGTGGAGCTCAAAACAGGAGCAGTGCCCCAGCGACAGGCAGCCTGGGATGAGCATCGGGCACAGGTTCTCTGCTATGAGCTGATTCTTCAGGAGGCCTTCGAACAGCCGCCACGACGGCGCTGGATCTTTTACTGCCGCGACCCCCATGCTCCTATCCGGGAACTTCCCTTGAAGCCCAAAGAGTTCCAGTGGGTACTTCAGCAACGGAACCGGCGGGTGTGGTCGGAATGGCAGTTGATGTCCGGCTCTACTTCCTTAGGGGATGTTCTTGAAGCCCTTCGCTCGCAGCCAGGCGGTGAGGAATTAGCAGCAGCCTACGGGAGCTGTACTCCGGAGGAACGAGCGTATGTGGAAGAGCTTGTTCGTTTCCTCCTCCGGGAGCAGTGGGCGCAATGGCAGCAGTTTCTAATAGTTGAGGAAGCAACCTCTGCTGGTATTGGAGGAGCGCGGAGCCAGGTAGGCTTGTCGGATTTGGAGCTCCTCTCGGAGGCAAGCGACTGGAAGCGACTTCACTTGTGTTTTCGCCGTACCGACGAGGTAGCTTTCCTGACGGCGCTCCGTCCGGGTGATCCAGTCATCCTCTTCCCACAGGATGCTGTAAAGCGGACTGGACGCCTTGCCTCTCCCGTCCTGAAAGGAAGTGTGCGCTCATTAGGGGAAAGGGAGCTCTGGGTCAGCCTTCGGAACAAGCATGTAGAACCCTGGTGGTGCCAGCAGTGGGGAAGGTGGAGAGTCCAGCCCGATACGAGTGAGCATCTTCTTGAGGCACAATGGGCAGCATTGAGAGATTTTCTGACCTCTCCTCCCGAGCGGCGCCAGCGCTTGTTGGGTATGCTGCCTCCACGACAGCGGGTACAGCCCGTCGGAGAGCTTCCCCCAACGCTTTCCCCTGACCAGCGGGAGGTGATTGAAAAAGCTCTCGCAGCAGCTGATTATGCTTTACTGCAGGGTCCCCCAGGGACAGGGAAGACGAGGATTGTTTTGCGTACCCTTGTAGAACTCCTCATACGGCAGCCGGGAGAAAACTTGCTAATCGTTGCGCCAACCAATCGTGCTGTGGATGAGGTATGCCGTGTGTTACAGGAAGCAGCCCAACCCTTTGTGCGATTGGGGCTGAAGGAGGTTACCGAGCATCCCGAGACAACGCTCGGCTACGCTGCCGAGCGAATGGCTCCACAGGAGTTTGCCCGCTGGTTTGGGGAGTGCCGTATTGTGGTAGGGACTGTTGCTTCAGTGCTTGTCAACCCAGAGCTGAAGCAGCTGAGGCGCTTTACAACGCTTATTGTGGACGAAGCATCGCAGGTATTGGAAAGCCAGCTCATTGGTTTACTCTGTTGGGCTGAGCGGGCACTTCTCATCGGCGATGAACGGCAGCTTCCTGCAGTCGTTGTCCAGCCGACGGCGTCGGCGGCTGTGCGGGATGAGAGGCTGCGGAAGTTAGGGTTTGTCAGCTTTGCCGAGTCGCTCTTTGAGCGGCTTCTGCGGCAGTGTGCCCAGAATGGATGGGACTATGCCTACGGTATGTTGTGCCGACAGGCGCGAATGCATGAACTTCTCCAGCATTTCCCAAGCGTTGCCTTCTATGGAGGGAAGTTGTGCACGGCAGGGGCTGCTCATCAGCGGCAGCAGCGTGTGGCGTTCCCCGTTGCGGCGGCAACGCCATTGGAGGAGTTGCTGAGTGCCCACCGGCTTCTCTTCATTGACTGCTTGCCGGACCCGGAAGCGTATGGGTATCACCAGGGCGAGGCGCAGATTGTGGCTCATCTGGTAAGGGCTCTTGTCCGGCTATGGGGAGCAGAAGCAGCGCGGGGCATCGGGGTGATTGCGCCATATCGGTTGCAGGTGTACGCAATTCGGCAACTTCTGCCCTCCGCTCTTCGCTCTGTGGTAACCGTGGATACGGTGGAGCGTTTCCAGGGGAGTGAGCGGGAGAGCATTGTTATCTCCTTAGCCGTCAACCATCCTTGGGAGCTCTCCTTCCTGCAATCTTTGGCTCAGCTTCCTGATGGGACTGTGGTAGACCGGCGGTTGAACGTCATGCTGACCCGTGCCCGGCAGCAGGTAATCTTGGTGGGAAGCTCCTCCGTTGTGCGGCACAGTCCACTCTACCGCCGTTTGTTGGCATTTGTCAGCACCCATGGTCACTATCTCCGTGTCGAAGAGCTGGCCACCATGCTGTCGGTACGAAGTCCCCTTTTGCCCTAAGTTTGCAGGTTCCAGAGCGATTGAGAGCTTTGCATGGAACACCACGAACGCATCATCGTCCTGGATTTCGGTTCTCAATATACCCAGCTCATTGCCCGTCGGATTCGGGAGTGTGGGGTGTATGCGGAAATACACCCGTACTGGGAGTTAGCTTCTCAGCTGCAGGCCTTATCGCCGAAAGGTATTGTGCTTTCGGGCGGACCCGCCAGCGTGTACGCTGAGGATGCTCCCCGGCCTGACCCAGCCATCTTTGAGTTAGGCGTTCCTATCTTGGGCGTCTGTTACGGTTTGCAATTGTTAGGGTTCCATTTCGGCGGTGAGGTGACCCAGGCAGCTCGGCGGGAATACGGGAGAGCAGAGCTTTTTATTACGGACGGTGCCGATCTTTTTGCCGGCATCTGCAGCCCTACCACTGTCTGGATGAGCCATGGGGATGCATTGACCCGTCTTCCTGAAGGGTTTGAGTGCATTGCCTATACGGAGAACGCTCCTATAGCGGCAATCCGCCATCGGGGACGGAAGCTTTGGGGAGTGCAGTTCCATCCTGAGGTGGAACACACTGTTGAAGGGCGCCGCATCATAGAGAACTTCGTCCGTAGGATTTGCGGTTGCCAGGCAGAATGGACTCCGGAAGCTTTCGTTGAGGCTGCCCTTAGGGATATCCGGCAACAGGTCAATGATGAAGGAGTTCTCTGTGCCCTCAGTGGGGGAGTTGATTCCACTGTCACGGCGGTCTTAGTCCACCGGGCTATTGGGGAACGGCTCCACTGTATTCACGTGGATACTGGGCTTATGCGTGAGGGGGAGAGTCAGACCATTGCCCGTCTTTTCCAAGAGCATTTTGCCATTCCGCTGACCGTCGTTGATGGTGCGGAAGTATTTCTCAGCCGACTGCGGGGGGTGACCGATCCCGAGCAGAAACGCCGCATTATTGGGCATACCTTCATTGAGCTTTTCGAGCGCGAGGCACAACGTTTTCCCGATGCCCGGTGGCTAGCTCAGGGAACACTTTATCCGGATGTCATTGAGTCGACGTCCGTCCGTGGACCATCGGCAACGATAAAGTCGCATCACAATGTTGGAGGGCTCCCGGAGCGAATGCAACTTCGGCTTCTGGAGCCTTTGCGGGAGCTTTTCAAGGATGAGGTTCGTGCTGTCGGGCGTGTTCTGGGAGTTCCCGAATGGTTCCTGCGCCGGCATCCATTTCCGGGACCAGGGCTGGCAATCCGGATTGTTGGGGAAGTTACCCCGGAGAGGCTATCGTTGGTGCGGCGGGCAGATGCAATCTTTTTAGAAGAGCTTGAGCGGGCGGGGCTTACGGACACGGTCTGGCAGGCTTTCGCCGTGCTGCTTCCGGTCCAAAGTGTGGGGGTCATGGGGGATGAGCGGACATACGAATACGTCTGTGCCCTCCGTGCGGTCACCAGTACGGATGGGATGACAGCGGATTGGGCGCGGTTACCGGAGGAGGTATTGGCGCGGGTGTCTTCACGGATTATCAACGAGGTGCGGGGAATCAACCGCGTTGTGTACGACATCTCCAGTAAGCCTCCGGCCACGATTGAGTGGGAATAGGCACGGTGTCGGTGATGGCGCACATCGTTGAGGGACACTTCCAAGGGATAAACAGTCGCATTGCGCTTGTGGTTGCTCGGTGGAATCGGCTTGTGACTGAGCGCCTTCTGGCCGGCGCTTTGGATACGCTCCGACGCCATGGGGTTCCGGAGGAAGCCGTGACGATCGTGTGGTGTCCCGGTAGCTTTGAGCTCCCTCTCATTGCGCAGGAACTAGCCCATAGCGGGCGGTACGATGCAATCATTGCTCTCGGAGCCCTCATTCGCGGGGAGACCCCTCATTTTGACTACATTGCTGCGCAGGTTGCCTCTGGTCTTGCTCACGTGGCGCTGCAGACACGCTGCCCCTGTCTATTGGGAGTCCTGACCACGGATACCCTTGAGCAAGCATTGGAGCGAGCGGGGGGCAAAATGGGGAACAAAGGGGCTGAAGCAGCGTTGGCGGCTTTGGAAATGGTGGATGTATTGCGGCGGCTCCGGGAATGAGCCTGCGCGGGGTGCTGTATAAGCTTTTCAGCCTCGGATGGATGCTATCCACTGTTTTCGCAGACGAGACTCCGCGCATTGAGCGATGGGAGCTCTATACGTCTCTTTTAACTGTCCGCTCTGTTGCCAGCGATGGTCACCGCCTGTGGGTGGCAACGACGGGAGGGCTTTTCACGTACGAACCCGTCCGCGGGGAGATTGTCCCGATACGGCGTATCGAGGGGCTCTTGGTGCATGATTTCACAGCTATAGCTGCTGATACACACCGTGGACTTGTCCTTGCCGGTGCATCTGATGGAACGGTAGAGCTGTGCGAGCTTCCAGGGAACTGGGAGCATATTCTGGATATCCGCAACCACTCGGGCATTTCTGACAAGCGGATTACGGGCATTGTTCTTGCCGGAAGACGAGCATACGTGGGGACGGTGTTCGGTTTGGTTGTCCTGGATATTCCCACACGCACTGTTGAGCAATCCACGTATCGGATTGGTCCTTTCCCTGTGGGGACGCCCGTTTCTGCCCTTGCTGTGTGGAACGACAGCCTTTGGGTGGGGACGCCTGTAGGACTTGCTGCTGTGCCGATTGGGGCAGCGATGTTGAATTATCCGCCACTCTGGCGTCGGGTATGGGATTCAGGGGTCAGTGCTCTCAGTCCTGGTCCTGCAGCCCTTGGGATTGCTGCGGCAGATCGTCGGGTGTTGAGCTATTCTGCTGGATCTGTAAGCTTGCTCCGTCAGTATGAGCAGCCTGTTGTAGGTATTGTGTGGGTGCGAGACCGTCTCTTCGTGGCAACGCAGAATGAATTTTGGCAGGAACAGCCTGTGCCACGGCAGCTCCCGATGCCAGCCTCTTCTCCTTCGGGGCTCTGGGGAGGTGTTGTGGGGGGCGAGATTTACTTAGCGCTGGCTGTTCCTGACGATGGAGTCTGGTATTGGAGCAACCGCCAAGAGACATGGAGACATGTCCGGCCGAACACACCCCATACGAATCTGTTACTTTCGTGCGCTATTGATACTGCGGGGACTCTGTGGTGTGCCACCGATCGTGGGGCGGGACTTGGCTTTGCCTGCCTCTTCCGTGGTCTTTGGTATTCTTTCACAACAGCGACTCACCCACAGCTTCGCTACAACGAATACCACCGAGTGTACATCTCGCCCTTGGGGGAAATCTGGTTTGCTGGCTGGGGAGGAGGGCTGGTGCGGGTAGTGCCCAGCGATACGGGTTTTGCCCTGGAACGGTACGATGTAACCAATACGCCCCTGCGGGGAATCCCGAGGGATACGGGATACCTCCCTATCGGCGAGCTCGCCTTTGATGCCGAGGGAAACCTCTGGGGCATTTGCCATTGGTGTGTAACCGGCGCTTTGTTTCGACGGACTGTTGGAGATGGCGTTGTTCGTCCGCTGCTGACCTCGCTGCCACTGAGTCAACGACAGAACTACCCATTGGTCATAGACCCGTTTGGGACCAAGTGGTTCGGATCCCTGGTCGGTGATGGGCTCTTTTACTATCGTGAAGCAACGGCCTCAACCCCGGAGATATGGGGACGGGTGACCACAGCAAATGCTGGTTTGCCCAGCAACATCCAGTACGCCTTGGCGATAGATCACGAGGGCATGGTATGGGTGGGAACTCCCAGTGGAGTCGGCGTTGTTTTAAATCCCAGCGCAGCTCTGACAGGTGCAACCCCTGTGGTGCGGAATGTGAGTCTGTTGCGGGATCAGGCTGTCTATGGGATCGCTGTGGATGTCTCCAACAACAAGTGGCTGGCGACGGATAACGGTGTGTGGGTAGTAAACCCTGAGGGGACAACAGTGTTATTGCACTTGACAGCGGAGAACAGTCCGCTCCCGAGCAATCAGGTGCGCTCTGTGATGATAGAGCATCGAACGGGTCGGGTTGTGGTGGGGACTCGGGCAGGTGTTGCCATCCTGTGGACCTCGGCGCGCCTTCCGCAGGCTCACTATGGGCTTCGCTGCCATCCTCAGCCATTCGTACCTGAGCGCGACGAGCTATTGACAATAGATGGTTTGGCAGAACGGAGTATCGTGCAGGTGTTGACTCTGGAGGGAGCACTCGTTGCCCGCTTCCAAAGCCAGAGTCGGACAATATACTGGGATGGGCGAAACATGCGTGGCGAGCTAGTGCCTGCGGGCGTTTACGTCATTACTGCTCTTTCCGAAACAAGCGGGGAGACAGCGCAGGCGAAAGTGCTGGTTTTGCGACCATGAAAGGGAAGACTTTCTCTACGCTGTGCTACTTGCACAGTATAGCCTCGCCCCAGGCGGTAGAGGAAAGAAACAAATTCATTAACTTTGTCACAAACCTCACACGAATAGCCAAACGTATGTCACGTAGTCAACTGACGGGGGAGCAATGGCACGGATTCCACATGTACCAGTGATAGGAATCGTTGTGGGAGCGTCTTTAGCATGGGCGACGGCTGGGTGGGCACAGACAGGGCAAGTCTGCTTCCAACGCTTCAAAAACAGCAACGTTGGGACGGAGTTCTATCTGTCCTTCCCACCGTGCTATGAGGAAGTATTCGGTGCCCAGAACAATGTGGTCATTTATATCGCCTCTTGGGTTCGGGGGAAGGTGCTGGTAGAAGTGCCTGGCAAGGGGTTCTATCGGGAGCTCTACACGATCCCCAACGATGTGGTGGAAGTGGTCCTGACACCGGCTATTGGGCAGCCGTATACCAAAGCTCCAACGGGTGATGCCCCATCGGAAGACCAGATTTACACAAAAGCGGGTGTTCACGTTGTCTCCGAGGTCCCGATTGCTGTCTATGGTGTGACTCGTTTTGTGTACACAACGGATGCTTTCATGGCAATCCCCGTGTCCATGCTGGGCACGGAATATGTGGTATCCTCCTACCCCGATATGTCGGCGATGTACCCGGGGTACTACTTGCCGTCGGAGACGGTAATTGTGGCAGCTTACGATAACACGGAGGTGTTTTTCACCCTCTATGGCAATCAGTACACGCGCACCCGCGGTGGGATGCGTCCTGGGCAGACAAAGCGATGGACCCTCCAAAAGGGGGATGTCGTTGCCATCAGCAGCTATGGTCCGGAGGCGGACCTCAGCGGGAGCCGTATCGTTGCTACGAAACCTGTTGCGGTGATTTCCGGGAACCAATGCGCCAATGTCCCCACGTACATGCGCTGGTGCGATTTCATTGTGGAAATGGAGCTCCCTACGTACGCATGGGGCAAGACATACTTCGTTACGCCCGTCTACGGAGCGAATCGGATGCGGAATCAGAACTCCGTCATCCGCATCTTCGCAAAGGAGCCAAACACGAAGGTGTACCTAGATGGGCGAGAATATGCCGTCATCCCGAAAGGCTTCGGCGGGCTGCGCAATGAGGCATGGCTTGATATTGAAGATCCAGACCCTGCTGGGCCTCGTCCGATTGTGATTTCGGCGGACAAACCGATTTATGTGGTGCAATACAACAAAGGACAAGAAACCGACATGCCGCAGCCAACCGACCCATTCCAAATGGCGCTGCCCCCGCTTGAGCAGGCGCAAACCCACGTGATCTTCTCCACACCAGGGGCTCGTGGTGGAGCGGTCCAGCCATTCCCGCGGAACTTCATCAATTTGGTGTTCCCGCTCAATGAGGATGGAACGGTCCCCGGTGATTTAGAGTTCGGAGAGTTCATCGGAGGGCAGTTAGTCTGGACCCCGATTCGAGCAAAGTTTGACCCAACACGGATTCCCTTCTCCGTGCGAGTCAATGGGCGTATGTGGGCATTTAAGTTGTTGAAGCTAGCGTATAATGGTGTTTTCCAGATCCGCTCGCGTAGCGGCAACTTCCCCTTCCTGGCGTACTCATATGGAGGCTCGGACTATGATTCCTATGGTTTCGTGACCACTATGGCCTTTGGGAAGATGTTGGATCCGGCAGATACGCTCCCGCCTTTGGTGACCTGGTCCCAGAGCTGTGATGGAACAGCCGAGGGGATAGCGATAGACCGACCGTCAGAGGCTGCGGTGCGGAGCAATTTAGCAGAGATCCGTTTGGACCCGGAGGCAAGCTACAATTACACACTGACGCTGTTGGATCAGTTAGTTCCAGGGACGACAGCATCAGTGCAGTGGATTCTGACAGTTAATGACCCACTACAGCCTGCGCGGGCTGTTGTTGTGGTTGCTGACCGGCGAGGTAATGATACATGTGTGACGGTAGAGTATTCCCCCTTCGTCGTGCAGATGGAGCCTAAGTTGCTGAATTACGGACAGCTCAAAGTTGGACAGAGCCGTACTATGACGATACGGGTCAGCGTGCCCGATGTAGAGGGATACCAGCCAATGCGAGTCACCCGATTCCAGCTGAAAGATGGGGGGAAAGGGTTTGCCTTCGTTGTTCCACCAGTGGTCCCACTGCTCATCCAACCGGGGCAGACTTTGGAGTATCAGATACGCTTTACGGCCACCGCAGTGGGGACATTCGTAGACTCGGTGGGTATTGGGGATGAGTGTAATTTCCGCTACATTACGGAATTACGGGCACAGGTTGATGAGCCGGAGATTCAGGTAAGCGATTATGATTACGGCTCCGTTCCGGTGGGCATGGAGGTTCCGGGATGGATTCAGGTGAGGAATACGGGGCGAGCAGATTTGGTCATCACGGGTTATCGCGGACCGAGTGCAGCGGGAATCTTCCGTCTGGTGGGATGGCCAACTATCTCACCGACGAGTCCTCTTGTGCTGAGGCCGGGACAAGTCCAAACGTTGCAGGTCAATTTTGCTCCACCGGATGCTCAGCGCTATACGGATGTAATTACCTTCAGCACTGATGCAGGGCGTGTGGATAGCGTTGCACTCCTGGTAGGGACGGGGATAAAAGCAGAAATCGTTGCCGAGGGCTACGATTGGGGACGGCGCCGGATTGGGCGAGGACCGTATGACGACGGGGGTCGTAGCGGTGTTCGGGTACGGAATGTCGGCACACAAGTCCTTACGGTAACGGACGCCGTGCCTTCAGGACCAACAACAGGGTTTGTTTACAACCGGGGTGATTTCGTTGGACTGACACTGCAGCCAGGGGAGGAGCGCTTGATCCCGGTCCAGTTTAATCCTCAGCAGACGGGGTATTATCAAGTGCAGTTGACCTTGCAGAACACAACGGGGATTCCTGTCACGGTCGGCTTGCGCGGCATCGGCATTGTGCCGCGGGTACGGATGACCCCGCAGGTTGACTTCGGGACAACATTGGTGAATGCTCCAACGCCGAACACAGGGCAGGTCGTGGTAGAATGCCTGGAGTGGGAATTCCAGGATGCGCTGACTATCAGTGATATTGTCTCCACGCCAGCTGGAGCTGTCAGCGAGACGGCGACCGCCTTCGGTACACTTGGTTTCCGATATGACAAAGCGGCTCTGGGACTGCCCCGAGTGTTGCAGCCGGGAGAGCAATTGGTCTTCTCTGGTGAATTTGTTGCGCAGCAAGCAGGGCCGGTCCGAGCAACATTGACTCTGGTAAGCGATGCCGAGAACAACGATGAGGCGGTCTGCGAATGGTTGGGCAATGGAATTACTCAAGGTTTAGAGTTGGCGGGTGCAGACACAACCGTCTGTGCAGGAACAGAAGGGGAACTGCGGGCTCTCCTGGAAAATACAGGCACGGCACCGATTCAAGTGCAGGAGATTTGGTTAGAGAATGCCACGGGCGGGGCAACCTTCCAATTGGGAGCAGGGGTTCCGCAGACACCCTTTGATCTGCAACCAGGCGAGGTCCGGGGGATTCCCGTGGTTTACAATGTACCTCAGGCGGGGACATACTCCGTGGAGCTGGTGGTGCGTAACTCTAGCACAGATAGGCCAGAGTTGCGGACCGCGCTCTCGGTAGACGTGCTCTCTTTCCAGCGTCAGTTCCAGATTGCCGGCGGTCCATGGAGTGGGGTTGCGGGGACACAGTTTTGGGTCCCAGTGCGAGTGGAGCCGGGCACGGATTTAACGCAGGCAAATATCACGACGTTGATTGTCCGGATGACCTTTGAGCCTACTCTTCTAGGGCCAGACGTGAACGCAATCCAGCTTGGACCAGCAGCGGCGGGAATGCAGCTGGCAAATCCAGTGGTCGTGGGGAATGAGCTTCGGTTTGCTTTGGTAGCACAGCCAGGACAGCGCTTCCGGGGACAGGCAGGTGAGCTGGTGCGAGTTCTCTTCACAGCGTATCTCTCCCCTTGGGCGACGCAGTCACCGATTGGGTTGAGCGTGGAGGCTCCCGGGAATGCTTGCGTCCAATTCCTCTCAACGGGCAGTGGATTTACTCTGTTGCCTGTGTGCGCTTTCAATTTGCGGAAAGTCACGTTGAGTCCACAGGGGTATAGCTTGCAGCAGCTACATCCACAGCCGCTCACGCGAGCTCAAACAGAGGTAGAGCTGGAGTTCTCCATTGGTATGACTGGAGAGACAGAGCTTGCCGTGTACAATGCTATGGGTGAACGAGTCTTAACGTTGGTCCAAGCCGTCCTGGAGGCAGGGACTTATCGGATTGGGCTACCGGTAGGACGGTTGTCGCCAGGCTTGTATTTCTATCGCCTCCGCTCAGGACCATACGCGCAGACCCATCGGCTCCTCATCAGCGAGTGAGGAGGGGTACTCACCCGACATGGGAGACGACTGTGTGCGAAAGAGATAAGCTCTGCCCTGCCAGTCCCGGGAGTGGACAAGCGAGAGCGGGCTTTCAAGGGTTAGGGGACAGTGGGGTTGGATGAGCGGGGTGAGGTACTTGTGAGTGCGGGACTTAGCTCAGTGAGATGACGCGGCGGAAGTCGCAGACGAGCACCTTTGGATGTCCCGCCCGTATTGCCCATGACTCTACGCCCTTTTATAGGCGCCGACTCTATGAAGGTTTGCCACAGGAGCAGGAAATCCCATACCAGGAGACACCACTCCCGCGGCAGTGTGTCAATCGGATCTTTTGCAAAAGCTCCGAGAGCATGGATGAATTGCCTGACCGCTCTGTTCACTTGATGGTGACTTCACCGCCGTACAACGTTGGTAAGGAGTATGATAATGACTTGACGATAGGCGAGTATCGGGATTTTCTCCGGCGGGTGATGGCAGAGGTGTACCGTGTATTAGTACCAGGCGGACGGGCTTGTATCAATGTGGCAAATCTGGGACGTCGTCCTTATCTGCCTTTGCATGCTTTCCTTGTCCAAGATATGCTGGAGTTGGGTTTCCTGATGCGTGGCGAGATTATTTGGGACAAAGCATCCACCGCAAGTCCGTCAACTGCCTGGGGGAGTTGGTGCTCGCCCCGAAACCCAACGCTGCGCGATGTCCATGAGTACATCCTGGTGTTTTGTAAGCAGAGCTTTCGCCGCCCTAACCCGTTTGATCGGAGACCCACGATAAGCCGCGATGAGTTTCTGGAATTCACAAAGAGCCTTTGGCGTTTTCCTGCGGAAGTGGCAACAAAGGTTGGGCATCCTGCACCCTTTCCCGTTGAACTACCGTATCGGCTTATTCAGCTTTACACCTTTGAGGGGGAAGTTGTGCTGGACCCGTTTATGGGGAGTGGCACCACAGGCATTGCCGCGCTGAAAGCGGGCAGGATTTTTGTCGGGTATGAGATTAATCCTGAGTACGTCGCCTTAGCCAATCGGCGTATTAGAGCCTCCCTTAGCCAGCAGCCGCTGTTTGACTAAAGATAGGGCCCGTCAGTGGTAGGGGATAGTTGCGGTGCGAGGCGGTCAGGGTAACAGTCCTTGAACATGCCAGGGTGGCGGAAGTGTACGAGCGCAGGGAATAACAAGCTGCGGCTGCGGCAGCCCGGAACCTGCAGGCTTACCTACAGTAGCTTTATCTCGGCGAGGTTTCTCCTTGGGTGCGGCTCTTGCTGGCTGAGTCAATCACTTCAGATCGTATCCGACGAAGGGAAGCAGTGCTAAGAGGCGTGCGTACTTAATTGCTTTGGCGATACGCCGTTGCTGCACAGCCGTGACCCCTGTGATGCGCCTCGGCAAGATCTTTCCTTCCTCGTTGATGAAGTGTTGCAGCAGAGGGATGTTGAGGTAGTCAACGTACCGATTTTCTCCTAATGGATTCGGGCGTTTCCGCCCTTTGTGTTTGCGCACTGTCACAGCCATGGCTTATCCCTGATTTCCTGACGGTTGCTCTGCTCCGGTGGAAGGCTGTTGAGATTGCTTCTTCTGGCGAATCTGCTCTGTTTTCTGTAGGCGGCGTTGGAATCGCTCAACGCGACCGGTTGTATCAACCAGAACTTGCTTACCCGTGAAGAAGGGATGACTTTTGGAGTCAATCTCTAAAACAAGCCGATCACGCTTGGCACAGGAACGGGTGACGAAGACGGTTCCATCCGTCATAACGACCTCAATGGGACGGTAGTATGGGTGGATGCCCTTTTTCATGGCTTGTCTTTGCTGATGTCCAACGTGTCCAGCTCACTGATGTCATTGACGCGGACGAAGCGCTTGAGAAAGCGAATTGTTCCACGCTCGGAGCGGTATCCTTTGATCACTTGGACCATTATGGGGCCTTTGCCCCGCTGTTCTGCTTTACGGACTTTGTCAACGAAACTCTGTGCTTTCGCCATGGCAGCTTGCAGTTTTGAGGTGAGTTATTAGATGCAGCTGCAAAATTACAGCTTTGCCGAAAGATGGGCGGTAGCCCAAGCCCTTGAGGGAGTTACGTAATTTTGCGTGTTCAACCGGCTGTTGAGCTTTTAATGCCGATTTCTCACTACCGGACATATCAGCGGATAGCTGATCTGCCGCAGTTGGTTGGTGAAAGCGTCGTGTTACGGGGATGGATAGCTGACCGTACGGACAAGGGGCGGCTGCAATTTCTGCGCTTTCGGGATGGATCGGGATTTTGTCAGTTAGTAGTCTTCCAACCGGAGGTTCCTCCTGAGGTATTTGAGGCGGCGGCCACGGTTACCCAGGAGTCCTCCGTTATCGTCGGCGGGATTGTACGGCGCGATGAACGGGCTCCCGGTGGATATGAAATTCAAGTGAAGGACTTCCGGATTCTGCAATTAGCCAAGGGCTATCCGATCACCCCTAAGGAACATGGGGTGGAGTTCCTTCTGGAGCATCGTCATCTCTGGCTCCGTTCCCCGCGCCAGCATGCCATCATGCGAGTTCGGGCAGCAGTCATTCGAGCAATTTGTGAGTTTCTGGATGCCAATGGGTTTGTACGCATTGATGCGCCTATCCTGACCGCCAATGCATGTGAAGGGACCACGACGCTGTTTGAGCTAGACTACTTTGATTTGGGCAAGGCGTATCTGTCCCAATCAGGACAGCTCTATGCCGAAGCTGCTGCGATGGCTCACGGGCGGGTATATACGTTAGGACCTACCTTCCGCGCGGAGCGTTCCAAAACGCGGCGTCATTTGACCGAATTCTGGATGGTTGAGCCAGAGGCAGCATTTTTTGACTTAAATGACGACATGGATTTGGCGGAAGACCTTGTGGAGTACATTGTCCAGTATGTCTTGCGGCACTGTGAGCGGGAGTTACACACGTTAGGGCGTGATATTAGCCGGTTAGAGAAGGTGCGGCGACCCTTCTACCGGATGAGTTACACGGAGGCAGTTGAACTCATCCGTCGCAAAGGGGTGAAACTTCACCGGAAGTTGCCCGATGGGGGCGAGGAGCTTGTTGACTTCCCTTGGGGAGAGGATTTCGGGGCTCCCCAAGAGGATGCCATCATGGAGGAGTTTGACAAGCCGTGCATTATTCACCACTACCCAGCGGCAGTGAAGGCGTTTTACATGAAGCGTGATCCGCAAAATCCTGAGCTTGCCTTGGCTATGGATATGCTTGCACCCGAGGGGGGCGGGGAGATTATCGGCGGCAGCCAGCGCGAGGACGATTACGATGCCCTCCTTCAACGCGTTCGGGAGCAGGGCTTACCCGAAGATGCCTTTCGATGGTACCTGGATTTGCGTCGCTACGGCTCGGTGCCCCATAGCGGCTTTGGCTTGGGCATTGAGCGAACAGTCAAGTGGATCACCGGTGTTCAGCATATCCGGGAAGTGATTCCTTTCCCGCGTATGCTCTATCGCATTGTGCCATAGGAAGACAGGGAAGAGGTGACAAATGGAGCATCCTCATAAGTACCATGAGAGCCATTCCCAGCTTCTTCCGCAAGATAGCAAGGAAGTGGTCTGGGACTTAAGGGATCTGTACCCCGGAATTGACTCTCCCGCTTTCCAGGCAGATTTAGCAGAGCTCCCTGCGCGGGCGGAAGATTTTGCCCGGCGCTGGCGCGGACGGTTGTCTGGGCTTTCGGAGGAGCAATTAGTGGCATTGCTCCAAGAGTATGAGGCCTTGGTAGAGATTAGTGCTCGCCTGGAGAGCTATGTCTACCTTCTTTGGTCAACGGATACGGAAAATCCCCGTATAGGGGCACTCCTCCAGCGGGTGCGGGAAGTTGTTGCCCTGGCTGAGCGTTCCCTGGTCTTTGTGCCGGTGGAATGGATGCATGCGCCGTCGGAGGTTCATGCGCGCGTGCTGGGATCTACTCACTTTCACCGTTGGCGCCACTGGTTGAGCCATACGCTGCGCTTCCGTCCGTATACCCTGTCGGAGGAGGCAGAGCAAGCATTGGTGCTGAAGGGGACGACGGCTCGTTTTGCCTGGGTGCGCCTCTTTGACGAGCTGACCAGTAGTATGGTCTATACTCTGGATGGCACTCCCTATCGGCAACAGGAAATTTTGGCGCTTCTGCACCATCCCAATCAAGAACTTCGGCGCCGTGCTTCCGAAGCCTTCACTGCTGGATTGCGCCAGCAGGCGCGCTTGCTGACCTTCATCTTCAATACCGTGCTTTCCGATTGGTACACGACTATGATCCAGCTGCGGGGATACCCCCATTGGTTAGCGCCGCGGAATCTGGAAAATGAGCTCAGTGATGATGCTGTGCACGCACTTGTTCAGACGGTCGTTGAAGGCTATGAGCTAGTTGAGCGATACTATCAGCTCAAGCGACGTCTACTCGGTCTTGAGCAGCTCTATGAGTGGGATCGCTATGCACCGTTGCCAGCGGCTTCTTGGACTTGGAGTTGGTCCGAGGCGCAACAGGCTGTTTGGCAGGCGTATCAGGAGTTTTCACCGGAGTTCGGGGAGATTGTGTCCCGCTTCTTCACCGAGCGTTGGATTCATGCAGCTGTTCGGCCAGGGAAACAAGGGGGGGCGTATGCAGCTCCCACCGTGCCCTCTGCACATCCGTACGTTTTTCTCAATTTCACCGGTACGACGCGGGATGTGTTGACTTTGGCGCACGAGCTTGGGCACGGTATCCATCAGTATCTGTCGCGGCAGCATAGCATTTTGCAGGCGCATGCCCCGCTCACGTTGGCAGAGATGGCTTCTACATTCGGGGAGATGCTTACCTTCCAGCGCTTGCTCCATCAGTGTGATGATACGCGGGCTCGCCTGGCATTGCTCGTCGGGAAACTGGATGATATTTTGGCAACGGTCTTTCGGCAGGTGGCAATGCACCGTTTTGAGGAGCTTATTCACCGCCATCGGGCAGAGCAGGGGGAGCTGACGACGGGAGAGTTTTCCACCTACTGGATGCAGACGCAGCAGGAGATGTTCCGCAGCAGCGTTACACTAACGGACAACTACGCCCTCTGGTGGAGTTATATCCCCCACTTCCTCCATACACCGGGGTACGTCTATGCCTATGCTTTTGGGGAGCTGCTTGTGCTGGCACTGTACCGGCAGTACCAGCAAGAGGGCAGCTCCTTTTTCCCACGGTACCGAGATCTCTTGGCAGCGGGTGGTTCAGAGGAGCCCGAGCGTCTGCTGCGACAATTCGGTATTGACATCACGCAGCCGGCCTTTTGGAGGCAGGGGCTTGCCGTGATTGAGCGCATGATCGCGCAGGCAGAACAATGGAGCTCATCGTAAGTATCCGGCAGATGCAGTACTATGCCGAGCAGCAACGATATGCCGGACGCCGTATCGCTGTCGTCCCTACGATGGGATACTTCCACGAGGGGCACCTAAGCCTCATCCGGCAGGCACGCCAGCTTGCAGATGTCGTCATTACGACGCTCTTTGTCAACCCTACGCAGTTTCTCCCCGGTGAGGATTATGAACGCTATCCCCGCGACCTTGAGCGTGATCGCCGCTTAGCGGAAGAAGCTGGCAGCGACGTGCTCTTTGCCCCGACTGTCCAGGAGATGTATCCGGCGGGCTATACGACGCGGGTGACTGTGCTTGGGGTGTCGGAGAAGTTTGAAGGCGTCTTCCGCCCTGGGCACTTCCAGGGCGTGGCAACAGTTGTGACGAAACTTTTTCTGGCAACAAAGCCACATGTTGCCCTCTTTGGGCAGAAGGACTGGCAGCAAACCTTAGTGGTGCGGCAGTTAGTGCGAGATCTGAACTTTGACGTTGAAATTGTGGTTGTCCCTACAGTGCGCGAAGCAGATGGTCTGGCGATGAGCTCTCGCAATATCTACCTTCTGCCCGAGCAGCGTCAGAAGGCAACGGTTCTCTACCGGGCGCTCCAGCGGGCACGAGAACTCGTTCTCCAGGGCCAGCGGCGACGGCAGGTGCTGGTCCAAGCCATGGCTGAGGAACTTCACAGTGTCCCGGAGATACAACTGGATTATGCTGCGGCTGCCGATGCTTTCACGCTGGACGAACCAGAAGAATTCGCCGGAGGACAGCAGATTGCCTTGCTGGTTGCAGCTCGCTTGGGTCAGATACGGCTCATTGATAACGAAGTCGTGCAGGTCCCACCGACAGGAGCAGAGCGTGCCTGAGATCATTGGACTCTTTCCCCTCCAGAGTCCTCTCTTGCCTGGGGAGCCTCTTCCGCTCCATATCTTTGAGCCACGTTACCGGCTGCTCCTCCAGCAGGTGCTGGCAGGACAACAGCGGATAGGAATCAACTTGTTGCTGGACGGACAGCTTCACGAAATAGGCTGTATTGCGCAAGTGGAGCGAATTCTGCGTCGCTATCGGGATGGGCGTATGGACATTGCCGTCATAGGTGGGCAGCGCTACCGCATTTGGCAACTGGATGAGCAGAGCCATCCTTACTGGGTGGCGACAGTAGAATGGTGGACCGATGAACCAGAAGAACCCGATGGACAGCTCCAGCAGGCATGCTATTACCTCTACGGGGAGCTCCTCCAACTACTACGGAGACCCTCAGCCGAGGTAGAAGAACTCCTTGCGGAAGCTCGCCGCACAACGGCTTTGTCCTTCTTCCTGGGAAAGCAGCTCGGTTTGGAACCGCTCCAGCGGCAATACTTGCTTCAGATGCGCTCCGAACGTCAACGGCTCCACTGGATTCATGACTATTTGCAGGGGCTTCTTACCCAGTGGCGGGCAATGGAGGTTTATATCCAGCGCGTCCGCAGCAATGGGTATTTCCCTCCGTAACTCCACGACCGGTGGGCAGCCTTCGTCTCTTTCCGAAAGTGCCATTGAAGCTGTTGGCGAAAGTCATGAGGCGAGAAATTCTCATTTCTGAATTGCTCAGTGAAGTTCGGGTTGCGATCCTGGAGGAGGGCAAACTTGCCGAACTCTGGATTGATGTCCCAGATCGGGAGCGACGGATCGGGGCTATCTATCTGGCGAAGGTCAGGCGGATCGTACAGGGCATCAACGCCGCTTTCTTGGACATTGGGCTTGAGCAGGATGCCTTCCTGCACTTCTCCGATGTGGCTGAGGAGGCAGTGGAAGAGCAGGTCCATTGGGAAGAGGGGGAGGAAGAATCCCGGGCTGAGGTTTCAGGCACCGCAGTCCGACGTCAACCCCGTACAGCGAAGACCAACGGGAAGCCCAAGGCATATCCTGTCTTCCGCACCCGTCGTTCGGGTACAGTGGTCATCCCCTTGGAGCTGGGACAGAAACTGCTCGTGCAGGTTATGAGGGATGCTTATGGACAGAAGGGAATGCGGGTGACCACGCGAGTGACTATTCCGGGACATTACCTGATTCTGGCACCATTTGAGAGCGGGATTGGAGTATCACAGAAAATCGCCAATGAAGACGAACGCCGTCGGCTCCGATTCATTGTGCGCTCGCTACTTCCGGCAGATTATGGCTGTATCATCCGCACAGCGGCTCAGGGGCAGAAGGCCGAAGTGCTTCAGCGGGAGCTCCGGTGGCTTTTGGAGGAGTGGCGACGGGTTGAACGGCAGGCTCGCCTGGGAGGCCGTCCTCAGTTGCTGCGGCCCGAAGACCCTATTTACATTGAGGCCGTTCGTGAGTTCCTTGCCCCCGATGTGGAGCGTATCTTCGTGGACTCTCGCTCCATTTACCGAGTGCTGCGTCAGTACTTGAGCCGTGTTGCTCCGGAGATGCTTTCCCGCTTGGAGCTCTATACGGACAAAGAGCCCCTCTTTGACCGCTTCGGCATTGAGAGTGAAATTGCTCAACTCCACCAGCGTCGTGTCGCCTTGCCCAGTGGGGGATCGCTGGTCATCGACTACACGGAAGCGATGACGGTGATTGATGTCAATACGGGTCGTGGTATGGGCGATCCCAGCCAGGAAAGTAACGCCTTGCGCACGAACCTGGAAGCTGCCCGCGAGATTGCCCGACAGGTGCGCCTCCGCGATATCGGCGGCATTGTGTTGGTGGATTTCATTGACTTGCAGCAGGAGAAAAACCGCCAGTTGGTTTATGAGGAGCTCAAGCGGGAGCTGTCTCGGGACCGGGCGAAAACGGTTGTCTATCCGATGACTCATTTGGGGATGCTGCCCTTCACACGACAACGGGTCGGACGCAGCGTTCTGGAGAAGCTGACTGAGCCATGTCCGACGTGCCAGGGAAGTGGGCGGGTATATGTTGGTGCCGTGGTGGTCAATTCGTTAGAACGGTGGCTGCGGAATTTCCGGACCCACGCCCGTGAGTGGCGGGTTCAGCTCCATATCCATCCCCATATTGCTCGAGTGCTCACGCGGGGTCTCTTTTCCCATCGCCTCCGCCTCATGGTGCGCTATCGCGTTTGGTTGCGCATTCATCCAGACCCCCGCTTGCCGATGGACCAGTTCCGGTGCATTTCCCTGCGCCGCAGGCGGGATATAACGGAGGAATATCGCTCGTGAGGCAATGCGCACGGTGACAATTCTGGGCTCCACTGGTTCTATCGGGCAACAGACGCTGGAGGTATTACAGCAGTGGGATGAGTCCGTGCAGATTGGCTACCTGGCGACCAGGACGAACATTGAGCTTCTGGCGCAGCAGGTGCAGCGTTTCCACCCGTTGGGTGTCGTCATCGTGGACGAGCATGCCTGTGCAGAGTTCCGCCGACGTTTTTCTTTCAGCGGTCGGATCCTCTGTGGTGTGGCGGGACTGCAGGAAGCTGCTGCCGACACACGCAATGGTATCGTCATCATCAGTCTGGTAGGGGCGGTGGGGATCCTTCCCACCTTGGCGGCTGTTCGGGCAGGGATTCCGGTGGCGTTGGCCAGTAAGGAGGTGCTGGTGAGTGCAGGGCACATTGTTATGCGGGAGGCACGTCGTGCAGGGGTACCGCTTTTGCCTATTGACAGTGAGCATAGTGCTGCGCTCCAGTGCCTCAGAGGAGAAGAACGGGAAAGCTTGGAGGAGCTTGTGCTGACAGCCTCCGGGGGGCCCTTCCGCACTTTGCCCCGTGAACGGTTTGAGAGTATCACCGTGGAAGAAGCTCTCCGCCATCCCAATTGGCGTATGGGGCACAAGATCACGGTAGATTCGGCAACCCTGATGAACAAAGGGCTGGAGGTCATTGAGGCTCACTGGCTCTTTGATTTACCCCCTGAGCGCATCCGTGTGCTCATCCATCCGCAAAGCATCGTCCACGCGCTACTTTATTTCCGTGATGGCTCGGTGAAAGCGCAGCTTGCTTTGCCCGATATGCGGATTCCAATAGCGTATGCTCTGAGTTATCCTCGGCGTTTACCCTTGGCAGTCCAGCGTCTGGATTTGGCCACTATTGGTCGTCTGGAGTTTGAGCCTCCCGATGCCGAGCGTTTTCCCTGCCTCCGCCTGGCATTAGAGGCACTACGGGTTGGAGGCAGTGCACCTACGGTCCTGAATGCTGCCAATGAGGTTGCCGTTGCAGCTTTCCTAGAGGGTGCCATCCGCTTCTTGGATATCCCTGAGCTTATCCACCGGGCGTTGGAGTCTTTCCCATCCTTACCGGAGCCGACCTTAGAGGAGGTCTTGGAAATAGACCGCCAAGTGCGGCTGTTCGTCCAACGCGCTGTGCAAGAGCGCGTATCTTCATCGGGATAGTCCCCTCAACTCAACGGAGGAAGCCGTGCAAGAGCTGCTCTATCTCCTGGTGGTCATCGGTATTATTGTGACGGTGCACGAGTTGGGGCATTTCCTGGCTGCCCGGGCGATGGGGATCCGGGTTGATGTGTTCTCGATCGGTATGGGGCCACGTCTGATTGGGTATATGCGGGGGCGGGGATGGCGACTGGGTCCTCTGCCACCTCAGTGGCTGGGGCAGGGTGCCACGGACTACCGTCTTTCCCTTTTGCCAATTGGAGGCTACGTCCGGATTGCAGGTATGGTGGAGGAAGACCCGGAAAGTGCTCGCAGTCTCCCGCAGCCATGGGAGTTTCGAGCCAAGAAGCCGTGGCAAAAGGCGTTTGTCCTGTCTGCGGGTGTGTTGATGAATCTCATCACGGCTGTTGTCCTCTTTGCTGCCCTTGCCTTGCTGAAAGGCGGGGAAGAGTGGCAGAGTACCACGATTGCGTATGTCGTGCCGAATTCAGCGGCGGAGAAACTCGGATTACAGGCTGGGGATAAGGTCGTCAGCGTTGATGGAGCCCCTGTGTCCACGTGGAACCAGCTTGTGGAACGTCTGCTGGACCCTTCTGTTTCTGGAGATTCTCGCATAGTGGAAGTCGAGCGTCCCGCCGGCCGGCAGAGGTTGAGCATCCCGAAGGCAACAGTGCTGGAGCTGCTGGCCACACAACGGACACTGGATATCTTCCCGGCGCCGAGTCGCGTGGTGCTGATGGCCGTGGACGATCTGCGTCCTGCTGGGAAAGCAGGGTTGCGTGCGGGCGATACCTTGCTGAGCTTGGAAGGGGAGGCAATTACAACGGCTGCACAATTTATCGCACGCATGAAGGATTATCGGCAGCGGGAGTTCCTACTGCGCTGGAAGCGTGGCACGGATACGCTGAGCGCACGCCTCCGTACCGATAGCGATGGCAAAATCGGGGTGCAGATTACCACTGTCTACACGGGTCCACGGGTTTCTGTCCGTTACAACCTTTGGGAAGCGCTCGCCTTGGGTGCGGAAAGTTCGGCTCGGGTCGTGGTAGGATTTTTCTCCGCCATTGAGGCGATACTTCGGGGTAAACTTTCCGTCCGGGAATCTATTGGCGGTCCCGTTCAGATTGCTCGGGTGGCGGCGGAACAGGCGCGGGTGGGTTGGGAAGCTTTTATCCTCTTTGTTGCCCAGCTCTCGGCTGTTTTAGCGCTCATCAATATCCTTCCCTTCCCGGCGTTGGATGGAGGACATCTGCTGATTGTTGCCCTGGAAGCATTACTTCGCCGGGAACTACCGGTGAAGGTGAAGTTGACAATTCAGCAAATCGGCGTTGCCTTGCTCATGATGTTGATGGTGTTGGTTCTCTGGAACGATCTTCGCCGATGATGCGGATTTTAGTCACGAACGACGATGGTATTGAGGCGGCAGGACTTCATGCTTTGGCGGAAGCATTGCGTCCGTTAGGAGAGGTCGTCATTGTTGCTCCGGATCGCCAGCAGAGCGCTGTCGGGCACGCTCTGACAGTGAGCGAGCCCCTGCGAATTGTCCCATTCCGCTCTAATGGGCAGTTTGTTGGCTATGCGGTCAATGGAACTCCTGCCGATTGCGTCAAGCTGGCAGTCACAACTCTCTTGCCTTGGCGTCCCGATGTGGTGGCTTCGGGCATTAATCATGGCCGCAATACAGCAGTCAATATCCTGTACTCAGGCACGGTCTCTGCCGCAACGGAAGGAACTCTTCTGGGCATTCCCTCGGTTGCCTTCTCACTGGATGCCTATGAAGCGGAGGCGGACTTCCGAGCTGCTGCCGTGATTGCCCGAGCCATTGTTGAGCGTTTACCCTTTCTGAGACTGCCTACCGGGACACTGCTCAATGTGAATATCCCTGCGCTTCCCTTGGAGCAAATTTGCGGCGTGCGGATCACGCACCAGGGTCGTTCGCTCTGGCGTGATTGGTACGAGCGCCGACGCGATCCCTGGGGACGGGAGTATTTCTGGTTAGCGGGCGAGTACGTCCTTGCCGATGGGGATCCCGAGGCGGATGATGTGGCCTTGACGCAGGGCTACGTCTCCATCACTCCGATCCGCTACGCCCTCACGGATACGGCCAGTGTGGAGCAATTGCGGCAACAATTCGGAGAGCTTCTCCCGATATCGGATGTGTCCCATGCAAAGTGAGGGGTCTAATGGAAAAGCTTCGGAGTACGAATCCCTTGGATTACGAAATCCTCATCCGCCGGCGGGGCGAACAGGATTACGCTGCCTATTGCCCCCAGCTTGCCATTATTGTCAAAGGTTCAAGCCATGAGGAGGTAGAAGAACGAATGCGCCAGCATATCCAGCAGTGGATTGAGCAGCTCCGCACGGCGGAGGATTCCGATAAGTCGGTAGCTGGCTAGGGAAGCAAAAGTGAAGGCCTGGAGCCGGAAAATTGAGCAATCTCTGCAAAACTTGTTGCCGTCAGCTCCCACTGAGGCCGATTTCCGCCGGGTCGTTGACCGGATGCTGGAGGAATTCTGCGCCGAGATTGGTCTCAACCCGCAGGTCCGCACGGAATACACCCTCGCCACCGGCCGTGCCGACGCCGTCTTCAACCGC
>JAUQPL010000013.1 GCA_030550395.1 Bacteroidota bacterium | reverse complement strand
CCTCAAGGAGGAGCAGGCCGCCACCCAAGCGGAGCTCAAGCGGCTGGAGCAAGCGATACTGGAGAAGGCCTTCCGGGGGGAGTTGTAATGAGCACACCTTCAGCGCACTTGGGAGCCTTCGAGCGAATGCGCGGCACCGTCTCGTTCCCCTTCCAGCCAAATTGGGGAAGCTGGAACTCCGAAAAGATTTTGCGCACGCCCGGAATGGAACGGGAAGTTCTCTGCTACCCAAGCAAGTTCGCCCGTCTTTGTGGGGGCTTTTTACAGGGAAATGGCTATGTTTGTCTCAAACGCCCAGTCACGTAGCTGCTCCGCCATGCTCGTTACGCGGGTAATAGGGGTTTTTACATGGACAGCTGTTCTCTGCACGGCAGCGGGTTTCTGGCAAAACATCGGTCAGCTTCGAGACACCCACGGCACCCCATGTCCCGAGGTCCTCTTTGTTGCTGAAACGCCGAACTTTCTGCTCTTCGTGCGCCCTTCGGGGCTCAGCTATGTATTCGTGCAGTCCCTGCCGGAGCTGCACCCTCAGGGCGGAGCGGATTACGACCGTAGCGATTTTCTCTCCCGCACAGGGCCCCACCGCCTTCGCCTACTCCTTCGGCGAGTGGACATAGAGTGGATCGGCGCAAACAGGTTCTTCCACTGGAAGCCCCAAGAACCGAGCCACTTCCGGCGCATCTATTACTATCCCCACGGCACCTTTTCCAGCATCCAGGCATACCGTTCCCTCATACTCCAAGGTGTTTTCCCAGAGGTTGACTTGCGGCTGACGTGGTCCGGAACGGATGGATTCAAGTATGATCTCATCGCTCACCGAGCAGAGGCATTGGCCGGTGTCCGCTTCCGCTATGTCGGTGCAGAGCGGCTTTTCCAAGAAAACGATGGCTCTCTCCGTGTGATAACCTCGGCAGGGGAGCTCCGGGAATTACCCCCTGTGGTTGTCCAACAGGGGCGTATTCTATCGGGTGCCTACCGGCTGAGGGGAGATACCCTTTCCTTCACCGTGCCTGATGCCATCCCCGGTGTCCCTCTGCTCTTTGACCCAGGAGTTATGTGGGCGACGTATTACGGCGGTAGCCTCGCTGAGGAGTTCCTATCCGTGGCAACAGACCGCCAAGGAAATGCCTACGCAGCTGGCTGGAGTATAAGTCCGAATTTCCCCGTCCGCAATGCCCTCCAATCAACGTTGGCAACGACGGTTGCTTCTGACGCCGTTATCGTGAAGTTTTCCTCTGCAGGGCAGCCCCTGTGGGCAACGTACTACGGGGGCGACAGCGTGGAGGTAGCCTACGGAATTGCTTGTGATGCCAACGGCAATAGCGTCATCGTTGGTACTACGAGCAGCCCGAACTTCCCAACGCAGAATGCTTTCCAAAGCTCACTTGCAGGTCCATCGGATGCCTTCCTTGTGCGGCTCAATGCTAATGGGCAACGCCAATGGGCGACGTACTACGGCGGCACGGGGGCAGAAATTGCTTACAGCACTGCCTACACCTCCTCCGGAAATGCCCTGTTCGTCGGCGGTTCCACCAGTAGTAGGGATTTCCCCATTGCCAACGCTGTCCAAAGTTCTCATGCCGGAGGGACGTTAGACGTTTTCCTCCTGAAGTTCACCGCCAACGGTCAACGAACTTGGGCAACATACTACGGTGGCTCTGGCGAAGACGATCTGCGGGGAATCTGCGCCGATAGCACGGGTGCCGTCATCGGTGTCGGGATAACCTCTAGTGCCAACTTCCCCGTACAAAACGCCCTTCAGCCCAATTTTGCTGGAGGACTCTCCGATGCCTTTGTCCTCAAGCTCAGCGGAACTGGAGGGCTTCTCTGGGCGACCTACTACGGTGGGAATCGGCAGGATGTTGCCAACGCCGTTGCCGTGGGATATCAGAACGCCGTTGTCTTCGGAGGAGCTTCGCTAAGCGACACAATCCCCCTGCTCAATGCCATCCAGCCTCGGCGCTCGGCCGCTTTGGATGCCTTCCTAACGTACCTGGACAGCGCTGGGCGCCTTCTGTGGGGAACCTTCTATGGCGGAAGCGGAATGGATGAGATTCGTGGGGTTGCCGTCACCGCCTACCGCTGGGTTCTTGCCTGTGGCTACACTTACAGCTCAAACTTTCCGCGCTGGTTCTCCTTGCAACCGTATATGGGCAGCGGCGATGCCTTTCTTGTGCTACTGCACTACGTCGGCACCCTCCAATGGTCCACACCCTTCGGAGGGAGCGGATACGAAGTCTTCTACAGCGTTGCCGCAGACACCGGTATCAGCTTCTACGCATGCGGCTCCACAACGAGTGGGGATTACCCCATACGCAGTGCCTTCCAAGGGCAGCTCCAGGGTTCCTCCGATGCTGTACTGACCCGATTCGAACGGGAGACAATCCGGTGCCGAGCCCTCCGAAGCCCGCTCTGCGCTGGCGACACGGTGACGATAGAGTTTACCGTTACCGGCTCCTTCTTCAGCGACAACAGCTTCACGGCCGTTCTGTCCGATTCCTCCGGCGATTTCGCCAGGTCCACCCTTATCGGAGAGCTTGCCGGTCAAACTTCCGGACGGATTGTTGCCCGAATTCCCGATACAATTCCTGCCGGTAGGCGCTATCGGATTCGGATCATTGGCTCCAGTCCTGTCACTGTCGGAGAAGCAACCGACACACTGACAATCCTCCGTCCCCCGAAACCTCCCGTTATTACCGTAACTCCCGACACCCTCCTCTGTCCCGGGGATAGCGCCATTCTCCAGATAGAGCCGGAGGAAATGGCAACCTACCGATGGCGTCGGAACAATATTGCCATCAGCGGCGTCAATGCTCCTACCCTGGTTGTCCGACAGCCGGGGCGTTATACCGTTGAGGTGCAGACTCCATGTGGTACGGCAACGGCGCAGAAGGAGGTGATTCTCACCGCTGGCGCTCCCCCTACCAGACCATCCATCACCGCCTCAGGACCTCTTCGCTTCTGCCGCGGAGACAGTGTCACACTGTCTACTCAGCCCCAGCCCGATGTCACGTACCACTGGTACCACGACGGACAGCCGATTGGGACAAACAGTCCGGCCATCGTGGTCCACCAAGCGGGAGCGTACACCCTGGCGGTTGAAAACCAATGCGGGATAGCATGGGCACGCGATACCGTCCGGATTCTCGTGGACGAGCCGCTCCAGAAGCCCACCCTGGATATCATTGGGAGCCGCCTCTTCTGCCAAGGGGACAGCGCTCGCCTCCAGACCCAGCAGCAACCGACCGTACAGGAATATCTCTGGTACCGCAACGGCCTGCTCATACTGCGCAATGCGCAAGCGTGGGCATATACGGTGCGGACCCCTGGATGGTACAGTGTTGAGGTCATAAACACCTGCGGTCGTGCACGGTCGGATAGCGTCTTGATTGAAGTCCTTCCACGCCCCTATCCACCTCGTCTAAGCATAGAAGGCGGGGTCGTGCTCTGCTCCGGCGATAGCACAGTGCTGACCATTCCCGAGCAACCCCATGCTCGCTACCACTGGTATCGGGATGGACAATTGGTGGACACAACCTCCCCGCGCTACGTCGTCCGACAAGCGGGGACGTACACCGTAGAGGTCATTACTCCATGCGGGCGGGCTCGTTCGCTCGACAGCGCCGTTATCCGCACTCTCGACACACTCTCACCCCCCAAGATACAGGTGGCTGGAACCCCCGAACTTTGCGAAGGGGATACTCTCCTGCTCTGGGTTGAAGCTGTTGCTGGTGCTCGGTACACGTGGTACCGGAACGGAGCCCCCATCGGGGCAGATACCTCCACTGTCACCGTTCGTTTGCCGGGAACGTACTGGGTACGGCTATCCAGCCCATGTGGAGAAGCTGTGTCGGACTCTGTAACCGTCACCATCACCGCCCCACCGGAGGCACCACGGATTCGCGTTGAGGGTTCGCTCCCGTTATGTGAAGGGGACTCCGTACGCTTTTCGGTCGCTCCCCAGCCGGATGTGCAGTACGAATGGTATCGGAATGATACCCTGTTTGCCCGTGACCGCTCCACGGTTGTTGTTTCCACGGCTGGTACGTACTGGGTCGTTGCCTCTAATCGGTGTGGACGAACTCGCTCCGACAGCCTCCTTGTGACCGTTCTGCCTCGTCCTCCAAAGCCCACTATCACCCAAGAGGGGGATACTTTGGTTTCCAGCTCTGCGACTGGGAACCAGTGGTTGGACAGCACTGGCGCTCCCATTGCCGGGGCAACGGGTCAGCGATTCGTTCCGCCCCAAAGCGGACGCTACCGTGTGCGGGTTACCCACGACGGTTGCTCAACCGAATCTGACCCCTACGACTACGTGCGCACCCACCCGGCGGAGATCGTTGGGATTCGTCTCCGTGGTGGACAAGCTCAACCCGGGGCCCTCGTCGAACTGCCACTCCTCCTGCGGATTCCCTCAACGGGGATAGCTGCAACGGGTCTACGACTCCACCTTCGGTACTGGGCACAGTTATTGGAACCTCTGCCTCCAACCCCTGTCGGGACTCTTTCCCAGGGCTGGAGGATCATTCCCTTGAGCTTTTCCACGACGGGCTTACCTCCGGGCGAGGTTTCCCTGACAACTTTGCGCTTCCGCGTAATGCTCGGCGACCGGGACCGTACGCCCTTGATTCTGGAGCAGCTGAGCTGGGATGGAACTTCCCCACCGACAGAGATCGTCACGGACACCTTCCGGGTGGACATCTGCCGTGAAGGGGGTGACCGTCTGTTCGTCCCCACAGCTGCGACAGCGCTCCTTACTCTCCTGCCCAATCCAGCGCCTACATCCGCAACTCTGCGGTATGGTACGGCGGAGACAGGCCTGGTGCGGGTGTCTTTATGGAATCTCTACGGACAAGAGCTACTCCGCTTGGTTGAACGGGTAGTCTCCCCAGGGGTATACGAAGAAGCGCTGACGCTAAAGGAGCTTCCAGCCGGGACATACCTGCTGGTGTTGCAGACCCCCTCGCAGCGGCTCGCTATTGTCTTCCAGCACGTTCCATAGCGGGAGACGACTGATGGTGTGGGCATACTTCTTCATGGGGCTGCTCTGCAGCGTGCTCCCACCGAGTGCGAAGCCGCAGTATAGCGTCGGCGCCGGTGTGGGCATGAACATTGAAGCCCACACGGCAAATTTCCGGACTGTCTCGCCCACCATTCCGAACTGCTGTCCCGGCTTTGAAGGAGCCATAGGCACAGGGTGGGGAGTGAGTGTAACATACGACGGGTTCCCCCTTGCTTCGCGCCTACGCCTCCTTTTGGAAGCAAGCTATCACCGACAGAGCGTTACCTTCCTGCAGCAGGAGCGCACAGTTGTAACCACTCTAACCGGAGAGTCTGCGCCAGGCACCTTCGAGCATGAGCTCTCCATTACCCGAAGCACTCTGGAAACTCAGGTCCTGTTCGGATATACACCGATTGCAACATTGCCCCAGTGGCAATTCCGCTTCGGTCTTCAGACGGGATGGGTTTTGGGGTTTTCGTTTTCCCAACGGGAGCGCCTTGTGGAACCGGCCTACGGATACTTTTCCGATACAGGCACACGGACACGCAATGAGCGCTCGGGAAACATCCCGAATGGAGCCCCGGTGTCCTTCGCTATTGGGTTGGGCATGCGATACCTCCTGCCGATCGTAGCACGTCAGTATATCGCCCTCCAGCCATCTGTGATGGGTTGGATAGGGCTAACCCGCCTTGCCTCCGGCGTTCCATGGCGAGCACATAGAATCGCTTTCACCTTAAGCCTTGTCTACGCCCCGCTTGAGATGCCCTCTCCCCTTCAGCCCGGGAAAAGTCCATGAATCCGTATGTCGCCGCACTTCTCTTATGGTGTTGCATTACCGCTGTGGCAGAGCAACGTCCGTGGTTCATCCGGAACATCCGGCTCTACGGTGCTGAAGATGAGACCGCCCCTCCTATCCTCCTCCTCAACCCGGAAGCGGTCACCCCTGTCCCTGTGCTCGGCTATCCATTTGTGACGTTAGAGGTAGAAGTCGACGCCTCTGTTCCCCCTGCTCTGGAAGCCCGCTTTATTCATTGCCGCCCCGATTGGAGCGAGAGCCACAATGTGTTCCTCACTGTCGGATTAACCCGAACAACGCTGTTCTCCTGGGAGCCAGCAACCGTCAATTCCCGCTACTACACCTACCGAGGGCGACTGCGGATTCCTAATCCCCAGGTTACCATCGCTTATGCCGGCAACTGGAAGCTACAGTTGTATGAGCTTGCCAACCCGGAACATCTCCTGGCAGAAGCACGGTTTTTCGCCGTACGCCCTGAAGGAAGCTGTCGCGTCGTGGTCTACAGCGACCTTTACGCCTCTAAGCCTGGTATAAGCCCCGCCGCTGTAACGGTGGAAGCATGGGTACAGCTCCCTCCTACTCTTGCCATCGATGAGCGGGTTCAGACGGTGGTGTTCTACCGCAATCACCGTTGGTTTGAGCCCTATATCGTCTCCCACGAGCCTTCCTTAGGGGTTGCAGCAGAGCGCCTTTACCGGCAACCGTATGGGAAGAGCATCTCCGGCATGCTTCCGGGGATAAAAATCTTCCGAGCCGAGCGACTTCCAGCACAGAACGAATACCGTGTACTCGATCTCAGCAATCCCGCGCTTTTTCCCCCGAATGCCCCCTCGCCTATCCGCTTCCCACTGGCAGACCTGCGACGCAACGGGAGCTTTTCTGAATGGGCCGATGATGGCGCCGCTCGAACAGCTTTCCTCCCTCCGTACCTCCAAGACTACGTCCCTGTCGAATTCATTCTGGACCCTGAAGGAGCACCTCCGCTTGCGGAGGATGTCTTCGCTGTCGGCTCCTTCAACAATTGGAAAGCCTCGCCAGAGTGGCGCCTGACCTATGATCCAGAGGAACGTCTCTACCGCCTACGGCAGCTCGTGCGCCGTGGGCGCCATAATTACCTGTACGCCACCGGGCACCTCAACGCAGACACCGGCACCATGGAGTCGCTCTCCTTTGAGGAATGGGAAGGCAATACCACCGGGAGCCGTATTTCCTTCTGGGCATTCGTATACTACCGCTTCCCCGACCAAGGAGGCTACGATGCCCTCATTACCGTCGGAGCCGCTACCCTGCAGGGTCCCCTTCAGCCATAACTTAGCGCTTCAGCGCCGTTAGCTCCGCTAATATCTGGTCGCTCACCGACACGATACGCGCGGCAGCCTCAAACCCGCGCTGCGTTGTGATAAGCTCTGTAAACTCTGTGCTTAAGTCTACGTTCGCTTCCTCCAGGGCTCCCGCGATAATCTGCGTACTGGGGAATATCTCACCGGCTGTTCCCAGGATTGGAGCGCCGCTGTTAGGCGAAGTGGCAAAGAGAGAATCCCCTTCTCGTAAGAGCCCACCGGGGTTGGGGAACTTCGCGATCACCAGCTGTGCTACTACTTCCGTCCGCCCGTTGCTGAAGATGCCGACCAGCTTCCCCGTTGCATCCACGCGAAGTCCAACAAGCTCCCCGGCTCCATATCCATCCTGTTCCACAGCGGTCACCGCACTCTGTCCGGCCATGTGGGTAATTCCTGCTAATCGGTTGTCCGAGGGTGCCAACTCAATTGTGAGCGACTTGGAGGGGTCAAACACCGGTGAGCTCCCCCCCAGAGCCGTATTAAGTTCCGAAGCAGGAATCGTGAGCGAGAGCGGAGATTCCAGGACCCCATCACTGCCGAACTGCACGGTAGAAGTGCCCGCTGGCAGGGCAACGGTCTGCCCATCAATGGTCATACTGAGCTCATACTCATTCGGCGTGCTTGTCTTCCGAAATTCTAGCCGCAATACATGGGTAGCGCCGCGCGCATCGTAGACTAGGATACTCGTGGCGATGCTTTCGCCATCACCCATTTCCGCGCTTAAGTTTCCCGCTAACCGTACGCGCTCTGTTTGGTGCGCTGGCGAGCGCAATTCCGGTGGGATACGAAGCGCTTCTATGCGACGGGAAAGTAAGAAGTTTCCGGAGCTATCCCGAATCGGACGTCCACTCGGATCCAAGAGGAGGTTGTATCCCTGCACGAGTGCCCCCGTTGCCGTATCCACTATCCTCCCTTGAGCGTCTACGGTGAAGGAGCCCGCACGGGTATAACGCTGCTGCCCATTGAGCTGTAATACGAAAAATCCCTCTCCCCGGAGAGCTACATCCAAGGGTCTCTCCGTCACTGTTAACGCCCCCTGGGACATATCCGTCACCACCGCCGCCAAACGCACTCCCAAGCCAACCTGGAGCGGGTCCATTCCTCCGCTGACTCCAAGCGGCATTGTTCCAAGACCGAGACGTTGAGCGAAGTATTCAGCAAAGCGCGCCCGGCTTGCCTTGTAACCGATAGTGTTAACGTTGGCTACATTGGCAGCAATCAGATCAAGCCTCTGCTGATGTGCCCGAAGAGAGCTCTGCGCTGTGCTCAGAGACCGTGCCAACGCCATAACTTTCCCTCCGACTACTGAGACTTACGGACGCTTGCGTATTTCCCGAACAGCAACCAGCGGAACCTCAACTCCGTTGATAATTACAAAGGCTCCGCCTTCCGTAAAGCGCACAGCTTCAACGATTCCCTCAACAAAGGGGATGACCTCTCTACTCTGCTGCGCCCCATCCTTAGCGATAATCCGCACAGCGTATCGCCCTGCTGGCAATCGCTCACCGGATGCCGTCCGCCCGTCCCACTCTACAGTGTGGACCCCTGCTCGCACTTGGTGGAACTCTAACACACGGACGGTCTCGCCCGCCGGTGTAAGGATCTCAACCCGCACCTCCTCCGCTGCCTCCGGGAGCTCATAGCCGAACTGTACACCTCCGTCTGCGGGAAGCCATACCATAGAGCTCTCCGCCCGGGCAAACGTCCCGACCAAGGCGGGAGCAGAGGCATTTCCCATGGTCTCCATGAGCCCTGAGAACTGACCAAGCTGTACCTCCAGCAACTGCCGCATGGCTACAAGCTGTTCCACTTGGGAGAAGATGGCCAACTGCACGGCAAATTCCTGCCCCTCATATGGGCGGAGAGGATTCTGAGTTCGCAACTGAGCAACGAGGAGCCGCAGGAAATACTCTCGCTCCGGCGCGGAGGCGCTCCCCTTTGCACCGGGCTGATACCCCAAAGCGTGGGCTGTCAATGCCGAGAGCGCTCCAACTGTCCCTGACATTGCATCCCCGATGGATACTTACACCACCGCCAATGGATGCGTCCGATACCAACGGAAGGAGCTGACGAAGCACTTCCGCTCACGGTAAGCTCTTCTATCGGCTTGCCGCCACATTTGCCAAGAGCCGCCAGAGGTCATCGCCTCCGATGTCCGAACAGAAAACTCGGTGAGCCGAAGATGCCGCTCACTCAACATCCGCTGCAGTTCTTCAGCCGCCGCCACTAATTGGTGCCCGACCTCGGAAGATTGGCTCTCCACTCGGATGGACACCTGCCCGCCGTTGATAGCAATGGTTAGCCCGATCCATCCCCACGCTGGGACTTCTACCCGCGCATAAGCCACCGTCGGCAGTTCTCCACGCGCTCGGAGAGCCTGTTCCATTGCTTGCACGAACAGTATCCGAAGTTGCTGCACCTCTACCCCTTCCTGCACCCGCTGGGTGGACCTCAATCCCTCGGGATGCCATCCAGTCAATGTCCCAGGCCCTATGGAGAATTGGTTATCCGTCACTCCCAGGGAGCTTTCCCGGGCTGTAGGATCTGGGACCTCTACCGCCATCTCTTTCCCCAAAATGGCAGCAGGGGAAGTCCCCCCTTGCGGCTTCTCACCTTGGTGCCCTTCCCATAGGGACACCGGCAACAGGGAAGGCCATCCTGTATCGCTGGATCCCGTCTCTCCGAACGATTTCCCCTTAGCCACGGATATCCCAGCAGGCAGGTTCTGTCCTATCCGCTGCCCATCCGCAACAGGAATCAACAGCACGCCGAAGGCCGTCTCCTGTCCGCAGGTATCCTCCTTCCCCATCGTCCCTCCTAGGACCAGAGGAGGCGAAGGAAGCCTCCATCGGACTCGTTCGGTCCTAGATTCCACTTCTCCTAAGGACCCTTGATCCCCTCCCGGGGTACCTTCACCGGTATTCTCCAAGAGCTGAACATGCGGTGAAAAACCACAGGACAGGCAGTATGCTAAGGCTTGAGCGAAGGGATCACTTGCTCCTACTGACAGTGAGCGTCCCCGTCTCTCTGAACCAGGGAACCCCTTCCAGCCCTTCCCGCCTTCCACCTCCGGGATTTCTGAGCCAATGTGCATCCTACACACAGCTTGCGTCCTGGCAGACAGGTATATCGGCACTCCGTGGAGAAACTGAAGCAGCTTAGCCTTGCTCTTCTCCTGCGCTTCCTCGACCCCCGCGGCGCATCTCGTTCTGGAGCTGCCTCAGCCACGATAGGTCATGGGCTAAATCTACCAAGTTGCGTACAGCTCCCTCTGCAAGCCGAAGGTATGTTTCCTGGAAACGCTGCTGGACTTCCTCCGAAGCCTCCTCAAGAAGCCGGGACAACAGCTGCCGCATCGTCGTAATGCTCTCGGAAAAGGTGTCCACAACCCCCTGATAGCCCTCCGCCGAAGGTGAAAGCCGCTTCCAAAGCCGGTAGACGCGCCAGAGAGTGCTTCCGGTGAAAATAATGTCGTTCGCCAGATCGGGAACATTCCGTTGGGCGGCTACCTCCAAGATGAGACCGACATCGTTCGCCTTGCGCAGAGTGTTGCCTGAGTAGACCTGCAGGTACTCCACGACAGCTTCCGTATCCGGGGAGAGCCTCATGATTACTCAAAACTGTATTGCCCGAAGGACTCCTTTGAATATGCGCTCGCACTCATCCTCCGGCGGCGGGTCAATAGGACGCACCGAGAGAGGAACCACCGCCACCTCATATACCGTGCCTATGGAGGAGACAAAAACTGCCACCCAGACATGACGCTGCTCCCGAACGAATCGGTAGACACCGAACGTCTTCATTCCCAGCTGCATAAGCGTGAAGTCGCTCGCCAAGCGAACTGCTCCCGCCGTGCGAGCCTGATGCCGCTCGAAGCTTTGCCGGGTTACTTCCAAAAGGTCGTACCGCCCCGCACTGTCGCGCGAAGCTCTCCGAAGGAGGGTAAGCGTCAGAGCAAGGGTGTAGTCCGGATTGACTGCCACGGCAACCATCCCAGCCGGCATCCGATCCCCTAAGTCTGGCAAGAACCACCCTTTGGGAACGAAAAGCAATACATCTCCCAGAGCCGAACGTACAGGCTCCACCGAAAGCTGAAGCTCTGGAACCGGAGAACCTCCCTGCTTGGTGAGTTCTTTGAACTCCGGCATACGCCAGATACTACACCCCACAACTATCACAGCCCACGCTATCCCCACCGCCCAGCACCCAAGGACAGATATCATCTCACCGCACCACCACTCCCGGAGAAGCACAGCCCCCAGTTCCAAGCTGGTATCCCCACAGACTTCCACACTGTGCACAGCACTTTTCCACACGTTTGTGGATAATCTCCCACGGTTTCCACACACCCCCCCCTTGCACTCCTCCTTTTGGAAAACTTTCCACACGCCTTCCACAGCCCGCACCCAGTTATCCACAGCACCACAGCACCGTATGGCCGTAGGAAAACAGCGCCAGCAGCAACTGGTCTTTCCACATTTCCACACCCCTCACTATCTCCACCCAGAGCTTTCCACAGGGTTTTGCCTTCATGCAATGATATCAAAGCCACAGTAAGGGCGCAGTGCCTCTGGAACAACGACAGTTCCCTCCGGTGTCTGAAACTGCTCCAGCAGGGCAACCATCAACCGTGGGGTGGCTAAACCGCTCCCGTTAAGCGTATGGATGAACTCTGGTTTTGCTCCAGCCTTAGGACGATAGCGGATGTTAGCCCGCCGAGCTTGGAACGCCTCGAAGTTAGAGCAACTGGAGACTTCCAACCACCGCTGCTGGCAGGGCGACCAGACTTCCAAGTCATACGTTTTTGCACTGGCAAATCCCATGTCGCCAGCGCACAGCAGGACAACACGGTAGACGACTCCCAGGGCCTGGAGCACTGCTTCAACTTCTGCAACGAGCGCTTCCAGCTCTTCGTACGAATCCTCGGGACGGCAGAACTTAACCAGTTCCACCTTGTTGAACTGATGGAGACGTACCAGCCCGCGTGTTTCCCGTCCGTAACTGCCGGCTTCCCGGCGGAAGCAGGCAGAGTACCCACAGAGCTTTATAGGGAGGCTCTCCGCAGGAAGGATCTCGTCTGCAAAGTAGTTCGTCAGCGGGACTTCGGCCGTCGGGATGAGAAAAAGCTCATCACGCTCCACGTAGTACATGTCATCCCGCAGCTTCGGTAGCTGTCCAGTTCCCTCCATTGCCGATGGGAGCACGAGGAAGGGAGGGAAGAGCTCGCGATAGCCGTGATGGCGGACGTGGAAGTCCAACATGAAGTTGATAAGAGCGCGCTCAAGCTGGGCACCCTTACCGGTGTAGAAGACAAATCCGCTTCCGCTTACCTTCGCTGCCCGCTGGAAGTCGAGAAGATGTAGCTCCCTTGCAATTTCCAAGTGATCTTTGCGAAACTCCTTTTGCTGAGGCTCTCCCCATCGGCGGACTTCACGGTTTTCGTCGGCGGTAGTGCCATCAGGAACCGTAGGATGGGGAAGGTTCGGGAGGGAAAGCAGCTGGAGGCGTAGCCGAGTTTCTACCTCCCGGAGTTCATCCTCCAGGGAGCGAAGTCGGTCAGCAAGCGTCCGGAGGTAGCTGAGAGCTTTCTCCGGGACATCTCCACGCTCCTTTGCCGAAGCAACTTCTGCTTGGATGGCCTTCCGCTCGTGTTGGATGGCGTCAATAGAGCGGATGAGTTGACGGCGCTGCGCGTCTAAGCGCAGGATCTCGTCAAGAGAGGTATGGTTCCCGCGACGGCGTAACTGTTCCTCTACAACGGCAGGATTCTCACGGATGTACCGAAGGTCGAGCATGGGGAGGGAGAAGCCTGTGCAATGAAGGCTCAAAAATACCGAAAAGTGCTCAAAGTTTACAAAGGCGCCCTTCCGGGTGCCTGTGGCGGAAGTCCGTATTTTTGCCATTGCTTGCAGGGTTCTTCAGTGGAGCTCCTCCGTTGAGAGGGCAGTGCCCATGGGGGACGGAGAAAAGGTAGTGGGTAGCCGCCGAAGGGTGAGGTTTCGATGAGGGTTTACGGCGATATGCAGTCTAGAGGTGGAGGTCAGGCCGTAGGGTATTCCACCTGTGGTAGTGTGGGGTGTTGAAAGCGGCATGTTCTGATGGCGACCCGGGCGAGAGCGCGCGTCAGCTACCACCGGACGAAAATTCTGTGCACGGTTGGTCCCTCTGTTGCCTCGACGGACAAAATCTATCAGCTTCTGGTAGCTGGAGCGGATGCCTTTCGGATCAACTTTTCCCATGGATCTGAGGAGACCCATGCTGCCTACGTCCAGTGGATCCGGGAAGCCGAGCAACGAGTTGGACGGTTCGTCCCGATTGTTGTGGACCTCCCTGGTCCAAAGCTGCGCGTAGGCTCTCTGCCCGGTGGAGCAATTGAACTGCGTGCGGGTGAGAGGGTCCTCCTCACAGACGTTGCCCACCAGAAAGTGGAAGAAGCTCTTCCGGGCAGGCAGCTCATCATCCCGGTGGAGTATCCGACCATTGCTCAGGATTTGCGGCCTGGAAATGCTGTGCTGCTGGACGATGGTAAGATGCGGCTTCAAGTGACCGGAAAAGTTGGGACAGCCGTTGAGGCGGTAGTGGTTGTCGGTGGAGTGCTTCAATCCCGCAAAGGTATCAACGTCCCCGGTATTCGGATTTCACTTCCAAGCTTGACAGAGCGGGACCGAGCCGGAATCCTATTTGCTTCCCAACACGGATGCGATTACGTTGCCGTCTCCTTCGTGCGCTCTGCTGAAGACGTCATCGCTGTGCGAGAGCTCTTACGGAAAGAGGGGAGCAATGCCTGGGTTATCGCCAAGATTGAAAAGCCCGAGGCGCTTGCAAATGTTGAGCAGATCATTGCCGTAGCTGACGGCATTATGATTGCTCGCGGGGACCTTGGAGTGGAAATCCCAGCTGTCCAGGTTCCATTGGTGCAGAAGCGCTTGATCAACCTTGCGAACAGCAAGGCGAAGCTGGTCATCACGGCAACGCAGATGCTGGAAAGTATGGTACAAAACCCCATGCCCACGCGAGCGGAAGCCAGCGACGTGGCCAACGCTGTTCTGGATGGCACAGACGTCGTCATGTTGAGTGCGGAGACATCGGTGGGTGCGTATCCGGTGGAGGCGGTCATGTACATGCGCTCTATTTGTCAAGAGGCTGAGCAGGCGCTGACGGTGCACCCGGAGGTTGTGCGTTCGCTGGTGGGGGAAGCTGCCACACCGGAGCGGATTGTGACGGATGCAATCGCAGCAGCGGCTGCGGCCATCGCTGCGGAGCGTCAAGTTCAGGGTATTGTCTCGCTTACTCTCTCGGGAGAAACTGTTCGCCTCATTTCCAAGCGGAGGCCACCGACCCCTATCTTGGCCGTGACTCAAAGCCCCATGGTTGCCCGAAATGTGAGTCTTCTATGGGGGACAATGGGGATACTGCTGGAACGGGTCGGGTCGACAGATGAAACAATTGAGGAAGTTAAGCTCCTGCTACGGCGAAAGAGGTACTTCCTGCCGGGCGAGCGCGTTGTCATTACGATTGGGCGTCCGTTGGTAGCACGCTCGCGCACGAATATGTTGTCCATAGAGGTCATTTGAGCCCTCCTTGTGGATGGTCCCATAAAAGCGCAAGTGGAGGTGATGGAAGCCCCGGTACTGGTCCCTGTCGCCAACGGTACGGAGGAAATGGAAGCTATTACTGTCGTTGACCTGCTCCGGCGAGCTGGGATTTCTGTCATCGTAGCGGGGGAGAGTCCCATGGTGGTATGCTCCCGAGGTGTCCGCATTGTTCCTGATATGCTGCTGGAGGAAATTTCCGAAGAAGAAACCTTCTCCGCCATTGTGTTACCTGGAGGGACGCGAGGAACAGAGGCACTTTCCCGAAACGAACATCTTCGGCGATTGCTCTGGGCGCAGAAACGACGGGATGGCTACATTGCTGCCATCTGTGCGGCTCCAACCATCTTGGCGCAACACCGGCTGGTCGATCCCGATACTCCGTTGACGAGCCACCCGAGCGTAGCATCCCAGCTTTCGGCCTATCTCTATCGCACGGAGCCAGTGGTTGTGGCAGGAAGAGTTGTGACCAGCCGTGGGGCAGGGACAGCCGTAGCATTTGCTCTGGAGCTGGTTCGTCTCCTGCGGGGTGAGGAGGCAGCAATGGAGGTAGCTCGGCAAATTGTGTTGAGCTAAAAGAGCCATTGCCAGGGATGTTCTCCTAAGCGAAGTAGACCAAGTCGGGAGCTCCATCCCAGCAGTAAGCTCCCATCGGGAGTCACGGCAGGCTGGAAAAGAAGGGGGGGAGCTTCCTCCAAGGAAAAGAATCCTCGGAGACTGCCGTCCTGGAGCGAGAGCATATAGGCCCCGAGAGCCCCATTCTTTTGAAGAGCAAAGAGAATGCCCGCTGTGCGGAAAAGAAGCAAGGGCGAGACTACTGTAGCCCGCAAGTATATCTGCCAGCGCTGATGGCCTTGGGGACTATGGCAGAGAATACCGCTGATGGGCTCTCCCACGCCGGGGCTAGAGATGACCACATACACGTTATTGGAGTCGTCCAAGGAGAGCCATCGGGGAGAGGTGGGGAGCGTGCGGGACCAGAGAATGGTGCCTGTCTCTGAAAGGGCGTGGAGAAACGGAATAGGCTCGTGGGGCTGGGAAAAGCGCAGACCGGCGGCGACGATGAGACGGTCGCCAACGATAATAGGGCAACTGAGGCGGGTTTGGGACAGTGCCCGAGCCCATCGTTGACGTCCATTCGGTTCTAAGAAAACGATAGTGTCGTCGGCGAAATCTCCCTGCCCTTTTGCCCCGAGGATGATGTTGCCTTGGGCATCTGCGACGGGGTATCGGTCAAGCTGGGTCCTTCGGTGATGCTCCCAGAGTACAGAAGCGTTGGAGGACAGGCGGAGCAGGCGGCCGGAGGCATCTCCGACCAGCACTCCGTCGGTGAAGGGGAGCAAGTGGATATAAGGACTGTCGTTGGTCAAGAGGGGGTCCAGAATTGGCTTCTGCCATCGGAGCTGCCCGCTGAAGGAGAAAGAGTAGAGCATCCCGTTCGTACCGAGGACGTATACGGAAGTTGTGTCGGCAGCCAGAGCTGCACCAGCAGTGACACCGTCCGGGAAGCGGAACGACCATTGGATTCCCGTTGCTGACACTGCCAAGAGAGAACCATTGGCCGTCGTCAGAAGCGTCAGCCGAGATGAGAGAGGAAGGGGAGGTTGAATACAGCCGCTGGTGTCGGTATGGTGGAGCTCCTGGAGGAAGAGAAGCTGAGGAGGTTCCGCCGCCGTGGAGGCGTAGTTGTGAGTGCGGGAGGGAGTTCCTCCAAGCGTTGTAGGGAGGTTCCATCGCTCGGATTGGCAACCCCAGAGGGTGAGTCCGAGCCATAGGGAAAGCAGGGAGCGACTCATTGGGCTGGCGATGTCGGATTTGGCTGGGACGGACGCTTACGTCGGAAATGCTCTTCCTGGTATGCCAGGGCTTCTGCAAGGAGGCGTTCTCGGTTTTCAAGAAGGTATGCCTTGACGGCTTCGTATTCGTTCGGTAGGATTCCATCTAGGATAGCTTCTTCCAGCTGCTTCTTGATGTATCCTACGGCAGGGGAAGGTGGTAGGTTGCAGATTGCCATGATCTCTTCACCCCGGACAGGGGACTGGAAAGCCCGAAGGCGGTCTCGCTCTTGAACTTCCTGAATCCGGCGCTCTAAGGCGTCGTAGTTGCTCATGTACCGGCGGGCCAGAACGGGGTTGCGCGTGGTGATATCGGCTCGGCACAGGGCAAGGAGGTCTGCGAGGGCATCCCCTGCTTGGACGATGAGACGGCGGATGGCGGAGTCGGTAACTCCTTCATCTACCAGTGCTTGGGGACGCTGATGGAGCCGCACCAGCGTTTGGACATAGGGGAGGTGCTGTTGCGGGAGCCGGAGGCGTCGGAAAATGCGCTCTACCATGCGGGCACCGACTTCTTCGTGTCCATGGAATGTCCAGCCCACCCCTTCTACCAAGCGCTTTGTTTTCAGCTTCCCAATGTCATGCAGAAGGGCTGCCAGGCGGAGCCATACGTTGGAGCTATGCTGGGCAATGTTGTCCACCACTTGGAGGGTGTGGCGGAGAACATCCTTATGTCCGTACGACTGATTTCCGACTTGCAGCAGTTCAACTCCTGCAAGATGGTGCAGTTCCGGGAGGATATACTGCAGGAGCCCTGTTTCGTACAGCAAGAGGAATCCGCGGCTCGGCCGTGGGGTGGAGAGCAGCTTCAGCAGCTCCTCAGTGATGCGCTCCTGGGAAACGATTTGGATGCGCGATGCTCGTTGCACCATTGCTTGCCGTGCATCCTCTGCCAAGGTTGCCTCCAATAGGGCGGCGAATCGGGCAGCCCGGAGCATCCGCAGTGGGTCCTCGTCAAAGGTAATAGCGGGGTCCTGTGGAGTGCGGATAAGCCGTGCATGGAGGTCCCGCAGACCGCCGAAGAGGTCAATCAAGGCACCCCAATATGGCTCATTGAGTGCAATCGCCATTGCATTGATGGTAAAGTCGCGACGCCGTAGGTCATCCCAGAGGCTCCCTTCGTGAACGATAGGTTTGCGCGACTCCGGTTTGTAAGTTTCCTGTCGTGTGCCGACAAACTCACAGCGATACTCACCAATAGGCACAAGGGCTGTGTGGAAGCGTTCGTAGACGACCGCCTTTGAACGGAAATGGCGAGCGAGAAATCGGGCAAAGGCTATGGCATCCCCGACAACGGTGAAGTCTATGTCCTTCCGAGTTGTGCCCAGAAAAAAGTCCCGCACGAATCCCCCGACGACGAAGAGCCCTACCCCTTGCTGATCGGCAAGCTTGCCAAGGCGACGTAGGAAAGGCTCGGAAATTTCTATTCTCGGTGCATTGTCCAAATGTGAACGGACATCTTCTGGTAACATGGCTGTCATGTCTCCAGCTTATCCAGTTGCTGTCGGAAGAGAGCGTAGTGCTGAGCGCGGAAGCGTTCGCTGAGGGCGGTGATGTTTTGCACGGGTATGTCTAAATGACGGAGCAAAGATTTCAGAAGGTACAGCGATGCCTCCAACTCTTCCGCAACGACAAGAGAAGCACCGGCGGTGTAAAGAGGCTCCACATGGGCAACGTATCGGGTTCGGACAGCGATAAAGGCCGTAGGATTCAAGCTCCGGAGGAGTCCTACGGCTTGGAGGAGCAGGAGTGTATCGGAGATTGCTACCACAATTGCTCGAGCACGGTCGGCGCCGGCGCGGCGGAGACTTTTCTCATCCGTGCAGTCCCCTAGGAAAGCAGGTTCGCCAGCAGCCTGGAGTCTAGTAACGGTGAAGGGATTCAGCTCCAAGATGGCGTAGGGAAAAGAGGCATCCTTTATGACAGCGTGCACGGTGGCACCGGTTACGCCATAGCCAATAATGAGGACATGCTCGGTGGGGACTTCTGATAGGGGGGAATCCGAAGGGGGTCTCTGAGGAATCCTCCGCCGGAATCCTTGGTAGAGCAATCCTGTCAGGAGAACACTTCCAATGAAAGCTCCGCGGAGAAGCTCCTGAGTTTCTGAACTAAAAAGCTCTAGTTCTGACCCAACATGGAGGCCTACCAGCGTGAATTCCCCTAAGGAAGCAAGGAGGATTGCACTAAGCAATGCCGGACGCAGGGCATATCCAAGAAGGCGGGCTGGAAGCATGGTGGCGATAAGCTTTGCGCCAAACAGCACCATCGAAAGAGCGATAAGCCAGCCCAGAGGCGGCAGGGTTCCTATGAGAAGTCCGACGGAGAAAAAAAATACACTTCCGAAGGCATCCCGAAAGGGCTCTACCACGCTGGCAAGGCGGTATCGTTCCTGAAAGTCGGAGAAGAGAATCCCTGCCAGGAAGGCTCCTAAGGCCGGGGAAAGATTCCAGGAGTCACTTAGCAGAGCAGCACCAATACCCACCGTCAGCCCTAGGAGAACAAACGCCTCACGAGAAGTTGTTAATCGAAGAAGCCGAACAAGGGTGTGGATAAGGAGGCGCAGCAAGAGAAAGAGTAAAACCCCCGCGCCGATGATGAGAGCTACTTCAAATAGCAGGGATGATACCGAAGGAGACTTTTGGCTGCTGAGAAAACCAAGAAGACGGATGAGAACTAAAACCAGGGGAAGAGCTATATCCTGTGCCAGCAGAATGCTAAAGGCAAGCCGTCCGTGGGGAGCTTCTATTTCACCCCCTTTGACCAGAAGACCAAGTCCTATAGCAGTGCTGCTCATAGAGCATAGGAGTCCTATAGCGAGAGCCTCAATAAATGAGCTTTGCTTCCACAGAAACCATATGGCACAACCTATCAGTGTTGAAAGTCCCATCTGGAGGGAACCGCCCCAGAGAGCGATCCAGCGGAGATAAAAAAGACGGCGGAAAGAGAATTCTAAGCCAACGGTAAACAACAAGAGGATAAGACCGATGTCTGCCAGTAGTTTTACACTGTCGGAAGAGGATACAAGCCCTATCCCTGCTGGTCCAACGATTAATCCACCGACAGCAAGGGTGAGAGTGTGGGGTATACCGAGTTGATCGGAAAGAGCCGTCAGCACGAACGCTAATCCTAGGAGGAAAAGCAGGTTGTACAACACGGGGAGCTCCATACATACAGCTCTCACCTAGTGTGTCCGATAGGGGTCAGTGACCCGGCGAACTCCTGCGCTGCCCTTGTCGCGTCGTTCCATGGCAATGAGAGCCGCGGTGTAGATCTCTTTCCACGTCAGCCCAAACTTCTCCATCAGCTCTTCAGGGTCGCCACTGCCACCGAACGTGTCACGGACTCCAACGAGCTCAATAGGCACGGGGCAGTTCTTTGCTAGAACCTCTGCCACGGCGCTCCCCATGCCGCCGTGGATTTGGTGTTCCTCTGCCGTGACCACAGCACCGCACTCTCGGGCAGCCGTCACGATGGTTTCTATGTCCATAGGCTTAATCGTGTGGTTGTTGATGACGCGAGCCCGGATTCCGCGCTTGGCGAGCATATCGGCTGCCAACAAGGCTTGCCATACCATCGCCCCGCAGGCAATAATGGCTACGTCAGAGCCATCTCGAAATACCTCTGCCCGTCCTAATCGGAAGGGAGTCTCTTCCGTGGTGAACCAAGGTACGTTTGCGCGCCCGAAGCGGACGTACGCCGGTCCCCAGATCTCGCCGATGGCGATGGTGGCTTTCTTGGTCTCCATATAGTCACAGGGTACAACCAGCGTCATGTTGGGCAACGAACGGATGATAGCAATATCTTCCAACGCTTGGTGGGTTGCTCCATCAGGACCGACGCTGATGCCGGCATGACCACCCCCGATCTTAACGTTGACGTTGTTGTAGCAGACCGAAATCCGCAACTGGTCAGCGTTACGGAAGGCGCAGAAAGTTCCGTAGCTGGCAAAGAAGGGAATCTTGCCGGAGAGAGCCAATCCTACAGCAATGGTTGTTGCATTCTGCTCGGCAACTCCAATGGAGAAAAAGCGGTCAGGGAATCGGTCCCGGAAGAAGGAGGTCATCACGGACTCGGTAATATCGCCACCGAGCACGACGACATTGTCATAGCGTTCGCCCAGGACGACAAGCCCCTCTCCGAAACCTTGGCGGGTTGGTCTGTGTCCCAAGAGCTGAAACTCTGGCATAGCTGCTCAGTTTGGTTGGACAACGGATTCCCGGCGGTAGCGGTCCAGAGGGAAGAATTCGGCGATACGAACCCAGGGGATGCGGGTCGGCATATCGCCACCTTCTGCCTGAAGGAGGAAGCGATTGGCAACAATTGCACGGAAGCGTCCGTTGCGGCTGATGGGGTCCCAGAGGACGTACCCCAGACCGTCGGGCAAGTGGATGAACTCTAGTTGCTGGCTTTCGTAGTCTTTCCCTGGTGATTGGATCAACTGTTGCTCCGCTTGCAATCGAGCGGAGGCATTGGTATAGTCGCTCACGCTAACCCAGAGGTAGCCACCGTTCCGGAAGCGGAGCTCTCGGGAAGCCCGGAGGATGAGGCTTCCATCGGGGAAAACTTGTCGTCCCATTGACGGCGGGAGAGCTTCCCGCAGCTCGGGGAAGGTCATGGGATCAGGAAGCAGAGAGATGAGCTCCTCTGGGGAAAGAGATGCCTGCTTTGGCGAAGGGTCAGGAGAGCTTGGGGAAGGGGAACGGTGCGTACTAGGAGGAGCTTGGGAGGGCGGTTCTGTTGTTGGGCGGGAACAGTGGCACAGTAGCACGGCGGTAACGGCGAACCCTATCCATCGCATTGTAAGCTTCAAGTTTCCGTTGTCTCTACAACGGCGATGTAGGGGTCTTCCAACTCCTGGAGTGCCCGCAGGGCTTGTTCCGGCGTCGGGGGTTTGCCATGCCAGCGGTAGTCATCCTCCATGAAGGAAACTCCTCGCCCCATCTTGGTGTGGGCAATGATGGCGGTCGGTTTGCCAATCCCACGACGATGGTTCTCCAGAAATTGGTCAAAGCAAGCCATAAGCTCGGCGTAGTTATGCCCATCGCAGTGGAGCACTGTGAAGCCGAAGGCTTCAAATTTCTTATCCAGCGGATAAATGCTCATGACGTCGTGGACTCGCCCATCAATTTGGCAGTCGTTGTTGTCCACGATCCAGCAGAGGTTGTCTAGTCTGTAGTGGGCGGCAGCCATAGCGGCTTCCCAGACGGAGCCTTCTTGGAGTTCGCCGTCTCCTGTGAGGGCAAAGACCCGGCGGTCGTTTTTATCCAGCCACTTATCGCTCAGAGCCATTCCCACAGCGATGGAAATCCCCTGTCCTAAGGAGGCGGTGGAAGTCTCTATACCGGGGAGCCCCATGTCCCGGCCGGGATGTCCTTGGAGTCGGCTTCCGTATTTGCGGAGAGTCCGCAGCTCTTCAATCGGAAAGAAGCCCGCTCGCGCCAGTGTGGAGTAGAGTACCGGGCAGAGGTGTCCGGCACTGAGAACGTACCGGTCACGCCCGGACCACCACGGGTCCTTAGGGCGATAACGCAGGTACCCTCCAAAGAAAAGGACAGCGTGGATATCGGCAGTTCCCAGAGGACCCCCGCTATGCCCGGAGCCTGCCAGCACCAACATTTTGATGATATCCCGTCGGATTTCCCGGGCAATCTCTACAAACTCCTCCGGATGGCGACGCCGGTTCTCGTAGACGGTGGGGCTGAAGACAATGCGCAGGTTTTCTGCTTTCATAGCGGCAGGCGTAAGTGTGCGTAGGTACGCGAACTTACGAAAAACCCGTAAAGACGCTAAGCGCTTGGGGAAGCCTTCCTGGGAAGGGACAGAATCACGCTGCAGAGACTGGAGTTTCAAGAGGGGGACAGAAAGCGTCGGCTTTTACTACCGGGAGCGTGATCTACAGCACCGTTGGCACGGAATCTCCGGATGGAGTAGCTAAGCAGCGGTTCTGCTGCCCTCATTGTAAACAGAACTCGTAAGTGGGTTCCCGAAGGGGCGTAATTTTGCAGGACGTACAAAGGTCTTCCAAGGTAGGACTTCCTTCCGATGCGCTCGCATCCCTTCCTTCCCCTGACCGAAGAGGAGCGGCAGCAGATGCTCGTCAGCATTGGGGTTCAGGAAGAAGAAGAGCTTCTGAGGGCAATTCCAGAACCTTTGCGGTTGCGACAGCCCCTGGATCTGCCCCCGGCATTGTCGGAAGGCGAACTCTATGAGTATCTCCGTTGCTTAGCAGCGCAAACTTCCGGGGCGCACACGCATCTGTGCTTTATGGGAGCTGGAGCATATGACCACTACGTGCCGGCGGTGGTAGAGTGGATTATCAACCGCTCGGAGTTTCAGACGGCGTATACGCCATATCAGGCGGAGGTAGCTCAAGGGACACTGCAGAGCATTTATGAGTTCCAGACGATGATTTGCCGGCTTACTGGGATGGAGGTTGCCAATGCCTCCCTCTACGATGGTGCCAGCGCGGTAGCAGAGGCATGTCTATTCGCGCATGCAGTTACCCAGCGGCGTCGGATTCTTGTGGCGGGAACACTCCATCCTCGCTATCGGCAAGTGGCGCGGACAATTGGAGCGGGACGAGGACTGCAGTTCCAGGAGCTTGCTGCTGCTGACGGTACGGCGGACATAGACAGGCTGGCAGAAGAAATCGGGGAGGACGTGGCAGCTGTTGTCCTCCAACAGCCGAACTTTTATGGGACGCTGGAGGAGGCGGCTACTGAGGTTGGCGAATATGCCCATCGGCACGGAGCTTTGTTCGTTGTTGTGGCGGACCCTATCAGCTTGGGTATCCTGGAAGCTCCGGGGTCCTACGGTGCAGATCTTGTTGTCGGCGAAGGACAGTCGTTGGGAATTCCTCTGAGTTTCGGTGGACCGTATGTAGGGTTTTTCGCCACCCGTAAGCAGTACATCCGCTTCCTCCCGGGACGCCTTTCGGCTGTTACGGAGGATGCGGAAGGCAGACGCGGCTTTGTGCTCACGCTGCAGACACGGGAGCAGCAGATTAAACGGGAACGGGCGACCTCAAACATCTGCACGAACCAGGGTCTGATGATGTTGGCGGCAACCGTTTACATGGCATGGCTGGGCAAAGAGGGGCTGCGGGAATTGGCACTGCAGTGCTTCCATCGTGCTCATTACTTAGCAGAGCGCATTGCTGCCCTGCCTGGATTTGAGCTGGCAATCCGGAAGCCCTTTTTCCGAGAGTTCCTTGTGCGGACTCCTGTCCCCGCTGAAAAGATTGTTGCGGCAGGAATCCGGCGTGGGTTCTTGGCAGGGGTTCCTACCCATCAATTGGGAGCGGAATTGCCAGGTTTGCTGATCGCCGTAACGGAGAAGCATTCCCGAGAGCACATAGATGCCTTCGTTGCCTTCTTAACAGAGTTTTCGCATTCGCAGGTGGGATGAGCCGAACTTCGGGGTCAGCTTATGCTCAGCGGCGGGCACTTCGTCGCTCGTGGGTATGGACAATTATTGCGGTTGGAGCTGGTGTGTTTTCCTTTGCTCTTCTATCCCGGTATGGGCTTTTGACCCGTTGGCGTGTGGAGCAGCAGTACAGGGAGCTCCGGCAGCGGTATGAGCACTTGGTCCAACAGGCAGATTCCCTGCAGCACCGGATCGACCAGTTGCTCCATGACCAACGGGAGGTCGAGCGTCTTGCCCGAGAGCAATATGGGATGGCGCGCCCGGGTGAGACGGTCTATGTGATCCCGAGTGACATCCATGACCTTGGGCATTGACATTGGAGCCACACGAACGAAGTTCGGGCTGGTACGAGCGGGGGGAGAGCCAGAGCTACTCTGGCGGCAGATTGTAGCAACGCCTCACACAGCGACAGCAGGGGAGTTCTTGGAGTGGCTTCAGCGGGCAATTCATGAGTCTGTCCAAGGAGCTGCTGTGACGGGGATAGGGGTGGGCATTGCTGGTTTTGTTACGTCGGAGGGCGTATTGGTGCATTCGCCCAATCTACCTTCTTTGCAGCAACTTCCCCTTCAAGCGTGGTTGCAGGAGCGCTTCTCATATCCGGTCATTGTGGACAATGATGCCAATGTGGCTGCGTGGGCAGAGTATCGCCTGGGAGCGGCGCAGGATGTTCTCAGTTGCCTGTACGTGACGGTAGGAACAGGGGTTGGAGGGGCATTGATTTTGAATGGACAGCTTTGGCGGGGGGTCTATGGCGGGGCGGGGGAAATCGGGCATATGATCGTTGACATTACAGCAACAGGGCAGACGGGCATTCCCGCCTTCCGAATCGGCGTGTTAGAGGAATATGTTGGGCAGGCCGCGCTTCTGCGGTGCGCGCAGTCTGTTGTCCGGCGCTACCCTGCTTCGGAGTTGGCTTCACGGCCGGTCACTATGGAGTCCCTGGCGCAAGCTTATGCTGCTGGGGACGAAGCTGCCCGAGAGTGCGTCACTTGGGCAGCATGGGTGTTGGGATTAGGTATCGTTTCCGCAATTGCCCTCCTGGATGTAGAAGTGGCCGTTGTCGGTGGTGGAATTGTAGAAGCCTTCCCTGGCTTTTTTTCCACTGTGCAGGCAACAGTGCAGCAGCGTGCCCTGCCGCCTCTTGCGGAACGGATTCAACTTCGGGTTGCTCGCTTCGGAACCTGGTCTGGCGTGATCGGTGCTGCTCTGTTAGCTGAGGAGAAAGGTCTACAGGGAGGAAACATCAATGCGTGAGGTTATCTCCACCCCCTATGCTCCGGTGCCTATCGGTCCATACGTGCAAGGAGTGCTCGTTTCGGGGAAATTGCTCTTTATCTCTGGGCAAATTGGGTTGACCCCAGAAGGGGTGCTTGCAGGCGCGGATGTCCGTACGCAAACACGTCAAGCACTAGAGAACCTGCGGGCGATTCTTAACAGTGTTGGGGCAGATCTGCAGCATGTTGTCAAGACCACGGTCTTTCTCCGCTCGCTGCAGGATTTCGCAGCAATGAATGAGGTCTACGCAGAATTTTTCGGCGCACAGCCTCCGGCACGGACAACGGTAGAGGTTTCCGGGCTCCCTCGGGACGCTTTGGTTGAAATAGAGGCAATAGCTGTGCTCCCGTCAGGAGAGGCATAGAGTGCTCTCTTTGCTCCGGGAGATGGTATGTGGCTGCGTGTGGAGTTCACGGCTCCGACTGCTGTAGTAGTAGCCTGGAACTACCCAGACCAGCTTTATGGGATGCTCATGGAAGCGATTTTGCAAGTTCGCTCCAGCTTGTCGGAGCTTCTCCACGGCGAAGGGTTTTCCTACAAGGGGCATCAGTATCGGCTATTGACGGCATCATGGCTCTTTCCGAAGCGTTCACAGCCTGTGGTGGGCGGGTCATTGTTCGAGCCTCCAATTCGCCGGTAGATTGCCTTCCCCTCCCAAGGCGCCAACGGAAGCTGTTGTGACGGCTTTTCCTTCGGGAACCATGACGTTGGCTGGGGGCGGCATTACTTACCGTGGAGACTATTGCGGTGGAAGAGGGGCCTGCGTTCTCGCATCTGGTACTTCTGCGAACAATATCCCCGATTGTGGTTTCTACCGTTGAATTGCGGAATGGGAAGCGCCATCGGCGCTTTCTTTCTCCAGAGAGCCCAGAGTTCTGGCGAAATTTGGAACAGAACCTGCGCCGAAAGGCACATACTCTCTTCGGTGCCGACGATGTGTTTGATTCCCTTTCTCTCCGATCGGTTGGGCAGTGGCGTTCACGGTTAGTAAGGGTTCAGGGGAGACAGGTTCGCTGTTTCCAGCTCCGGTTCTGGGCTTCCGGCGATGCAACGTTATTGGCGCTCGGGTACAGTGCTGGATTCGGAGAAAGAAATCAGCGGGATGGTCCGGATTGTCCGTATTGCTGGCACGGCAAGGCCTATGGAAGCACAGGACAAGGAAGGCAGTATCTCTGAGCTCCCCACTGGAAGTGGAGGAAGTATAGACCAGGGCTGAGTTGAGCTGGCAGTAATAGAGTTCCCATACCCCCGGCTACTGGAAGGGTGCACGTTGTGATTTGACTTCCCACGGAGGAGAACAAGGATGCCGCGATAGAACCATCTACGGACTCCGGCAGCTGGACATAGAGGGCATTCCCCCGTCGGGCAGGTTGTGGGAAGAGGCGCGGTGAGGTGTCAGGGAGCTTTTCAGAGACACTGGAGGCAGCCCTTTCAAAGATGAGGAGTCGCACCTGTGCGACGGAAACCCCGTGGAAGCCGATGGCGGGGTCGCTGAGCAGCCCAAAACGGAGCAGCACCTTCCGTCCAGCGAAGGGAGTCAGGTCAAACCGCTGGGGGAACCATAAGGGGAAGTGCCCATCCCAGCCCCACGAATTTTCTTCTTGGCGACTTCCCCTCAGACCAAGCCCTCGTTTCATTCGTTCCGATTTAAGCCATTGCCACGATGTACCCCCGTCGGTGGAGATTTCCACAGTGGCAACATCATAGTTGGCTTCTATGCTCCAGCGTGCCCAAAGTTCCAGCAAGGCTCGGCTGTTAGAGGGAATGGAGATAGGGGTGCGAAGCGTTGCATAGAGGGAAGCTGAGTCTGGGTAGGTTTCCGCAAGTGGGCTTTTCAGTGTCCACGTCATGAGGGTGGAGTCGTATGCGGATGCCCAACCGTTGAGTTCCCACAGATGAGCCATTTCGGCAGAGGTGAACAGAGGAAGCACTGTCGGCTGTCCCCACGGGAGAGCAATGGTATCGCGTCGTGGGACGCCATCCTGCACAGCAAGGATTTCCACGATGAGGCTATCCCCATTGACCCACGTAGGGAGGGGAGCATATTCCCACGACAATCGTCGGCACTCTGCGGGCAGAAGTGGAGGGAGAGCAATAGTGGAGTCTGATGCTGGTTGGAGTCCCGGGCGGAGCAGGCGAAGGGAGAGTGTCGTGGATTCAGAGGGGGCTGTTCCAATATTGCAACATTGGAGCCAGAGTAGGGGAGTTGGGTGCCAGGAAGCGGTGAAGAAGAGAGGGCGGACATTTGCTCCGGCGCTCCAAGCGGCTTGGAGATTTAACCAGAGAGTTTCCCGTGCTTGCGCCAGGAGACGCTCCATCGGGGGCCAGAAGCCATCCAGGATTGTGCCGACCTCGGGGGTCATTGCCAGCACCTTCGGTTTCCCACCGTCGCTGGTGTCGTACATCCAATCATCGGAGACTCCCCGCGCCGAGTAACCCACAGTCTGGATGTCACGGCCGGTGGAGTACAGGTTCCATCGGGTTGCTTCTGCGGCGAAGAGACGGTAGAGGAGAGAGTCGGGGGATTCCCTCTCCAGTGCGGCGAAAGGGTAGATGAGCAGGTTGCTGTACGTATGGTAGTTGAGGGCAATCCGGAAGGGATAGCGCTGCAGGAGTGTCCGGATGGCTTGGAGTTCTGGCTCAGAGAAAGGCGCTGGTCCCCGATATACCTCGGATCGGGGGTTTTGTGAGGAGCCTGCGTTTGGGGCGTCCCAGAAGGAAAGCGGGCCGTAGTTGCGGTTGAGATCCACGCCGAAGCTCCCGTCAGGGTTGGGACGGCGATTTTTACGCCACATTCCCCCACCGTTTGGACGCTGTTCTTCGTTGAAGGTGTAACCATCAGGGTTGAGTACAGGGACAACATAGAGGAGCCGATTCTGCAGCAGGAAGAGAGCTTCAGGATCGCCGGCAGCTGCCCGTTCGAGGAGCCACCAGAGGAAGTATACTAATACCGTCACACTGCCGGGCTCGCGCGCATGGTGCAACGCTGTATACAGCACCGCTGGAGCAGCATCAGGGCGATGTGTCAGGGAGAAGCGATATCCAAGGATGGGGCGCCCTTCAACAGAGAAGCCCAATGTATCAGGACCGGCAACAGCTTGGGGGAAAAATTCTTGCATGCGAGCAAATTCTCGGAAAATTTCCTCCAGCCGGTAAAAGCCGTTCATGCTTCCGTAGCGGAAATTCCGAGGATCGCTGGGCATCCGGGGTGGCTCAGAACTCAGACGGAGACGTTCTGCATAGAAAAGTTCCATATCCGGGATGAGGACCTCGACGGTAAAGCCCCAGGATTGGAGGGAGTCTACCCCCCAGCGAGGCAGAATTGTCTCCACGCCGTAGGGAGTTCGCCGGAGCGCGTGGTCGTCAGCGCCGGCGTCCCAGAGGGAAGGCAGAAGTGGACGGGAGTCTCCGGCGATGCGGGCATAAACGTAGGTCTGCCCTTGGTAGACGAGTCCAGACTGTGCCCATACCGAAATTATGCACCCAAAGAAAGCAAGGAGCCACATGGCTTATGCGCTGCTTGACAGACGGCAGACGAGGATTCGTTTGTGATTCTGTTCAAACCATGGTGCACCGTGGAGCTGAATGGTGTGGATTGTGACGTTCAGTTGGGGAAAAGCGGCGTAAGCGGTGCGGAGTTCCTCCTCTATATCTCCCCCCTTGTAGGCGACTAAGGCTCCGGAAGGTTTGAGCAAGGGCTGAGACCATTGCAGTAGAGTCACTAACGGGGCGACTGCTCGGGCGAAGGCGAAATCAAAAGCGTGCTGATATGTCGGGTCTGCGGAGAGCTCTTCTATCCGTGCCCGTTTGACTTGGAGATGGGCAAGACCGGTGTGAGCGGCGAACAGGGCAACCAAACGCGCTTTTTTGGCAACCGCTTCCACCAAGAGCATGTGGATATCCGGACGGGCAATTGCCAAGGGAATGCCCGGTAATCCTCCTCCTGTCCCGATGTCCACGCACCGAGCCTTCTGAGGAATTGAAACATATTTCAGGGCTGCCAGTGCGTGAAGGAGATGCCGTTCGTAGAGGTACTCTATGTCCTTCCGTGACACAAGGTTGACCCGCTGATTCCAATACGTAAGCTCCCGGGCGTAGCGCTCCAGTGCTTTGAGTTGATGAGGTTCTAACACAATCCCGTTTGCGGCACAGATGGTCCACAAACGGGCCAGGTCCATCGCCTTTCCGGAGTGCGTTTCGCTCCCGCCCTTAGTGGGAGCCGTCGTACGGGTCATGTACTGGAGTCCTGAGAAGAGCTGCTTTCAGGAGAAGTTTGGGTCTTTTCCGTTGCAGAGTTCTTTCGCACGTAGTCTGTAATGTAGAAGCCGCTACCCGTGAAAATAAAACCTACGTTGCGACTCAGTAGGCGTTGGACCTGCCCTTGTCCCTTGACAGGTTGATCGCAAACGTCTACAGGGCAAGTCTGCAGTGGAGGCTGGGTGATGGATTGAAGGAATTCAAAGCGTTTCCCGCACGTCTTGCATTGGTACTCATAGATCGGCATGGTGCGTGTTTGCGGTTGGGGTACTAACCGATTCCCATGGTGCTAGAAGGAGGCCAATCCGTTCGTAAACCAGTTGAAGGGTTTGGTGCGCCCGTGTGCGGGCCTTTTCCGCTCCTTGGGCGAGGATGCTCATCAAATAGTCCGTTGCGTTCTGGAGCCGTTCGTATTCTTCACGGATGGGGCGCAAGAACTCAATGAGGGCTTCGGTGAGTGCCGCTTTGAGGTCGGCATATCCTGCTCCTTCAAATTCACGTTCAATCTCGGGGATGCTCTTGCCCGTGGCAATATGGTAGAGGACCATGAGGTTACTCAAACCGGGGCGCTGTTGCTCATCGTAACGGACTTCCCGTCCGGAGTCCGTGATAGCCCGCCGGATTTTCCGGCGGATGGCGTCGGGGGGATCGGTAAGGAATAAGATGGCGTTTTCGTTGGGATCGGACTTAGACATTTTTTTTGTCGGGTCCTGCAGGCTCATGATTTTTGCTCCCACCGGTGGGATATAGGGCTCCGGAACTCGGAAGGTAGGACCGTAGTGATGGTTGAAGCGCTCGGCCAGATTACGGGTCAGCTCCAAGTGTTGCTTTTGATCAGCGCCAACAGGGACCAGGTCTGCCTGGTACAGTAAGATGTCGGCGGCCATAAGGATAGGGTAGGCGAAAAGCCCGACGTTGACAAGGTGTCGGTGTTGAGCGGATTTTTCCTTAAACTGGGTCATGCGACTACATTCTCCCATGCTCGTCCAGCAGGATAGCACCCATGCCAGCTGGGTGTGCTCAGGCACATGGGACTGAACGAAGAGCACACTCTGTGTCGGGTCTATACCGCACGCAAGGAACAGGGCTACAGTCTCCAGCGTGCGCTGTCGCAACTCCGCAGGGTCCTGACGCACAGTGATGGCGTGGAGATCGGCGACCATGAAGTAACATTGGTGGGACTGCTGGAGTGCAACCCAATTGCGGAGAGCTCCCGTGTAGTGTCCGATGGTTAAGCGTCCCGAAGGCTGTATACCGCTGAGGATGACCGGGCGTTGTGTCATGACGCTCTGACCTTACTCTGGAGAAACCTGCCTCAAGCAGCAGGTCACGGGGACGAATGATTCCGGAAGCCTATTGCGCACACCAAGAGCGATGGGAGTGGGGGCAAGAGAAAGGGGGATCGGCGGCGAAATTCTCTTGGGGGGTATGCTCCCATCGCTCTGGTGTGGTCGCTGGTGGATTCGAACCACCGACCTTCCGCGTGTGAAACGGACGCTCTGGACCACCTGAGCTAAGCGACCACGCAAGGCTATCGCAAAAATACACTTTTGCCCGCTTTCATGCTGGAGCTAATCGGAAGGCGCAGCGTAAGAGGAGCAGAGGTCTATTCGGGGAGTCTGGGCCAACGAAGGAAAGACCGAAGCTCAGCACCCATCGGGCGGCGGGGGAAGCATCCTGGACGAGCTGGAATTGAAGACGAACGTCCGTCAAGGGAGGGTCTCCAGGGAGCCACTCCCAAACACGCTGTACCTGAACGTTCTGATTCGCTTCCCAGAAGAGGAGCCGGAAAGAGCGCACAACAGTCCAATCCTCCACGCGCACGCCTCTCCGGAGTCCTCCTACCAGAAGTTCCACACGATCAACCCACACCGGGGATTGAGCGGGGGGATGCACGACGTAGATTCGGAAAGAGAGGCGGAGGCTCTCAATGCCACCAGAAGTGTCTAGGGTTGCTTTGGTCACCTCTACGGCGTACTGCTGCCATACAAGCGAGTCGCCGGAGGAGTATGTGAGGACAGAGCTTGCTTCAAGGACTTCTTGCAGCACGAGAGGGATGGAACCATTGGATGTTGGTGGTAGGACTTCCCGTTCAGTGGGAAGCTCCACCGGTGAGACACAGGAGCTCAGTAGGAGAAGTCCCATACTGACAAAGAGCTTACCGAGCCAGCGTAATGCCATAGCTAATCCCCAACTTTCGCGTGACGAACCAAGCGCCGTCCACACGATATCCCAATAAGCTCCCCTCTACGCCAAAGGTGGCAGAGGCAGTTGGACCAAGAGGTACAGAGGCTCCAAGCCAGAGTCGCCCGATAGGGCCGACGATTGTTGCCCCAAGAGTTGCCCGAACTTCGGGGGAGATGGATGGTAGGTCTGCAGACCACCGGTAACTTGCCCCGAGCCAGAGGAGGGTGGGGCGCTGTCGGTAGAGTGTTCCTATACGGGTAGAGAAGACCTGTGGAAAAGCTTCGCTTCCTACTTCCGCTCCTATTGCGTGGTGTGGAGCAAGATGGGTGAAGAACCCGAGGGCGAGGTTGCGAATCCCTACCGATGGTCGGCTCGGCAAGTTTACTTCCGGCAAAGAGAGCTCCCAGATTCCCAGCGAGCGGAGAGATAGCAGGAGATTCGGATGATCATGCCCGGGCAGAGAGGAAGAAAGTTGTGCTCCAGGAGCCGGCAGCTCTTCTGACGGCTTCCGTGGTAAGAGGGGTAGTGTCTTTGGTTCAGCTGCAGACAGGAGGGGCGGAGATGTTTCTGAAAATGGCGTGTTCGGTTCCGGGGAAGGGAGCACAAGCTGGTCGGGAGAGGAAGTGTTTGCAAGGGGTATTCGGTTGGATGGAGCAGGAAGGTTCAATGTTACCTCCAGCGGGGATGGGGGGAGAGGAAGGTAAGCCGAGTCCGGCATATTCGGGGGGCTTGAGAGAAGAAGGAGTAGGGCGGTAGCAAGACCAGCTCCGCCAATAGCGGAGAGCATTGCAAGGAACCAGGGATGGCGCTGGAGGAATGGTTGCCGGAGTCTTTCTATCTGCTGGAGAACAAGCTCCTGGATATGAGCGGGAACGGGTGGAGGAGGAGCTTGGAGGAGGCGGTTCAGGAGAAGGTGTTGGCGGAAGGCTGCCCGAAGCTCCTCGTCTGCCGCTAGCTTCAAGAAAAGGGCTTCCTCTTGCTCTATAGGAAGCTCCCCGTCAAGAAGTTGGTGGATTTGCAGAATCTCGCGTTCCATCACAGGCATTCCTTCACTGTTGTGGATTCGTTGGACGAAGCTCATGTATGTAAGGCGCCAGCAACTGGCGCAGTTTTTCTTTCGCACGGAAGACTCGTACCTTCGCCGCTGTTTCTGTAATCCCAAGGAGCTCAGCGATTTCGGCGTAGGTCAATCCCACCTGCTCGCGAAGCACCAGGGCTTCACGGTACTCTGCGGGGAGCTGGGTGATTGCGCGTTGTAAGAGAGTGGAGAGCTCTGCTCGTTCGACCTGCTCCACGGGAGACGCGGTAGAGCCGTGGAGTTCTTCGTCGAACTCTTGTGCTTGGTGGTTATTGCGTTTGAAGTTAAAACACAGGTTCCGTGCAATGCGAAGCAGGAAGGCAGGTACGTTAGTCATGACCCGCTCCTGTTGTGCGCTTTGCCAGAAACGGATGAAGGTCTCTTGCAAGACATCCTGTGCGTCATAGCGGCTGCCCAAGATGCGAGAGCAATATCCGTAGAGCCGTTGCGCGTGGCGGGCGTAGAGTTCCCGAAAGGCTGCCTCTGCCAGCTCTCGTTTCGGAGACCGCAGGAGGTTGAAGAGCTCTTCGTCCGAGTGAGGAGACAAATTCAGCGCCATGGCGCCTAAATAACCCAGCAGGCGAGGGATAGTTACGGCTCAAATTACACAATCGGCTGCTGTCAGAAGGCGGTAAGGAGGCGGTGTAATTTTGCACGCTTTGTGCAGCTGGGATGGAGTTCTGGTGAGGTGCTGCGCGTGGACAAGCGTAGGAAGGACAGCAGCAGAAAGCTCAAATTGGCGAAGGAATGAGCAACACTAGGGCTGTGCAGAGCCAAAAGAGCTCATCGGGCCATATCGGCCGAGAGTGTGGAGGATGTCATGCCATGGTACCGGGGACGTTATGCTCAAGGAACTGCTCAAACCGGAGATTCAGGAGCTGTTAGAGCAGCATCGCTGGAGTGAATTGCGGGAAGCTCTGGCAGATTGGTCTGCGCCTGAAATTGCCGATCTGTTGCTGCATGTAGACAAGCAAGAGCGGGTTCTTCTCTTCCGAGCACTGCCGCGGTGGTTAGCCGCAGAGGTGTTCTCACATTTGGAGGCGTCGCAGCAGGATGCACTGGTACAGGAGCTGACAGATCAGGAAAACCGCGAGCTGTTGCGGCGTCTTAGCCCCGATGATCGCACAGCCCTTTTAGAGGAGCTGCCGGCTGCGGTGACCCGTAAGCTTTTGGCGTTGCTGGACCCGGACGATTTCCGTGAAGCCAGCTTCCTTCTGGGCTTCCCGGAGCAGAGTGTCGGACGGTTGATGACCCCTGAGTTCGTTGCTCTCCGCCCTTACTGGACCGTCCGGGACGCACTCCAGTATATCCGCCGTTATGGACGAGACAGTGAAACCCTCCACCATCTTTATGTGACCGATGATGATGGACATTTGCTCGGGGAGATTCCCTTACGAACGTTGGTATTAGCGGAGGAAAGCACGGTCATCGCTGATTTGATGAACTATGCTGTTGTCAGCTTGTCCGCCTTTGACGACCGTGAGACAGCCGTGCACGTAATGCAGAAGTACGATCTCCCGGTTCTTCCAGTGGTGGACTCTGACGGTGTACTGCTGGGAATTGTGACGTTTGATGATGTAATGGATGTCTCCGAGCAGGAGATAACGGAAGATTTCCAAAAAATCAGTGCTGTCACGCCGATTGAGATTTCCTATCGTGAAGCCCCAGCCTTCCGCTTGTGGCGGCGTCGGATCGGTTGGCTAATCCTATTGCTGGTCTCCGATTTCTTGACCTCAACGGTCATAGCAGCATACGAATGGGCGCTCCACCGTATCATTGCTCTCAGCTTCTTCATCCCCATGATCATTGGTACTGGTGGTAATGTGGCAACGCAGTCCTCTACGCTCATCATCCGAGCGCTTGCTCTGCGGGAAATAGGACCCGCGGACTGGCTTCGGGTCTTCCTGAAGGAGCTATCTGTCGGTGCCCTATTGGGAGTTGTGTTAGCGTTTGTGGTATGGCTCCGAGGCTTCTTCTGGCGTGGAGGTCCAGAAGTGGCTTTGGTAGTAGGGACAAGCATGTTCTTCATTGTTATCTGGTCAAACCTTGTGGCCTCTCTCTTCCCGATTGGAGCAAGGCGGATCGGGATAGATCCGGCGTTGATTTCGGGACCCGCCCTGACCACTTTCATTGATGTGACGGGACTGCTCATTTACTTTACCGTGGCTGAGCTCTTATTAGGCCTGTAGCCTCCTATGGGCGCCAGGCGATCTTTACGCGACCCGGGGATTTCTCGTTGTAGATGGGAAGTATTGGGTTCTTTCTCTTGCCGCGACAAGCTGTAACCGAGCAAGACAAAAAGCACCCCGGCTGCCCTGTGTGGGGCAGCCGGGGTCTGGGGGGTGTGTGGCCACTTACCGCACCACAGTTAGTGCAGCTGTCAGAACCCTCTGATCAGGCAGACGGAGCCGAAGGTGATAGTATCCGCTGGGCAGCTGGCGGGTGCTCATCCCAATCGATTGCATCCCGGCCGTCTCTAGGTAGTCGCTCCACTGGAGGACTACCTTCCCGAGCGCATCTACAACTTCCAGCGCGACGGGCCCCGGTAGCGATGTAGCAAAGCGCAGCGTTGCGGTCTCCTCTGATGGATTCGGCACGATTAGGAGCTCACCCTGACTTCTGCTGCCTTCAGTGCCTTGGCTCTCCACGCTGGTCACCTGCGTGCTTGCCCGTTGACGGCTAGTTTCAATCGGGTTCCCCTCGCGGTCGTAGAGCTCAATGTGATAGTCCACTGCATCGCAGCGCTCGCACTCAAAGATGGGGGTCAGAGTGTAGCTTATAGGAGCCCGTTCTTCAGGTTCGGGTAAGTCGGGCAGCAGAATCAGTGCAGCCGCATCGTGAAGTTGGCGAACCTCCCCGGCAACGACGTCCCCGTCCCTGACTCCGCTGGCTCCGCAACTGACAAGTCTAACTCGCCGCAGCATTGCCGAATCCAACCGTACGGCGATAGACCCAATTACGCCGGAACTGTCCTGAACTCCTACACGCCCACCAACGAGACGCTCGCGTATTGCAACAGGGGAGATAACAGGAAGCCAAGGAAAACGGCGCCCGCACAGCCTCCAGTTCGTCAGTGCGCACCATTCGTAGGAGAGGCGGCAGGTATCCCCATCGCAGTGGACGACGGTCAGGAGCACTGTCCCCTTCCAGTTGAGGGTGTAGTCCACACCCAGGTTGAACTTTACCGTCGTATTCGCGGCTGGACCTTGTGGAGCCGACGTCTCCCCGGGGCAGTGCATAGCAATCCGGCTATAGTACGGGGTGCCGCTGTTTGCCACACCCCACGAGCGAGAACCACCGTCGACCTGTAAGCCACCACCATTCCATTTGGAGTTTGGATCGTTCGGGAACGGATCCGGCACAAGCTGGATGAACACTCCTTTAATGGGCGAGGATGGCTGCTTTTGATTGAATATCGTAAACGTCCGCCCCGAGAGGTTGAGTCCTGACCAGATGAAGGGCGCCACGTGGAGGGAGTCACACTTGGTAATGGGTGCACGCGGGCATTTGAGCTCAAAGGTGTCGCAGCACGTCGAAGCTTCGTTACCCCCGGAGGGCAGCAGTATACGGGCACAAATAATTACCTTTACCTTTCCGCTCGCTGTTGTTGGATTTATCTCCCCCTGCAGTTGGAAAGGCTGTGTGCACGGCGGATTAAAGATGAACTTCCCGCTGATGCTGCCGTGTACATTCGAAGGTGTTGTGGTGTATGCACAGCCGCCAATTGCATACAGGGTGTCAACCTGTCCGCCGTCGATAAAGTAAGTCAGCTCCTGTAAAGGCAACTCGCTATTCGGCTGGAAGTACCATCCGAATGTACAGCAACTAGAGTCAAGATATCGTTCTGCACTAAACACACGGCGGCATATGTCAGGATAAGAGAGATCGCATCGGAAGCAGAAGTTGTCGAAGTATACTAGCTCACTCGGGGAGCTGTGGTAGTCTGTTACGAGATAAATACCGTCCACCGCCGTGATCAGTGTATTCCATGCGGTACAAGTGTCCATGGTCGGTGGTAAAGCTACTATTCGCCATGTGAAACGTCCATCGCTTGGAAGCTTCCCATTACGGCAGGGATCAACGGGGAGGCAGATGCGGTACCATACGTCCTCTTGCATATTCGGTGCGTTTGGTAATGCTATAAGCTCTGCTCTGATCGTGGCCTGCAGTGGAGTTGACCCTCCTTTCCAAATTCCGATTTTGGGGGCCTTAAAGGTTGGAGGGGGATTGCCTGGCCACTGGAGATCAATCATCCAGTCAAAGCAGAGGCATCCTACCTGGGCTTTCTGCAGCTAGTTTCCTCTAAAAAATGGCAGGAGGTCCGGCCTACTCCATGCCAGTGAAGGGCCTCCAGATTCGTCTCTAAACAGCATTGCTGACGAGGGGTGGTTCGGTGGATTTTGAACCCACTGGCAAGAGGCTACATTAGTCTCCCACTGGGCACAGTAGTTGATTCCTGCGTTGTCAAACGTTAGACATTCCTGCTGCTGCGCATATACTGGGAGCGAGAGGAAAGTGGCAGCTGCTAGCACGAGGCTGAATAGCTGCAGCAATTGATTTGGCTTCATTGATAACCTCCTGTGCAAAGTGGAACATACACCTAAATTCATCAACTACGGGACCACCTCTTGGGCGGGTAAAGAGGTGCTTGTCGCTTGAGCCGATAAAGGCCTGATAGAGGCGGTGGACGTGGACGTGACCTACCCAAAGCGGACATCCCCCTGATGTTTAGAGCTGCCGATAGCATAGCATGGTCTTTGTGGGGTGACCATACCCTTTATTCCTTACTGCCCGCCTTCCTTTTCCTTCAGGTTCCTTCGGGAAAGGGAGGGGGGCGAAAACCTTGTACCCGTACTGTAAATCTAACATTTCCCCCGCACGCGCGCAAGAGGTCGAGCAGCCTGTACTGGTGCCTCAACACATCGTACTCTCTATACCGTTGCCGAATCCCCCTTGTTCCTCCACTGCGGGTCTGAAGCTGGCAAGGGAGGTATAGGGTGTGTATTCCTTGTGGTGTCAGGAGTAGTGTGTGCAGAGGCAGGAGAAGTCCTATTTTCGCAGCGGTTCCTTTCCCCTGAGCAAGCCCATGCCAGAGCGACGCCGTCTACTGCAGCCGGAGCGATTGCCGGAAGATGAGCACGATGTGCAGCTACGCCCACAGAGTTTTTCAGATTTCATTGGGCAGCGGACGGTGGTAGAGAATTTGCGAGTGTTCGTGGCCGCTGCTCGGCAGCGTGGGGAGGCATTGGAACACGTTCTGCTAACGGGGCCGCCAGGGTTAGGGAAGACGACACTTGCTTCCATTATTGCCCGGGAAATGAATGTGGGGTTCCGCTCCGTTGCTGGTCCGATTTTAGAGCGTCCAGGGGATTTAGCGGGGCTGCTAACGACGATTCCGGAGGGGACAGTTGTGCTCATTGATGAGATCCACCGTCTGTCGGCAACGGTGGAGGAATACCTCTATGCGGCGATGGAGGATTTCCGGCTGGATATCATTATTGACAGCGGACCTGCGGCGCGATCGGTCCAGCTTCGCTTGCCCCGGTTTACGTTGGTGGGGGCCACGACTCGGCAGGGACTTTTGAGTGCCCCATTGCGCTCACGATTTGGAATTGCTATCCGCTTGGACTATTACACTCCGGAGGAGCTTTGTGCTATTGTTCGGCGTTCGGCGCGGATTTTGAGGATTCCCATTGAAGAGGAAGGTGCGTGGGAGATTGCTCGGCGTGCTCGTGGTACGCCACGGATAGCAAATCGCTTACTGCGGCGTACGAGAGATTTTGCTCAGGTGAAGGGCAATGGTGTTATTACGGCAGAAATTGCTGGCTTAGCCTTGGAAGCGTTGGAGGTGGATGAGTTTGGATTGGATGAGATGGATAAGCGCATCCTGCTGACGGTGATAGAGAAGTTCGGTGGAGGGCCCGTGGGGCTTAATACCTTAGCTGTAGCCGTAGGGGAGGAGCCGGACACAATTGAGGAGGTATATGAGCCTTTCCTCATTCAACAGGGTTTCCTCCGGCGGACCCCGCGTGGTCGGGAAGCCACGGAGCTTGCCTATCGGCATTTGAAGAAGTATCTTTCCGGAGTGCAACCACGGCTATTGGAGTAAATGATTAGCCTGTGGGAACAGCAGGAGCTCCTCCGGGCCGATATTGTCATTGTCGGTGGGGGTATCGTGGGACTGTGGTGCGCGCTGGAGTGTTGTCGCCGCTATCCCAATCGGCGCGTGTTGCTGATTGAACGGGCAACGTTGCCCTTGGGAGCCAGTACTCGGAATGCTGGTTTTGCAACCATTGGCACTGTTGGGGAATCGCTCGTGCATGCCCAGCAGGTTGGCGATGAGCGGGTTGCTGCCCTCATGGTGGAGCGATGGCTGGGGATCCAGCAGTGGCGTCAGGAGTTTGGGGACACTGCCTTGGGATATGAGCCGGTCGGCGGGTATGAGTGGATCTTTGCCGGTGATGAGCATGTCCGTGCGGCGGTTGATCGGTGGAATGAATTGCTACGGGAGGTCTTTGCTAAGGAGGTCTTTCAGGATAGGCCTGAACTCATTCGCCAATGGGGGCTAAAGGTGCCGGACTTGAAGAGTGTGATTGTCAATCCGTATGACGGGGCTTTCAACACGGGAAAGGGGATCCTCTCGCTCCAGCAGCACGTACTCCGGGCGGGGGCTCTATTCTGGAGTGGGACCTTGGTTGAAGCGGTGGAGCCTACATCAACTGGGGTTTCGGTGACGTGCTGGGAAGGGGTGGGGATGCGGAGATTGACGGTGCGCGCGCACGTTGTGGCTGTTTGCACCAACGCATGGATTCCGGATTTGGTTCAGAACGTGGATATCCGTCCTGCGCGAGCACAAGTTTTGCTGACAGCTCCCCTCTCCCAGCGTCCATTTCCGGAGGGAACGTATCACTTCCATGCGGGCTACTATTACTTCCGTTGGGTGGGGGCCCGTCTCCTTCTGGGGGGAGGGCGACACCGGGCATTGCAGGAGGAAGAGACGCGTGACTTTGCGCTTAATGCTGAGCTACAGCGCCATCTGGAAGAGGTGCTGCAGACTCTGTTGCTCCCAGGACAGAGGGTGCCGATAGAACAGCGGTGGTGCGGGATTATGGGAATGCGTCCGGACCGACTCCCACGAGTAGAGTCAGTGGAGGAGCGCCTGGTGATTGGCTTCGGCTGTAATGGCATGGGATTAGCATTAGCCCCTCGGATAGGGGCACATGTGGCGACTTTGGTAGGAGATTGGTTGGGCTGATTCCGCCAGCCGTTTGGGACAAACTTTTTAAAATTGTGTCCGTCCACTGCCAACGTAGCTCAGCTGGTAGAGCAGCTCACTCGTAATGAGCAGGTCGGGGGTTCGAATCCCCCCGTTGGCTCAAGCAAGGGGGCAAATGCTATAGGCTTTTCCAGCAGAGCCAGAGCAGAAGCAGCAGGAGTCCGTAAGCACTCAACGTTGCTCGTCGGGAGTCTGAGCGGAGCTTGAGTGCAGACCCGAGAGAATGTTTCGGGGCAAGCCGGAGGCCGGAAGCGTCAACGAAGGAGAAAAGCTCATCCAAAACCAAATGGCTGAGGAACCCTACGGCAGCGGCGCCGGCAAAGAGTGCTCGAGTTCGCGTCGGGATATCGGCAAAAGCCAGGAACAGTAATGCTGCCCAGATGGCGCAGGCAGGCAGACTATGGATCATCCCACGGTGAACCGTTACCGAGCGGAGGAGCAGCCGGAGCCCCCAGCGGGCTCCCCAGAAAAGGGCGATGAGGAAGAGGATGGTACCGCTCTTTTGCAAGGGCAGATGGAGAAGGCGCAGACTCAGCACGGCGGTCAGGAGCGCGGTCGTACTGAGGACGAACTCTGCAAATCGGCTCTGTGGGTGGTCTATATCCGGAACCACACCTCCGATTGTACAGAGCAGAGCTGCAGCCGCGGCCTCATGCCAGGGAGCCTGGAATTGGTGGGTGGCCAATATCCCGCAGCCTACCCCGAGGGCGGCAGAAAGGGTCAGGTGATGTTCAAAGCGTGCCATGTCGATGCCAGAGCGCAAGCAGTTCCGTGCGGGGAAGCTCCTTCCCGGAGGATAGCTGCCGGACGACGGAGAGGTTGATCTTGTCAGCGGAGTCATCTTTCCCTTTCGGGGTTTCCAGGATATAAGGTAGCCCTGTCCAGCGAGGATCGCGAAGGAGGCGTGCAAAGCATGGAAGACCGCAGTGCCCAAGCCCAATGTGGGCGTGCCGATCCCGACGGTGACCAGGGGGATAGGCACTGTCGTTTAGGTGAAGAAGACGGAGGCATCCTAGGCCGAGCAATTGGTCAAAGCGCTCCCAAAACTCGGCATATCCTTCAGGTGTGTCAAGTCGGTACCCGGCAGCAAGAGCATGGCAGGTGTCCACACAGACTCCAAGGCGCTCTGGGCAGGAGCTTCGCTCTAAGATTATGGCTATCTCCTCCAGGGAGCTCCCCACGGTTGTTCCATGGCCGGCTGTCAGTTCTACGCAAAAGAGGAGGCTTTTATCGCTGTTGCGGGCGACTGTAGAGACGGCTTCAGCAATGCGGCGGAGTCCTTGATGGCGCTCCTCCGCTGGGCAACTGCCCGGGTGGAATACCAGCAGCTCTATGCCCAACTGATGGCAGCGATGTGATTCTGCCTCTAAGGCTGTGAGGCTTTTTCGACGAAGCTCCCGATAAGATGAAGCAAGGTTCAGCAAGTACGCGGCATGCGAGATGACGACGGGAATTCCCAGTGCCTGGCGGAGTTGGCGGAATGCTACGCTGATGTCTTCGGTAATGGGGCTGAAGTCCCATCGCCGGGCATTGGCGGTAAATAGTTGGAAGGCGGTGCATCCGAGCGCATGAGCGCGTTCGACCGCCTTCAAAAGCCCACCGGCTGTGCTAATGTGAACGCCCAGAAGAGGTGACGATGCGGCGGCAGACATGACAGGAAGAGAGACGACTCAGAGGGCATTCCTGCTATTTTTGTTCCTGGTGTGGCAGGGTTGTTGTGATGTGGGAGCTTGTGCAGGCAGTGTTTGCTGATAGCGCTGTGAAGCTCTTCCGTTATCGGCGCTACCGCGATGAGCGGGGGTGGTTTGCAGAGATATTTCGCCTGGAGGAACTACAACGCTGGGGGATCGGCGGACCATTCGTGCAAGAGAATCACTCACGTTCGCGGCGCGGGGTTATTCGGGGGCTCCACTTCCAGCATACTCCACCGATGGGGAAGCTGTTACGGGTCACGCGTGGGCGCGCCTTTGTCGTTGAGGTGGACGTCCGTCCATGGTCACCCAGTTGTGGGAAGCACTTCTCCGTGGAGCTCTCTGCCCGTGAGCCACTCTTGCTGTGGATTCCTCCGGGTTTTGCCAATGGCTTCTGTGCCCTGACCCATGCGGTGGAAGTGCAATACTTGTGTACGGCACCGTATCATCCAGACGGTGAGGTTGCTGTGCGGTGGGATGACCCCGAGTTGCAGATCCCATGGCCCATCAGGAAACCGATTCTCTCGGCTCGGGATCATGCGGCGTGGTGGTTTCGGGACTGGCTCCGGCACCCCATGGCGCAGCAGTTTGGGAGGACGGAGTAGGGGCTGGAGATGGAAAACGGTACTCCGCAAGCTTAAGCTGCTCTAGGGCACGGTGGAGAAGGGATTCCATGGGCAATTGTGCTTCCAGAGCTTCCACTGTCTGGCGATCGGAGCGGGTAGCAGAGTGACGAGCCACGAAAAGACTGCAACAGTCTTCGTCGGGTTGGACGGAAATATCGTAAGTTCCCAGTAACCGTGCCTGAGCAATAATTTCCTGTTTGGACATCCCGATGAGGGGACGCAGGATGGGAAGGGTTGTCACAGCGCTCGTAGTAGCAAGGTTATCCAGCGTTTGCGAACTGACCTGCCCCAGGCTGTCGCCGGAGACCAAAGCTTTGGCTCCGTACTGTTGAGCTACCCATTCAGCCAAGCGATACATGAAGCGTCGGTACAGTACCACACGGTATGCGGCGGGAGCACGCACGACAACGTGCTGTTGGAATTCTGCTAAAGGGACGAAGAATAAGCGGGAGTGGTATTGGTAGCGCGTCAAAAGCTGCACCAGCGCTTGGGCTTTCTCCTGCGAGCGGGTTGAGACCAAGGGAAAGCTGTGGAAGTGGAGGAAATCCACGTGGCATCCACGCAGCATCATGCGCCAGGCTGCCACGGGAGAGTCTATGCCACCCGAGAGTAGGGCCAGTACTCGTCCGCTGATACCAACAGGAAGCCCACCGGGGGCAGTCAAGCGTTCAGCAGCCAGGTAGAACCCGTCTGGCAAGAGCCGAATCCAAAACGTGCGTTCCGGTGCGCGGAGGTTTACGCTCGCCCCTGTGCGCTCTCGAATATATGCTCCTAAGCGACGCTCAATGTCGGCAGAGGACATCGGAAAGCGCTTCTCCGTCCGCTTACAGCGAACAGCGAAGGAGGAAAACGGAGGAAGCTGCTCCAGGAGGAGATCGGTTGCAGCTTGCAGCCCTTCCCACGATTTTGTCCATATCGCAGGGCTGATGTATTCAATGCCGATAACCTGCAGCAGTCGTTGCTGGAGTGTCGGAAGTTGTTCGGCAGGAGCGTGGATGCGGACGGACATTGGCGGGACATAAAAGCAGCGAGCAGACATGTCGCTGAGACTGCGACGGATGTTTTGCAGCGCTGTCTGCAAGAACCGTCGCCGATTGTTTCTTTTGAGCGCGATCTCGTGGAAGAGATTGACCAGCAGTACGGTTTGCACTTTAGGCGGCATGCCACTGAAGAGCTAAGAAAGAGCACAACGAACCTGCTGATGCGCTGGCGCGGAGTTCAGAAAGCTCTCCCCAGCGCCATGCTTCGTAGAGAGTTATCCCGGCAAGTGAAGACGGGGACGGAAGCACTGGCTCTCCATTGGGAAGGGCTTCATAGAGTCGCATCCGCAGTCGGTACTGCGGGCGCTGCTGTTCACCTTCGCAACAGAGGCGGATTGAGTGGAGAGTTATGCCCAGTTTAGAGTGCGCAAGCCGTTCAAGAGCATCCAGGTCCCCTTCTCCCGGCTGGAGGCTGGCAGCAGGTAGCCCCCAAAGGCCGGGAAGCTCGGGGTCTGTGTCTGGTCGGCGGACCAAGAGGACTTTCTCCGGCTGGCTTGGAGAGCGGATAAGCACGGCAACGCTTTCCTTGAGCATGCTCTTTCGCATTGGGCTATAACGTGTGTGGGCTATGAGAGCTATAAGGGAGAGCGATGCACGGGGGTCGGGACTGGAGCAGGGATGTGATTGCTCTGTCGTCCGATGTTAAGCAAGATACCTGTTGCGGCGGCAGAGAAGAAAACGGAACTTCCGCCGTAGCCGAGGAAGGGAAGAGGTACACCCGTGACAGGCACAATGCCCGTTGTCACCCCCATGTGAACCAGGGCATAGAGCCCTATGGCACAGGTAATTCCGAAGGCGATGATACTGCCTGAGGGCTCAGGGGCACGACGGGCAATCCTTAGACCGCGCCACACGATGATCAAAAAGCTCAGCACAACCAGCGTCGTGCCCAAAAGCCCGTACTCCTCGCCGATGATGGCGAAGATGAAGTCGCTGTATGCTTCCGGTAAGAAGAACTCCCGCTGCATGCTCTGTCCTGGTCCGACGCCGAACAATCCTCCATGTCCGAAAGCAATGAGGGACTGGCGCACCTGATACGGTATTTCCCCTTGCCATGAGCTCCAGAAGGTAAGAATGCGGTGGAGGCGGTATGGAGCCATCAGAGCATAGATTACGAAGACAGTGAAGCCGACAGCTGTAAGGAGCAAAAGGCTCCGAATGGGCATGCCAGCAGCTGCCAAGGTTAACAGTGTTACCATTGCCAGTAGTCCGGCCGCAGAGGCGTTGGGTTGGGCAGCAATTAGTCCACAGCAGAGCAGCAGTAGAAGCAAGGTTCGCCGGACAGCTGGGTCAGATAGGCTCCACGGGAAGTCTATGTGAGAGCACCGCGCAGCAATGAAGAGCGGTACAACGAATTTGACAAACTCCGATGGCTGGAAGCGGATGGGTCCCAGTTGGAGCCATCGGGCAGCACCTTTGACCGGTTCTGAGAGCACCAGCGTGAGGAAGAGCAGGGCAATCCCAATCCAGAGCAAAGCTCCTGCCAGGCGCTGCCAGAGACGGTAGTCCACATGCATGACGAAGAGCACCATAGCAATGCTCAATCCTACGCGCAGGGCTTGGCGCCAGAAGAAATAGTGGATAGAGCCGAATTTGGATGCGGCTACCGGAGCGCTGGCGCTATAGACTAGGGCAATACTGAAGAGCAGTAGCCCTACGACTGTTAGCAACAAGAGCCAATCCACCGAGGCTGTCAAGCGGCGTCCCATCTATGCCACAGGGTTCTCCGCTAACAGAGCTAAGAACTTTTCCTCGTCCAACTGTGGGATACCGAGCTGCCGAGCCTTCTGAAGCTTGGAACCTGGGTTGGCTCCAACAATAAGATAGTCCGTTCGCCGGCTGACGGAGTCGGTCACACGTCCACCGCGACGTTCAATCTCCGCTCGGGCACGCTCTCGGGGCATGGCAGCAAGTTCTCCTGTGAATACGAAGGTCTTGCCAGCGAAGAATCCCGTTGCCTGAACTGGATGGGTAAGATGTTCAGCAGCCAATGGGAGTCCTGCGCGGCGGAGACGTTCTAAAATCTCCCGTTGATGGCTGTCCCGGAAGAAGCGATAGACGGAGTCGGCGATTCGCTCGCCAATACCCTGAATGCTTGTGAGCTCTTCTTGGGAAGCCTGGGCTAAGGAGTCTATGCTGGGGAAGGCAGCCGCTAAGATTTTCGCAATCTCCTCCCCAACGAAGCGGATGCCCAGAGCATACAAGAAGCGGTGGTATGGGCGGCGTTTGCTGGATTCAATGGCCGTTAACAGATTCTCTACGCTCTTTTCTCCCCAGCGCTCTAGCCGCACGAGCTCATCCCGATGCCGATGGAGGTCGTAGATGTCGGCAATAGTCCGGAGGAAGCCCGCAGTGACGAGTTGGTCCACACTGCGCTCACCCAGCCCTTCGATATCCATAGCGCGCCGGGAGGCAAAATGCTCAATGCGACGTCGGATTTGCCATGGGCACTCCGGGTGGTCACAGTAGTAATCCACCTCTCCTGGGGGACGGTACAGAGGCTGCCGGTGAGGGCACGGGCAGGCAGTGAAGACAAAGGGCTTGGCTGTGGAGGGTCGTTTCTCCAGAACGACCCCGGTGATCTTTGGAATCACCTCGCCACCTCGCTCCACGATGACGGTGTCTCCAATGCGGATATCCAGCTTTGCGATATAATCGGCGTTGTGGAGGGTGGCACGGCTAATGGTGGAACCGGCTAAGAAGACTGGCTCCAATTCCGCAACGGGGGTCACTTTCCCCGTTCGTCCAACTTGGAGGGTAATATCGCGGAGGATCGTGGTGGCTTTCTTGGCTTCGTACTTGTATGCGATCGCCCACCGTGGGGCTCGGGCTATGGTCCCCAGGCGCTGCTGTTGACGGAGCGAGTCCACCTTGAGCACGATGCCATCAATTTGGAAAGGAAGCTGTTCCCGTGCAGTCTCCCAGTAATCAATGTAGGCGAAGACATCCTGCAGTGTTTCGCACACTTTCCAGTGCGGATCCGTGGGGAAGCCCATTTCTTTGAGGAGCTGCAGATTTTCGCTCTGGAACTGCAGCTCAACCTCATCGGTGAGCAAGTAGTAGCAGACAAGGCGGAGAGGGCGTTTGGCAACTTCACGTGGATCAAGCAATTTCAGAGTTCCAGCGGCCAAGTTGCGAGGACTCACAAACGGACGTTCACCCGCCTCTTCCCGTTCGCGATTGAGGCGCAGGAAGTCTTCCACCAGGAGGTAGATTTCTCCTCGTACTTCAAAGGTGCGAAGGGGTACACTGTGGTACTGCACCGTTTGGACGCGGAGAGGCAGGCTCCGGATGGTGCGAAGGTTCTGCGTGATATCGTCCCCCGTGACACCATCTCCCCGGGTGGCGCCCAATACGAAGACACCGTCCTGGTAATGCAGGCTGACGGAAACCCCATCGTACTTGAGCTCGGCTACGTACTGATATGGCTCGCCTTCAAGTCCTTCGCGCACACGACGGTCAAACTCACGGAGCTCGTCACGGCTATATGTGTTGTTCAAAGAGAGCATCGGGATGCGGTGATGCACGTGAGGGAATTCCTTCAGCGGCTCGCCGCTCACTCGCTGGGTAGGCGAATCCGGAGTCACAAGGTCTGGAAATTCCGACTCCAGTCGTTTCAGCTCTTCAAAAAGGGCATCGTATTCACGGTCGGAAATACGGGGTTGAGCTTCCACGTAGTAGTAGTAATCGTGCAAGCGGATGAGTTCGCGCAATTCCTGAATGCGCTTCTCCGCCTTCCGACGGCGCCGCTCATTGTCTTGCTGCCGACGGCGCTTGCTATCGTTGGAAGAGAGCTCCGACTCCTTGAAAAGCCCTGGCTGCTCAACCATTGGGGTAGCGTAGACTACTCGGTGGAACGGAAACAAAAATACAGTGCCCCCAAACAACCAAACGAATTCTCCGGACAGAGGTGGAAGCGAGGGCGTAATTTTGTGGGCGTCATGGGGCTGATCCGTTTCATCGGCTATTGGATGGTGCGCTTCATAACGGGTCTGGGGCGCGTCCTGCTCCTCCTGGGAAGTGTGGTGGTGTATCTGCCGCGGGTACCGAAGGATTGGCGACTGGTCCTACGCCAGATGGCGGTGTTCGGAGTGGACTCACTCCCGCTCGTCTTGCTTATCGGGAGTTTCACCGGTGCTATTGCAGCGTTGCAAGCAACGAATCTCTTTGACAAATTCAATCTGCTATCGCTGGCTCGTCCATATTTGGGAAGCTCCATTGCGACGGTAGTCTTTACGGAGTTGACGCCGGTGTTGACAGCACTGGTAATTGCGGGACGGGTTGGGGGAGCCATTGCTGCGCAGCTGGGGACGATGGCAGTTTCAGAACAATTGGATGCGCTGGAGATTATGGCGATAGACCGGAACCGGTATCTCAGTATGCCGCGGGTGGTTGCAGCCGTGACGATGATGCCAATGCTGGCGGTATTCTCTAACGTCGTGGCAATCGTGGGAGCAGTTATGCTTACGATGCTCAAGTTTGAATTGCCGCCAGCGCTGTTCTTTGAGTCTGTCCAGCGCTTCTTCCGGACTTCGGAGGTGGTATTAGGTTTGACCAAGTCAGCGGTCTTTGGTGGAGTAACAGCACTTATCGGCTGTGTAGAGGGGTTTGCGGCCACCGGAGGAGCCGAAGGAGTAGGACGAAGTACGGTGCGGGCATTCACGACATCAGCAGCAACGATTCTAGTGCTGGATGCGCTGTTCGGGTATGTTCTGTAGATGGTTCCAGCTGTAATGGGAAGAGACGGAGTCTCTTGCGTGGGAGCAAACAGAAATGGAGACAGAGCTTTGGGTGCCGTGCCGACGCCACAGGCACTAGTGAACTCCATGGTAGCTTTAGCAGCGCCGGCAAAGGGAGTTTGCCGAGTTTTGGAGCCCGCATGCGGAGATTGCCCATTTCTGGAAGCTTTTGCCGAACGCTATGGTTCCCACCACGAATTCGTCGGCATAGACATTGACACCGAAGCCGTCCGCCGGGCTTTAGCCCGGGTGCCCTTTGCAACCGTCATTGAGGACGACTTTCTTTTGTGGCACCCGAATGAACGCTTTGATATCATCATTGGCAATCCACCCTACGGCATTATCGGAGATGAATCTCATTACCCCATCCACACGCTCAAGGAACGCAAAATCCTCTATAAACGCCGATTCCGAACTTGGCGCGGCAAGTTTAACATTTACGGAGCGTTCATCGAACACGCAGTGAACTTGCTTAAACCGAATGGTAAGTTGGTTTTCGTAGTGCCGGCTAGTTGGTTGGTTTTAGATGACTTCGTCAAGTTACGACTTTTCTTAGCAAATACCGGTCGCTTGTCGATTTACTATTTGGGCAAAGTGTTTCCGCGTCGTAATATCTCTTGTGTTGTAATGGTTTTGGAAAAAGGTGGTAAAGGTTTGAGCCTTTACGATGGCAAAATGCTCGTTGTCAATAAGCCGGGATGGAGGGGTGAGGTTATTCGCTTTGAAACGCCTGAAACATTGGCGTTTGAGCGAAGTGGAATTGCTCTTGAACGATTATTTGATATCCACTTCGCTGCTCGTAGCCCCGAGATTCGCTCCCATCCGCAAGTAACTACCAAACCTAAGGAAAGCTTCGTCCCTGTTCTGACGGGGAGGAATTTGAAACCGGGTTGGATTGACTATGACCATTGCTATTCTGGATTTTGGATGCCAAGGGAAGCGGCACCCACTTTGCGGCCCTTCTACGGCTTCCACCATATCGTCGTCGGTCACACAAAAGGCACCCGAGTTGTGGCCGCATTGGATGAACGATGCTACCCATGGCGGGAGGAATTTCACCTTGTCCCGAAAGTTAGCAGGCTTGACCTGCATGCCATCGTTCGCTATCTTAATAGCGAACCCGTGCAGAGCTATGTCCATACCCTCTACCGTGACTTCGTGCCACACCTTACGAAGACCATGCTCAAGCAAATCCCACTACCGATAGATTTTGCCCCCGATGATGAAGTGTTAAAACTTCCGTTTGAGGAGTGAGCGCGATGAAGGAGTGGTTGGAACGGTTTGAAGCGTTTCTGAGCTCCATACCGCTGGAGCGTTACCGTGAAGAATTAGTGCCAATCAAAACAGTAGAACAAGATTTACCAAAGGACTTAAATCCTCTGCCGTCAATTTATGCCAGTTATTGGCTACCTGAAACAGCAAAGTTCCCAGACTATGAAGAGTTTTTCAACAAGTGGTGGAACCATTGGATGCTTTTATTCGCAAGTATTTTTGGGGCTGTTCGCATGAGTTCGTCTACTTGGGCTTTAAAGCCCGCATCTACCGAACACTTGTTTCAGTGCTCACGCAGTTCCATTTTTCCTACTCTTGGTTGGCATATTGCACTCTTCCTTTAGAAGCATCAGCGGAATTGGACATGCAAGGTATTGATGCATTAGTGACAGTGAGAAATGTAAAAGTTGCCCTTCAGGTCAAGAAGGAGACATACCGAACTGAAGCCCGAGAAGGTGGCCGGTTTGCTCGCCGTAAGGTGCAAACACAACTTGTTTTGGAGGTGCCATATACCATCACACGCTATGATGAATGGCAGCGAAGAGCAATGAAAGCCCGAACTGACGAAACAAGAGAGCGGGCACGGTTATTTGGCTTGTTGGCAGAAAAATTCCAGCAGTAGTTGCCTAATGGCTTTGTTATTTTTCAACCTGGCTACCCATGGTTGATAGAGCAAATCATTCTGAAATCCATACAACAAGATCGTCAAGGTGTTATTGGGTGGCGCGAAACATTGGAATGGTTGGAAAGCAAAGTTCAATGATTAGCGAATCCTTTCCACCCGATGTTGAGCCACTACCAACCGATCCAACAAACCGGAAATTTCGTTCTCTGATGAAAACTACCTTCCTTTGGAGTTGCACTCCCAACCGACCGAGTCCTTCCACAACAGCGGCGATCCCGCCATGCTCCGGAATCATCCACCCTGATCCCCTGTTCCATGCAAAATCACCTCCACTCCCTCTCCTCCCTTGCTCAGCTGTGTCGTGTATCTCTACCCGCAGCCGTCGCCCTCGCCGACACGGCGTCGTATAGTCCGGCACGCGCCGGGAAACTCTCATCAGTTCCAAAATGGACCGCATCAAGCCTTCCGTAGCCCGATACGGCAGCCTGAAAACCGTGCACAGCGTTTGTATCATCAGGATTGTCGCATCACTATATCTGAACGGTGCTCCGCGCTTTCTCTCCTGTGGCGCTTCCCATCGGGATAGCCAGTCTGCTGGCATCCACATCGTCGGCGAGCCTCGCTGCACTAAGGCTTCATTGTAAGTACGGTAGTTCTTCACCACATACCGATAGGAGTGCTTCTTTCGGGGCATGTAAGTAATGTCGCTACATTCTCCCAATCACCCTCCACCTCCATTTGTGCAACAAAGCTCCATTGGTCAGTAAATGGCGAAATCGTCATAGGATTTGATGGCGCATTTGGGAATTACTTCAACTTTGCCCACAAAGTGTCGGCGATACTCAGTGGTAACTTTCTCGGCAAAAGACTCCAACTCCGGTCCTCCTCGTCTCGGTAAGATTGAAAGAACAGTTCTGTCATCAGTGTAGCGTAGTTTTGAGCGAAGGGGATTAGGAACAATAGCGACTTTTCCCTAAAGAGTGAAACACTTAAAGGGCAAATCACTTGGCTTTGCAGGTATTGCTGCAATTAGAGCAGCAGGAGCGAAACGGTTGGAGAGGAAAATGCGGAATAGCATTATCAGTTTGGGGCATTTTGCTCCTCGGCACGATGTCCTACAAAGGGGTGAAGGCGAATGCGTATCCTAGCCATCGTCCGAAGGGAGTTAAGGTTGGAAGATAATCCACTTTGGCAAGGAGCATGTGAGCATGAAATTGTTCCGCTTTTTGTGCTTGATGAGTTCAACCAACATGAGCACGGCGACAATCTTAAGGCTCTGTTTTTCTCCGCCTTGAACGAATTGCGCAAGAAAATTTCTTCTCTCGGCGGGCATCTTTACTGTATCCGAACAGAACAGCAAGAAGCCTTTTTCGCAACCGTTAAGCCCGATGTCGTGCGGTTTTGCGAAGACCATGAGCCCCATTCAGGGGAGCGTGACGAAAAGTTAATGCGACTTCTTGACCGAATAGGTGTTCGCTATGAAATCTTGCGGGACAGCACCTTGACACCTATGCCAGAAACCCCTTTCGCGACTTTCACGCAATTTTACAAGCGTCATTTTCTGCCATCGCTGCAGCGAGAGGGTTTGACAAGTTATTCAACGCCAAACCGGTTTAACACGCCACGGGTTGCTTTTGAGGAAACGGCATTGCCAAAAGTTCAAAGTAAAGCAGCGCAAAAATGGTGCGTCAGCGAGGAAGAGGTTTTACAACGGTGGAGGCACTATGTCCAACACTATTTGCCCAACTACGAACACACTCGCAACTTTTTGACCGAAAACTCCAGTTCGCAAATGAGTCCATACATTCGCTGTGGCTTAATCTCATTGCGGCGGTTATGTCGTGATGCTTTGAAAGTGAGTGAGGCATTTGTGAGAGAGTTAGCGTGGCACGACTTTTACGATCACTTGCTGCACCATTTCCCGGAAACGGCGGCACAGGAGTGGAAAGCAGAATGGCGCGGGTTTGAATGGCGTCAGGATGAGCGTGATTTTGAGCGTTGGTGTAATGGGCAGACGGGTTTCCCACTCATTGACGCCGCGATGAGGCAGTTAAAGCAAGAAGGATGGATCCCAAACCGCACGCGCATGGTCGTTGCCAGTTTTTTGACCAAGCATTTGAGAATTGACTGGCGTTGGGGCGAACGATATTTTTACCGCAACCTCGTTGACGCCGATTTAGCGCAAAATGTAGGCAACTGGCAATGGGTTGCGGGGTGCGGTGCTGATGCTGCACCTTATTTCCGCATCTTCAACCCGATTTTGCAAGCACGCAAGTTTGACCCTCAAGGTGAATACATCCGCAAGTTCTTACCCGAACTGCGTTCGGTCCCAACAGAAGCGTTATTTGACCTGACGAAATTGCACGACCATGCCCCTGACTACCCGCCACCAATGGTTGATTTGGAAGTTGCCCGAGAGGAATTCCAAGCGAGAGTTCGGAGACATTTACAACGCAAAGGGCGATGATTCTGGTTCGCTGCGTAAGACAAACCTCTCTTGAGCAACTGTCTTAACTGGCTATATGAGAGGTGGTAACATGGCTATGTTCACTTACCCTGAAAACTTTGTCCCTCATCATCGCATTTAAAATGACCGCAATCTTCCTCATGCATGCTACTATCGCCCCCTTCTTTGCCTTCCCGCGACTAATCAATTCTTTCCTTCCGCCCTTTATCTCCCTACCCCCTTTTCTTTTCCCACTCTCATCGCTAAAAGACGCTACTCCAACAAGACCTGCTGTCTCCTTGTGACTTGTCTTCCCTAACTCTGGCAATTTTGCTACTACTGTCACCGCTGTTTTTTCTCCTTATACCCTTCATGCTCTCAAGCAAGGGGAATCTTGACGATGCCGGCCTCAATTGCGTCCACCAGCCCAAAGTCCGATACGATCCAGGGGAATGGCTTGCCTTCGGGATGGCCGCTACCCTTGATGTAGAAAGGGGTGGCGGAGAAGTCCACACAGAAGTTGATTCCGCGAACGGTGTGAATTCTGTCCAGTCCGCTCACCCAAACGGTCGCCTCCTCACGCTCGGCAATTTCCTCGGAAGAAAGTTTTTCGCGGAGTTCATCGGGCAAAGGCGCCGGACGATAGGCGTGGTGGGCCTCGTCGTTGATGACCAAGATATTTTGCTTATTGCCTAATTCTTTGAGCACGCGTCGGCAGAAAGCTGTGTCGCTCTCCGCCCCACGCTGCACGACACTGCGTGAACGGCTGTCGTCTTTCGGTTGAAAGAGATGCCAGTTGGTGATCTCAAATTTGCCTTGTTGCAAGCGTTCCATCATCCCGCGTGGCACAAGGTCGAAAGTTTCGTAGTAGTTGCGCTTGTGCCACGGGAGCAGGACTTGGAGCCGTTCGCAAATGGTGAGGTTGGGGCAAACGATCAGGACAGCGTCGGAAAAGCGCCGATCCTGGGGATAGGCGAGCTTGTTCAGCACCTGCCAGGCGATGACCATGCCCATGACGACCGTCTTGCCCGAGCCGGTGGCCATCTTGCAGGCGTAGCGGGTCAAGCCATTGTCCTTGGGAATGTCGATGCCTTGCTTCTCCGCCGGTGAGGCTTCTACCAGCCAAATGATCGTTTCGGCGGCTTCGCGCTGACAGAAGAACAATTTGCGCTCCCGTTCAGGATGGTTCCAGTGATTGAGGAGTTGTCGGGTGATGGGGTGACGCCCGGATAACCCCGCTCCCGCCAGGCTTTGACCCGTTCGCGGATGGTATGGACCAGCTCCAGAGGGACAAACTCCTCCTCCAGCAGCGCCATCTGAGGCCCATGGGTACGCGCCTTCAGGTAATAGCCCGCCGGTAATAGCCCGCCGGGCGACGGCCTTCGACCAGCACAGGCTGTCCCTCTCTGTAGTCCCAGTAGCGGGAGGGTTCGTCGAAGAGCGAATTGATGATGGGGTTGTCAACGAGAAGGGACATATTCAACCTCCCATGCCGAAGGGCTGTTAGGATCCTTTCCTTGCTGCCTGAGCTCATATTCTCGAATAAACACCCTCATTGCAGTTCTCTGGTTTTCTGTTAATCTGCTGTCTTCGGCAAGATTCCTGACTCGGTCAATGATTTGGTGGGATGCCTCAAGGAAGGGCTCAAGCCATTGTGGGTCAAGTCTGTAGCGTATCCTTTCGACCCTATCGGACAGAGAGCGACTAAAAAAAGACATTCCGAGAATAAAATCCTTTCCGAGAAACTTCTCTAACAGGTTGACTAGTCCTATATCGTCGCTAATGACTTTTTGAACCCATTGTCTGACTTCCGCCTCACCAGCCCAATTCCTCCAAGCATAGAGGATATAACGTAAATCCGGCGCTTGCAGTAGGACGCCTTGCTGTGCAGCATCGCGCACTTTCTCAAGAGCAATCTTTTCCAACTCATCGAGATGTTCTACGGTGATTAGTTTTTCTTCTTCAGGCCTCGGTTGCTCGCTTCCATACTTGCCATGCTGTTGTCCGAGGGTTACCACTTCTCTCACGATTATTGCTATTGCCTTGCCATTTGAGATTGCCCTTCTTAAAACCTCAAACCGACTTGGCTCGTCAAGCCGAAGCAAAAGCCGCCGAATGATGCGCTCGATTCTGACGGCATTACCGAAGCCAAATATCCCGCGTGGCTCATCTTCAGGGCGCAAGAGTTGGTCGCCTACATCAAACAGTGCCTGCAGAACCGAGGGGATGTGCTCCAAAGGGATCTCTTTTCCCGTGTAATCCTGAAAGCGTTCAAGAAACGCTCGAACTCTCGTCGTCCCATCGGGATGTTTTTGACCAGCAAGTTCTACGAGTATTGCACCGAATACCTCCGCATTGTATGTTAAGGCAAGAAGAACTTTCATCTCGGCATTAGATATGCCACCTTCTGGGATCGCAAGGCGGAAGTAGGTGGGGAATATGTCCAGGCTGCATGCACGGAGTTGCTTTCTCCACTTAGATTCCCAATCCGCACCATAGTAGGTATTGCCCCAAACCGCTTCTAACTTCGGGAAAATGCGCATTAGTATCCCCTTGACTGATTCTCTATCTTCTTTTTGAACCTGATCCAGCCACGAGTTGTGAAAAGACTTAAGGTTTTCTACCTTGTGACGATCCAAGCCTGTTATATTGGTAGATCCCGTGAATGCTTCGGGATTTTTACGAATTATGTCATATACCATTGGGCAAAAAACTCGCAGCGTCTCAATGGCTATGAAATCAACGGGGTTCACTTCGCCTTTCACTGCAGGATATGTGACGCTCATGGTATTTACCAAGCGAACAATGTCGCGAGGTGTGGTAATGAAGTGGTCTATTCCGTCCCAATAAACATTGCCCCAATAGATTTGGTCAAAGAGTTCGTTTGGAGTGTCAACAAGGATCACATCGAGTTTTTCAAAAAGTAGTCTACGGAGCGAGGTCTTGTCGGGAAGAGGCAGTTCAAAGGGCACTTGAACGACTTTTTCAAGGTAGGCTTCGCCTGGTAAGTCTTGCATTTGTTCAACCGCTTTGATAGCCACTTCTTTGTCAAGTGCGAGAAGATAAATCACATTGGGGAAATCCGCGACCGCTTTGATGACGCGAAAGAGCTGTCTGATCTCCTCAGCAGTAAGCCTATCAATGTCGTCAATGATAACCAGAATTCGCCTTTTCTGCTTTTTGAGTGTGTTTACAATGGAATCCTTTAACTCAGCCACATCCTTTTGCTTTGCACCAAATAGCTTTGCAGCTACCTTGCCAATTGAGGCATGAGGCAACGGAGTCTCAGAGACAATCTCGGCAAAATCCGCCATCCGCTTTTTTAACTGTTTTCCTATGATGCCCCACTGGCTCAAGACGGCTTGAAGCTGGTCAAAGAAGCGCCTTGTAAGATCTTCATGACCAGAAAACCACCAGGGATTAAAGTGCACAATCACTGGCTGTTCATCTTTTGGCTTTTGCTGAAGGTAATGCACCACGAAGTTCAATAGCGTCGTCTTGCCTGCCCCCCAGGGACCGTAAATGGCGATGACCAATCCTTCAGGAGGGGTCATCTTGCAAATGCTTTCTGCAAGATGTCTTGCAAATGTGGCATATCCCAGTCGGTCGTCTTTGGGGTCGGTTAAAGGTTTGTCTGATGACAGCACATTAGGATTCTCAGGCATCATCATAACGCTCACCCTGCTCTAAGGCATCTTTCGTTGGTAAGCTTCAGCACCCGCACCACCTCGTTCCCCCGAAAATCAATGACCTGCACGGCGATCCAGCCATCAGGAGACGCTCAATCATGCCGTCAATCTGGTCAAACCAAAATCTCTGATACTCGGCTGGCGAGATCTTGTTCATATCATCTGTGTGCAGAAAAAGATGCACCGTGACTCGAAATTCGTCGTGCTGAAGCTCCTTCGGTCTCCCATTTTCTTCAAACACAGCCCGATACCCCTCCACCTTCCGCAACCAATCCACATGTTCTGTCCCTTTGGGGTCTACAAAGACAATGTAGTAACGTTTCCCCTTCTTGAGCCAGAAGATGAAGTCCGGCTTGAAGCGAGCGATGCGGTTGGTCTTGGGATCGTAGTAGGGGATGTAAATCTCATCCAAGCTTTCATCCAGTTTACTGAAAAACCACCAGTCAAACTTCCGAAACCTACTGTTGGTAGAGTTCAGATAGCCTTCCAAGTCTTGGATGAAGCGGACCTCACTGGGCGTTTTGATGATGTGACGGATGTAATCCACTCGTTCGTCTTCGCTCAAGACAACGGGCAAATAATAATGCTGGGCAATATGCTTAATTGTTATTCGCTTGGCATCATACTCAAATTGCTCTTCCCTAACCATGCGGGTGGTGTGCTCATAGGCTTCCTTGAATTGTTCCGGCGTGATTTCGTTCCGTTGCAGTTGCTCAATAAGCTTTTGCTGTTCCGCTGAGGGATCTTGGTAATTTCTGACCTGAAGTGCCTTACTTTGCAGTTCATCGATGTCCTCCAAAGTCACGGTAATATGCTGAAAGTGGCGAATCTCGTCTTCCAGTTCCTTCAGCCGTTCCACCTCTTCCGGCAGGATCGTCCACCACTCCAGCACGCGGCGAAGGAGTCGGAGCAGGTCACCGTGCCTTCGTCCATCGAACCTGTAGAACCTATCAGGGTCTTCCAGGCTTCGCCGCAAAAGC
>JAUQPL010000004.1:42500-214110 GCA_030550395.1 Bacteroidota bacterium | reverse complement strand
TGGTGCAATTGGAGCGGGCAGGGCAGGTGAAGGGGCAGCAGGTAGTAGTAGTGGTGAGGTGAGAAGACAAGCGCTTAGACCGGCAGGGGAAACAAAATCCCCTGCCGGTTTGTATTTTTGTGGCGCATTCAATTGTTGAACCTGGAGAGGGTTAGCGATGTGCTTGTTGCTTACAGATAAACGCATGTTGGGACTCCTCCTGTGGGCGGGTACTGCTGTTAGCATGCTGGCTGCAAACAAGATCATCACAACTCCGTTGCCGGAGACGGTGGAGGTCTGTATTGGGCAGGACACAACGATTTGTGTGTATGCAACTCCTTTAGTAGCAGGCGATCAACTCCGGTATCGTTGGTACAAGGATGGGACTGTAATCCCCGGCGAGGAAGGACCTTGCCTGACGATTCGGAATCCGCAGCTATCTGATGACTGGAGCCTTTACGAAGTGGAGGTTGAGTCGTACTACATTACTGGTGGTGGGCAAACAGTGGTGACCGGTAGCGAGCGTTCGGCAACCACGTTGCGGGTTTATGAGCCTTCTACAATTATTACCCAGCCCCAGAACTGGTCAGGCTGCGAGGGAAGGCTTTTGACGCTGAGCGTAAGCGTTAGTGGCACCGGCCTAAGCTTTCAATGGTATAAAGATGGTCAACCTGTCCCAGGGGCTAGCAGTTCAACGTACTCTACCGTGGCTTCCCAAAGCCACAATGGTACATGGTGGTGTCTCATCACAGGACCTTGCGGGTCCTTGACTACCGACCAAGTACAGGTAACGGTAAAGGAGCTTCCTCAGATTACTAAACAACCCAACTCAGCTGCTGCATGCGTAGGAGAGCGGGTAACCTTGTCAGTAGAGGCAACAGGGTATGCTCCCTTGAACTATCAATGGTACCGCAATGGCGTTCCAGTCGGTACAGGACAGTCGCACACCTTCACAATGGACCCCACGACAGCGGGGGAGTACTGGGCAACAGTTAGCAACGAGTGCGGGCAAGTTACCTCACGTCGCGTCACCGTCGTTGCATATCTTCCACCACAGATCATATCCCAGCCGCAGGGAGGACGTTGGCAGGTTGGGCAGCGGATCGTGCTCCGAGTTGAGGCAACGGGAAAGCTTCCGCTGAACTATCAATGGCAAAAGGATGGACAAGATATCCCTGGAGCAACGAGTAATACGTATGTCATCAACAGTGCAACGATAGGGGATGCTGGGCGGTATCGGTGCAAAGTACGGAATGATTGTGGTGAGGTGTGGAGTAACGAGGCAGATGTTACCATTGAACCGATCAGCGCCCCTGAAACTGCCACCCATGATGGTTATGTTCTTTACCGGATTGAACCGATGCCCGTAACAACGGCAGCTACCGTGCGGTTTGTCGCTCCTGGGACAGCCCCTGTCCGTCTTGTGCTCTATGACCTCTATGGACGAGCGGTAGCAACTCTTGCGGAAGGTAGCATTGCTGGCGAACAGCGGCTTCTCCTCTCACCGGATCGGCTTGGGATAGCACCAGGGGTCTATAGCGTCCGGTTAGAAGCCTCCGGTATCGCTCTCAGTCAACCCCTGGTCTTCCTCCGGTAAAGACAAAATCCAACTTCCTACTTGCGGGGGAGGGATCCGAATACCTCCCCCGCAGTATTTTTTACCCCTGACTTGAAAGGACAATTTCCGAGGGGCTCCACGTCTATTGGCACAGCAGTCCTCGCGGGAACCAGTTCTGAAGAAGGGCAATGTTAGTTGAGACCCAAGCTATTGTCCTGAGGACGCAGCGTTTCGGGGACACAAGCATAGTAGCAACGCTCTACACGCAGCAATTTGGGAAATGCGCTGTGCTGGCGAAAGGAGCACGAACTCCTGGCTCTGCCCAAGGCGTAGCATTGGAAGTTCCTAACCACATTCGAGTTGCATTCTACCGAAAACCCCGGCGCGAAGTCTTCCTCGTCCGCTTCGCTGAAACAGTAGAGCGTTTCCATCAAATACGCACCTCCATGGAGCGCATGGCAACCGCGCTCTTTGTTGTGGAAAGTATCCTACTGACCCAAGAACTGGAAGAACCCAATCCTGTCCTCTACGCGCTTCTCCTTCAGGCTCTCCGGGGCACAGAACAAAGCTCTTCTTTCTCCGTCAGTATTGCTATCGCCTTCCTTCTTCGCTTGGCTCGGCTTCTGGGATTTGCCATCCCCATAGATAGAGACACTGCCTGGAACAGCCAGCAGACCTATGTCTTGCATCCACAGGACGGGGCATTCAAAATAGCAACGCGCCACGACAACGGGGGGATTTTTTTCAGCGGTTCCGAGATAGCTCTCTTGTCCACACTTTCCCACCTCCCCTTGGAAGCTGCCTCATCGGTAGAAGTACCCCCATCGTCGTCCCTTTCACTCCTTCGCCGCTTGATAGCGTACCTGGAGCACCACTTAGAGCGGCGTTTAGTTTTCCGAAGCTTGGAGTTGTGGACCGTAGGCTCAGAGATTTGAAACCGCTTTCAACCAATGCTGGGTAGCATCATCCTTACACTGCTGTTGGTCTCCCTGAACGCCTTCTTTGTGGCAGCGGAATTTGCACTGGTCAAGGTCCGGGAAAGTCAGCTCCAGGAGTATTCGGGAGGGTGGGCTTTCTTGAAGCGCATAGCACTGCAGATGCGTCGGAACCTTGACGCGTATCTTTCCGCTACCCAGCTAGGTATTACCTTCGCAAGTCTCGGCTTGGGATGGATTGGAGAGCCCGTTGTTGCTTCGTTGTTGGAGACAGGGTTTCACGCCATCGGATTACCCCTGAGCCCAGAGGCAGCTTATAGCATTGCTCTCCCGACCGCCTTCTTGCTCATCACAACTCTCCATATTGTGCTAGGTGAACTGGCACCCAAGTCCGTGGCCATTCAGTATCCCAAAAGTGTGGCCATTGCCGTTGCTCCACTGCTACGCGCCTTCTTTCTTCTCTTCCGTCCCCTCATTGCCGCCCTCAATGGTCTCTCGTGGCTCTTCTTGCGCGCAATTGGACTTCGACCTGTCAGCGGTAGCGAACTCCATAGTGTAGAAGAACTCCGCTATGTCGTCCGCCAACAGGCCGAATTAGACCCTCAGCAGCGAGCTCTTCTGGAAAACGTGTTGCGCTTTCCCAGCGTGACCGCCCGTCAGATTATGGTTCCCCGGACAGAAATCGTTGCCATTGAACGCTCCATGACCAGCGAACGGATTGTGGAGCTCTTCTTGGAGGAAGGATATTCACGCATGCCGGTATATGAGGGGACGTTAGACACTATCGTCGGCATCGTCTACGCTCGGGATGTACTCCGTCTCTTATGGCATCGGAACCTGTTGATCTTCGATGACATCATCCGCCCGGCATACTTCGTACACGAAAACGAGTCCATCGAGCACATCCTCCGCACTATGCAACATCAGCACGTGCACATGGCAATCGTCGTAGACGACTTTGGAGGCACTGCTGGACTTCTCACCCTGGAGGACATTCTGGAAGAACTTGTCGGCGAGATCCAGGACGAATACGACGAAGAGCTCCCGCCAGTCCAGCCACTCGGGCAGCATCGCTTCCTCGTACGGGCAACAGCAGCTATTGACGATGTCAACAAGCACCTCCCTCTCCCACTGCCACACGGAGAAGACTACGACACCGTCGGCGGTATGGTCACCACCCTCATGGGAAGAATCCCAGCAGAGCAGACCATATGCCGCCTGGGACCATACACGTGTCGGGTGCTGAAAACGTCCAAGCGTCGGGTGGAGTTGGTAGAACTGGAGCTTTCTTTTGAGAACCTCCATGGGGATGCGACGCCGTAGCGCTATTGACACTCTCCCATTCTCGGCTCGCATTCGCCAACGGTGGGAACTACCAAACGGAATTCGCCTCATTACCGAGCAGGTTCCCTCTGCCTACACTGTTGCTGTTGGAGTATGGCTCCTGGCAGGAAGCCGGGACGAAGACCCATATTACAACGGCATCGCTCACCTATTGGAGCACTTAGTCGCTGGCGCCTCCCAGCACCGAACAGCCCGGCAGCTTGCTGTCAACTTTGAGCAGTTGGGAACAGAGCTCACGGCATATACCACAAAAGAGTTCACTTGCTACAGCCTTCAAACCCTCCGTCCGTATCTGCCCAGAACGCTTCGACTCCTTGCCGAGCTACTTATGGCTCCCCGATTAACCCAGCGCGCAATCCACCGCGAACGCCGCATCATTATCGAAGAGCTGCTTGCCTATGCCGATGATCCGGAAGAAGTCCTCTACGAACACGCCGAGCGGACGCTCTTCGGCACCCATCCTTTGGGAATGCCAATTGCCGGTACGGTGGAAACCCTACAGCACATAACGGAAGAAGCTGTAGCAGCCTTTCACGCCCACTTCTACGTCGGAGAAGCTATCTCTGTAACCCTTGTTGGGAACCTCTGCCCCGAAGAGGCCTATGCTCTCGTCTCTGAAGCCTTCGGAACAATCCCCCGCCAACGTCTCCAACTCCCTCCCCGTCTACCCCCAGAACCACAACCTGCCCAAGAGGTCACGCTTTCCCGTCCCTTACACCAGGCATATGTTCTCTGCACCCGCCTCATACCCAAACTGCCGCTTGCAGAACGGGTCGCATTAGCAGTTGCGGACTTCCTGCTCGGCGAAGGCTGGAGCTCCCGACTGTATCAGCGAATTCGTGAACGCCATGGCCTAGCCTACACGGTGTTCTCCGAATTGGAATGGTTCTCAGACTGCGGAATGTGGAGCATTTACCTGAACGCAACTCCCTCGGTTCTCCCATCCATCGAACGGCTCGTTCGGCAAGAGCTGCAGCGTCTTTGTCAAGAGGGCATCAATGACACCGACCTTGCCCGTGCACGCCGCTTTCTCCAGGCTCGCATAGCTATGACTTTGGACAATCCTGTCGAATGTATGTCTGTGCTGGCTCGGACCGCAGCCGATGGTATTTCCGATCCTTTCCTTTCCACCTTCCACTCCCTGGAAGAACTCTCCCGAGACAAGGTGAACGCCCTTGTTGCGCGCTTTTGCAATGCAGATGAATGGAGTTGGATTCGCATAGTTCCACAAATCCATGGCTAGGCTAGATAAGATTGGGATTGTCTGCGTCGCACTCGTGTACATAGAAGCCTGGTCTCAGCATTCTCTCCTTAATGCCGGACCCATGTTAGGTGCTGCAACAATGCGAGAAGTGTGTATCTGGGTACAAACCCGTCAGCCCGCCTGGGTCCGCATTGCCTACTGGGATACAGCCCTCCCCCAACAGCGACGATGGACTGACTCCGTCCGAACGGAGCGGGCAACAGGCTACACAGCTCACCTCCGCGCCGAGCAGCTCCTGCCGGGTCGGGTTTACGGCTACCAATTGTACCTCAACGGCGAACCCGTCTCTTTCCCGTATCCCCTGTATTTCCGGACTCCACCACTGTGGCAGGGGCGGAGCGATCCCCCTACCTTCCGCGTTGCCGTAGGAAGCTGTGCATACATTAACGATCCCCTCGCCGATCGTCCAGGACCACCGTACGGCGGTCAGTATGAGATCTTTGAAAGCATTGCCCGTCTCCAGCCTGAACTCATGCTCTGGCTGGGCGACAACGTGTACTTCCGCGAAACGGACTGGGACTCCCGCAGCGGAATGATTGCCCGCTATACCCACGACCGGGCTCTGCCCCAGCTCCAGCGCTTCCTGGCAACTGTTCATCACTATGCCATTTGGGACGATCACGACTATGGTCCCAACGACAGCGACCGCAGTTTTCTCCACAAGCACACAGCGCGGCAAGTTTTCACCCTCTTCTGGTGTAACCCAACCGTTGGCATAGATGGGACACAAGGCATTACAACCGCTTTCAGCTGGGGAGATGTTGACTTTTTCCTGCTGGATAACCGATTCTGGCGCACGCCAAATCGGCTCTCGTCTGGACAACGAACACTTCTTGGTCCTGAGCAATTCCAATGGTTACGCGAAGCTCTCCTGAGTAGCCGAGCCTCTTTCAAAATCATTGCCATTGGCGGTCAAGTACTCAATCCACTCCCCGTCTTCGAAACCTACGCTCGCTGTGCTCCGGAAGAGCGGGAGGAACTCCTCCAGTTCCTCGACAGCACCCGTATTCCGGGGGTCATCTTCCTGAGCGGAGATCGCCATTTCACCGAGCTTTCCCGTCTGGAACGGAAAGGGCTGTATCCCCTCTACGAACTGACTACCTCTCCCTTGACTGCTTCCCCCTTCCGTAACGCTGACCGCGAGCCGAATCCTCTCCGCATCCCCGAGACATTGGTGACCGAACGCAACTTTGCCCTCTTGGAATTTACAGGTCCCGCCTCTGATCGAGAGCTTGTCATCCGAGTCTACAACGCAGGCGGGGCACTTCTGTGGGAACACCGCCTCCACGCCTCCGAGCTGCAGTAGCTCTTCTGCGGAGAAAGTTTTAAATTGATTTTTGTCCCACAGTTCCTCACCACTGATGGCGTATGCACATACTTTCTCTGCCGCAGTTTTCGGCATTGATGCCCTGCTGATTGAAATTGAGGTTCATCTGGAAAACGGCCTCCCGGGTGTCAGTATCGTCGGGCTCCCAGATTCTGCTGTCAAAGAGGCACGCGAGCGCGTGTGGGCAGCCCTGAAGACAACAGGCTTTGGATTCCCCACCAAGAAGATTACCATCAACCTGGCACCGGCGGATGTCCGAAAGGAAGGGAGTGCCTTTGATCTGCCGATTGCCATCGGCATTTTGAGCGCCTCCGGTCTCATTCCACAGGAGCGCCTCCAAGGCATCGTGCTGTTGGGTGAGTTAGCGTTAGATGGCGAAGTACGCCCCGTACACGGCGCTCTGCCAATTGCCCTCCGGGTACGGCAAGAAGGCATGAAGCAGATCCTTCTGCCGCGTTCCAATGCTGCCGAAGCCGCTCTGGTGGAGGGAATAGAGGTTTTCCCGGTGGAGTCCTTACAACAGGCAGTTCGGTTTTTTTGCGGGGACATTACCCTACAGCCCTTCCACACGAATGTGCGGGAACTTTTTGAGCGGGAACGGGAGCATATCCTTTTGGATTTTGCCGACGTTTGCGGACAAGAGAACGCCAAGCGTGCTCTGGAAGTAGCAGCCGCTGGGGGACACAACGTGCTCATGATTGGTCCCCCCGGCTCCGGAAAGACAATGCTGGCAAAACGCCTTCCCAGCATCCTTCCTCCGCTGACTTTAGAAGAAGCGCTGGAGACCACGAAGATTCATTCCGTTGCTGGCCTTCTGGCGCCGGGACAGGCGCTGGTAACGACTCGTCCCTTCCGGGCTCCCCATCACACCATCTCCGATGCGGCATTAGTAGGAGGCGGTGTCAGCTCTATTCGCCCTGGAGAAATCTCCCTAGCTCACCATGGCGTGCTCTTCTTGGACGAATTGCCTGAATTTGCCCGCAACGTGCTGGAAGTTCTCCGGCAGCCTTTGGAAGAACGCCGGATCACTATCTCCCGCACGAAGATGACGGTGGAATACCCTTGCAACGTCATGCTGGTTTGCTCCATGAACCCATGCCCATGCGGAAACTTTGGAAATCCTTATCAGACATGCACTTGTACGCCACAGCAGATTCAGCGTTACTTAGCGAAGATTTCCGGTCCCTTGCTGGACCGCATTGACATCCACATCGAAGTTCCCCCCGTCAAGTACCATGAGCTAAGTGGTGACCGGCGTGGAGAGCCGTCGGCAGCTATTCGCCAGCGTGTTCTGAGAGCACGGCAGCGACAAGCCGAACGCTTCCGAGGGCTTCCCGGTATTTACAAAAACGCCGATATGGGACCTCAAGAAATCCGCCGCTTCTGTCGCATAGATGCTCGGGGACAAGAACTTCTCCGAACAGCTATGCAGCACTTAGGACTCTCTGCCAGAGCTTACGACCGAATCTTGAAAGTTGCCCGAACGATTGCTGACCTAGAAGGAAGCGAGACTATCCAGCTCCACCACCTGGCGGAAGCCGTCCAGTACCGAAGCCTGGACCGCCAATATTGGCACACATGAAGCAGGTGATCTGCTGTGTAGACCCCACGATTCCTTTGCTGGCGGAGGCTCTTCAGCCCGTTGCCCGAGTACACTGTATCCCTGGAGCAGAGCTGTCTTCGGCAGTACTGAAAAGACTTCATTGTCACGCCCTTCTTGTGCGTAGCAGCACGCGTGTCAATGCAGAGCTTCTTACTGGAACTTCCGTTCGCTTTGTCGGAAGCGCCAGCTCCGGGATTGACCACATTGCAATAGAGGAGCTGCAGGCAATGGGGATCGCCGTAGCCCACACCCCAGGCTGCAACGCTAATGCAGTCGCTGAGTATGTCATCATTGCCCTCCTCATGTGGGCGCTACTGTGGAAACATCCTTTGTCGAGTATACGACTGGGCATTGTCGGTTTTGGGCACATTGGGCGTCGCGTTGCCCATTACGCTCACCGACTGGGAGTCCATGTCTATGTCAACGATCCTCCCCTTGCTCGTCAAGGCTTTTCCTTTCCCGAGTGGGTTACATACGTCCCGGGCCTCCCTGAGCTCTGCGCCATCTGTTCCGCCCTAACCCTCCACGTCCCCTTGACTCACAACGGTCCGGACGCTACGTGGCATCTTGTGGACACGGAAGAATTGAACCTCCTTGGTCCGAACAGCTTGATAATCCAGACATCACGCGGCGGTGTCCTCAACGAATCAGCCCTTGAGCGCACTCTGGAATACAAGCCCTTGTCGATAGCGCTAGACGTCTGGGAACAAGAGCCGCTTGTGAACCGAACTCTGGCTCTCCGTGCTCTCCTGGCAACCCCTCACATTGCTGGGCATACATGGCAGGCGCGGGTACGTTGCTCACAGACGCTCGCCCATCGCTTCGCTGAATGGGCTGAGGTGGAGCTATCCGACGCCCCTTTCATAGAAGCCTTGGCCGATATTCCCCCACCACCGGCGGTACCATGGGATGATCCCGAAGCGCTTCTGCACCTACTTCAACAGCGCCGCAGACTCCACGAGGATTCTCAAGCCTTACGAGCTTGGAGTTCTCTCCCTGTGGCTGGCCAACGCCAGGCATTCCGTTCGTTCCGAGAAAGCTACCCCCGCCGGTATGAAACACTCACACTGCTTGAATTCTCATCCCCGCCCCGAGGGCAACCGGGGCAATAAGCGCACCACCGGGTGGATGCGCGGATTCATCAGCGACAAAAGTCCCATCAACACCGCTGATGCCAGAAACACCCACGGCATCCCCAATGACGTTGCCAACGCACTGCCCATCAGCGGACCTATCAAATTGCCCAAAAGGGTCGCGCTACTTCCCAGCCCCATGATACTGCTACGGAGATGTGCCGGTGCGCGAGTACTCAACACAGTGTAGAATGCCGGCAGTATTCCCGCCACTAGCGCTCCAAGGAGAGCCCGGAAGGCAACTACGACAGTGTAGTGCGGAGCAATAGCTTGAACAGCATAGAGGACCGTTGCTCCCGTTGTACAAGCAAACAGAACCCGCCCAGTTCCGAAGCGCTCAGCATAACGGCCCCATAGCGGGGAGGTCAACGCCATAACAGCGCCCGCAATGCTAACAGAGATTCCCGTCACTGTTGACAGGATCTCTCTCGGTGCCCCGAGGCGCTCCAAGTAAAGAGGGAAGATCGGCGCGGGCATCATCATGGCTGCCTGGGAGACAACTATACCGGCAACGATACCGAGTGCTAACGAGCTCTTCCAGAGGAGACGGAAGGAATCCACCAGCACGAAGCCCCCAGTATTCTGGAGCACGGGATTACGGTGTTCCCGCACAAAACGCCAAACTGTTATCCCACTGACCGTGCACAGCAGCCCAACAAGCACAAAGGTCCACCGCATACCGACAGCATCGGAAACAAGTCCGCCAAGCAGAGGTCCAATCACACTGCCGACTGCTGTGGCACTTTGCAACAGACTCAGCGCATATCCAATCCGTTGGGGTGGCGTCTCCGCCGCTACGAACCCTGTCGTTGCTGCAATGAAGCCACTAAGCACCCCTTGAAGCAGGCGGAGCACAAAGAGTGTTTCCACATCCCGCGCCAATCCCATCAAGAAGACCGTCAGCCCCAAACCGAAAGCAGCTCGGACAACCACAAACTTGCGACCAAACCGATCGGCAATTGCCCCCCACACAGGGGTTGCTATAATCGCTGTGACGAAAGGTGCTGCAATAACCAACCCACTCCACCACTGCGCCTGTGCTGCTGAGAAATGCCCAAGCTGTCGCACGTACAGTGGCAAGAAGGGCAGAAAGGCACTCATGCCCACCATTGCCACCAACTGCGCAATCCATAGGATACGAAGATTCCACCGCCAGTAAGGAAAGCGTGGTGGCGCTGGAAAAGCACTATCCATCCTCACAAGGTCGGAGAACCCAAGCGGCTCGTTAGAGTCACCGAATCTCGGTGAAGATGACGAATACGAGCAATTTCTATGAGCATCCGGAAGGGATCACGGAGCAAATGCACCCGGCTTCGCGGATCGTTGCGCCAGCGGATAGGAATCTGGACGATCCGGTAACCGGCTCGAGCCGCCAAGTAGAGCAATTCAACATCAAAACCGAACCCATCCAACCGCGCTTGCCGGAAGAGCGCCTCTGCAACCTCAGCCCGAAAACCCTTGAAGCCACACTGGGTATCCTCAATCGCCCGGAGCAGAGGTAGGTCAGAAAAGACAAGCCATTGCACAAGGCGACGGAACAGACGTCCCATCCACCGCCGATATCGGGGCTGAGGACGCACCAATTGCGTAGGATCTAGTTCCCGACTGCCGATGCAGACATCGGCATCCTGCTCTAAATGGAAGAGCATTGGCTCCAGTTCTTCAATCGGGGTAGACAAATCCGCATCCGTAAAAACACGGAAGCGCCCGCGCGCCCGCAGCATCCCCTCACGAACGGCAGCGCCTTTTCCCCGATTCTGTGAAAGTTGCACAAGCTCTACCTCGGGATAGTAGCGGGAAACAATTTCCGCTGTCTCATCTTCAGAACCGTCGTCAACGACGAGGACCTCTGCCGTATAGGGCTGCTGCCGGAGATAAGCAATCACGCTTGTCAGTGTCCCCTCAATGCGCTCGGCTTCGTTATAGACAGGAATAACCAACGAGAGATAGGGTTGCATGGAGCGCACACATCTCTCACATCCGGCGAACTGTATCGCTGCTGATGGTATCACCGAGCTTTTGACGCAATCGCTCAATGTAGGCCTGAAGCTGAGGAATCAGGGATCGGAACGCGGTATCGCTGCCCTCCTCGTACCGCTTCAAGATTGCCTGTGCTGTATCCAATGCTTCACGGTATTTTCCTTGGGCTTCTAGCCGGGCAATTCCCATCTCATCAAGGCGCGCTCTTACTGTAGCATCGTCCGGGTAATCCAGCAGCAGCTGCTGTAACATCAGCCGTGCTTGGTCATAATCGCCCGCCAACTGGTAAGCTTCCGCAGCTACCCATCGGGGATTGTAGTACTGTACAGCTGGTTCCCGCTGTGCAATCTCTGGAACAGAAGCAACTTGCTCGGCTACCTTTGCTGCCTGAAGAGCGAAGTACCGCGCCTTCTCCGTTGCCCCAGCTCGCTGGTAAAGCTGAGCGATACTATATGCTTGCCAGTACGGCAACGGGAATTGCTCGGTGGAAATGTAGTAATTCATCGTGTCTAAGACCGCCACCGCCTTTGCTGGGTTCTCCGACCGCTCTAAGAGATATGCAGCATACCGCAGATACAACATACGGTAGTTGCTGATTAGGCGCCGATGCACTTCATCGTAGTAAACTCGTGGATTGCTCAGATTACGGAACTTGAAGCCATAGTGAGGCTCGGTGTGGTAACCAGTGCTATTGTCCACATTCAACAGACATGCCTCCAGGATCCGCGGCTCAATTGCTTCCCCCTGCTGTCCTGTGCTCTGCGAAACCGGGCAGACTCGGTAGACCATTCCTTCCAGCCGCAAGAAGCGATCCAAGCCGATATAGGCATCCGAGCCCACGGTAATTGAAAAGTAGACCGGTCGCTCGAACCGAGTCTGCTGCAGAATATCCAGGATGAGTTTATCCTGAACACGGAATAGATAAAGCATGCGGTTCTGCTCCCGTCGCCATGGCATACCAATAAAGGTGAAGCGCATATGTCCGTCCCGTAGCAGAGCTGTGTCATTGGTAAAGCGCTGCAGCACTTCTCGTCGTACAGGAATAGCCACAGGGCGTGCTTCCCCAACTTCTGGCTGTAAGGCCCGCGGGGAATCCTCGGACTCCAACGCCTCGTCAGGAAAACTCAACGGGATCCGCTTTGCCCCATAAGGCTCCCGATGTTTGAGCTGACGGATGTACCAAAGCGTATTGCCCAATGAGAGATTCACCACCCGCACATCGCGCCGAACCCCAGCGACATCCTGCAGATACCAAAGAGGGAAAGTATCGTTGTCCCCGTTGGTAAATAGGATAGCGTCACGCTCACAACTTTGCAGAATGTTGTACGAATGGTCAAAAGGCAGATAATTGCCCGAACGGTCGTGAATGCGCCATCCGCCCACGGCCATATTCACCGGAACAGCCAACGCCGTTCCCCCAATTCCAAGGAGAACTGCAAGAAGGGAAAGCTGCTTGCCCAGCCTTCTGCGAAGTCCCTCTGCCACCCAATATGCACCCATCCCAATCCAGAAGCAGAACACCAGGAAGGAACCCACATAGAAATAGTCTCGCTCCCGTGGCTGTGGCAATTGCTGATTCTGTGCAATCGCTGCCAGAACCCCCATGAGCAGAAACGTAATCAGCATTGCCCATGCCGTACGGCGTTCCCGAGTGAAATGGTATCCGAGTCCAAGAAGTCCTACCAAGAGCGGAAGCCCGAAGAAGCGCACTGGGAAAGCATCAGCATAGCCCGAGCTGTAAGTGTATGGGAGAGCATCTCGCCGAGTTGCCAAAGGACCAGCTGCCGGCGCGTCCTGCTCATCGCTCATGCGCCCAACGTAGTTCCAGAGAAAATAGCGCAAGTACATGTGGTTGACTTGGTAACTCCACAAGTAATTGAGCTCTCCAGCCACATTAACTCGGCGCCATCGCGGGACGGGGACAACTCCACCATCTCGGCGCATAGCGCGCTCAATCTGCGGCGGATACCACGCTCCATACTTGGAGTAGTGCTGTGAATAGTACGGATCATCGTACCGATAACGCCGCGGCCACCACGGTGCTTCTCCATACTGCTCCCGTCCCAAATAGCTAATCAGCCGAGCTAACGTGGTCGGCTCATTTTCATTCATCGGTGGATGGGAGTTTGCCCGGAGCAACACATGAATATAGGTCGTAAAGCCCAACACCACAGCGAAAAAGGCCGTCAATGCTAAGGCAACCACCGCTTGCCTCCGCTGGTACGCCCGATACAACTGCCAACCCAATACCCCTAATAACACCACCGTCAAGATGCTGACAACCGGGCTATCTTCCACAATGTGCTCCCGCGCCTCTGTCCGAAAGGGAAGATCCCCTGCTAACAAGGCTGGCAACCATTGCGTGATGCCCCAATAGACCAGCGCAAAGCCGATAAGGGGCACCCCCAACCACAAGAGGAGATAGCGCGGGTTGGCCAACCGCGCCTCACTCGCTTGTCCTCCATATTTGCGGTACACAACCAAGAAAAGGATACCGGGTATGGCCAGAATACTCAACAGATGCACACCGATGGAAAGTCCTATGAGATAAGCCGCTAACAACAAATAACGCTCAGCCCCTGGCTCGTCCGCCCGAACGTACCAGAGAAACCCCAAATACAGGACGATAGCAACAAAGAGCAACGACGATGCGTAGACTTCTGACTCCACCGCATTGAACCAGACAGTATCGCTAAACGTCAGTGCCAAAGCTCCGATAACAGCCGCTCCATACCGGTGGAGCACGTCCACTACCGTTTCCCCTTGCACCCTCCAGATCTTCTCCAGAACCAGAACCAAGAGCAGATACAGGAACACAGAGGCAACAGCGCTGGCAAGGGCCGAGATCATATTCATCCGCCACCCCGGATCGCCCAAGGGAAGTAGATGGAAGAGCTTTCCATACATCAAAAACAACGGCGCCCCCGGCGGATGCGGTACCTGCTGTAATGCAATCGCCGCTGCGAACTCTCCACAGTCCCAAAATGGAACCGACGGCTGAAGAGTCGCTACATATGTTGCCAACGAAATCACAAAAACCAGTGCTGCCCCTCCGTAGCGCCACAATCGTCCGTGCATCTCCCTATCCGTATGAGGAAACACCAACGAGGACACACAAAGCTACGAAGCTCTTCACAAGAGATGAGCAAGCTTACTCCTGATAGGCAACGGTAGTATTTGCTTTCTGGAGAGAATCGCGCAGCTCACCACCAAAGAAAAACGCTTCCAGCAATTGACGGGCCATCGGTGCTGCAACTGCACCCCCGAACCCTGCATTCTCCACAAGGATAGCGAACGCAATGCGTGGTCGCTCCCGAGGAGCAAAACCGATAAACCACGCATGGTCCTTGCCATGCGGATTTTGAGCCGTTCCAGTCTTCCCACAGACAGTGATGCCCGGAATTCGCGCACTCAGCGCCGTCCCACCAGGAGCATTGACAACCTCTTCCATTCCCTGACGCAAAATTTCTAACGTACGCCGGCTCACCGGCAAGGGATGCTCAGCATATGCCACAGGCTGCAATTGCCCAAGTTGCTTGTTGAAAATGGCTCGCACAACATGCGGTTGACGGACTACCCCCGTTGCTAATGCTGCTGCATACACGGCCATCTGTAGTGGCGTCACACTGATTTCCCCCTGCCCAATCCCCAAATTGACCATGCGTCCGCCTTCATTCCACCCTCTTGCACCATAACGGTGGTCGTAAAACGCCTGATTCGGGACAATCCCCTTGGACTCACCCGGTAAATCTATACCCGTTGCGCGCCCAAAGCCAAATAGATGAGCATACCGCTGCATCCGCTCCAGTCCTACTCGCAGAGCCAGCTGGTAGAAAAAAACATTGCACGACACTCGCAACGCGCGGACCACATCCACTGCCCCATGTGCGTGATGGCATCGATACACCCGTCCTCCGTACATAAACCCCCCTGTGCAGACTATCTGCGTCCGCTCCGTGATAAGCCCTTCCTCAAGCGCCGCCAAGGCAATAACCATCTTCCACGTTGAGCCCGGAGGGTAGAGGGACTGAAGAGCGCGGTTCAGGAGTGGACGCTCTGGATGAGTGGTCAACTTGATGTAGTACTCCCCGGACCCCCGTCGGCTAAGTGAATCCACGCTATAGTCAGGCTTGCTTACCAAAGCCAACACCTCGCCCGTCTGAGGATCTAAGGCAACAATAGCTCCCCGATATCCTTCCAGCGCTTGTTCGGCCACTGCTTGCAGTCGGCTGTCAATGCCCAGATACAAATCAAAACCTTCTCGAGCCGGAATGTCGTACCGCCGATTCCGAAATGCCGCCACTGGATGCCCCTGGGCATCCACGACAACGAACCGATATCCCTTTTCCCCCCGCAGGAAGAGCTCAAAACTAGACTCCAAGCCCGTATATCCAATCGGGTCCCCCATACGGTAGTAATCCCCCATACGCTCCAAATGCTGCGGACTGACCTCCCGCACATACCCGAGCACATGCGCCAGGCGCGCCGGACCACGATAGAGACGGCGTGACTCTAACTCAATATTGACGCCAGGCAAGAGCGCTAAATGCTCCTCTACTGCCGCAACAGTTCGAAAATCTGCATCCCGGACAAGCCGAAACAGAGGGAATGCAACTCTGTCACCGCGGAAACGTGCAATTTGCTGACGTATCCAGGCACTGTCTACCCCCACTAAGTTTGCCAACAGTGGAATGCTCTCATCCGATACCTCCCAAGGAACAAGCGCAATACTGAAAGAAGGAACGTTCTCCACAATCGGTGTCCCTAATCGGTCATAAATAACCCCGCGAGGGGGATAGACGACGATCCGCTTGATTGCCTGTGCTTCTGCCCGTTCTCGAAAACGCTCACCCTGAAAGAGCTGTAACTGCGCCAGGCGGAGGAGAAAAACTCCCAGCGTGAGTGCCAACATCCCCCGCACTATGTACAGTCGGACCGGCTTATCCTGCACCATCGTGAGGATCCAACTGTATGTTTGCCATCCCCAGAGCCCACGTTAAAACCGCGGTCGTCAGACGCATGTCCAAGGGGTTTTCTGTCATCATCAAAGACAGCATTGCCCCGGCAATACCAGCAACACCGATGGCTGTTATCATCCGTTGGAGTGAGCCTGGAGCCGCTCGCTGCATTCGCCGGAACGCATAGACCCCATGAGCTCCAAGCGCTATAACCAATAGCAACGCCATCGGCAGCCCATATCGATACGCCGTCGCCAAGTACGCGTTGTGGATATAGCTATAGCGGATGTGGCGGTAAACCCCCACCTCAAAGTATGGGAACGCCTTCCCTAACCCATGTCCCCCCAAGGGATATTGCCACACCCGCTGGAACGCTCCCTCTAACTGGAATAGGCGTCCTCGGAGAGCTAAGTCCCGGCTTCCCTGCCCAATGGAGAGGAAACGCTGCTCTACCAAACGGAATAGCACCGCGGAAACCCGTGGGAAAACGGCGTTCAGGGCAACGACACTGGCAATTAAAAGCACTCCTCCTGTCAAGGCCAAACGCAACCGCTGCCACCAACTCAACAACACAGTAATAATGCCCAGCCCCAGAAGCAACGACACCCATGCCGTGCGCGAGAAGCTCACCACTACCGCTCCTCCCATCACCACCGCACATCCCAGGAGGAAGAAGCGCCAGAGGAGCGAGCGGAGAAATGCAGCGCTAATCAAACAACTCAACACGGCAAACGCCAGGAAATGCTCCCCTTGTGTTCGCCCCAAAGAACTCCGGAGCTGATATGCATACTCTGCTATCGCCACACCTGAGCGATAGCGTTCCAGGGTTAGCCCCGCCACTACCATGCCGGCAAAGAGCAGAAGCCCCAAAATGAGCAAAGCCTGGCGTGGACTCCGCACCGTATGGCGCAATGGGATATAGTACACAATCAGCCACATTGGTAGCCAACGCCGCAGCCATTCCTCAAGCGCAACCTCGTTAAGGAGCGCAATAGGCAGATTGAGCGCCGAAAGCCCTAAGAACAGGAGGAGGAGAACATCTCCCCAGTGCTGCACAATCCGTTTCCGAACAACCAGCGTTTGCCACAGAAGCCACACACCGACCATAAGCAATAAAGCCAGTACAAGGACAACCTCTCCCGCCTCCACCTTCGGTCCCTGCAACATGTACAGGGGGATGAGCGCAAGGGCAAAAACCGAAAGCCACACGATAGGGAAACGCACCATAATCGCAAGGCCCCCAAGTGCCACAACTGCGGCAAGGAGGATAAGCTCAAAACGGAAGATGAGTCCGGTTACCGCCAGCCCCACTTGGAGTGCTATGACTCCGAAGAGCAGTCCCTTCGGAAGCGAGTCCGGGATACTGCTGCGGAGGTCTTGGGGGATCAATCCTGCAAGAAAAGTTGCCATTCCCGCCACCGCTGCCACAAAAGGAGTGCAAGCAGCGATAGAACTGCCGAACCAACGGCGGCCCCTAACCCAATGAGGAGCCGCTTCGGATATGCCTTAAGTTGGGGAGGCACTGCCGGGTCCACGATGTACAGTGCCGGACGCGTGCGCTGCTCGTCAAGCCGTGCCTGCTCAATCGTTGGCAACAAAAGCGCACGCACCCGCTGGTAGGTTTCCAAATCCGCATACAATCGCAGAAACTGCAGTCCCACACCTGCAGCCTCCCGGAGCGGGAAATCGCCAACAAAGCCCGGTTGTTGCTCTGCTTGCCGTACCCGTTGCTGAATCTGCAGGACAAGACGCTGTTGCGCTGTCACAGCCGGATCAACCGGTCCATAGGCAGCTCGGAGCGCTTCCAGGAGAATCTGTTGATACATCGCCTGTGCCTTTAACTCTGCCAGTGCCTTCGCTGCGGCCTGGGCTTGGTCCAACGGCGAAAACACTAGTGTCCGCCGGGATAACAGACGGAGGGAATCTCCAACGCGCCCGATGGCTTCTTCCACCTGAGCCAGGCGGGACTCCAAGTACTGCCGCACTTGCCCACTCTCCTGCTGAGAGACTTCCGCAGCGATGGCATTGGCAATCTCTATAGCTGCATTTGCCATTGCTGCAGCCGTCTGCGGATTCGTGTGGCGCGCCGTGACAGTATAGTTGCCATTGAGCTCATAGGTTACCTCCAAGTCCTTCTCCAGCTTGCGGTAGAGACGATGACGCGCTGTATCAGGCAGGTTATAAAGCTGCCAGAGACGAAAGCGCTCAATGAGGGAGTCCTTAAGACGACGGCTCTCCAAGACGACCAAGAAATTGTAGCCCTGCTGCCCCAAGGCACCGAGTCGCAGGGCACCGATATCTCGGAGAATCCCTGCTGCCGCTCCCAGCATGCTTTCCAGCCCTGGAAGCGCCCGTGAGGATGGTACTGCACTGACTGTTGCCTCATACCAGTTCGGGAGCAAAAAGCTAATCCCAATGGCAACGGCCGTGGTAACCCCGATGCTGCCAAGTAGGAAAGTCCAGTGCCGCAGCACAAGGCGCACAAATATGGCACCCGGCGGCATCGGCGGGGATATCCCCTGTCGGTTCTCCTGCTCTGGCTGTACTGTTGCCGATGGTTGCGGCAGCGTCATTGTTCAGCGATGGATGGGAAAGAACCGCCGAGTCCACCACCGATGGGATCCCCGCCGCTGGAGGAATTCCCACACCACCTCCGCAATGCCTTCTGCATCCAACCGAAGCTCTCGATACTGCTCCTCCGGAGTTGCATGCTCCACGAAGGTATCCGGAATACCATGGAGCCGGACGTGTACGCGCAAAGCAGAGCGCTGCCCTATGTACTCAAGCACGGCTGAGCCAAACCCGCCCAGAACTTGTCCATCCTCAACCGTTACTACAAACGAGAAACGCTCACAGAGTTGGTCCAGCAACTCCGTATCCAGCGGCTTAACGAAACGGGCATTGATGACTTCCGCACGGATACCCCGCTCATTGAGCAGCTCGGCCGCCCGCACCGCTTCCATGACTGGTTTGCCAATTGCAAGGATTGCAACATCTTCTCCCCGTCGGAGCACTTCTGCCTTCCCCAACGGTAACGGAAGCATCGGACCGAGCGGAACGCCGACACCATGTCCCCGAGGATACCGCAGCGCTACAGGTCCGTCCGTGTAACAATAGAGCGCCGAATAGAGCATATTCCGTAACTCCTGCTCATCCTTCGGCGCCATAACCACCATGCCCGGAATAATCCGCAGGTAAGCTAAATCCAGCATCCCATGGTGTGTTGGTCCATCCTGCCCCACCACCCCTGCCCGGTCTAGGGCAAAGACCACATGGAGGCGTTGTAAAGCCACATCGTGGACGATTTGATCAAAGGCCCGCTGCAGGAATGTGGAATAAATAGCACAAACTGGCAACATTCCCTCCGTTGCTAACCCTGCCGCAAAGGTTACCGCATGAGCTTCCGCGATCCCGACATCAAAGACTCGTCCGGGAAAGTGTTCCTGGAGAATATTGAGCCCCGTGCCGTCAGGCATTGCAGCTGTGATACCGACAATGCGGGGATCCTGCTCGCAGAGTTCCACCATCGCCTGCCCGAAGACAGTCTGGTAGAGTGGAGCTTTCGCCTTACCACTACTGGCAAGTGGTTTACCCGTGATTTTGTCAATCTTGCCGATAGCATGCAGATTTTGTCTATCCTTCTCGGCTGGAGCGTATCCTTTCCCCTTCTGCGTGATGACATGCAGTAAGACCGGTCCCCGCATTTCTTTGAGTGTGCGGAGCAAGCGCACGAGCAAGTGCACGTTGTGTCCATTGACCGGACCAAAGTATTTAAAGCCAAGTGCCTCAAAGAGCATGCCTGGGGTAATCACTGCCTTGACGCCGCTTTCAACCCGAGACAGGAGCCGACGGAGCCGATCCCCGATTTCATCCATCCGCTCGGTCAGCTCCCAGGCCGCTTTCCGAGCTTTCAAGCCCAACGGGGAAGCAAATAGCTGGGTGAAATAGTTGGAAAGCGCCCACACATTCGGAGCAATAGACATGCGATTGTCGTTCAGGATGACGATAAGGTCGCGCTTTTGCAACCCACAGTTATTCATCGCCTCGTAGGCAAGTCCCCCCGTCATGGCTCCATCGCCAATGATGGCAACTACCCTGAAGTTCTTGCCCAGCATATCCCGAGCCGTTGCGATGCCGAGCGCCGCCGAGATACTCGTGCTGGCATGCCCGGCACCGAAGACATCGTACGGACTCTCGCTCCGCCTCAGAAATCCAGAAATGCCTCCTTTCTGTCGGATTGTCCATAGCTGCTCGCGGCGACCTGTCAAGATCTTATGTGGATACCCCTGGTGCCCTGTGTCCCAGACGAGTTTATCCTCAGGCGTGTTGAAAACGTAGTGGAGGGCAACCGTCAACTCCACAACCCCAAGACCTGCCCCGAAGTGCCCTCCAACCTGGGTAATCACATCAATCAAATAGCGGCGCACTTCCGCACAAACCTCCCGCAAAGCACTCTCAGGGAGCTTTCGCAAGTCTGCTGGCGAGTCAATGGAGGGAAGATACCGGTAGGTACTCCAGTCCGTCATGGACTTGCGTGAGGAGTCTCAATGGTAATCTGCACCGTCCGACACAACTGACGTCCGATCGGGCTTGCATTCTCAAAGAGCAGGATGCTTTCCCCATAGCCTGCAATCTCGTAGCGAGCAGCCGGGATACGAGCAGCCAGGAAATCCCGGACTCTCCGAGCGCGCCGCAGCGAAAGCCCCTGGTTGTAGTCCCTCTCTCCAATGCGGTCGGTATATCCAACGATCCGAACTGTGGAGTTCGCCTGCACAGCCGGTACGACCAACTGTTCCAGCACCCGCTGATTCTCCGGCGTCAGCACGTCGCTATCAAAGTCAAACAAAATGAGGCTGAAGCGGGTTACTGTGCGATCGGGTAACCGTTCACTGCGCTTCCGGAAGCTGGAGATATATTCCACCGGCAGGGAGCCGATTGCTTGGGCCGTACGTCCTTTGGCATCTGTTACCCGAAGGGCATACTCCAGTGGAAGCTCGCTAGCCCGCAACTTCGCCGCTGCTGCCCGCCAGCGAAGCGGGGATTCGGGTTGCCCCTGACCACGGAGCACGTCTATGATCTCCCCGGCCTGACTCAGGGTAAGCTCCCACGATACAATGGGGTCAGCAGACTCCAATTGCAGATCCCAGGCGAGAATCTCCGGTCGGACAAAGCGCTGGTTTTCTGCCGTTAGCGGTATCGGGTCCAACACATCGGGAATCGTTACATTCAGCTCAACCCGACGATTCTCTGCATCCCCATCACGCCGATCCTCTGGCACAGTGGAGTGACTTGCCGAAGGCTTACTCGGATACCGCTGCGCTTGCACAGTGATGCGCTCAGGCGAAATCCCCCAGGAAGTGACTAAATACTGCTTGACCCATTCCGCCCGCTGGCGGGCCAGTTCTATACTCTCTCGACGCCCATCTGTCGTCCCAGTCACTGTCAACCGCGCCAACGGATACTCATCGAGCCGCTTCCCAACAACGTCCAACAACATACGGTTGATGTGCAAAGCATCAGCTGGCATGCGTTCCAAAGAGAACTGGGCTTTACCCGCCTGGAGAGTATACTCTGCTATCGGCGTTGCCTTCCCTTCCTCGAAGAACACGTACGGTAGCAGCGGGAAATATTCCGTCAAGCGCACCTCTTCCACCTGCAAGCGAGCAACATCGGTGGAAAGGGCCACCGTGGGAGATTTCTCCTCTGGTACTGGTTCCCCCGGTTTTTTAGAACTCCCAAAGTACAGCGCCACTGCCACTCGAGTTTGGGTCACCTTCCACGGCTTCCATTGTGCATCTCCTGAGACATCCGTTAGCGGCACCCGTATCCCTATCTCCGGCGCAAGGGTCGTGGAACGCCCCAACGGTATTGCCCACCCCATACCTCCACCAAGAGCAATCCGCAGTGCCTGTTCCGGAATATCTTGCCAGGTCGTCTGCCCTTGCGGCTGGAACGATGCCCCGGTCCCAATCCCTACCTCCACCCCGAGCGGCAAATAGAGCCCTCCTTTCCCCAACCAGATAGAAACGTGCGGGAACAGCTCAACCGCACCGACCGCCGTCCGCAATGTAGAATCAGCCGCCGAACGCAGTGTTGCCCCCAGTGCCTCATAGCCTACTCGGAACCCGACCCCGAGAGAAGTATTGACTGGGACAGCAACTGCACCACCAATTCCCCAGCCAAAGCCCACACTACTTCGGTCATATCTCCCCAAGGCAAGCTGCAAGTCGGGAGCATGCAAATTGCCCCCTACAGCGCCCCAGAGGCCAAGAGAAATCTGCTGCCGTAGCGCCGGTTGAGCACTGAGTGCAACGGAAGCAAATACCAGCAACGGACCTACACTTCGCAAGCGCGTCATACAACCGCCATAGAAGTTTAACTCTACAAAATTACAAAGTCGCCACCGGAGAGCTGTCTACGGGAAGTTTGCGAGTTTTGCTTGGTCTCTTCATCTACCGGTCTACCCATGAGCTATTTCGGAGTCGCTGTCGTTGGGGTTGGCAACATTGCTCAAACAATCCATCTCCCACTTCTGAAGCGTATGCCGGGTGTAAAAGTCATCGCTGTCTGTGACCGTGTTGTCTCAAAGGCACGTTTCGTGGCCGACCGCTTCGGCATCCCCTATGCCGTTGCCCGAGTTGAGGAACTCTGGGAGCTGGAAGGGATCGATATCGTCGACGTCTGCACCACGACGGATGCGCATCCTGAAATCGCCTGTGCAGCTCTGGAAAGGGGAAAACATGTGTTCGTCGAGAAGCCTCTCTCCCGAACGCTTACCGAAGCACAGCAGATCGCTGAAGCAGTCAGGCGAACAGGGCGCCACCTCATGGTGGGGATGAATCATCGCTTCCGCCCAGATGCAACACTGCTGAAGTCGTATGTCCGCCGCGGTGAATTAGGCACAATCTACTACATTAAGGCCACCTGGCTTCAACCCCGGCAGAAAGAGCGACGGTGGATTACACGAGCCGATATCTCCGGTGGCGGGGTTCTTTTGGACTTGGGCATCGTGCTGATTGACTTGATACTCTGGATGTACGACTTCGCTCCGGTCCATTCCGTCCACGCTGCTCTCTTCCGCCACCAAACCCGGGTCGTGGAAGACCTGGCTGTTGCGACACTATACTTTACCAACGGCAGCATTGCGACAGCAGAGTGCTCCTGGTCCCTGATGCGACCGGACAACCTCTATTCGCTCAATTTATTCGGCACTCGGGGCAGCGGTTCTATCAATCCCTTCCGCCTCGTCCGCCATGTAGAGGGAGAATTCATCACCATCCAGGCTGAAGGACAAGCACGGCTACCCTCCGTACGGCAATACACCCACTCGTACGAGGCCGAGTGGCAGTATTTCCTTAACACTCTCCGCGGGCACGTCCCTGCCGTGTCCACGGTAGAGGAAGCCGTACAGCGGATGCGCATCATAGAAGCCCTCTATCGTTCAGGGGAAGAGCGGCGGGAAATTATCCTGTCGCCGTAGGCACTCCTTTCTGCCAAAGCGGACATAAACTACCCAGGCAGCCGGCTCCCCACGTGCGCACGCTTCCAGAAGAAGATACCCTTGGGAACTACCGAGTCCGCAGCGCAAACAATAGTAGTACAATCACACCACCCGTTACTAAAGCAATAGCGGGCTCGGCAATCGTATGCCAGAACGAGTGCCACTGCGGCACCGGAGCGGTAGTGAACGGGTATCCCGGATGGTCAACTTTCCCCAGTAAGGAATAGGGCAAGGTATCACTTTCAACCCGCTGCCATGGCGGGAATGCTACAAGTTGTCCATTTGCCAGCCGCAGCGTTGCAACAGCCCCCCAACGCAGGAGACGCCGGACACGTTCGCCGGAGAGCGCTTCATAGCTGACCCCAACGTCTAACAGTGCAACATGCACGCGGGGAAAAGTATCTTTAGCCAGCAGCACAATTCCCGCTATCGCGCATTGGGAGACGATCGCATGCTCTGCAAGCCATCGCGCTGGATGTGGTTCCACTATGATGCTCACAGAGCGGTATGTCTGAAGCTGTCCGCAGAGGTCAAGGGCAAAAGAGTCGGCGAGAACTTGGAAACGCTCAAGGTTACTGGCAGGAGTCAACTGCGCCATACAAGGCACAAGCCAGCAGCAGAAAGCAAGAATAACATTCATCCGGAGCGGAGAAGGCGGTTAAAGCGAAGGAATTCCTGCATCAGTTCTTGGGGACGCTCATAGGCAGCCGGCCGTATGACCAGAATGCGCCGCCCTTTCAGTCGGATACGGATTAGGCGTCCCCACCCCCGCTGCCACCGAGGCAACGATAAACGCTCAATCTCCTGCAGTCGGACCACACGCTCCCGAAAGCGCGTCCGCAAGCGAACATAGTCGTGTCCCACTCCAATACTAGGCTGGCGATACCATACCCACAGCAGTGCGGCCGCTGCCCATACTACAAAGAGTAACAACAGCAGCGATACCGGATCCGTGAGCACTACGGTAACATAACCGTTGCTGATTCCGCTCCGCAGAAAGCCATACCCAAGAAGCGCCAGAAGATAGAGTGCCAGTGCCCGCCAGTAGATGTCCACACGGTACCGAAATACTTTCTCCCCCCTTACCGGAACTGATGTCATACTCTCCTGGACCGAGCAAAGCTGGAGAAGCCTTGGTTCAACACAACCGTCTGTGCCGACCTACCTGCGATGTCAGCACCTCTTCGCACGGGCACAAAATTAGGCGTCACGGCTCAATCCCTGACGTCTACGTTATCCGTCGGTGACGACCGCTTCCGCACTGCCGCCCTGACAGAGAGGAGGGATATTACCATTCCTTCCGATGGCTCCATAGAAGCAAAGCAAGCCGCGATGCTGCCTCAGGTCTGCCTAAACGGCGGGCAGCCATTGCCATCTGCTCCCGTGTTGTCTCTTCACCGAGGAGCCGCTCTACCATCGGGGGGACCTCGATCTCTGCCCGCTCGTCGGCTATGCACACGGCGGCCCCCATTTCTTCCATCCACCGAGCGTTCGCCCACTGATGCTGATCCGTCGCTGCTGGATACGGCACCAAAATTGCCGCCCGTCCAACCGCACATAGTTCCGCAATCGTCATGCCGCCCGCCCGTGCTACAACACAGTCTGCCGCCGCTAGCAGTAAAGCTGGCTCCTCAAAAAACGGACGTGCCAAGACCCCACAGCGCGGGAGCCCCTCCGGAGGTGGACAACGATGACCATACTGCCAGATGAGCTGAAAACGCCCTTGCTCTACAAAAGGCAGTAACTGCCGGGCAACCGTATTAAGCCGTGCCGCTCCCAGACTCCCCCCGAGGATGGCAACAGTGGCTCTGTCCGGTTCCAGTCCTAATTGCCGCCGAGCCTCCGCAGACGATGGGACCGTAAAGAACTCCTGCCGCACTGGCGCTCCAACCCACTGCAGGCGCGCTCGCCCAGAAGGTGGCAAGAAGTAAGCCGTCCGTTCATACGCCGTTGCCACCACGGTGGCCCAAGGAGCCAAAAGGCGCACCGCCCGTCCCGGTACTACATTTAACTCCAGCACCACCAACGGAATTCCATACCAGCGGGCAACTACCCCCGTCGGGATGGCCAGGTACGCTCCCGTAGTCAACACCACATGCGGACGAAAGCGTCGCACAAACCGGGCAAGGCGCACCGAGCTCGATACCATTTGCACCATAGCCCGATAACTCTGCCACCGATTCCAGCCGGCAAAGCCACTCACGGACAGCGGGAAGAACTCGTATCCCAATGCTGGCGCTAACCGCCCTTCAATTCGATCGGCCCGTCCCAGAAAGCAGACGCGCAGCCCCTTCCCCAACCGCTCTGCTTCCTGGATCACAGCCACAGCGGGAAAGAAATGCCCACCTGTTCCACCGGCGGCCACTAATAGGCGCAGCTGCGGCTCCATGGAATCGTCCCAGAACTACAGAGGATGAGACACGCAGTGGTTTTGTGTATTTTCGTACCCCTGGTCATCCCGCATCAAGAAGCTGAATGCTGATCCGTTCCACTGCCCTTTTCCTCCTTGCTGGAGCCCTCATGGCTCAATCCCCCACGGAATATGCCCGCAAAGCCCTACTGCGGATTGCCTCCGGAGAGTTAGACACAGTCCGCCGTGAGCTTCCCGCATGGCTGGCACGCTACCCGAATGAACCATCTCTCCTCTTCTTACAGGCAACCACTCTTTCTGACGCCCGGCAGGCAGTATCGATTTATGAACGCATCGTTGGCGAGTTTCCCAACAGCCCATGGGCTGATGATGCCCTCTGCCGACTGGTCCAGTACTTTGCTCTCCGCCGTGATAGCCTCCGGGCATGGCAGCTCTACGAGCAATTCCGTCACTCATACCCTACCTCGGACTTCCTCGTATACGCCTGGGAGACACTGCGAGCAACGGTTGGTGTTCCTCCAACATCTTTCTCAAAGGACTTCACCCCGAAGGCATCTCCATACACTCTGCAAGTTAGCCTTTTCCGCAGCCCCAAACTTGCTCATAAAGAGGTGGAACGCCTCCGCCAACGTCGGCTCCGGGCCGAGATCATGCCGAAAATCTGGCAGGGGACGCAGCACTATGCCGTTGTCGTAGGCTCGTACCAAAGCCGTGAAGACGCTGAAAAAGCTCGCCCAACCGTTGCTCGCCAATGTCAGTGCCAGCCTCTCGTTATAGAGCGCACCCCATAGGCACACTTACCCCCAAATCTGCCCCAAGGCTTCTAATTTTGTATTTAATCCGTCCCATGGTTGCCCTCCCGTTGGTATGGCAGCTCAGATCGAAACCTTTCCCAACCCTAAGCCCGGTCGGCGCTACGTTATTACCCACATCAATCCTGAGTTCACCTCTGTTTGCCCCCGGACAGGACTTCCTGATTTCGGTACAGTGACCATCCGCTATGTGCCCGATAAGCTCTGCCTGGAGCTAAAATCGCTGAAGTACTACTTCCTCCAGTACCGCAACATGGGTATCTTCTACGAGGATGTCACCAACCGCATCTTGGACGACTTAGTCGCAGCTTGCGACCCGCTGGAGATGGAGGTCATTACGGAGTGGAATACCCGCGGTGGTATGCGCTCGGTAATCCACGCACGCTACGAACGCCCAGAAACCTCATGACCATGCGCATTGCTAAGGAATTCCGCTGGGAGATGGCACACCGCCTTCCCTTTCACACCTGCGGTTGCCAGAATCTGCATGGTCATTCCTATCGCGCCGTCATTACCCTGGAAGGTAAGCCCGATGCACAGGGCATGGTGCTGGACTACATAGAGCTAGCACGCCTCGTTGAGCCAATCATCCAACGCTTGGACCATGCATTTCTTTGCTCCGAAGACGATACGGTCATGACCACCTTCTTCCGTCAACACCCTACCCTTAAGGTCGTCTACGTTCCCTTCCCAAGCACGGCAGAAAATATTGCCCGCTGGCTTGCCGAACAGCTCAGCGTTTCCCTCTCTCAATACCCGAACCTGCATCGCCTGTGGGTGCGCGTCCATGAAACCGAACGTACCTTTGCGGAGGTGAGCCTCCCACTGTCTGTCCAGCATCACGAGCCTGAAAGTCTCACGACCCAGAAGTCTGCATGAGCACCCGTGTCCGTTTTGCTCCTTCGCCGACGGGTCTCCTCCACATCGGTGGTCTGCGGACAGCCCTCTACAACTTCCTCTTTGCCCGGCACCATGGAGGTAGCTTCATCCTTCGCATAGAAGACACCGACCAGGAGCGAACCGTTCCCGGAGCGGTGGAGAACATCATCGAAATGCTCCGCTGGGTCGGATTGGAGTTTGACGAAGGTCCTCACGTTGGCGGTCCTTACGGTCCATACGTCCAATCCCAGCGCCTGGAACTTTACCGACAGCAAGCGCACCTCCTCGTGGAGCGGGGAAGCGCCTATTACGCTTTTGACACTCCGGAGGAGTTAGAGCGGATGCGTGAACACCAACGGCGTGCGGGAATTGCGCCCAAGTACGACCGATTTTCCATGCGCAATAGCTTCACCTTGCCACCGGAGGAGGTACGACGGCTCCTATCCGAAGGCGCTCCTGCCGTCATACGGTTGCTGGTGCCTTTGGACCGCCAGATTTGTTTCCATGACCTCATCCGCGGAGAAATCAGCGTGCACAGCCGAGACATCGACGACCAGGTACTCCTCAAATCCGACGGATTCCCCACCTACCATCTGGCGAATGTGGTAGATGACCACTTTATGCGTATCACTCACGTCATCCGAGGTGAGGAGTGGATTCCCTCCACCCCGAAGCACATTCTCCTCTACGAAGCCTTCGGCTGGGAACCGCCACAATTTGCTCACTTACCTCTCTTGCTCAATCCCGACCGCAGTAAGCTGAGCAAGCGCCACGGGGACGTTGCGGTAGAAGACTTCCGTCGCCAGGGCTACTTCCCAGAGGCACTGCTCAATTTCGTCGCCCTCCTAGGCTGGAATCCTACAGCAGACCGAGAACTCTTCACGTTGGACGAACTCATCGCCAGCTTCGAGCTTACTAAAGTCAATCGGGCTCCGGCAATCGTTGACCGCAACAAGCTGGATTGGCTTAATGCCCAGTATCTCCGACGCCTGCCGTTGGAACGATTAGCCCGGGAACTCCAGCCGTACTTGTCTCAATTAGGTTACCCCGAGTTCCCACAAACGTATCTCATGCGAGCCATCGCCTTGCTACGGGAACGGGTCAATAGGCTTCCGGAGATTGCTACCTTTGGAGACTACCTCTTCATCCCACCACGCTCATACGACTGGGACTACTTCCGCAAGCACTGGCATGAAGATCTCCCCCAATGGCTGGAAGAGCTGATCCGCGTTCTGGAGCAGACGGAACCTTTCCACGCCGAACTCCTCCAACAGCGCATCCGGGAATTCACTGAAAGCCGGGGTCAACCGTTGCGAGCGCTTGTTCACCCGCTGCGCCTTATCCTCACTGGTAAATCTGTCGGGGCTGGCATCTTCGAAACAATGGAGGTCCTCGGAAAATCCGAATGCATCCGACGCCTCCGGGAATTCCTTGCCTCGCAGCTCCCTATCTTCATGGAGTACCTCCGGACAGCCGTATGAAGTGGTGCCTTCCCCTCAGCACCTGCATACTGCTGATCGCCTGCTACAGCACTCCTCCCTGCCTGACGCCTGCTCTCTCCGAACTCCGCCTCCGCTGGGGTATTCAGGACAGCACAGGGACAAACATCCTCGGCTACGAGCTAACTTCCCGTGGAGAACTCTTCCGCTACCACGCCACGGGTGATTCCCTTCTCAGCCGCATCCAGCTGGGTCGGATAAAGGGGGAACTCTACTGTCGCCTCCTTTCCCAAGCCCACCATGCTTTCCTCACCGTCCAAGCCTTCTACGTACCAGCCGATACCCAACGGTTCGTTGAGTACCGTTCCCCCACAGCCCTCATGCGCATCGTCTGGAATCCTCGCTATCGTACCCACGGGAACGAGCTTTTCTGGGCTCTCTATGACTCACTGGAGACCGCACGACTCTGCTGCGTTCGCTAAGAACGTGCTAAATTTGGGTGGGTTCGTGTACCATAAACCTCCCTGTATTTCTCCATGCTACAGGAGCCTTACCTCGTTGTGGCAATTGACGATGAACAGAGCTCTATTGACCGTATCCACGAGCTCCTCACCCCCCACGGCTACCAAGTCCGAGGCTTCACGGATCCAGAGGAAGGACTGTCCTTCGTGTCTAATTCCTCTTCAGCAAACGTTTTCGCCGTCCTGCTGGACGTCCGCTTTGGAGAAGAACCATTAGGACTCCAATTGCTGGACAACATCCTTCAACTGCCTTCTCCGCCTCCGGTGTTTATGCTCTCCAACTACGAGCGAGCCGTCTACATAGAACAGGCCATTAAGCAAGGGGCACGTAGCTATATCCCTAAAGACCAGCTAGCAAATTTAGTCGAGCACTTAGGGACATTGCGCCAGGAGCTCCCTGGCAAAACGAGCGAACTTCTGCAGTATCTCCGCCACTTTGGCATAGAGACCCGAAGCCCTGCAATGGTAGAGGTTGCCCGCTTCATTACGTCCTACGGCCCGACAGAGCTTTCTGTCCTCATCTTAGGAGAAACGGGAACAGGCAAGACGCTCATCGCCCGTGCCTTACACGAAGCAAGTCACCGCCGGAATGGACCCTGGGTTACAGTGGATATCCCCAATATTGCTAGCTCTACCGAGCTTTTCAGTAGCCGCCTCTTTGGCACCGCCAAGGGAGCATATACAGGAGCCGAAAACACCGATGGCTTCTTCCACGAAGCCAATAGAGGCACCCTCTTCCTGGACGAAATCGGCAACCTCTCGCCGGAGCAACAGCTAAAGCTCCTCAAGCCGATTGAAGAGAAACGCTTCACCCGAGTAGGTTCCACCAAAGAGGAAACTGTTGACATCCGCATCATTTCGGCAACAAACTGTGAGCTCCCCCGCATGGTGGATGAAGGGCGTTTTCGCCGCGACCTTTACGAGCGCCTCAGCCAAGCAATCCTTACCGTGCCATCTCTGAGCGAACGCCCTGAAGATATTGACCATTTAGCCCGGTATTTCGCCCGCACGCTACCGACACAAATTTGGAAGGACCAGAAGCCTCGCCACTTTGAGTTCGCAGAACCAGCCCTGGAAGAACTTCGGTTGCATAAATGGGAAAGGAACGTGCGCGAACTCCAAAACGTCATCCGCAACTGCCTCATCATTGCTGCCGATGAAGGCACCTCGTCTATCACCCGACGGATCGTACTGGCAGCCCTAAAAAGAGCTAAAACCCAACAGCCGTCTCCTACCAACGGTGGATTGTGGGAAACCAAAAAACGGGTCACTCAAGAGCTACTGATACAAACGCTCAAGGTATGTAGGGGCAATGTCACTCAGACAGCCCACAGGCTGGGTATTAGCCGCGAACATTGTCATCGCTTAATCAAAGAATACGCCATCGACATCAACAGCTATCGCTCCCAGAGACACGATGCAGATTGAGCTTTTCAACACGCTGACCCGCCGCATTGATCCCTTTGAACCTCTCCGGGATGGAGAGGTTCGCATGTACACGTGCGGACCAACTGTCTACGACTACGCTCATATCGGCAACATGCGGGCTTTCCTCTGTGCAGATCTTTTGCAGCGGGTGCTGCGCGTGGTCGGCGGCTATGAGGTCCGTTGGGTGATGAACATTACCGATATCGACGACAAGACCATCCGTGGCAGTGCTCCTGGCAGCCCTCTCTGGCGTCCGGAAATGGGCGAGCAGACCGATGACCCGCGGGAGAATCTCCGCCGCTACACTAGCTTCTACGAACAAGCCTTTCTGGAAGACATCGAGCGGTTACACATCCGCCGTCGTGATCTCTCGGCTATGCCACGGGCGACAGAATACATCCCGCAGATGCAAGACCTGGTACGCCGCATCGTAGAGCGCGGCTTCGGCTATATCGCCGGCAATAGCGTCTACTTTGACCTCTCTGCCTGGCAGGCCGTTGCTCCATACGGGCGCCTTCTTCCGATTGACCTTGCCTCCATTAAGCCTGGTGCCCGCATTGACGCCGACCAGTACGAACGCCAGGAAGTAACCGACTTTGTGCTCTGGAAGGCATGGAAGCCCGGCGAACCATACTGGGACTTTGAGCTCCAGGGACGTCAGCTGCCTGGGCGCCCTGGATGGCACCTGGAATGTTCCACAATGGAACACGAACTGTTGGGGCTCCCCTTTGACATCCACACCGGCGGAATTGACCTGCGTTTCCCCCATCACGAAAATGAGATCGCCCAAAGCATGGCAGGATACGGCGTAGACCCCACCCGCTTCTGGGTGCACAACGAGTTCTTGGAGGTAGAGGGACAGAAGATGAGCAAGTCCTTGGGCAACTTCTTCACACTGCGCGACCTGCTGAAGCAGGGTATAGACCCACTGGATATCCGTTTCGCCATGCTGGGGGCACACTACCGCTCACCGTTCAACTTCACCTTTGCCGGTATAGAAGCTGCCCGAGGTGCTCGGAAGCGGGTACAGGAGTACATCTATGCCCTCCACGAGCCAGCACCAGACGATGGCATCCACGTCGATGTTGCTGCTGTCCGGGAACGCATCTTTAGTCACCTTGCCCATGACCTCCATACACCGAAAGCATTCGCTGAATTCTTCAGCTTCCTCAACGCCACTCCCGCTACTGCTCTCTCTGCCGAAAGTCGCCGGGAAGTCCTGCACTTTATCTCGGAACTCAACCAAATCGTGGACGTCTGGGATATCGCCCCACGCCCGCCAGAGGAAATTCCCGAAGAAATTCGCCGTCTAGCCGAGCAGCGTTGGCAACTGCGTCTGCAGCGACGTTACGCCGAAGCCGATGCACTTCGCTACCAGATCCAGCAAGCTGGCTATACCATCAAGGACCTCCGCGACGGCTATATCATCGAACGCCTATGAGCGAGCTACCCACGTGCGGGCTCATCGGACTAGGGCGATTGGGTAGGACTTTGGCCCTGGCCTTCCACCGCAGAGGATGTCTCCGCTTCGTCAAAGGGCGCTCCCACGAGCATGCACACTGGGCGCATACCCACGCTCTACCCTACGCCGACCGCTGGGAGGAACTTCCCCCAGTCGAGCTGTTGTGGCTGACTGTGCCCGACCACCAGATTGCAACCGTTGTTGCCGAGTGCATCCACGCCCTGGGTTTGCAATTCCTACGTCAGACAAGCCTTGTGCACACGGCTGGGAGCCTCGGTGGGGAACCCTTCCAACCGTGGGCAGGAGAACTCCGCTGGGGCTGTGCTCATCCATTCCAGACTTTCCCACTGCCCCCGCAACCCCAGCTCCTGCGGTGTATTGGCTGGCTCATTGAAAGCCCGCATGCGCAGACCCAGCAACAGCTTGCCACAGTTGTGCGCGCCTTGGACGGAATCCCCATTGTCCTCGCCCACATTGATGCACAACGGCGTGCCCTCTACCATGCCGCCGCTGTGGTGGCTTCCAATGCCCTTGTAGCCATCCTCCTACTGGCACGCCAGCTTGCCCGCAGAGCAAATATCCCCGACGCACTCTTCCTGCAACCTATCGCCTCCACGGCTCTCTCCAATGTCTTCGCCTCTCCGGGTCCACCACCTCTTACCGGACCAATTGTCCGTGGCGACTGGGATACCCTCCAGCGTCACCTCCAGGCTCTGTCCCCCGCCGAAGCAGAAGCATATGGCCATCTCCTGGCTGCCATTGGCTCTATCGCCCGCCAGCACAATCTCCTCCTACCTGAGCACTACAGCCGCTTGCTCGAACTGCTTAACCGCTTCCCAACAAATACGGAGGGGTGAGAACAGGGGATTCTTCCACGGCTCCTGCAAAGTGACCAGTCCTGGCAAAATGTGCTCACCCCTCGCACTCCGCTTTTGTGTATTTTTGAGCCAAGCCCACCTACAGGAGGACTGTCCTATGGTAGCGGAAGGGATGGAGGAGACAGCAGGATATCCCCTGGAGAAGTTCCTCCGCTCAGGACGCCGACGGGCGGAGATCATCCCCTTGGAACGAATCAGTGAGCGTATACCGCCTCACTCGGTAGAGGCCGAAATGGCGGTCCTTGGAGCAATGTTGCTCGACCGAGCCGCCTTGACGAAAGCCATAGAGCTGTTGGAACCGGAATGCTTCTACCGCGAGGCACACCAGCTTTTGTTCGCTACGATGGTCTCGCTGTTTGAACGAGGAACAACCGTCGATGCGCTGACTGTTGCCGAAGAACTGCGTCGGCGGGGGATTTTGGAAAACGTCGGGGGCACGGCGTACCTGGCAGAGCTGAGCCTACGAGTCCCCTCGGTTGGAGCTGTCGAACACTATGCCCGCATCGTACTGGAGCACTATTTCAAGCGAAGTCTCATCCGAACAGCGGCGGAAATCCTCCACGCTTGCTACGATGAGGGTACCGATGCACTGGAAGAGCTGGACCGCGCCGAAAGCGCCATCTTTGAGATTGCCGAAAAGCGCTTGCGACAAAGCGCTCTGCCGCTCCGCGTATTGGCGCGAAACACGTTTGAGACTCTCACCCACCTTATCGAACGCAATGCCCGCCATGGGGTCACTGGTATCCCAACCGGCTACATCCGGCTAGATGAACTCCTGGGGGGGTTCCAGCGCTCCGATTTTATCGTCATCGCCGGACGTCCCTCGATGGGGAAGACCGCTCTGGCACTCTCTATTGCGCGGAATATAGCCGTTGAACACCGGATTCCGGTCGCCATCTTCTCTCTGGAAATGTCCGCCCAGCAGTTGATGCTGCGCCTCCTTTCGGCAGAAGCCCAGATAGACCTACATCGCCTACGCACGGGGCGGATCACCCCAGAGATGATGCCCCGGATTGTGCAGGCAACAGGTCGGCTGGCAGAAGCCCCAATTTTTGTGGACGATACCCCTATGCTCTCCCTCCTAGAACTACGGGCAAAATCGCGCCGCCTCCGCGCTGAACACAACGTACAGCTGGTCATTGTGGACTACCTCCAGCTGGTTCATCCACCAAAGGCGGAAAGCCGCGAGCGCGAAGTGGCCCTCATTTCCCGCTCGTTGAAGATGATGGCAAAGGAGTTGGAAATCCCCGTTGTCGCCCTGGCGCAGTTGAACCGCTCTGTGGAATCCCGTGCCGATAAACGCCCCATGCTGGCGGACTTGCGGGAGTCGGGTTCGCTGGAGCAGGATGCCGACGTGGTTATCTTCGTCCACCGTCCGGAAATGTACGGCATCACTACGTACGACGACGGTACTCCAACGGAAGGGACAGCGGAAATCATTGTCGGCAAGCAACGGAATGGTCCCGTCGGAGAAGTACGCTTGGCATATCTGCGGGACTTCGCTCGCTTTGAGAATTTAGCCATCCACTACCCCGAACCGCCGCCTCCTCCGTACGAAGAGGACACACCATTTTAGCCTCAACTGCACGGCGCTGCCAAAGGCTTCGTCTATGCAGCCCTGAAGTAGCTAAAGCGGCGGATTTATGAATTTCCTCAATCCCCTTGCGTTGGTAGCGTTAGCAGCAACGCTTGTTCCACTGCTGCTGCATTTCCTCACACTGCGGAAGCCCCGCCCATTCCCGTTCAGCTCTCTGCGTTTCCTGAAGGAACTCCAACGGAGCACGGCTCGCCGCTTCCGGCTCCGACAGCTCTTGCTCTTAGCTGTGCGGATGGCTTTGATAGCCTCTATCGTTCTGGCCTTTGCCCAACCGGTTATTCCAGGAAAAATCCCCCTGGTGGGGACCCGAGCCCCCGCCAGCGTTGTGCTCATCGTGGACAACTCCGCCAGCATGGGTATCGCCGATGTCCAGGGCGAACGCTTCCGGCGACTCCAACAGTATGCTGAACGCCTCATCCGCTCGCTTTCGGCAGAAGATGAGGTTGCCATTGTGCCTGTCATTCCCAACGCGCCAGCACAGGCGGAGGGGTGGGACAGCCCTCGCGGGGAGGTCTTGAGATTACTCTCCGCTCTAAACCCACAGCCGAGTCAGGGAAACCTGAGCCAAGCACTCCAGCGAGCGGCTCTTCTCCTCAACCGGTCTTCTCATGCCCATCGTTTTGTCCTCGTATTGAGCGATTTCCAAAGAAGTGCTCTCGCAGAAGCACCGCCAGAGATGCATCTTTTTGATGGCCGCACCAGCGTGCACGCTGTTGATTTAGGTGAAGCGAAGCTGTCCCGTGCTGTGCTTGTTCTTGATTCTGTAGCTCTGGAAACACAGTTGCGCGCCCTTGGGGAGCCGGTCACCGTAACAGTCCGAGTCCGTGCCTTCGGAGAAGGCACGGCAGAAGCGATGATTGGACTCTTGTTGGGACAGGAGCGGGTTGCCCAACAGCATGTTGCCCTCCGCGCCGGAGAGAGGCGAACTCTCACATTAACGGGTACTCCTCTCCGTCCGGGCTTCACCTCCGCCGTTGTCATCGCCGAAGGGGATGTTGCTCCTATTGGGGAGCGCTGCTTTGCGGGCTTTGCCGTGCCAGAGCCATTCCCCGTAGGGGTCATTACCAATGAAGCTGCCCGCCCCTTCATAGAAGCTGCCCTCTCTGCCTTCCCTGCCCAAGTACTTCCCTTTCAACCACAGGTGCTCTCATCCACCGCTTTAGAAGCGGAGAATCTCAGTGCTTTCCGAGTACTGGTCATTGCTACCGATGACCTCCGGGAAGTGTCTCTACAGCGGATCGAAGCCTTCCTCCGAGCTGGCGGTGGAGTCGTTCTGTTTGCAGCAGGCGGTCAGTCCGCTGACCTTCTGCCCAGATGGCTTGCCCGCTTTGGACTTACAGCACAGCAACGGAGCTTTCCTCCAACACAGCCAGCGACTGTGACCTGGGCTGATAAGCACCATCCGCTCTTTGCGGGGGTCTTTATTGGAGAAAGCGATGGGGAACGCCTGCCAGAGACTCCACGTCTGGAGCGCCTGATGCTTCTCAGCGGCACCGTTCCGCTGCTCCGGAGCTCCGCCGGAGCCGTCCTTGCCGAACAGCGCATCGGGCAAGGACATCTTTTTTTCTGCGGGCTTGCTGTCGATCCGACATGGGGCGACTTTCCCCGCAGTGGGCTTTTCCCAATATTTTTGGTGCGCGCTGTTCTCCTTGCCGGTCCGGCTGCAGCACCTGTCTTCTTCCGCAGCAGTGGTGAACAAGTAGCATTGACGTTACCGACCTCAGCAGATGCCTTCACCGTGCGCGAGCCTAACGGGAGCCGGCGAACTGTGCCTTCGCTTCCCTTAAGCTCGGGAACTCGCATAGAATTGGGGCAGCTCAGGGACATTGGGACTTACGAACTGGCAACTCTCCAAGGTGCTCCTGTTGCCACAGTCAATGCAAATCTTCCCGCGGCTGAACTACAATTAGAGCACGCAGACCAGGAGACTATCGCCGCGTGGTTCCGTCAGGTCTTAAGTCCAGCCGCTTCGTTCCGATATATCCCCTCGCCGGAGAAGCTGCTCTCGCTATCCATAGAGGGAATAGAGGCGACGGAACTGTGGCAATACTGCTTGGGTCTTGCCCTCATACTAGCGGCAGTTGAAGTGGCCCTATCCCGGCGGCTCCGTAAGGATGAGACCACTCCTCCACCGTAAGCCCACGTTGGTTGGTCTCCTCATCGTAGGAACCCTCACAGGAGAAGCACAGTGGCTTTCCCCACAGCCGGGCGACACTGTCCTTATGGGTCGCCCCCTTTTCCTCCATTGGCAAGGGGGACAATTCTCCAGCGCCAGTGTGTGGTATTCCACAGACACCGGGAAGACGTGGCAACCTCTCTTCCTTGACAATCCTACCGACCGCTTCCTGTGGAATGTCCCGGCAGTAGATACCGTGCAACTCCTGCTCCGCCTGCGCTTAGAGTACGGGGCAACGCCCGTGCCGATACGCGAACGCAAAAAAGCCCACCAAGCACCGATCCGCTGCGCCCGTTTCTCCCCTGATGGAACATACATCGTAACCACGGGGGAGGACGGGGTCGTCAAGCTCTGGAATACCGCAACATTGGAAGCAGCCGATGTCTTGATTCTCGGCACCCGAACAACCTCCCTGAACAGTGCCGCCTTCGTCAGGGATTCGAGCCGCCTGCTCATCACTGTTGATTCCTTGCTGCTGCTATACGATCGCATCAGCGGGCAGCGTACGATCTTTGGTTTTGGGATTCACCGCAGCTTTATCCGCGATTTAGCAATCCACCCCTCGGGGCGGTACGCGGCAACAGCAGCCGATGATTCCCTCATCTGCCTTTGGGACTTGGAATCTCGCCAACCGCTCGTATGTTGGGGTGAGCCGGGGGTGAGTTCCTGGTATAGCGTCGCCTTCTCTCCGGACGGCGCCCTGATAGCCTACGGAGGCAATGACGGTATTGTCTACCTGCGCCAATGGCAACAGCCCGGACAGCCGATGCACCGACTCGGACAACACGGGGACTCAACGGGCAACCGAGTTATCTGGAGCCTCAGCTTCGGCACCGAGGAACAGCTCCTGGCCTCGGGTGGGGTAGACCGAGTAGTGCGCCTGTGGGACTCACGGACAGGACGGGAACGTTCTCAAGCAATTGGGCACCGCTTCCACGTCCGATCCGTACGAGCGCTGCCATGGGGGCGCCGTATTGTCTCGGGTTCCTTGGATAGCACTGTGCGCCAATGGACTCCTTCGGGGACCCCGCTGAATCCCATCCTCTGGCACGGCGGACAGGTACTCTCCGTTGACTACTCCCTGGATGGGAAGCTCATCGTGTCCGTCGGACGGGATTCCGCTATCCGTCTCTGGGCAAGTGGGATAGAGCAGAGCAGGGAAGATACCCTCGCCGTCGTGCTCAAGTACCCTATACGGCTCCGACTACCGTCGCTGGCCGGAGTCGCCGGGAAGCGGGACTTCCTTCCCGTACTCCACGAAGATTACGATTGGATTCCCCTGCTGCAGACCGATAGCTTCGCCTGTCGCATTACGCTGCGCATACCCGCATGGCTTTTGGAACGAGAGGGCGAAAGTGTCCCTCGTACCTGGGACACCGTGCACTACGAGACACGACTCCGAGCAACCGATACTCTCTTCCGCCTTGCCCTGCGTTATCTGGAAGGCATACCTCCTGGGGCACCGATGGAAATTCTCTCGGTGGATTGGCACGGGACCGAAGCCTTTCGTGCGGAACTTACCCCCGGCTTTGTCAGCGTCCAGAGCCATTGCCCTGGAACCTTCTCCCCGATAACAACGGGACACCCCCTCCGGCTCCAACTCCGACGCGACTCCCCCAACCAACTCACCATCACCCTCCTTGCCGACGAAGATGGGGGATACCAACTACGGCTTTACGATTCTATGGGACGCGAAGTGTGGCACTCTACAATGCACCTCCAGCAGGGTGAGCACGTCTTTTCTCCACGGCTGGATATCGCACCAGGTGTGTACTGGTTCTCGGTCCACTCGCCCAGCCGGCGCTTCGTGCAACCTTTCTGGCATTCCCCATGACCCTATGGGAAGAGTTCCGCCAACGGCGCAAACAGCAGAATGCCGCCATCCTGGCTACCGACGTCCGGCATTTCCGTCGCTTTTTCGCTTTAGACGGCGCTACGTACGAGGAGGGAGCACTGCCACGCCGCATCAAAGAGCTCATGGGACTGGTGGCGTCGCTTGTGCTGCGGTGCAACGACTGCATCCTCTACCACCTGGACCAAGCTCTGCATTACGGTGCTACACGGCAGGAGATTTACGAAGCTCTCTCCATTGGGCTAATCGTTGGTGGTTCCATTGTTATCCCTCACCTGCGTTTCACCATTGAGGCGCTCGAACAGTGGCATCCGGAGGAGTCATCCCCCTATGCAACCGATTCCCCATCCGGAAATTGAACAGCTCCGGCAACGATACCGTGAGCTTCAGGATGCCCTGCGGCAGACACTGCAGGAATACTTCTTTCTCCGCACCGAACTCTATCCCTCCCTCCTTGCCGAATACGAACGCCACTTCCGCACCTTAGAGCTTCAACTCCAGAATGTCTCCCTCCGCGCGGCGCAATTGCGCCGACGTGTAGAACTGCTCCTCGTCAAACTCCAGCGGGGGGAACCCATCACAGAGCGCACCTTTGCTTTGGTGGAACAAATCGTCGCCCGAGAATTTGCAGCCCTATGGGAACGTCTTCATGCTCCTGAACAACCGCACCGGACACAATCTCCTGCAGCAGAGGCCGAAGAGTTTCCCAAGCTCTACCGTCTACTCGTCAAACGGCTCCATCCCGATGCCGCTGGAGCAGAAACAGAGGAATTCCGCCGATACTGGACAGCGGTTCAGCGCGCCTACCGCGAGCGGAACATCCACCACTTACGGCAACTTTACTTCCTCCTGTGCAGCGAAATGCTTGACGCCGAGCCAGAATCTGAGCCGGCTTCACTTGAGTATCTGCGCCGCCGAATTAGCCAGCTGGAACGACGCCTTACTGTTGAGCGCCGTCGGCTGGAGCAACTTCGTGCCGAAGAACCTTTCTGCCTTCCCCTTTCGGACCCCGAATGGTTAGCCCAACGTCGCCGGGAGCTGGAACGGGAAATCCAACAACGAGAACAGGAAATTGCCACTTACACCGACCTCCTTGCCCGCATCCGCTCTCAAAACCTTACCCCTCAATCGGCGGAGAATTCGGAGCTGCTGGAACGCATCCGAGAGCAAACCTACGGACGACGCTAAGCCTCGGCAATTCGGACGACAATTTTTCCCATATGTTCCTCGGAACGCAAGCGCTCAAAGGCATCCATCACTTGCTCAAAGGGGAACACACTGTCGACAACGGGCACAATACGGTGCTCGCAGACGAAGCGCACCATAGCGACAAATTCCTCATCCGTTCCCATTGTGCTCCCCACAATGTGAAGCTGACGCCAGAAGAGGCGATGGAGATTGAAAGCCGGCACGGTCCCCAAGGTCGCTCCGTAGACGACGATGGTACCCCCAGGAGCCGTCAAGCCCAACAAGGCATTGAAAGGTTCGCCGCCAGCGCTATCCACAACAAGCTCAAACTCCCCATCGGCGAACTCTCGCAGCAAGCGTTCCCACTCCGGATGATGGTAATTGACGCCACCGATGGCACCGAGCGCTTGCGCCCGCTCCAATTTCTCCGCGCGCCCAGAGGTCACAAAAACTCGTGCTCCAACAGCAACGGCAAATTGAAGAGCGAAAACCGCCACTCCTCCGCCAATACCAGTGATGAGAACCTTCTGCCGAGGCTGGAGCTTCCCTTGGGTGAATAAAGCCCGATATGCCGTCAACCCAGCTAATGGAAGCGCTGCTGCTTGCTCCACGGTCATATGCGGCGGCTTTTCATGGAGCCGATCCACAGGAACATGGACATACTCGGCAAGGGTCCCAGCTCTTGGCATTCCAAGAATCTCGTAGTCAGCTCCCTGGGCCCGTGGATCGGTACCCCAACCGATACTGGGATTGATAATCACCGTCTTCCCCACCCACTCCCGATGTTCGTCAGAACCAACTGCTTCCACTATCCCGCAGCCATCCGAACCCAAGATCGCCGGATATCGAATCCGTGCATACCGCCCCTGCCGAATCCACTCATCCCTTCGGTTAAGCGCTGCCGCCAATAGGCGCACTCGCGCTTCCCCCGAACGTAGCACAGGTAGCTCCACCTCCTCAATACCGAAATTGTCTGCCCTCAGCACTAATGCCTGCATGTCTCGCCCGCTGTATTCGACACAGGGCGAAATTAGGGAAACACTCTGCCGAACCAAGCCCCTTCTCAATCCGCAGTCAAGGAGCAGGCTTTCTAATTTTGCGTCTGTTCCCAAGCTCGTCTTCCAGCAAAGCACACTGCAATGAACCAGCGGACGGTTCTCCTGCTGAACGCATATGCGCGCTTGACAGGGCAATCACTACGACAGGTACGCCGGTGGTGGTATAGCCTCAACTGGCACGAGCGAACTCGGCAACGGGAGCGGATCGCCCGAGAGATCGCCCGCCAAGAGAAAGGCGCCAACCGATAATGCACGAAAGCTAGCTCCCCACGCCGGCACTCACACCGTATGCCTCTGTCCCCCGGCGGAATCTCTACCGCTTTGGGGGCTCATCGTGCATACCACCCCCTCTTGAGCCTCTCTACCCTGCCCTTCTGAGGCAAGAACATGGAGTCACAGAAGTAGAACCCTCTGACCCCCTTGCAGTCGATATCCCATCGGTAGCCAGACCCGAAGTCTAAACTCCTCGTGCCTTCCTGCGGCACTACACGACCGCTACTGGATGTGCCAAGAAGGGATGGTTGCCGACGGTTGGGCTACCGGCCGGCACCGAGAACACAGACTGCCATCGTAAAAAGGCTGGCCGCTTCCCTACGGTAGCAGATGCAACGGCATTCAATTCCCTATCTCCACCTCCTCGGGTACTATCCTCTGGGCTGCCGCTAATTGGAGGAGCGTCCGTTCCGTCAGACGCCGCGCCCCGATGAAGCGCTTGCTGTAGTACGTACTCCGGAGCGAGGAAATGGTAACCCCTCCGCGGGAGCTAGCGTGCGCAAAGAGATCGTCCCCCAAGTAAATACCCACGTGCGACACATAGGCATGCCGCCGCGTATGGAAGAACACCAAGTCGCCAAACTGTAACTCTTGCCGTGACACTGGCATGCCGAGCATATACTGTGATGCCGCTGTTCGGGGCAACACCACTGCAGCCACCTCAGCGAACAAGCGCCGGATAAAGCCCGAGCAGTCTATCCCCTCCGCCGTCGTTCCCCCAAACCGGTAGGGAACCCCGAGCCATTGAAGGATGAAATCCATCAACCGCCGCTTATTCAAGCCCGCCGGCGTACGTTCATCCTCAGACGTCCCCTCCATGTAAGCAAGCCATAACTGGCGGAAGGTCTCTATGTCGACAGGGACATCATCCTCCCGGAGGAGCTCCTCAGGATCTTCTCCCTCCAACACCACTTCGGAGGACGAGGCAACAACGGTATCTGGATGCAATGGACGGCTTCCTCCGTTCACCATATCCCACAGCGCAGAGGAATGCAAACGGACCATTTCCAATGCTTCTTGGCGGAGCTGCTCACGACGGATAGCACGGTGGTAAGCCCTCCCCTTTTTCTTTTTTGCTTTGCTTACCCACTGCCCTGCTTTCTTCAACTGCTGCACAGCGAAGGCAGCAGGTGCTTTCCACATATCCACAGCCACAAAGGCAACAGCAGCGCAGAGGACGTGGATGAGTACTTTCATGGCTTCACCCTCCCTGATTGTGGAACCTCACCTCTTACGAACGGTCTCCAGCACGAGACGGTCACTGCCATCCAGCCACATCCCCGTCACCGTCGGCTGGAGCAGGCGGACAAGGCGCGGATAGTACAAAAACACCCACGGTGCCTCCCCGATAACGGAATGCTCCATGGAGCGGTAGAGCTCAAAGCGGCGTTCCGTAACTCTTTCGGTCAATGCACGCTCGTAGAGAGAATCAAGCACAGGGCTATGGAAACGGGTCGTATTCGGACCCCATGGCGCCCTGTAGGGCGAGTAGAACAAGGCCAGGAAGTTCTCCGGATCTGGATAGTCGGCAATCCAGTTCGTGCGCCAGAGCATACATTGTCCTTGGCGAACCATAGCCAGGTGTTGCGGGAAATTGACCTGCCGAAGCTCTACCCGGATGCCAAACTCGGCAAGCTGCTGTTGAACAGCTTCCGCGACCGAGAGCGTGCGTGGGTTCGCTCCTAATTGCAGAACAAGTGGCGGCAACCCCTTCCCTTTAGGAAAGCCCGCAGCAGCAAGGAGCTGTTGTGCCTTCTGAGGATCGTAGCGGTACCCCACAACTTGCGGCGAGAATCCCGGGAATCCAGGGGGCAATATTCCGTGGTGAGCTGGCTCTGCTAACCCATGCAGCACATTGCGGATAATCCGCTCCCGGTCAATGGCATAATTGAGAGCTTGTCGCAATAGCCGAGAACGCGCCAGCGGCGATGTCCTCCCCCCTTCGGTCGTTGTATCCAGCATGATGCCATAGTATTCCACCGCATACGCAGGAGCCGTTAGGAGCTGATAGCGAGCGAACTCGTGCCGCAACTTCCCTTCCGCCGTCAAAACTGTGGGGACTATACTGGGATCGAGCCCCGAGATCATATCCAGCCTCCCCTGCTGGAACTCCCAGAAGGCTATCTTGGGATCACGCAGGAAACGCACAACAACGGATTCCAAATACGGCAGCTGCACTCCGTGACGGTCGCGCTTGAAGTAACGTTCATTCCGCCGCAACACCAAGCGGACATCTGGTTGCCACTCCTGGAGGCGGAAAGGTCCCGTTCCGACAGGATGGCGGAAGAATTCCTCCCCGTAGAAACGCACCGCCTCTTCAGGAACAATCCAGCAGTAAGGCACCGTCAAAAGCTCCAGGAACGGAGCAAATGGCCGCTGGAGATGGATTTCCAGCGTACTGTCATCAACGACCCACAGACCTCGAAGCCCGCCCGGAGGCTTCTTGCCCTGAGCAGTGGCAGCATGGAACTCCTCTACCCCTTCCAGCTTACCCCAGAAGACCCATAAACCGGGCGAGCGCGTTCGCGCATCGCAGATACGTTCAAAGGAGAATTTCACATCCGCTGCACGCAGCCGCCGCAATACCCCACCAAAGCACCGATCCTCGTGGAAAAAAACATCCGTACGCACAACGAACCGCCAGCGACGGCCTGTAGAATCTACACTCCACGAGCGGGCAAGACACGGTACCACACGCAAAGCCGAATCAAACTCAACCAAGCCATTGTACAATTGTGCCCCCACCCAGATTGCGCCCATGTAGCTCATGTGGGCAGGGTCTAATGTAGTGATTCCCTCTGCCTCGTTGTAAACAAAGCTGCTGTCTGACGGAATCCCTTCCCTGGAGCGGCACCCAAGCAACAGCGACACCACAACCACCAATATCCCGATTTTCAAAGAACGCTGCATCCCCCGCCGCCAATGCACACAGCCGGGATTGCAAAAAACAAAATTTCCCAAACATACGCTGCCTACTATCCTCAGCGGGAGCGCAGCCAGACGTATTTGTACCAGCGCCGATCCATGGCATTGTTCCGATAGCCGGCAACATAAGGCTGCAGTAGGCGGTAATCTTCGTCGTAGAAAAGGATGATCATGGGCGCGTCATCCATAGCAATCTGCTCTGCCTGTCGATAGAGCTCCATCCGGCGTTGCCGATCCGTTGTGACCAGTGCTTGCTCAAACACTGCATCAAAGGCAGGATTGCGGTAGCGCGTCGAGTTGATTGGGCTGATATCGCCTTCCCTATCCGGCACGAACTTCCCGTAGAAGAGGTTGAGGAAGTTTTCCGGCTCCGGGTAATCAGCCACCCAACCCAAGCGGAAGAAGGGCACACGCCCTGCATCAATTTCCCGCAAATGCTGCGCAAACTCTACTTGGCGCAGTTCTACCTCTATGCCCAAATGCTCCCGCAGCATTGCCTGCACAGCTTCGGCAACCTGCACGTTGCGTCCACCACCGGCGTTGAGTTGCAGTGTAATCCGTGGGAATCCCCGCCCGTCTGGATACCCGGCCTCGGCTAATAAGCGCCGTGCTCGCTCAGGATCAAACCGGTATCCCCGTATGCTCCGTGCAGGATATCCCGGTAGCGATGGTGGCACAAGCCCATAATGCCCAGGTTCTCCCGCTTGCCCTCGGAGCACATAGCGAACAATACGCTCCCGATCTATAGCATAGGCAAATGCTTGCCGAACCCTCCGGTCACGAAAGACCGGATGTTGGGTCAGCATTCCATAATACTGCGTTGCCACTGCCGGAACTCGGAGCAGCTGGAAACGGCGCCACTCTCCCCGCAGCTGCTTGTGTTCATCCACCACTTGCGGAAAAAACTCTGCCGGGATCCGATAGCACTCCTCCAGATTCCCTTGGCGAAACTCCAAAAGCTGTGTCTTCTCGTCCTTGATGAAGCGGAACGAAATCGCCTCCAGATATGGGAGTGGATTCCCATACTCATCGCGCTGCCAATACCGCGGGTTACGCCGTAAGCGTAGCTCCCGATCAGGTGTCCACGAGACGAGGATAAAGGGACCAGAGCCGACTGGATTACGGAAAAAGTCGGCCCCGTAATACTCCACCGCTTCTCGTGGGACGACGGCGAAGGTGACAAGCGAGACATAATACTCAAACGGAGCGAAAGGACGGGTCAGGTGAATTTCAAACGTATAGCGATCGCGGACCACAAAACCCGACACTTCGGTTACTTCAGGGGATTTGCCCGACTGAGCCGCCCGACGGGTAGCTTCAAAGTAGATATCGGCCCCCTTGACCTTGCCACGGAAGTAGTCATATCCCAGCGTACCCGTCCGGAAATCGCACGCGCGGGTGAGCGAGTACTTGACATCCTCCGCCGTAAGCTCCCGTCCCCTGCCACCGGGGAAGCAAGGATTATCGTGGAAATAGACCCCCCGCCGTAAGATATATCGGTAAACCAGCCCATCGGGCGAAACTTCCCAGCGCTCTGCCAACTCCGGCTGAAGCTGTAACCGCTCGTCAAGGGTAAGAAGCTTGTCGTAAATCTGCTCTGCAACGTGAGCGGAAGTGACGTCATTGATTTGGACGGGGTCCAAAGAGCGAACTTCTCCAACTTCGTTGACGCGGTAAGTCCCGCCATAAAAGCGTCCGCCGGCTGCTGGGCGGAGTTCCTCCGTGGAGCGTTCCCGTGCGCATCCGAGGGCAAGTAAGAGCAGAACAGAGAGAAATCCTCCTTTCTTCATGGCTTCCTCATCGCTGGGAAATTGGACAGCACAGGATATGGCGATGGCGGAGAGCATGAAACCCCTCCCGCACCAAAACTGCTGCGATGAGGAGAGCTAACACAGAATCTGCCTGCCATACCCCAAACCATTGATTCATTCCCAATCCAAGCAATAGCGCTGCAGAGAGGCCAGCACAGGCCAATGTCTGCTTGGCATCTGCACGTAGAGCCTCGCTCTGGAGGCGCTGTCCCAGATACCATTTCATCCCGAACAGGAGCGGTTTCACAACGAGCGATACCCCTGCTACGATGAATGCCAGCCCGTGCTCCTCAGCATGGACATGTCCCAGCAAGCGTTGGATGGCTTCAACGAAAACCACCATACTCAGGACAAGGAAGCTCAGTCCAATAAGAACCACCGCCCTCCGCTCTCTCTGGGCAAAGCGCTCGCGCTCGTCTGCCCGTATACCGGGGGCAAAACGCCACAGGATTACCCCTCCCGAGAGTGACTCTGCTACGGCATCTATTCCAAAACTGATCACTCCCCAGCTGCTCCCAATATGCCCCGCCCATAGGGCAAAAACCCCTTCACAGAAGTTATAGACAACGGTGAAGAACGCCGTCCACCACGCTAGACGACTTAAAGAGTGAAAAACCGTCGCCGACAGGGGTAATGGCTGTGCATCCATCAGCATAGAGATTCGTCGCTGCCCCGCCAGGACTCGAACCTGGACTCTCCTGATCCAGAGTCAGGCGTGTTGCCAGTTACACCACGGGGCATGCTCACGTGGACCGGAGGAGATTCGAACTCCCGACCTCCAGAGTGCGATTCTGGCGCTCTCCCAACTGAGCTACCGGCCCACAGATAGCCGTTGCAAAAATAGAAAAAAGCCCCCTTTCGGGATGTTAGACAGTGCTGCAGAGCCCAGCAAAGCTGCCCTACGAAACCCTAATTTTGCACGAACCAAAGCTCAGCCAAGGATGGGACGGCGTCCCGTTGTTGTCCGCCAACACGATCCCACAGACTGTGGAGCCGCCGTTCTGGCATCCGTTGCCAGTTATTGGGGACTGCAACTGCCGTTAGCGCTCCTCCGCCAGTACACGATGACAGACCGGGAGGGAACGACTGTCTTAGGAATTGTCCGGGCAGCAGAACAGTTGGGATTTTACGCAAAGGGAGTCCGCATCCTGCCGACTATGTTGGCGGACGTTCCCTTACCTGCCATCGCTCACATGTACATTGCAGAACGCAATCGCTACCACTTCGTCGTGCTCTACCAGGTGGAGTCCGAGCGGCTTCTCGTGGGCGATCCTGCCCGTGGACTGGTGCGGATGCCCATGGAGGAGTTCCTAGCCCAGTGGACAGGCATTGTGGTCATCTTAGCTCCCCGGGAGGATTTCCATGCAGCAGAGCTAAGTCCCTCCCGATGGAAAACCTTTTGGCGTCTTCTCCGCCCGCACCGAGCCTGGCTTTTCCAAGCATTCCTGGGCGCTCTCTTCTATACGCTGCTTGGGATGGCACCCGCTGTCTATGCCGGTCTGCTCTTTGACACAGTGCTCCCTACCGGTAACGTTGCTCTCCTGCACGCCCTCTCCGTGGCTCTCATCGGGCTCCTCCTCCTCCGTGCCTTTTTCGGGTGGATGCGCTCAGTCCTTCTCTTCCATGTTGTACAACGCATTGATGCAGGGCTCGTTTTAGGCTACTTCCGGCACCTCCTCCGCCTTCCGCAAGCCTTCTTTGATGCCCGACGCACTGGGGAAATTCTCTCTCGTGTTTACGACGCCGTCAAGGTCCGCAATGCAATCAGTACAGCCGCCTTGACCATCCTTGTAGATACCACCACAATCGCTGCAGCATTTGCCCTCATGTGGTTGTACTCCCCACCACTGGCATTGATATCCACAGCCACAATTCCCTTATACGCCGGTGTCATCTTGGCTCTCCGCCGTCCAATTCAGCAAACCCAACGAGCGCTGATGGAACAGGGTGCTGACCTCAATGCCCATTTCACTACAACCATCACCGGTATCGCGACTGTCAAAGCCTTAACCGCCGAACTCTATAGCCAATGGAAAGCCGAGCGGACATTCGTTGGAATTCTCCGCCTCCTGGGACGTTCGCTCCGCCATTACCTTACGGCAACCATTTCCGGGGAGCTGATTGGTGGACTGGCCCTGGTGGGTGTCTTCTGGTGGGGAAGCCTACTGATCCTCCAGGCCCGACTCAGTGTCGGTGAACTCATCACCTTTTCGCTTCTGTTAGGATTACTGGCTCAACCAATGGGGCGATTCCTTGCTCTGCAACAAATGGTCCATGATGCTCTCATCGCTGCCGACCGCCTCTTTGAAATCATGGTGCTGGAGACGGAAGAGCGCATGGAACAGCGTGGCATTATCCTACTCCCCTCGCAGGTTCGCGGTGCGATTGAATTTCGCAACTGTACATTCCGATACGGCGCTCGTCCCCCCGTCCTGCGCCAATGTTCCCTTTTCATCCCCGCTGGCAGCATTACCGCCATTGTTGGAGAATCGGGGTCTGGGAAAACAACGCTGGTTCGCCTCTTACTCAAGCTCTACACCGCCCAAGAAGGCGCTGTTTTGGTGGACAACATCGACGTGCGGGACATTGACACAGACTCCCTCCGCCGCATCATTGGGATCGTCCCCCAGGAAGTAGAGCTTTTTCACGGGACCGTCTTAGAAAACGTTGCCTATGGAGATATGCAGCCCGACCGCGAACGCGTCATCGCTGTCTGCCGTCGTGTCGGGTTAGAACGGACTATTGCAGAGCTTCCCGGGCGATACGAGACCCTGCTTGGAGAGCATGGGATGAGTCTCTCCGGCGGGCAGCGCCAACGCTTAGCAATTGCCCGAGCTCTCTACCGCCAGCCTCGCATCCTTGTTTTGGACGAGGCCACAAGCAACTTGGATGCCGATGCCGAAGCCCTTATCCTGCGTCTACTGCAGGAGCTGTGCCAGGAGGAAGGCATGACTATCCTGCTGATTGCCCATCGGCTGAGCACCGTTCACATCGCCGATAAAATTGCTCTCTTGGCAGATGGACGGATCCGGGAAGAAGGAACGCACGAGGAACTCCTTGCCCGCAATGGGCTCTATGCTCGCCTTTGGCGGCGCTATACTGTTAGTGCCACTACTGAACCCACGGGATCGCTATGAACCCCCGAGCGGGTCAGCAATGGAAGGAGCTAGAGCATTCTCTTATCCCTGCGGACACATTACCGGAGAGCCTGGAAACCCAGTTGGTACGCCCCCCAGCCGTAGGACTATGGCTCTTCTGGGGTATGGGCGCTTTTATAGTCGCCGCTGCCCTTTGGACCCTTTTTGCGGAATTAGAAGTCACTGTGCGCTGCCGTGGCTATATTCGCTCCCTCTTGCCAACCCAGACCCTCCGTAGCCCCGCAGAAGGAATTGTAGAAGCCGTTCTCGTTCACCTCCACCAGCAAGTACGGCGCGGAGATACCCTCCTCCAACTTCGCAACACTGACATCCGACTCCGCCTCCAAGGAACCGAAGAGGAATTGCGCCACGAAGAGCGACTCCTTACCGAGCTTTCCCAACTGCTCCGTCATTTGCCCACTAGCGGAACCCCTTCTCAGCTACTGGCCCAGTTCCCCCCCCTTTCTTTCTCCACGCCCCAGGTGCGGAATCTGGCCGAAACCATCCGCAAAGACTTACAACTCTTCGCCCGCCACTATGAATCACTGCGCAAAGGCTGGGAACGTACAGGGGCTCTCCACGAAAAACAATTCGCCAGTGCTGAGGAGTACGAAGCGGTCACAACAGAGCTTCGCCTCCAAGAACTGCGCACCCTGCAATACTTACAGTCTCGCCGCCAAGAACTTGCACAACGCATAGAGGCAGGAGAAAACCGCCTGCGGGAATTGCGGCAGCTTGTGGGACTGCTGCATGAACAGCTGCACAAAACTGCTCTTATCGCTCCTATCAGTGGGCAGATCAGCCAGCTCTACATTTCCCAAGCAGGGGTTTATGTCGCTGCCGGACAGGAAGTGCTCACTATCACCCCGGATATGCAGCTTGAGGTAGAGCTGTTCGTCGCTCCAGAGGACATCGTAATGGTACGCCCTGGTCAACGGGTACGATACCTTATCGCCGGCTTCCCGCCCGGACAATGGGAAGCGCTCTGGGGACGCGTTGAAAGCGTGGCCGAAGACCTCACAACCAACGGGCACACCCTCGCTTACCGGGTCCGAGCATCATTGGAAGGGGACACCCTCCGAACTCACCGCCTTGCTAGGCATTCCACGGCAGGACTTGCGTTGCGCAAAGGTCTGCCCATAGAGGCAGCGATTTACATCGGACGCAAGCCTCTCATCGCTTGGCTCTCCGATCGCTCCCGCTTAGTTTGGGACCAACTCTCACCGTAATCCTCCCGATGCCGGCATTTTGCGGCAAATCACAGCTAAAGCCGAAGCAACGGGGAAGGTGTTCCCCAACGTCCCGACCCCTGGAATATACACCCCTGAGGAAGAACCCCCATCCAAATTGAGCGCCTGATACGCCCCCAGATGGCGCATCCATTGAGCCAGTTCCGCAATCGTGGCCCCACCAGAGCTATGTCCATGCTCTACGACAACGAGCAGGAGCTCTCCACGCCTTGTCAATCCGACCGCCGTCCGCGCCCGCCTCCGATAGAGGAAGCGTGCCGAGGTCGTCCCTTCCCGCGCCGCTTCCACCTGCACCCGTCCATTGCGAACAAGCCGGGGAGTCCCGCTCCAGACATGCTGGACCGAGCTTTTCACAGACGGGGAAAAGGTGCTCTCCAACCATACCGTGTCACCCACTTGCGGAAGAGCAGCCAGAGAGAAAGGACGGCCAAGCGAAAGGAGACACCCCCGTAAAGGCATCGGGACTGAGCCTGAATCAACTCCCACGACTAAACACGGCAAAGATCCTCCGAGAAAGGGCGTCCGCAGATACCGCAGGCGCAGCTTCCAATGCAACGGCTCTAGCGTATCAGCTGGGATATTTACAACGGCAACGCTATCCAAACTGTCCCCCTCTACAACTGTCATGACCACCGCTTGGGGCCGTGGAATCGTATCCCCAGCAAACCGCGTGTATAGGACATTGCTCACCGTATCATCCCGCCGATTTACTGAGTGGAGTGGCAGCCGGCAGCCATCGGGCAAACGCACAGCAAGCTGTAGCAGAAACGTATCCACAAACGCATTCCCCCTCCCGTCCACAGCGAAGGCGCTCCAGCGCTTGTAGCGCGAAGCTTGCAGAAGTTCTCCATCCGTAGCCGCTATGCCTACGGGGAAAGCCCCCCAACGACTCCAGAAATACCCATTGACGGCAGCCACGACTTCGTAGAGAGGGCTGGATGTATCATACCGCCGGACAATATCGGCAAGCGTCTCTCGCTGCCCTGGGAGCGCGGGGATTAGTTTTACCTCGACCCCTGGTTGGCGCAGCCAGACCCGTATCACGTGGACCCGCCGCTCGGGAGACGCTACGACCCGATACCGCTGGTACCGCACTCCAATTGCCAACGTCGTGTCAGCAACTTCGTACCATCGCGGAGCAAAGCGCCGTATCCTACGATGTAATCGGTCCCGTGCGGACATTCTCTTTCCCCTCCGCACGCTCGGCTTTCGCACGGTAGCCTTCCGGAAATGTACCGCCCTACGGCGTTCCTTTGTATACTCCCGCCGGGCAGCCACAGCCACGACGGCCGCCGCCTCAGGAAAATAGGGCAGCACCTGTTCCCCCGGAACTGCCGTCCCAATCAGTGTGCCTACCACCGCCGCTACAAGGCTCATCCCTCACGACCATCACGCCACCGACGCCACAGCAACCGGAAATGACGCCACGAGTAGGGAAGAAGAACCGAGGGCGAGAGATTCTGCACATACCGATACTGCTGCTCGGCTAAAAGCCGTCCGAACACCAAACGACGCCACCCTACCTCCCCCGCTAACGAGCCAACTAAGTACCCAAAGAGTGCATAGCTCAAATGTGCTTGGTACAGAACCAGCGATAGGCGCAGACCATGGGCTAAAAAAGCCGAACCTCCCAACAACACTAGCAACAGAAAGCTTTCCGACGCCTCTACCGCCAAGCGATAGTATGAATTCGCAAGCAATCGCCGATATTCCCGCAACCATGCCAAGCTCATCCCCATGGCCAATGCTAAGAGGCCAATCGGGAGTGCGAGGCCAAGTTCTACCACCGGCGTAAACACGCTGACGAAAAAACCCAGCATCAGCACAAGCACACCATACTCTCGGAGACGCTGCCGGGTCTTCCGCTCCAAGACGCTCGTCACCACCTGGTCCGGCACCATCTCTGGCTCCCGCTGGAAGGGCAATTTACGGTAATTTTGAAATCACTCCCCAGCACGCGGTGGTCACATACCGTCCGATGCCTCTTCTTCTGTGGCTTTCCAGTATCGCTTTGAAAATTGCCTCTACCGTTGCTGCAGCAGTGCCCTCCCTCCGTCGGAAGCTTCAGCTCCGCCAGCAATGGCGGGAGCATCTCCACCAACTTCCGGAGCTCCTTACCTCTGCGCTGGGGGTTCCCCGCTTGTGGGTTCACGTTGCTTCCGCCGGTGAATTTGAACATGTTCGCTCCGTCATTGCCCAACTCCGGGAAACGTTTCCCCAGCTCTTCGTCGTTGTGTCTTTCTTCTCCCCCTCTGGTTTCGCCGCCCATCAGCGGACACCACTGGCAGATGCCGTTATCCTTCTTCCGCCGGATACCCCTGCAAACGCCCGCCGGTTTATCACTCTTGTGCGGCCTCACGTAGCTGTCTTCATCCGCTATGAACTCTGGCCCAACTATCTCTGGCGTCTCCGACAAGAGAGGATACCGACACTGCTCATTGCTGCTACCTTTCCCCGAAATCGGCTCTGGAGGCTGCCAGGGGCCCGGTCGATACTGTGCCGCATACTCAGCCAATTCCATGCCATCGTCCCTTTGACACCTGACGATGCAGAGCAATTCCGGCAGTTGCTGCCGAAAGTCTCTTTCCCAGTCGTCCCCGATCCCCGCTACGACCGCATCTGGGAAGCCGCTCAGTGTCGTCCGTCCCTCCCCCTTCCGGAAGTTTTCCTTTCTGCTGAACGCTTCCATATCATCGCTGGGAGCACCTGGGATGCGGACCATCAACTCCTCTTCCGCGCCCTTCAGCAACTCCCCGAGGAGATAAAGTCCCGCTCCACCCTCATTCTTGTCCCTCATGAGCCCACCGCTAACACTATCCAAAGCCTTCTTTCCCTCTTCCCCCATGCTCTCTGCTGGAGCTCTATGACGGCCGACGTTCCCGCAAACGGAGAGTTCCCCGTCCTCATCATTGACCGGTTGGGGCTGCTGCTTTCGCTCTATGGATACGGAACGGTAGCGTACGTGGGTGGAGGCTTCGGGCGCTGTGTGCACAACCTTGCCGAACCGGCTGCCTATGGGTTACCCCTATCCTGCGGACCGGCCATCGACGGCTCCCCAGACGCCCCCAAACTCATAGCTGCCGGAGCACTTACGATCGTCCACACAGCTGACGAGCTGGCTCATTGGCTCTCCAACATGGCACTTCACCCTGCAGAACGCCGACGCCGTGGTGCTGCCGCTTGCTCCGTCATCCAGGAGCACCTGGGAGGAACTGAGCGCATAGTTGCCCTCTTGAGCCCTTACCTGACAGAGGCCCTGTCCTCAGAAGCGTAGAAGGCGCTCCAATGCTACCGCAATCCGCTCCACTGTAGGCAGCACAGCATCCATCAAGCCCCGGTTGTACGGAACGGGGCAATCCAGCGCAGCAACGCGCTCAATTGGAGCGTCCAACCATTGGAAAGCTTCCCGAGCAACGACAGCAGCAATTTCCGCTCCAAACCCACACGTCCACGTGTCCTCGTGCACTATGAGACACCGTCCCGTCTTCCGCACCGAGTTTAAAACCGCCTCCTTATCCCAGGGAACCAGCGTGCGCAGGTCAATAACATCACCTTCAATCCCGCTGCGATCCATCGCCTCTATAACGCGATAGAGCATCGCTCCCCACGTCACTACCGTTACCAAGGCGCCCTTCCGCACTAAGGCTGCTTGTCCAAAGGGGAGGACAAAATCATCACCCGGGTAAGGGCGGCGTGCCTGTGGGGTATCGTACAGAGCCCGATGCTCTAAGAAAATCGTGGGATCGTTGCCGCGCAGAGCCGCGCGCAAAAGACCGACAGCGTCCTCTGCATTGGAGGGGAATGCAATCCGCCATCCGGGAGCATGAGCGAAGACCGCTTCCCCACAGACGCTATGCCATGGGTCACCTGTAACTTTGCTGAAGCCGACCGGAATACGCACAACAATTGGGGCAGCAAAACGCCCAGCTGTGCGCCAGCGAATTGTCCCACAATCGTTGAGCTGCTCGGTTGCCGGATCGGCATACTTGCGGAACTGAATCTCCGGGACCGGAAGCAGTCCCGCCAACGCCATTCCAATGGCACGCCCAATAATTCCCTCCTCAGAAAGCGAAGTATCAAAGACACGCTCAGCGCCGAACTTCTGCTGGAGGTCCAACGTTGCTCCATGGACTCCCCCTTTAACCCCAACATCTTCTCCGAAAATCAGCAGCCGAGGATTCAGCTCCATCTCCCGCTCCAGAGTTCGCCGAATCGCATCCACCATATTGATCCGTGGCCCGCTGGGCTGCGGTATCGGCGTGCCCTCTGGCAACTGCACCCCCTCAGGAGCAAGTCCACCGACATGCTGGAGAGTACCAGGTTCTGAGAAGAGAAAGCGACGCGCTGTTGCTGGATCGGGCTCTGGCTGTGAGAGAGCTGCTTGAAGTGCTGACTGAACTTCTTGTTCAACCTGCTGCTCCAGTTGTTGCCAACTTTGGGCATCCACGAGGCGATGCCGCAGTAAGAATCGGCGAAGCCGAGGGAGTGGATCGCGCGCCTGCTCTTGTTCCCGTTCCTCTGGCGTCTTATACGCCTGCGTGTCCGCACTGGAATGCCCGCACAACCGAGGCACAGAAACCTCCACCAATGCCGGTCCCTCGGCAGAGCGGACAAACGGTAAAACCTCCATCAGCACCTCCTGCATCGCCTTCGGATCGGTCCCATCTACCTCCCAGATGCGCAGACCACGGAAAGAGCGCAGATTGGGAGCAATCCGCCCACCCGGCGCCTGCCGCGACGCTGGTACGGAGATGCCATAACCGTTGTTCTCAATGAAAAACAGCATGGGTAGCCGGAGTGTGGTAGCCATTGTCAATGCCGACCAAAAGCCATTGGTAGCCACGGAGCCATCCCCACCCAGAGCCACAGCGACAGCTCCCTCCCATTCCCGCTCTTGCAATACCCGCTGTCGGTACAGAATCGCCTGTGCCCATCCGGCTGCCGGAGTATACTGCGCTCCGACATCACCGCTGGCAGGAAGCACCGTTACGCCTCGCCGCGGTGGCATATTGAACACTACCCCAATGTCCCTCCCACTGTTCGGACTCCCCACCCTCCCTAAAGGCCCAGCAAAAGCCTCCTCCGGTGTCAGTCCGACCGCCAGCATGAACGGGCGCGAGCGGTAATATACCGCTGCCCCATCATGGGAATGCCCCAAGTGCAAGCCCAGAAGAATCTGTGCCAACTCGTGTCCTTTGGCGGAAAACTGATACGTAATCTTTCCCGCTGGCAGCAGCCGCTGCTCTTCTATCTCGTCAATCCGACGGGACACAAGCAGTAAGCGCGCTACTTCCCACCATAGCTCTGCGCTAGACTTCTGCTCCCGACGAGTTGCCACAGGAGACCACACCGGCCCGGGCATCGATGCCTCCGTTGCTAGCTATGGCACTACAAACTTAGCTGCTCCCACGCTCAAGTATCCCGCAACTCCTGGCACTTTTTACGACTCCACGCATAGCGGGACAAATCGAAATGCCCTGCCGTCGAAGAGCCCCCGATCACTCAGCTTCAGCGCCGGAATGACCAACAACGCCATAAACGAAAGGGTCATAAAGGGTGCCTGCAGCGATGAACCGCATTGCTTGGCGGCACGATCGAGTTCCGTATAGCGCTGAGCCACAGTATAGCCATCCTCCGGGCTCATCAGCCCAGCAATGCTCAAGGGAAGCACGGAAACATGTTCTCCTTCTGCAACCGCCAAGCCTCCCTCCGCCTCCATGACAGCGTTGAGAGCAGAGCACAATTCCCGATCACTTCCTCCAACGGCAATAACATTGTGCGAATCATGAGCGACACTGGAAGCAATCGCTCCACGGCGTAGCCCAAAGCCCCGAATAAAGGCTACCGCCGGAGGTGCCTCCGCATAGCGGTTGACCACAACCAGCTTGAGAATGTCCTGCTCGGGATCAGCAACGATAGCGCCATCCCGGACCGGCGCAGAGCAGTGAATCTCTCCGGTGACCAGCTGCCCATCATAGGCTTCTATAAGGCGCAGAGTCTTCCCATGCGCCGGAACCCGCAGCTCCTCCTCCCGCACTATTCGCTTCCGAAAGCGATTCACACGCTCGACCGGATAATGCGGTATCAACGTGTTGCCTTCCCGAGCAACACACTCCCCACGGATATAGGTGGCCAGAACCCGGAAGTTCACAAGATCTTCAACCACGATGAAGTCAGCAGGGTCACCAGGACGTAGGCGCCCAAGCGGTAACCCGTAGTGGAGTACTGGATGGAGGCATGCTGCCCGGAGAACATCCCAGAAATCGTAACCCAGAGCTATCGCACGTCGAACTAACCCGTTGATATGCCCCTCCACAAGCCGGTCCGGATGCAGGTCATCGGTGCAAAACATACAGCGTTCTGGATGGAGCCGCAGGAGGGGATGCAGGGCGTCAAAATTGCGCGCTGCGGAGCCCTCGCGGATAAGAATCCACATGCCCGCCTCCACCTTGTCCAGCGCTTCCTCCAGCGTAAAACACTCATGGTCTGTGGAAATCCCTGCAGCAGCATATCTCCGCGCTTGTTCCCCCCGCAATCCGGGAGCATGCCCGTCCACAGGACGACCATAGGAATGCGCCAGCTCCAGCTTCGCCATAACCTCCGGGTCCCCTTCCAGCACCCCGGGGAAGTTCATCATCTCGCTCAAGTACGGTACCCCTTCCTCAAACAAGGTGCGGATATCCTCCGCCGTCAACTCCGCCCCAGCTGTTTCAAAATGCGTCGCCGGTACGCACGAAGGAGCTCCAAACCAGAAAATGAACGGGACCATCGCTCCGGTCCGGAGCATATAACGCACCCCTTCAACGCCAAGCACATTTGCGATCTCATGGGGGTCGGAGACGGTTGCAACCGTCCCATGGACAACCGCCAGACGGGCAAACTCTGGAGGTGGCAACAAGGAACTCTCCACGTGAACGTGGGCATCTACAAAACCCGGTAGCAGGTATACCGATGGTACTTCCGAAGCTCGGCGTGCTTCTACGGCAGCAATCCTGCCGTCCCGGACCACAACCTCCGCCGGCTCAATCCGCCGCTGGTCAAGCAGAACCACATGTCCAGCTATTCGAAAGCCCTGCTCCATTGCCTTCGGGCGTCCACTCTCACCCCTGCATACCTGTTACAGAAGCTCCCCTTTGTCAGCCGCTATGACCATACCCAGGCGAGCCCCAAGCTCAGCGTACGACAAGCACAGGCTGAACTACTGTCTCACCCCCATGGCGCACATGCAGCATGTACGTCCCCGCCGCTATTGCCCCAAGCGGTACCACAACCAACTGCTCTCCCGCCGCAAGGCTTAACCGTCGGGCTATGACAAGCTCCCCACTGACTGTGTAGAGCATAACTTCAGCATTCCCTCCAAGAGCATTCCCAATTGCAAGACGCAACTCCTGCTGCACAGGATGCGGCAAAACCTTCAGCTGTAACCCCTGTCCCCTCCTTGTCGCCACACTCGGAGCTGACACCACAGCCGAGAAGTTGCCTATTGTCACATACTGCCGCTCCAAGAGCTGCCACTGGCTGTTGACCAATCGCTCCAAAATCGTCGGGTACACAAATGTGTCTACTACTGTCTTCACCATCAGCAACGGGATCTGCTGCAGGTCGTTCGGCACAATTGGCGGAATCCATGCTAGCTTATCCCACATCGGGGTCTCAGTTACATTGGTCGGTTGCGACCACTCCCCATCGGGCAGCTGGCGCGTGGCTACGTAGACATCCGTTGTCACAAATGTATCCGGAGCCATCCCATCGCCGTTGATATCCGCTTGTGCAATATAGATGGCGCCTTCAATCCACTTCGCCAAAAGAGTCCTACCATCAGCTGTCCGGCAAAGTTGAAGCTCATTGCCAACCTGCGTAGAAGCCGCCGAGTTCGGGTCCGCTATCAGCGCAAACGAGAGCCAGGAACGATCGCTAATTTTCCGCAAGTTCCATGTTCCATTACTGTAAGTTGCTTCCACCATTTGCGCAACCCGCTGCTCCAGCGGCTTCTGACTATCAAACTCAAAAATCTGGAAGGCGATGCTCACATTCCCGTTTCCGTAAGCAGTAAAAGACTTGGGTATAGCAATGCTTCCCCCTGCGCCTGTCTGTAGTCCGAAAGGCACAGAAACCGAATCGGGCGTCGCCCCCTGCGCTACCGCATATGCCCGAATTGCCGAAGGCTGCAAGATGTTCGGACCCTGCCATGAATTTCCTCCATCACGGGAGATAAAGAAGCCAACGGTGGGTAGAGCGGGATCGTCCGAGTTTGCATATCGTCCAAAAATTGCAACAACCAGATTCCCTGCATCGTCCCGGGCTATACCGATCGGCACATTTGTACGGTAGCCGGGCTGTCCAGGATCACCGAAGAGACTGCTGGGCCATTCGTCGGGAACATAACCAAATGGGGGTGAGGCAAAGTCTTGTATCCGCAACCCAATGTAATTCTGCTCCGACGTTGGAACCCCACTGGGAGCAATCAGTGCCCCAACGGTCAACGCCAAGTCTCCAGCCCGTGTTGCGGCAATCCGGGAATCTGTGCTCCATGTATATCGGACCTGGCCGCTCGGGAGAGACACCGTCACTCCGTCGTTGAACCAGCTCTGGACATCCGTAGTCCCCAAGTACGTGAAGCCATCTTGGAACCCAACCCATGCGCTTCCATCAGTCACCGGGCTGGCGAAAATCACCATGAGATCGTTCGGATCCGTGGAATTGTTCGCATTCAGTAAATACACGCTCGGATACCGCGGCAAACGCCCTGTCGGTGGATTCCCGTCAAAAACCCGAACCGGCTCCGACCACGACCGCCCACGGTCAGTTGAGTACCGATAGTAAAGCCGATTACCATCACCGGCAGGAGAAGTTGCCCCACCACGCTTGAGCGTTATCAGAACGTCACTGGCCGGATCCCACCACACGGGCTGCTGCTGCCAGGAGTAGTAAGAGAAAGCATTGACCAGGGAATCAAAGATGAACTCCTGGATAGAAACCGGTCTGCGCCCACCTTTGAGCATCAGTGGTATCGGAGGTACCTGCCAATACCCACCTTGCCCTTGCCGCCCCAGAGGGGATTCCACTGGCGTCATCTCCGTCGGCAGCACCGGAGCTACAATCTGCTGCGCCAAGGCCACAAACCCCATCAAAATCCCACCTACCAGACCTACCGTGTACCGCATTGCTCCTATCCTCGATTGTAAGACATCACTTGCTCTCATACGGGTAGAAGCCACGCCCCACCTTCCGCCCCAGCAGCCCCGCATCTACATACTGCTGCTGCAGCAGAGATGGGGCAAAACGCGGCTCATGGAAATGCTGTTCATAGATAGAGCGCGTCACTTCCAGATTGACGTCTACTCCGATGAGGTCCATCAACTCAAAAGGTCCCATCGGGAACCCCGCACTCCGCAGAAGGCAGTCAATCTGCTGCACCGTTGCCATCCCTTCGGCAACCATGCGGAGTGCCTCGTTGTAGTAATTACGGACCACCCGGTTGACAATAAAGCCCGGGATATCCCGCACCACAACCGGCGTCTTCCCCAGCCGTTCGACGAAGTTGAGCGCTCGTTGAAGGGTCTCTTCCGACGTCCGCGCTCCACGGACTACCTCTACCAAGCGCATCACATGGGCTGGATTGAAGAAATGCAGACCAATACAGCGTTCCGGGTGATGCAGGACAGAAGCCAGAGCCGTAATAGAGATAGAAGAGGTGTTCGTGGCAATGATAGTCTCTGGGGCAACTCCCAATGATTCCAGCGCTCGGAAGAGCTCCTGTTTTGCTGACCGATTCTCCACGATCGCCTCAATGATGATATCGCATGGGATAAGCTCTGCCAGGATTGGTACCAAAACCAACTGCTGCCGAAGCTCACTGGCTGGCGCGGGGAGCTTCCCTTTTACCTCCGCTTTCTGCAACTGTTCACTAATGACGGCTTCTGCCTGCCGTAGGATGTCAGAACGGATGTCGTACAACAGGACGCGATAGCCCGCTTGCAGGCAAGCGATAGCTATCCCACGCCCCATAGTCCCGGCCCCGCAAATCCCAATACTCTCCATTAGGCTCAGTCCTTGAGAACACCCAACTCCCGTCCAACCTTCACAAAAGCCTCCACGGCACGCTCCAAGTGCTCTTGGCTGTGAGCAGCCGAAATCTGCACTCGAATGCGCGCCTGCCCTCGTGGGACGACTGGATAGGAGAAGCCAACCACATAGATTCCCTCCTCCAGCATCCGATGGGCAAACCGATGGGCCAAGACGGCATCGTAAAGCATAATCGGAACAATGGGATGATCCCCTGGCTTGATGTCAAAACCGGCAGCCACCATTTTCTGGCGGAAATACCGCGTGTTCCACTCCAACCGGTCCCGGAGCTCCGTTGTCTCCGACAGGAGGTCAAAGACAGCGATAGCAGCCCCGACTACCATCGGCGGCAACGAATTGCTGAACAGATATGGACGCGAACGCTGCCGCAGCATCTCAATAATTTCCCGTCGTCCCGTCGTAAAGCCTCCTATGCCACCCCCCAACGCTTTCCCCAGAGTACCCGTAATGATGTCCACCCTGCCAATGACACCGAAATATTCTGTAACTCCACGCCCCGTCTTCCCTACAAAGCCCAGCGAGTGGCTCTCATCCACCATAACCAGCGCCCGATAGCGCTCGGCGAGGTCACAGATTTGGTCCAAAGGTGCCATATTGCCATCCATAGAGAACACTGCATCCGTTGCGATAATCTTGAAGCGGGCACCTTCCGCATCGGCTTGCTGAAGTTTCGCCTCCAAGTCTGCCATATCGCAGTTCTTATACCGATAGCGCCTCGCCTTCGTGAGCCGAATACCGTCAATGATAGAGGCGTGGTTAAGCTCATCAGAAATGATAGCATCCTGCTCAGTGAAGAAAGGCTCAAAAAGCCCTCCATTAGCATCAAAGCAAGCAGCGTAGAGGAGGGTATCCTCCGTACCGCAGAACTCTGCAATTTTCCGCTCCAACTCTTTGTGCAGATCCTGCGTTCCACAGATGAAGCGGACACTGGACATCCCGAAGCCATGGGTGTCCATCGTTCGCTTTGCCGCCTCAATGATGCGCGGATCTGCCGACAGACCCAGGTAGTTATTGGCGCAAAAGTTCAATAGCTCCCGCACTCGCCCATCGGGAAGTCGGACTGAAACAACAGGTCCCTGCGGACCCAGGATCTCCCGCTCCTCCTTATACAAGCCTGCCTTGCGGATAGAGGCTAACTCTTGTTGCAGATATTCTCGGAATGCTGCATCGTACATCGGGACCCTTCCCTCTGCTCAAGGCTAATCAAGATGGTTACAAATTTACACAACCCTCATGCAGGCACTCTTGTATCCTCTGTACTCCATCGCCTCACCCCTGCAACGTAGACGGCAACAATTCTCACATTGGAAACCTCTTCCGGCAAACATGCACCTGGATTCCGGTCTACAATGACTACATCGGCATCATACCCCGGCAGCAGAAGCCCACGGCGGTCATCCACGGCTGCGGCATAATGCGCCCAGTTTGTATACGCCGCAAACGCCTCTTCCAACTCCAGAGACTCCTCGGGAATCCACGGGGCCACCTCCCCGAAGGGGCGGCGGAGGCAAAAAGCAGCAACTCCTGCAAGGACATTCGGAGGCTCAATGGGAAAATCCGAACCTGCGGCTATCGGCACACCCGCTGCCAGGAGACTCCGCCACGGATAGGGAATACTCCTGCGCTGATTTCCAAGCCTCCGACGCGCCATCGGAGCATCATGGACACAATGGAGGGGCTGAACGGAGGCAACACAGCCCGCCTCCGCTAAGATGGGAATGTCATCCGGATGCACAATCTGCGTATGTTCTACGCGCAACCGTTGCTCAGTCGTATCAATACCCCGTAGCCGTAAGGCGTGGAATACTTGCGCAACTTGCCGGTTCGCGGCATCGCCAATGGCGTGCACGGCGATGTGCCAACCTACTTCTAAAGCCGCTAGAATAGCCTCCTTCAAGGTCTCGGCGTTGAAGAAGAGAAACCCTTGATGTCCAACCTTGTCACTATACGGCTCCAAGAGAGCTGCCCCGTACGAACCCAAAGCACCATCAGCATAAAACTTGACCCCCCGGAGCTGAAAGAATTCACCCGTCGTTGGAAGTAGTCCGGCTACGTCCCACTCCCCATGCTGAGCCCGGACGTAACTCTGAATTCGGAGAGGAAGTTGCCCCGCCCGTGCAAGCTCTTCAAAGACAGGAACCCAGCAAGGATCCACGTCCATGTCGTGAACTTCCGTAATACCGAAGCGAAGCAACTGAGCAGTAGCCCGCCGAATCGCCTGCCGGATTTCCTCAGAACTTGGGGCAGGAATACAGCGAAGGACTAACTCCGCTGCTGCATCAATGAGGACACCCGTCGGCTTGCCTGTTGCCGTGCGGACAATAAGTCCACTCGGTGGATCGGGGGTATCATCCTGGATATGGGCTCGGCGCAAGGCTTCTGAATTGACCCAAAGGGCATGTCCATCCGTCCGACGCAGCGCAACAGGGATATCAGGAAACACAGCGTCCAAGAGCTCCGCTGAGGGAAATTCCGCCGAAGTCCAGGCCTCTTGGTCCCAGCCTCCTCCAAGCAGCCACTCCCCTCGGTTCGGCGCCCAGGAGCGAAGGACTTCCACACATTCCTCGGCACTCCGGCATGAACGCAAGGAGGGCTGCCCCAACTCCAGCCCATAGAAGACCACGTGTCCATGAGCATCCACAAACCCCGGAAAAGCCCAACAGCCGGGGTACCGTTCTATACGTTCCTCCGTCTCAACAACTACCTCTCCGTCGTGTGGGAAAACCTCCCGCAGACGCCCCCCCCGAATGCGAAGCCAAATCTGCTGGGCCTGCATGACCCCTCAGCAACTTAGACCCGCACCCGTCCGGGGTCAATCTGATCCAAATACGCCTTCTTCGCCTCCAACTGCTCCCGGGTCTCCGGTGCTAATGGATCCGGCAGGCAACAGTCAACGGGACAGACCGCCGCGCACTGAGGCTCGTCATAAAAGCCTACACACTCTGTGCACTTGTCCGGAACGATGAAGTAATACTCCTCCGACCAAAAATCCCGCTTGTATCCACCAGGGGAATAGGACCCCCGATAGGTTTGTCCCCCCAGTGTCCACTCCGAGCCTGGCTCGTAGATTGCTGTATTTGGGCATTCGGGTTCGCATGCACCACAGTTAATGCAATCACTTGTGATGTAGAGTGCCATTGCTTACCTAAGCTCAACCTACAACAGACGCTGCAAACTTACAAAATCCCTTGCCGAGTCCTTGGTCGCTTGTTCCGACCTCGACCGGCGGTATTCTAAACGCTTTCCATGTAGTTGCCGTTCCATAATTTGCAGTTTGCTTGGGTGTCAGGGAGCGGTGGGGGCAGCGTGGAAATCGTACGGCAACGAATGCTAGGTACCCAATAAGGGAGGAAAGCATGCGACTTTTACCACGTTACCCTGCTTACAAGCTGCTCCTGGTTGCGGGCGATTACTGTTGTGTCCTATCGGGCTATGGAATCGCCACCGCTGCATTGGCATATGGATTCGGGCGTCCAGATGCTTGGATCGTACTGCAACAGTGGGGTTCGTGGCTTGCCTTCGCCGGATTCGGAATCGCATGGATTCTCATTCTGCAACACCACGGTTTGTACAAGCTGCGCTCACTCCGTTCGCTCCCCCGGCATACAGTCCTATTGCTACGGTCCACTTTTTATGCCCTCATCGGCTTCGCTGTCATCTCCTTCTTCCTGCGTCCGCCTCATTGGCTGGATAGCCGGCTCATTACCGGAGCGACCTTCGTTGCAGGCACATTCCTTCTGGGTATATGGCGCCTCGGCATCTTCTATTTCTTGCATCGTTCCCTCCTCCGCACCGACCGTTTCCAACGTCCAACAGCCATTGCTGGAACTACAGCGTTAGCACAGTACGTTGCCGAACGTCTCCTGGCCGATAACGGACACGACTGCAAACTGATTGGCTTCCTTGCCGACACTCTCCCCATGGGAACACCAGTACTGAACGGTTATCGGGTCTTAGGCTCATGGCAGGCTCCGACCACTACAACGGCAGGCATCAAACACGTCATCTATGCCGATCCCACCCTTTCGCCAGAAGCAATACTCACATCGGCCCGAGCATGGACGCAGACAGGTGCAACTGTCTCCATTGTAGCAGAACTCTACCCCACTCTTCTTCCCGAACGCCTGTTGGACGACATCGGAGGAATCCCGCTCCTTAGCCTCACCGAGGTAGAGTCTCGCCAGCTGCTCCTGTTCCTGAAACGCGGGATGGATTTCATATTGGCAGTGGTATCCCTCCTGCTGCTTGTCCCCTTCTTTGTTGCAATTGCCATTGCTATCAAGTTAGACTCGCCAGGACCCGTCTTACACCGGCAGCAGCGCATTGGACGTCACGGTAGGCGTTTCTGGATGTACAAGTTCCGCACAATGCACACCGGTGACGAAGCCTACCACGAGTGGAAGGCCAGCATTCGCGAGCATATCACGACCAACAAACCTCTGCGGAAGATTGTCCCTCAGCGCCGCCTAACACGCATTGGACGATGGCTCCGCCGATGGAGCCTGGATGAACTCCCGCAACTCTGGAATGTCTTGAAAGGAGAAATGAGCCTGGTAGGACCGCGCCCGCTCCTACCTGAAGAAGCAGACCACTTCCCTGAGTGGCAACGGTGGCGCCATCAAATCGCTCCTGGCTGCACAGGGCTATGGCAAATCTCGGATCGCTCCCATACGTTCGCTCAAATGCTGCTTCTGGACATTTACTACGTTCGGAACGTCTCTCCTTGGTTAGACCTCTACGTCCTCCTGAAGACCATACCGTACATGCTGCGTGGACAGAACCGGTAACCATGGTTGTTGCTGTTCTCGGATGTGGATACTGGGGACCGAACCTTATCCGAAATTTCCTGCAGAATCCTGAGGTAGAAGCCGTAATTGCATGCGATCCAGACGAAACCCGTCTGGAGGCTGTTCGACAGCGCTTCCGCTGGGTGCGGACAACCTCTAGCCCCTCCACTGTGCTCAACGATCCAGCCATCAATGCCATCGCCATCGCAACCCCGGTGGCCCTCCACTACGAGCTAGCTTCCTGCGCCCTGAAACGGGGAAAACACGTCTTGGTAGAGAAACCCCTCACCCGGCGCGCAATGGAAGCATCTGAGCTCCTCGCCCTGGCAGAGTCCGCCGGACGGATCTTAATGGTTGACCATACCTTCCTGTTCACCGACGCAGTGCAAAAGCTCAAGGAACTTCTCGTCTACGGTGAATTAGGGGAACCGTTGTACTTTGACTCCGTACGAGCCAATCTGGGGCTTTTCCAGCCCGACGTCAATGTCGTCTGGGACCTTGCCTCGCACGATGCTGCGATTTTGCTCTATCTCATTGAAGCAGCCCCTGTCGCCGTCTCCGCTGTAGGAGCCCGACACTACTACGAGTTAGAAAACCTTGCATACGTGACCGTCCACTACGAAACGCCCTTCCTGGCACACTTCCACGTCAATTGGCTCTCCCCCGTTAAGCTCCGAACGATCTGTATCGGCGGCTCCCGGCGAATGGTCATCTACGACGACATGGAAACCAGCGAGAAGGTGCGAGTCTACGACCGCGGAGTTGAGATCACCTCCAAAGAGGGAGAAGAAAAGCTCCGTGTGCAATATCGCGCAGGACAAATGTACGCACCCCCCTTGCCGAATCAAGAAGCCCTCAGCCGAGTTGTTCAGCATTTCATCACCTGCATTCGAACAGGACAACGTCCTATCAGCGACGGATTCTTCGGACGAGCCGTCGTTGCTCTCTTAGAAGCGGCCCAACTCTCGTTGGCAAATGGCGGACAGAGTGTTGCTCTGCCGAGCGAGTATGTCACATGCCCCGCCGCCCCCCTTTTGGAATGGTAAGGCAATCCATCCAACTGTGGTGGGGAATGCCTCTTTTGGTATACGTCGCAACAGCTCAAAATGTTGACCCGCTCTCTGACCCATGGACCCGCCAGCGTGCCTTACGTCACATCTTGACAGCAGACACCGTCTCGCTCCAACGGTACGTACTCTGGCCAATCCCCCTTGCAGAACTTCCAGCTGTCCTCCCACCAGAAGAGCACCCTCCCACCGCGCCCCCTTTTCTGGCGCCGGACAGCGGAACTTCCCTTTTCCCCCGCTTCGGAAGGTACCGATTCCTTTTGTCCAGCGCCGACACTCTCTTCCGACTCATCGTAAACGGGAGCCTTATGAATCGGAGCGGGTATCTCCGCTCCAGGGATACCAGCTCCACCCTCCTTTTGGGGCGCCTCGGCTTCCAAGCTCTGTTCCGCTACGGCGCCTCCATTGAAGGCTTCGTTGATATTTCCAACGGAATCCGGTTTGCCGGAACTCCAGAAGCCGCTATTCAGACTGACCCAAGCTTAGGGCGAACCCTGAAGCTGTCTATTGAAGCACGACGCTACTTCGACCGCTACGCAGGGTACCTCCAGCTTCGGTGGAATCAGGCACGACTCCGCTTTGGACGAGAGGCGCTCACCTTTGGCTATAGTCCCATTGACAACCTATTGCTCTCCCTCCAAGCCCCGATGATGGACGCTCTATTGGTGGACCTTCCCCATAAGGCATTCCGCTTCACCTACCTCCATGCCGCAGCCGAGGGAACAGATACGGCAAACGTGCCCGTCTCCTCTAAATTTATCGCCCTCCATCGCCTCGGTTGGGAACCATCTGCTGGATTTGCCGTGGCACTCTATGACATGATTGTCTACTCCGGTCGCGGACTGGACTTCAGTTACCTGAATCCCCTTGCCTTCTTTGTTTCCGCTGGGCTGCAGACAGCTGAACGGAGCAACACGGACAATTCGCTCTTGGCAGTAGAGATAGCCCTACGCCCCCAGCGGGGACTGCTACTATATGGAACGCTGGCCGTCGACGACCTCAACTACTCAACGCTCTTCGACACCACTGTTGCGGGCAACACGAACAAATTTGCCTTCCAGCTCGGCGCAACCGGGTTGATCCCCATCGGTGATGGACTCCAGCTCACGGCCGAGTATGTTCGGTTGGGTCCTTTTGTTTTCTCCCACCGCACAATTGTCAATTCATGGACTCACCTCAATACCCCCTTGGGTTACCCAATGCAGCCGAACAGCGACCGTTGGGCACTGCAGCTCCGGTACTGGCTTGCCCCACGGATTGCCCTTACCCTTAGTGCAGACTACACTCGGCATGGGGAAAATCTGCTCGGTCCCGATGGGAAGCTCTTGACCGAAGAGCGCAATGGAACCATTATCCCCATCGGCAACGTCGGAGGGGATATCCTCCGTGGGGATGGTGACATGCTCGCTCCCAATCGCTTCCTCCGGGGACGTCGGAGCATACAGCGCCACCTCCGCCTTCAACTGGAAGCAGAGTGGCTCCCCAATGTTATGAGCTTCCTGACCTTGGATTACAGCAATCGCACTGGTGGGAACAACCCGCTCCGCCAGGTATGGCTTCTTTTGGAACTCCGATTAGGTTACTGAAATTACGATGACGGAGTACCCGGAGCAGATGCCTCTGGCTCTGCTGATGTACCCTCTGAATCGGAGGCTCCCGATGCTACCGCCCGACGTCGGGCTGTGGCTCTCGCCTTCCTAGACTTTGCTTCCGCATCCGAAGCCACTTCCTTCGGTCCTTCCACCCCGGCTTCCGGAGCGCTACCCGAAACGATGAAAGCGTATTTCTCCGCGCCGGGTACTGGATGTTGCGCATTGTAAGCGTCAATGACAGAGCGGTCCTTATCCCGGAGGTACTCCACGGCAGATAGCACGATTTTTCGTGCCTCCCGGTCAAACTCAACAACCTTCAAGGGGAGTAGGTCCCCAACTTGGAAGTAATCAGCAACGGAGGAAACAGGAGCAAACGAGAGCTGCGACGCCGGGACAAACCCATCCACGCCATCCGGCAGCTCTACAACAACCCCCCGTTCCACAATCCGCACAATGCGCCCCTCGGTTTCTGCCCCCACCTTGTACTTCTCAGCGAAGAAGTCCCACGGATCGGGCTGTAGCTGCTTATGTCCTAACGCAATGCGACGATGCTCCGGATCAACGTCCAACACAACCACCTCCAGCTCTTGCCCGCGACGGACTAATTCACCAGGATGCCGCACCTTCTTCGTCCACGACAGGTCGCTAACATGCACCAACCCTTCCACACCCGGCTCAAGCTCCACAAAGACCCCAAAGTTTGTGATATTACGCACAACCCCCTTGTGCCGAGAACCAATCGGATACTTCTTCACCAACTCTTGCCACGGATCCGGTTGCAACTGCTTGAGTCCTAAAGCCAGCTTACGCTCCTGCTTGTCAATGCTCAATACCATTGCCTCCACCATTTGACCCAGCGAGAGAACCTGGGATGGATGCTTAATGTGCTGGGTCCATGACATCTCGCTGATGTGGATCAGCCCCTCAATGCCCTTTTCAATCTCAACGAAAGCCCCGTAATCGGTAATGCTGACCACCTTCCCACGCACGATCGTGCCAGGCTGATACTTATCCCCGATGGTATCCCACGGGTGAGGGGTCAATTGCTTAATGCCCAGCGAAATACGCTTCTTCTCCTCGTCAAAGTCCAGTACTACAACCTTGACGGTCTGATCCAGCGAGACAATCTCACTTGGATGATTGACACGCCCCCAGGAGAGATCCGTAATATGCACCAAGCCGTCCACACCACCTAAATCCACAAAGACCCCGAAATCCGTGATCGCCTTGACCGTTCCTTCCAAAACCAAACCGCGTTCCAGCTGGCTCAAAATGCGCTGGCGTTGCTCAGCAATTTGATCCTCCAAGAGTACCTTCCGGCTTACAACAACATTCTCCCCCGGCTGATTCAGCTTGACAATCCGCACCTCAATGGTACGCCCCAGCCATGCATCGAAATCACGAACAGGGCGGATATCTACTTGCGAGCCTGGCAAAAATGCCTCCATACCCATCAGATCTACCACAAAGCCCCCCTTGACCCGCCGGGCAATGGTCACCGATACCGTCTCCTGCTTCTGGTAAATCTCCTGAACGCGCTGCCACAGCTGCAAAAGCTCTGCCCGACGTCGGGAGAGCACGGCTCGTCCTTCCTTATCTTCAGCCTTCTCCACGAAGACCTCTATCTCCTCCCCTACTTTTGGGTCAGTTACAAACTCCCGTCGCGGCACAACTCCTAAAGACTTCGCTCCGATATCGACCAGGACCTCGTTCTTACCGACACTAACGATACGTCCTTTGACAACCTCCCCTTCTCGCAGCCGCGATATCGTTGCCTCATAAAGCCGCGCTAATTGTTCATCGTCTACCGCCGGTGGTGCCTTCGTCCCCTGCCACAACTCTTCTAGGAGCCGCTGGCGCTGATACGCCCCCATTGCTGGAGCACCCGTCGAACTTGTCATGCAGTCTGTCTATCCCTCATCGTGAGACATACACTGCGTTCTGTCGAAATCGGCTATGGAAAAGCAATGCAAATTACGCTTTTTGCCCCAAAGCTTTAGCACACCCTATGGGCGGAGCACCACCCGATGCTGAAAGCGCTCCATGTCAAAAATGGGGAGCCTCTCAACAAACTCCTCCAATCCCAAGGCTCGGAGGAGATAGGGCGGTAACGCACGGAAGCGCAAGCGAACGGACACCTCCAACTCTGTGCCACTCCATCCACCCGGTGGTGCAGAAATCGTATAGAGAGCTGTACGGCTATCAAAGGCAGGGATAGTACGGAACTCCACTGCATGCGCCTCCCAGAAGAAAGCAGGTCTCCCATTGCGGAGTGCTGTCCCATTGAAGAGGACAAGCGCCGTATCCAGCGGAATACGTCCTGCCTGTACCTCCATGCTATGAAGGGTACGCAGGTCACCACCAGCATCCAAAGTCCCTGTCTCAAATACGACGCGTCCTGAGGGAAGTTCCCGGACGATGACCTCAAGCCACATCTGACGGGTGAAGATAGAACCGGTCGGGATATCATGGCCAGTGATATTATTTGCCAACACTACCCGAACAGTCAGAGGACTCTGACGCGAAAGTTCCGAAGGTACGCTAACAAGCATGCGGAGAGCATTCTGGAGCAGGTATTCTACTGCTGCAATTATCTGCTCCCGCCCAGGGAAATCCGACAGTGGTACATCCACCCCAGGCATCATATGATTATGCCGGCGGCGGACAGGCCCATCCGGAACAATCGGTTCCGAAACCCACGGCATATGGCAAACCTGACATGTGATGCCCCGCCCGGGATAGAGGCTTTCCCGCCATTCTGTGTAAGTCCGCTCCACAAGGACTCCGAGTGGATTAACGACATCATGGCATGGAGCACAGGCTTCCGATTGCGATAATTGAGGCTCGTACACAGAAGAATGGAAAGGGTTCGGGAGAGGATTGGGGACATTCCCTATGCGTGCTCCATCTAGCCGAAAGCGCGTCACGCCCCGCCCCGCCGGCTGCGGAAACGCCATAAGGTGGCATACATCGCACGTAATCCCCTGCCGTGCCAAAGGAGACAGCTCCTCTTTGCGGGCACCGGGCAAAGCTTCACCGAAGAGGGAACCAAACGGTGTGTGGCAACGCACACAGAACTGGTCATCAATGACTGGTTGTGCTTGGAGCATAAGCGCCTGAAGGGCATGGAAGACAGGGTCCTCCATTGCATAGGAATGCAGGGACATCCGCCATTCCTCAACGTGCTTTGGGTGGCAAGGCTGACACTGCTCCGCTCCTACCACAATCCGACGAAGTACTGCCGCAGTATCGCTCCTTCCCGAACGCTCCGGAGGGGTATGCACTGCTGTCTCCCCCGCACACCCACCCCAGAGGAAGATACTGCTCAACAACCAAAGGAAGGAGCTCCACTTCATGGCATCCGCACAATTCGGAAGCCAACAGCCGGACTATGGTGCCATGGAGACATCCCCACACGAGCCGAAGCCCGCAGGAGGAAACAGCCCATACTCCACGCTCCCCCACGCACGGTGCGCCGCTGACCCAGAGGTGGACCTACCGGATTGCAAGTATCAGCATCCTGATATGCCGTGCTGCTATACCAATCCCATACCCATTCAGCAACGTTGCCTAACATATCAAAGAGCCCGAACGCATTTGGCTGTTTGAGTCCGACAGGATGAGTGTGATCACCGCTATTCCAACAGTACCAGGCAATAGGAACCAAGACGGATTCCTCTTCGCACCCACCCCATGGCTGGCGAAGATCACCAGCATAGGTATCCATGGTCGTACCAGCCCGGCAGGCATACTCCCATTCCGCTTCCGTTGGGAGCCGATATCCGCTCGCCGTCCGATCCCAGAAAACTGTATCCCCTCGGGTAAGGTAGCACGGGCGGAAACCGTGTCGCACCGAGAGCCGATTGCAGAAATCTATGGCTTCCCACCATGTGATGTTTTCCACCGGGCGCTTTTCCCCACGGAACCAGCTGGGATTATACCCCATCACCGCCGTCCAAAGCTCCTGCGTTACCTCCGTCGGCAGGACCATCATAGGACGGGTCAGAACGACGGTTCGGATTGGTTGCTCTGTGAAATCACGGTCTGATCCCATACGGAAGCTACCCGGTGGAACCGTCACCATTGCAGGCGGAGGTGGCGTAAAGCGAATGTTTGCAACCAGCGCCCCCGTCGCCCAAAGAACTCCCGTCCCATGCTCATAAACCCGAGCAACGACTGTGTATGTGCCTACCCCTTGGAAGCGATGTCGTACGGCAAGCTCCCCGATGACGATCTTGCGCGGTGAACCGTCACCGAAATCCCATTCAACCCGAAACCAGCTCGGGCGCCGCTCGAGAACGGCAGTGAATTGATACTCCCTTCCTGGCTCTCCTTCTGTCCCTCCAAGCAAAGTAGAGCTAACCACAAGCGAACCCGCACCGCCTTCCCCCAGTTCATACACAGGGTCCTCAGCACATCCCCACAGAATAAAGGCAGCCAGGACAAAACTCCATACCATTTCCTCTCCCCACGGCGCCTTCCACAAACGAGAAAGCAATAGTCTTCGTGCATATGGTCTTGCGGCGATGTTGTATTTTCGGCAATCGGTGAGACCCACCGACTCTCGCAACCCCACAGTGCAAGGGGGACCCATGGCAGGTACTCCACGAACATCCCGAACAACCTCATCGCGAAACGGACTCCCTCCAGTTGCTCTCCAGCGCCATTTTACCTTCATTGACTACCTCCACTTGTTGTGGCAGGGAAAGTGGTGGATCCTTGCAATCACAGGCGCTATCGTTGCAGCAGCCTTCTACTACACGTGGACACGTCCATTTGTATACGAAGCCTCCGCCCGCTTGCTGGTCAACACCAGCCGTCCCCCCACGGGTATCGTACTGGTAGGACTCAACGGGCAAGATGACCGCGTCCTGCGCAATGAGCTGATGCAGATGAATGCCCATGAAACAATGGACGCCGTCGCCCGAGCCCTCCTCCGCAAAGTCCGATCGGGTGTTTCACTGCCCTTACTCCGCAGTACCCAAGGAAAAGCAGTTCCCTTAAAGACAGAGGAAGACAGCATTGCCTTCATAGCCGGACGCTTGCGGAGCGTTTTAACCCTTATCCCGAACCGTGATGCCGACATTGTGGATATCCGGGTCCGAACCAATGATCCTCAGGAAGCAGCCCTCATCGCCAATACTTTCGCCGAAGTGTACCTTGCAGTGAATGAGCAGAACAACCGTGCCAATGCCCGCCGAGTACGGGAGTTCCTGCAGCAGCAGTACGAATGGACCCGAGACACACTGGCGAAAGCGGAACAGGCATTGCAGGACTACATGAGCCGCACTGGTTCCATGGAATTGGATGCCCGTGCTAATGCCTTGGTGACCCAACTGGCAGAGCTGGACGGTAAAGCCAGCGAAGCCCATATCGCCCGCGATGCTCTCAGGCGCACATTGGACCAGTACCAGCAGCAGCTCCGCGAAATAGAGCCTACACTGGCAGAAGAACTTGCCACTGTATCCTCCCCTTACATTGAGACGCTGCAGCAACAGATAGCGCAATTGGAAGTCCAGCGGGACCTCATTATTGCCAGCAAACCAGTGGTGGCAAGCCCCGTGTACTTCCAGACCCAGATGGAGCAAGTGGAAGCCCAGCTTACGGAGCTGAAAGAGAAGCTACGCCAACGCACCGAGGAGCTGAAGCGTTCCAAGCTCGGAGCACTCCCCCCCCCTCCCGAAGGCGGGGGACCGACAGCTGCCCTGCAGAACCTCCGACAGAAAGTCTTCGAGCTCAGCGTCCAGCTCCAAGCCGAAGAAGCTCGCCTGGCCGCTATTGAAAGTGCTCGGAAGCGGGCCGATGAAGAATTCCAGCGCCTACCTGCTCAAATCATCGAACTGGCACGCCTCCGACGAACGACGGGAAGCCTGGAAAAACTGCATGATTTACTGTCGGAGAAGCTCAACGAAGCCATCATCGCCGAACAATCCGTCTTTGCCACTGTCTCAGTTTTAGAACGCGCTATGCCCCCCACACGCCCAGTCAGCCCCAACCGGAAGCTAAACATAAGCATTGCAACCATTGTAGGGCTGCTCCTGGGCATTGGGTTCGTCCTGCTGCGGGCACTGACCGATACCACAGTGCGTTCCCCAGAAGACGTAGAGAACACAGGGATGGTCGTGCTGGCGGCAATTCCCCGCATCCCCGTTGACTTGACCGCCAGGGATGCTGCCATGATTGCCCAAAGCGGAGATGACGCCGCCTTCTATACCCGCTTCCCCGCCGAACACCCGCTCCCCCCTCACCTCATCTCCCACTGCAACCCCAAGTCACCGATTGCCGAAAGCTATCGCTCAATCCGCACTGCCCTCCAGTTTGCCACCGTCGACATAGAACACCCATTGGTAGTCATCACAAGCTCGGTCCCACAAGAAGGGAAAACCACCACAACGGTCAACACCGCTATTACTTTCGCCCACGCGGGCTACCGAACCCTCCTCATCGATGCTGACTTACGCCGCCCCTCAACCCATACTGTCTTCAGCTTCGGGCGTGAACCCGGACTGGTCAACGTCCTCATCGGGGAACTGGCCCCCGATCATGCATGCCGCCCAACGGGCATTCGCAACCTGGACCTCCTTACCTGCGGTCCTATTCCCCCGAACCCCTCCGAACTTCTGGGTTCCGACCGCGCCCGCCAGCTTCTCCAACAGCTCCGGCAGAACTACGACATCGTGTTCTTGGACACGCCTCCGGTCATTTCTGTCATAGATGCCCTGGTCTTGGCTCCCATCGCCCATGCGTACGTACTTGTCGCCCGAGCGAACGAAACCCGCATAGAAGCTCTGATCAAAGCCCGAGAACTCCTGGAGCGAGTCTCCGCCCGCATCGTTGGCGCTGTGTTGAATGAGTTTGATATCAGCACCACCTACGGTTCCTACTACCGCTACTACCGGTACTACAAGTACTACCACTACTACGCCGAATCCGACAAACGCCGCCGCAATGTACCACGCAGCCCAAGCTAAGGTATGCCCTTCCATACCTACGTGCAGCAACACCGTGACCACTTTCTCCAAGAGCTCTCCGAACTCCTGCGTTTTCCGAGCGTGAGCACGGACCCTGCACATGCGGAATCTGTCCATCGCTGTGCTGAATGGCTGGCTGAGCACCTATCCACCCTATCCCCGACGTCTGTAGAGCTTTTCCCGACACCTGGGCATCCAGTTGTCTACGCAACTTGGGCAGGTCCACCAGGGACTCCCACTGTGCTGATCTACGGACACTATGATGTCCAACCCCCCGACCCATTGGACCTATGGGAGAGTCGACCGTTTGAACCAGTGATCCGTAATGGTCGGATCTACGCTCGCGGCGCTACAGACAACAAAGGACAGTTCTTTGCTCACATCAAGGCAATTGAAACTGTCCTCCACACCCACGGTCAACTTCCGCTAACGGTGAAGTTCCTCATTGAAGGCGAAGAAGAGATCGGTAGCCTTCACTTACGCCCATTCATTGAACAGCACCGCGATCTGCTTGCATGCGACGCTGTGCTGATTTCCGATACAGCAATGTACCAAGATGACCTCCCCACCCTCTGCTACGGTCTTCGTGGATTGTGCTACTTGGAAGTCACCGTCCGCACAGCTGCAACGGACCTTCACTCGGGGGTCTTTGGTGGAGTAGTAGACAACCCCATCTTTGTCCTAAGCCACATCCTATCGCGTCTGCGCGACGGCTATGGACGTGTCACCATTCCTGGCTTTTACGATCACGTCCTTGACCCTACCCCCGAAGAACGCCAGCGCTTAGCGGAACTACCATTTGATGCCGAGGAGCTCCGCCGCCACTTGGGTGCCCCCGAGCTCTTTGGTGAGGTAGGCTACTCCGTCTTGGAGCGGCGGTGGCTGCGCCCAACGTTGGACATCAATGGGATTGTGGGAGGGTTTACAGGCAGTGGGGCAAAGACTGTTCTGCCTGCTACAGCCTCGGCAAAGCTCTCCATGCGCCTTGTGCCGAACCAGCGAGCTGACGATATCGCTGCCAAAGCCGAAGCTGCCATCCGTGCTCTTGCTCCACCGACGGCAGTCGTTGACGTCCGAGCTCTTCACGGAGCAAACCCCGTCCTTGTCCCTTTGGATACACCTCCAATGCAAGCCGCTGCCCGCGCATTAGAGCAGACCTTCGGTCGCCCTCCCGTCTTCGTCCGCGAAGGGGGTTCAATCCCTGTTGTGGAATGGTTTACCGAGCTTTTGCGCGTACCCACGGTTTTGATGGGATTCGGACTGGAAACCGAAGGTGCCCACGCTCCGAATGAACACTTCCACGTGAAAAACTTCCTCCGCGCTATCCTGGCATCAGCAACCTTCCTCCATGAGTATGCCCATGCGGCGATGCAGCAGTAAACAGTATGCCTTTCCTCTCCTGCTCTGCGCCCTGCTCTTCTATGGCTGCGCGACTCCTCGCCCCCAGGGGACAGTTATTGAGCTCAGCGGGGTCATCAACCCTTTACGGATGGACGGAAGTACGTGCTGGATTTTGGAAACCGGCACTATGAAGGACAAAGCCTTCTACGAACTCCGTGGGAAGGAACACATACTGCAGCGTCTCCAGCGGGAGAATGTGCGCGCCCGTGTCCGTGCTCTCCTCCTTCCCAACTGCACACCGCTGTGCGGCATCGGAGCGTGTGTTGAAGTCACAGAAATCTTAGAGCTCCAGCCATGAAAGCACTTCCTTGGTGGCTTCTACCACTATACGTGCTCGGAGGATGTGCAACGGCTACCGATATCCTGCAATCACCATTGACTCGCGTAGAGCGGGACACCTACACAATTCTACAGCGGGATACCACCTGGTACACCGACTACCATAACCCTCCGGGAGAGACTCCACGCGGGGTCCTTTTCCCCAACGCTCGCAAGGAAGAGCTCCGGTATGGTGCTACATTCTACGATAGCGTGGTTGAACGCTACTACCCCAACTTCATTCGCCTAGGACTCTTTGAAAGCGTCGGGCTGCTTGGCGTTTCAAGCACCGCTGAGGGACATTTATGGGGTCTTTTCGGGCTCTTCCCCGAGCTACTGAACGCCTCCAACAACACAAACCCGACATCGGCTCTTTTCACAGGCGCCTGGTACCGATTTGGCGTCATGGAGTACCATTTCCCCTGGTTCTTCCAATCCCGGGATTGGAGCGTCGGTAGTGTTGGATTAGAGGTCTTTGCTCTCAGCCAGTATAAGGAAAAATGGGCTGCCGGACTGCTTCCGTTGTATATCCGCAAACGGTGGTACATGCGGGATGTTCCTCCGTATGTAGCGGCAACTATCGGCGTGGGGACAAGTCTTTTCCCGTCGCAGTATCTGAATCTGTTCGGCTCCCTAGAGGCCGGTTCCCTCGGTGGGCTTAATCTGCGAGCTTATGCGGGATTCCTCTGGGGACAGACTCCGGAAAATTCACAGAATCTCCAGGCACAGAGCTATGCGAAGCCGTACCTTGGTCTTGGAGTCTCCTTGGCCGACTTCCTCAATCGTGAGGAGGAGCTCCAACAGGAGTGGAGCCAACACCGGCATTCGGCCTGGAGCGTTGGTCTTGGTCAGCTTGCTTCCTTGAAAACCACCGTGGCAAGGTCGGTGTGGGCTACCTCCTCTCTCATCTCAGGACTTGTGGGACGTATCCTTCCTGTCCAACTGGCACTCCCTGTTGGTCCACCAGGACTGTACGCCGGCACGGCACTGACAAGCGTCGTTGTGTTGGGATTAGATGCCGGTGGAATCGGTGTGCTCCCCTTACGCATCGGATACTGGCACGAGCTTGTGCCTGCTGGGCTTTACGGGGACATTGGCGCTGAGGCGTTCTACTATCCTTCCAACGCTCTCCACCTGTCGGGACGCCTCATCCTCCGCTTGAGCAACACTATGAATCTCTTCGCCACCGCTGGCTTCGCAAACGGCTCGGCGCTCCGAGGCAGGGACTGGTGGGACATTCTCCAGCAAGCAACTCGCTTCAGTGGGTGGTACATTGGCATCGGCATGGGCTTCGGAGAACGCCTCTTTCGTGCCGAGGAATTGTGGTACTACCGCCAATAGTCCAAAACAGCCGGAGCACGCCATGGCCCAACCGCTTTACTACCGTGATTACTTAGCTTTGGACACACTCCTTTCTGCTCAACATCCCTTGAGTTGGCAGCAGGACAAACCGGCCCATGATGAGCTGCTGTTCATCATCGTGCACCAGGTCTATGAACTCTGGTTCAAACAGGCGCTCTATGAGCTGGATTCCGTCATCCGCATTATGGGACAGCCCTATGTACCCGAACATGAGGTCGCCACAGCCTTGTCCCGACTCAAACGGATTCAGAGCATTTTCAGCTTAGCCATCGCCCAATTTGATCTCCTGGAGACAATGACACCGCTGGATTTCCTGGCGTTTCGGGACTTCCTTCACCCTGCCAGCGGTTTCCAGTCGCTACAATTTCGTCTCCTTGAAATCCGCCTAGGCCTAGATGAGGAAGCCCGCGTGCTCTGCGACTATGAATCCAGCTTGGACGCCCGGGACCGCCAGCACTTACACCATGTCAGGTCCCAGCCCACCCTGTTTGGCGTTGTGCAGAACTGGCTGGAACGAATGCCCTTCTTGGAATTCCGACAATATCGCTTTTGGGAAAGCTATCGGGAAGCCGTCGCCCGGAGATTTGAGCGAGAGCAACAGGCTGTCATCCAACACCCAGCGTTGGCGCCAGATGAGAAGGAGCAAAAGCTGCAGCAGATCCGCTCAAACGCCATGAACTTTGAGGCTTTCTTTGAGCCGGCTCGCTATGCTGAACTCCTCCACACACGGCAACGCCGCCTTTCCCATCGCGCAACGCTGGCAGCTTTGTTCATTATGCTTTACCGTGACTACCCGCTCCTCCAGCTTCCGTTCCGCCTCTTGGACACCCTCGTTCAACTGGACCAACAGATGAGCCTTTGGCGCTATCGGCATGCAATCATGGTCAATCGGATGATTGGGCAGAGAGTGGGAACGGGCGGCTCCAGCGGCTACGACTATCTCTTGCAAACGGTAGTCCGCCAGCGAATTTTCCAAGACTTTGCTAGCCTTGCTAACTACCTCCTGCCGCCGTCGGAAATCCCTCCGATACCACCGGAGATAGAAACACACCTACGGTTCGCAGCAGAAATCCGCTAGGCTCATGCAGAGCTTTCGGCAAGCGCTTCGGGAGCTTTGCGAGCTTGGGTTCCAGCTGCTTGCTCCCCGGTGCTGCTGCATCTGCCAGCAGGCGCTGAAAGCCGCCACAGGGATAGAACGCTTTGTCTGTCGCACTTGCTGGGACAATCTCCCCGTGGCACCTTCACCGGAAACACTCTACAACGAATTGCTGAACTTCTTTACGCCCGACGATCTTGCTCTCTCCGGCGTTGCCGCCCTGTTTAGTCTCCGAGAGGGGACACCGGCAATGCGGCTGATCTATGCAGTGAAGTACTACGGCCTATGGGACCTTGGTGTTGAGCTCGGAAGAGTTGTGGGAAGCGCCCTTTCCCATCTTCTGCCCGATGTGGATGGGATTGTCCCCGTCCCAATCCATCCAGCACGCCGGCGTGAGCGGGGATACAATCAGGCAGAGGCGATCGCTTCCGGACTTGCACAAGTATGCCACCGTCCGCTCTATAGCAGGGCTCTCCGGCGCAGAGTTGCAACTCCCTCTCAGACACGGCTCAATGCAGTGGAACGCCGCCGCAATGTTGTTGGCGTCTTCACCGCTGGGGACCAAGCCCTTTGCGTACGCTCCAAGACCATTCTTTTGGTGGACGATGTACTGACGACTGGTTCTACGTTGAACAGCTGTGCCGAGGCTCTGCTGGAGCTCGGCGCGCGAAGAGTCTTCGCAGTTGCCATAGCCAAAGCAATGTGAACCTCCCTCATAACGTCGCACCTCTTGCCTTCGGAGCAAGAAATCTGACAATGGCACACGAACGGCGCATCCAAGTCCGCATCATTCCTGCCCGCCGGACATATCGCCTGCGGTATGAGGAAGAGCTTAATCCTGCCCAGCTGCAAGCCGTTATGCACCAGAACGGAGCCGCTCTGGTCATTGCTGGTGCTGGAACGGGAAAGACCCGGACCCTTGCTTACCGCGTGGCTCGCTTGGTGGAGGACGGAGTCCCCCCTGAGAATATCTTGCTACTGACTTTCACACGGAAAGCCGCCCGACAAATGCTTCACCGAGCAGCACAGCTGTTGGATGGTCGCTGCGAGCGCGTTGCTGGCGGGACATTCCATTCATTCGCCTACATGATCCTCCGGCGTTACAGTCACGCCGTCGGCCTCTCCCCGGATTTTACCGTCTTAGATCAAACCGATGCCGAAGATGTGCTCAATCTCCTCCGCACCGAACTCTTCCGCGAACGGCGCCGGGAACGCTTCCCACACAAACGGACCCTTGCCGACATTTACTCCACCGCAATCAACCGTAACCGCAGCATTGACGATATCCTCTCCGCCGAGTACCCCCACTTCCAACACCTGCTCCCGGAACTGAAGCAGCTCTACGACGCCTACCGCCTCTACAAACGTCGCCATGGTCTTGTGGACTACGACGACCTCCTCCTGCTCCTGCTCCAACTCTTGGAAGAGCATCCCGAAAAGCGGCAACAGCTCCACGCTCAGTTTCGCTACGTCATGGTGGATGAGTATCAGGACACCAATCCCTTGCAGCACCGCATCAGCGTGCTCTTGGCGGGTCCGGAGGAAAATATCCTCGCCGTCGGTGATGATGCCCAAAGCATCTACTCCTTTCGTGGGGCAGATTTCCGCAACATTATGGATTTCCCCAACGCATTCCAACAATGCACCATCATCACCCTGGAGGAAAACTACCGCAGCACCCAGCCCATTTTGAACCTCGCCAATGCCATCATCAGCCGTGCAATCTATGGCTACCGAAAACAGCTCCAAAGTCGCCAAAAGGAAGGACCTTCCCCTGCTATCATTCGGGCTGAGGATGAACGACAACAATCGCTGTTTGTCGTGCAGCAAGTGTTGGCTCTGCGAGAGCAAGGCATCCCGCTTTCCGATATCGCCGTTCTGGCACGTGCCAGCCACCTCTTCTTTGAGCTGGAAATTGAGCTATCACGGGTGGGCATCCCTTACCGCAAATTCGGTGGACTAAAGCTTACAGAAACAGCGCACATCAAAGATCTCCTTGCCTTTGCCCGCATCCTTCTCAATATCACCGACACCGTCAGTTGGCACCGAGTTCTTCTGATGCTGGAGGGTGTTGGTCCTCGTACGGCACACCGCATCATTGAAGGCATCCGGGAAGGAATTCTGCGATGGGAAGACCCCCAAAGCATAGAGAATCTCCTGCTAGGTATCTCCCCCAGTATCCGAACCACCGTCATCCAACTTTGGGAGGCCCTTTGTACCCTTTTCCGCCTCTACCTTCGCCATACACCTGTGCCCGAACTCCTCAGCCAATGCGCTACTCTTTACCGTCCACTCCTCCAACGGCAGTACGACGACCACCACAAACGCTGGAGGGACATTGAGGCCCTGCTTGCCCTCGCCGAACGTTACCAAACCCTGCAGGAATTTCTAACCGACCTTACTCTGGATCCCCCAACCGAGAGTGTTGCAGATGTAGCAGCCCCGGGGAGCCAGGAGGAATCTCCTCTGACGCTCTCTACCGTTCATTCCGCCAAAGGGCTGGAGTGGACCGCCGTCTTCCTCATCTGGATGACCGACGGTCGCTTCCCTGTGGCGTGGGCGTATGACTCCGTAGAAGCTTTCGAAGAAGAACGGCGTCTTTTCTATGTTGCCTGCACTCGCGCCCGGCGCTTCCTCTACCTCCTCTATCCCCTTCGCGCCATTGACCATGAGAGTGGCTGGATTCTTGCAAAGCCCTCTCCCTTCCTCACAGAGCTGGACGAAAGCGTCGCCGAACATTGGGTATTGGTCACAGAGAATTCGCTCGGCACTGGGTAGATTATGGCAGATACCCCTTCTCTCGGCATCGTCTGGGTCACGGGCGCCAGCAGCGGGATCGGGGCTGCCATTGCCCGCCGCTTGGCAGAGGAAAGATATACCGTTGTAGCTTCTGCCCGACGCGCCCACTTACTGCGGCGATTAGCAGGCTCAATCCCCCACATATATCCCCTTCCCTGTGACTGCTCCGACCCCGAGGCCGTTGCAGAAGTCTCCACTGAAATCCTCCACCGCTTCGGCACCATTGATGCCCTCGTCCACTGCGTCGGGAACGCCCTCTTCAAACCCTTTGTCCAAACAACCCCGGCGGAATTTGAATCCCTCCTGCAAGCCAACGTGTATTCCCTCTTCCTCTGCCTCCGCGCAGTGCTGCCAGCCATGATAGAGCGGAAGTCCGGGGTCATTCTCTATATCAGCTCCGTTGCTGCCCTGAAGGCGTTTGCCTTCTCGTCTATCTACGGTGGACTGAAAGCTGCCGCTGCCCATATGCTCCGAGCTCTCCGCGAGGAGCTGCGCTCCCAGGGCATCAAAGTCGTCAATCTCCACGTTGGGGCAACGGATACCCCGGTCTGGCATGGAGCTCTCCGTCGGCGTTGGCGCCATCGGATGCTCCAAGCCGAGGATGTCGCTGAAACCGCTTGTGCCCTGCTGCGCCTGACGGCACAGCCGCGCCTACTACCAGAAGAGCTGGTGCTCCGACCGCAATTAGGGGACCTGCCATGAAACGTCGCACAACCTCTGCTCTCTCTGAACAGCTTGCCGCTACGGCTGCAACTTTACCCCCATCCCCCGGGGTTTACCTTTTCCGGAACGCCGCCGGCACGATCATCTACGTTGGCAAGGCCAAGAATCTGCGCCAGCGCGTTCGCTCGTATTTCCAGTCCAGCCGCTCTACGGATGCGAAAACACAAGCACTGGTACGCAACATCGCCGATATCGAATACATTGCCACCGACACGGAAGTGGAGGCTCTCATCCTAGAGAATACCCTCATCAAACGCCACAAACCCCGCTACAATATCCTGCTGCGCGATGACAAGTCATATCCTTTCATCCGTGTTACCCGTGAACCCTATCCCCGTATCTTCCTAACACGCCGTATCGTCCACGATGGCAGCCTCTACTTCGGTCCCTATACGAACGCCACCTATGCCAAACAACTCCTGCGCACCCTTCGGGCACTCTTCCCCATTCGGAGCTGCGACTTACCGCTGACGGAGGAATCTATCCATCGCGGCAAATTCCGTGTGTGCCTAGACTACCACATTGGAAAATGCCTGGGTCCCTGCGAAGGGCACATTTCTGCAGAGGAGTACAACCGCCTCGTCCGCCAAGCAACAGAAGTTCTCCGCGGACGTACTCGTGAGCTCCAACGGGAGCTGGAAGCCCAAATGCGCACTCTCTCCGAGCAGCTTCGCTTTGAACAGGCTGCCCAAATCCGCAACCGCCTCTATGTTCTGCAAGAACATACCGAGCGACAGAAGGTGATCAGTGTTGAGCCTATTGACCGGGACGTCCTCGGCATCGCTGTCCAGGGAACGACTGCCTGCGCCGTCTTCCTCATCATTCGGGAAGGAAAGCTTCTGGACAAACGTCACGTGCTTATCCAGCACGCTCCAGAGGACAGCTCCGCTCACTTAGTCCAAGCTACACTGGAACAGTGGTACCTGCAGCAACAGGACATCCCTGCAGAAATCTTCGTTCCTGAACAGCCCGAACACCCTGAGCTGCTTATCCAGTGGCTGACAGAACGGCGCGGAACCCCCGTGCGCCTCATAGCTCCCCTGAAGGGGGAAGAAGCTCAACTGATCCGTATGGCCGCACTCAATGCTCGGGCAATTCTGGAACAACATCTGGCACAGCAAGCAAAAAAGACCTCCCGCCTCCCCGCCACACTCTACGCTCTGCAGCGAGACTTGAACCTACCCATCCTGCCTCGGCGTATTGCTTGCATTGACAATTCTCATCTCCACGGTACGGATCCTGTCTCTGCCCTTGTGGTCTTTGTAGATGGTAAGCCGCGCAAATCCGAATACCGCCGTTTCCGCTTGGAGCAAGTTCCTGGGAATGATGATTTCGCTGCTATGCGGGAAGTAGTTCGCCGCTATGCTCGCCGTATTCAAAGCGGTGAAGACGCCGCTCCAAACCTACTGCTCCTTGATGGAGGAAAGGGGCAGCTCTCCGCTGCCCTGGAAGCCCTAAGCGAGAGCGGTCTTTCTGGACAGTTTCCCGTCCTTGCATTAGCAAAGCGCCTGGAAGAGCTATTCCGTCCAGGGGAACCGGAACCCATCGTACTTCCGAAAACTTCGGAAAGCCTTCGATTACTCCAGCGCATTCGCAACGAGGCTCATCGCTTCGCCATAGAATACCACCGACTGCGACGACGCAAACGGACATTGCAGACTGAACTGACCAGCATTCCAGGAATCGGGGCACGAAGTGCCCAGAAACTACTACGCGCCTTCAGCTCGGTAGAGCGCATCCGAGCCGCATCGCTGGAAGAACTGCGTCGCGTCGTAAGCACCCGCCAAGCGGAAGCCCTCTACCAGTACTTCCACTCCACGCCCCATACGACCTGACTCGAAACTACGATTTCCCTCGATGCCGGGAAGTGGCACGAAAACTGCCTCAGCCTCCCTCTGTGTTCTATACAACGGCATCATGTCCTCTCCTCTCCACACCATGGTCCGTCTCCTGGCGGGAGTAAGTACGTTGGGACTCCTTGCCTGCCAGAGTATAACCCGCTTTAGCCTGCCGGCATCAACCTCAGCGCCAAAAACAGAGACTCCTCTTCCTGCCCATGACCACACCGTCCAGCAACGCCTTTGGAACATTGTCCAACAATGGATAGGCGTTCCCTACTGCCAAGGAGGGAACAGCTCATCATGCATAGACTGCTCCGGCTTCGTACAAAAGGTCTTTGCCGAATTAGGCGTCCAGCTACCACGAACTAGTTCTGAGCAAGCGCGTGTTGGCAATCCGATCCAACCTCCCCTCTTGCCCGGCGACCTAGTCATTGTCGCCGAGGAAGGGCGTACGCGCCACGTTGCCATCTACCTCGGCGATGGGCGAATAGTTCACGCCTCACGTAGTCGGGGAGTCGTTGTAGAACCCTTCTCAGCTCTTCTGTCCATTGGCTCACACCTCCACTTCCGTCGCCTTCTCATACCCAGCACATCACGGCAGACAGAAAAGTCATTCTGACACCTTCTCCGACAAAGTTTTCCGCCAGAATGGCAGAATCAAGCCTCGAAGAAGAACTTGGCACGCTGTTCCTCTATTCTACTAGTGGGCTTCCGAAGTGGAAGTCCTAAAAGAACTGGTTCAGTCAAACAATCAAAGAGGAGTAGCCATGACACTGGTGCGATTTGAGCCGTTGCGGACTTTTGAGTCCATGCTTCGGCGTTTTGACGAGCTCTTCGATGACATGGTTCGCTCTGTGCCCTTCCGCTTTGATGTCAGTAGCTTCTCGCCACGGGTAGACATTGTGGAGGATGAGAACAACGTCTACATCCACGCCGAGTTGCCCGGCGTCGCCAAAGAGGATGTAAAGGTAACTATCTCCGAGGACCGGGTGCTCACTATCCGCGGCGAGAAAAAGCAGGAGCGGAAGGTAGAGACTCAGAACTTCCTTCGCATGGAGCGCCTCTTCGGGAGCTTCTGCCGTAGCTTCGCGTTGCCGGAGAATGTCGCCGTCGCCAAAGTAGACGCCAAGTTTGAAAACGGCATCCTCACAATCACGCTCCCGAAAGTTGAGCCCTCCAAGCCGAAGGAGACCGAGATCGCCATTCAGTAAAAGCCTCTCATCTTCCTGACTTAGCGGGAGGGGGGCACTCTCCCCTCCCGCACGAGCTTTTTGTGGAGTTTGTATCACCCTGAGCAACAGAGTGGCAAATGGGACGCATTGTCGGAATTGACCTCGGAACAACGAACTCCGTTATCGCTGTTATGGAGGGCGGGCAGCCGGTTGTTATCCCGAACAGCGAGGGTTCCCGGTTGACCCCATCGGTTGTCGGCTTTACCAAGAGTGGTGAACGCCTTGTCGGAGCGGCAGCGAAACGGCAAGCTATCGTGAACCCGAAAAACACTGTCTATTCCATCAAGCGCTTCATGGGACGCCGCCCGGAGGAAGTCCACGAGGAAATGCTTATGGTGCCCTATAAGGTTGTGCCTTCACCCGATGGTCATGCCGTTCGCGTGGACATTGAAGGGCGTCTCTATGCCCCAGAAGAGATTTCAGCAATGATTCTGCAGAAGTTGAAGACCGATGCAGAGGCTTACCTTGGAGAGAAGATCACCGATGCTGTGATCACCGTGCCTGCGTACTTCAACGACGCCCAGCGCCAAGCAACAAAGATTGCCGGGGAGATTGCCGGGCTGAACGTCCGCCGCATTATCAACGAACCCACCGCCGCAGCCCTTGCCTACGGGCTGGACAAGCGCGGGCGGACTATGACTGTCGCTGTCTACGACTTGGGTGGGGGTACGTTTGACATCTCCATCCTGGAGATTGGCGAAGGCGTCTTTGAAGTTAAAGCTACCAGCGGAGATACCCACTTGGGCGGCGATAACTTTGACCAGCGCTTGGTAGACTACATCGCTGACGAGTTCTATAAGCAAGAGGGCATTGACCTCCGCAAAGACCCGATGGCTCTCCAACGGCTACGGGAAGCAGCGGAGAAAGCCAAAATTGAGCTCTCCCAGCTCCTGCAAACTGAGATTAATCTTCCCTTCATCACGGCAACTCCGGAAGGACCCAAGCACTTACAGATGACCATTACACGGGCGAAGTTTGAAAGCCTATGCGAGGATCTCTTCCAGAAAACGCTGGGTCCTTGCCGGACAGCGCTGGAGGCAGCCAAACTGACACCTGCCCAAATTGACGAGGTTATCCTCGTAGGTGGCTCGACCCGTATCCCCCGAATCCAGCAGCTGGTCCGAGAATTCTTCGGCAAAGAGCCGAGCAAAAGCGTTAATCCCGATGAAGTGGTCGCCGTCGGAGCAGCCATCCAAGCGGCTGTCCTGGCCGGAGAGGTACGGGACGTTCTCTTGTTGGACGTGACGCCACTTTCTTTGGGTGTGGAGACCCTCGGGGGTGTCATGACCGTGCTCATTCCCGCCAACACAACGATCCCAACGCGCAAGAGCGAAATCTTTACCACAGCAACGGATAACCAGACATCCGTAGAAATCCACGTCCTCCAAGGCGAACGTCCCCTGGCAAAGGACAATCGCTCGCTGGGTCGCTTCCATCTGGATGGCATCCCACCCGCGCCGCGAGGAGTCCCGCAGATTGAAGTTACCTTTGACATCGATGCTAACGGTATCCTGACCGTCACCGCCCGTGATAAAGCCACCGGCAAAGAGCAAAGTATCCGCATAACGGGCGCCGGTACGCTGAGCAAAGAGGAAATTGAGCGAATGAAGCGGGAAGCTCAAGAACACGCAGAGGAAGATCGGCGGCGGCGCGAAGAGATAGAGCTGCGCAATAAAGCGGATGCACTGGTGTACTCAACAGAAAAACAGCTAAAGGAATTGGGTGAGAAACTCTCCCCCTCCGATCGCGCCCGTATTGACCAGGCAAAAGAAAAGTTGCAGGCTGCTCTGAAGAACAACGCCCCCGTCCATGAACTGCAAGCCGCTATGGATGAGCTCAACCGAGCGTGGAACGAAGCCTCCGTGCATCTCTATCAGCAAGCAACCTCAACGGGGACATCTTCCCCAAGCAGTTCGACCTCTCCAAGCGGTAGCGGCGACGGGGGAGTACAGGAAGCAGAATACCGTATCGTAGACGATAACGGCCGATAAGTCCCGCACACTCGCTACAGCAGGACATCGGGAGTGCCTATTGCCCGATGTCCGCTTTTCTTTTTTAAGCCCTCCCTGTGGGCGAACCGTTTTCTTCCGTGCCCATAGCGCGATCTCCTGCATCTCCTAAGCCAGGAACAATAAACCCGTGCTCATTGAGCCCATGGTCAATCGCTGCGGTAATAATAGGCAGGTCTGGATACCGTTGGCGTAGCCGTGCAATTCCCTCCGGGGCAGCGATAATGCAGACCAGCGTGATCTCACGGGCACCTCGACGGTGCAAGTATTCCACAGCTGCTTCCATGCTGCCACCTGTGGCAAGCATTGGATCTACGATGAAAAACTGTGCTCCCTCCTGGAGGGGCGGTAAATTGGCATAGTAAAGCTCCGGCTGGAGCGTTGCTTCATTGCGGCGGAGTCCCAAGTAACCAATGCGGGCTTCTGGGAAGAGCCGGAGGAAGGCCGGAAGAAGCAACATACCTGCTCGGAGGATCGGCACGATTACTAACGGCTGTTTCCGACGATAAGCAACAGCCTGGCACAAGGGCGTTCTTACCTCCACCGGTTCCACTGCTAACCAACTGGTAGCAGCCACTGCCAAATAGGTTCCCAAACGCTCCGCTGCCATCCGGAATTCTGCTCGCCCCGTCGTGACCGAGCGGAGAATCCCCAACTCGTGGCACGCACCCGGATGCTCTACTACCCAGACCCTATGCTGTCGCTCTACCACTGTGGGAACCATAGCAGACCAACTCGAGGAAGGGAGAGATAGAAACCCACATCAGCACTACGTCGGTCCGTACTGCTCAGGTACACATCTCGCTGCTGGCGCCCTAGGGCAAAATCTAACCGCCACTCCATCCAGGGCATAAACATCCCCACCCCAGTGGGAAGGTTGAAGCGCAATCCAACACCGGTAACGAGGGCAACCCTGTTTTCCTGACGCTCGTTGATGCGGTTCAACAAGGCAGCCCCTCCCAGAGTACCATAGAAGTTGACCCTGCCGTAGGGATTAGGACTCCAGTGCAAACAGAGCTCCAGTACTTGGTAAATGTCCGGACGATCCTGCCCCCACGGTTGCTGCGGGGTTTTCAGCACCTTCGTATTCCGAGAATATGTATATGCCAGCTCCGCACTGAAGGCGTCGTGGAACTCGTAGAAAAGATGGGCACCAAACGCCGGGAGACCTTCGTATGAAAAGGTTTGACCCTCTCCAGTAGTGAAACGGCGTAGTTCCACGATCGTGTTGGTCGCCCCATGGATGCCAAAGCCGAATGACTTGGCGTATAAATGGCGAGTGGTATCACTGCCCGTTGAAGCAAATAAGGGGAACATGAGCAGAAGAGCTCCAATACCGATCCGGAATAACTGCCGCGCCGCCCGTGTCGTACTCTGGCATAAAGCAGAAAAGGCTTGTCCTCGAAGCTCCGCCAACTTCTCCGCAACGAAGCGGACGAAAGCTGGCTCATTTCGCTTCCCGCGATGTGGATGGGGAGTCATGTACGGCGAGTCCGTCTCCAACAACAGGCGTTCCTCCGGCACCAGAGGGACAAGCTCCCCCAGCGCACTCTTACGGTACGTAATGTTGCCGGTAAAGGAGACGTAAAACCCCAACTCCAGTGCCCGACAGAGATAGTCTGCATCACCCGAAAAGCAATGGAGAACCCCGCGCAGCGTCCCGTCCTGCTCCTCCTCCAAAATACGCAGCACGTCTGCATGGGCGTCACGGTTGTGCACGATGATCGGTAAGCCACATCGCTTCGCTATCCGGACTTGCTCGCGGAAGACTTTCTGCTGCACTGCTGGACAAGCCAAATTGGCGTAATAGTAGTCCAACCCAATCTCTCCAATTGCCACAACGCGGGGTTGCATGATCTCTGCCTCCACAGCCGCCAACTCTGCAGTATTCGCATCTCCTGCAGCGTGGGGATGAATTCCCACGGCACGGTATACATCAGGATACTCCTCTACAATCCGCCGCGCTTTTGCGAATCCTTCAGAAGAAATCGCTGGCATCAAGACCGCCTCCACCCCCTGCTGTCGCGCTCGCTGGAGCACCTCAGCACGATCCGGGTCAAAGACAGGCAAGTCAATGTGGGCATGGGTATCAATCATAGCCCCTGTTGGAGTTGTTCAAGAGACCGAAGCACTTCGTCAGCATGCCCGTCTACCCGTACATCCGAGAATTGGGCACGCAGAATGCCCTCCGGATCAATGATGAAGGTTGTCCGGGAAACACCAAAGGAACGGCGTCCATAGAGCTGGCGCTCCCGCCAGACACCGTACAGTTGAGCAATGCGTCCTCCAGGGTCACTGAGGAGCCGAAATGAAAGTCCGTACCGCTCTTTAAAGCGCTGATGGGAACGAACACTGTCAGGGCTCACCCCCACGATAACGGCCCCCCGCCGGGCGAAGGCATCAGATGCATCCCGAAAAGCACACGCCTCGCGCGTGCATCCCGGCGTTCCGTCCTTCGGGTAAAAGTAAAGCACAACCCACTGCCCACGGAGCTGGGAAAGCTGGAAAGGCTCACCACGATCATCGATTGCCGTAAAGTCAGGAGCTGGTACACCAACGTCAGGCATAACTGTCATCCCCCGGCTTAGAGATGTCCCTTCGGTGGAGCCGTAAATGGCACTTTCTGGGCTTGGAGCAATGTCTGAAGTTGCGTCTCTACCAACTCCAAGGGATCGGAGCCCGAAACAGTATTCAGGGATGATACCGAACTCTCCTCCAGGCGGAGGACTGCGGACATACCAAGTCGTTGGCGGAGCTCTTCGTGCAACTGCGGCAAGCGTCTCTTTAGGAGCTCTTTCAGAAACGATTGAGTCGTAGAAATCACCCACGCATCTGCTTCAGAGCGAATCGTAATCTGCCCTGCTTCATATGCAGCCCGAACAGCTGTATCCCGAAGCAGAAGCTCAGTGATGCTCCGTAACACTGACTCTGTGTCGGCAGCCGATGATGGCTTCGGCCAACCTGCGGTTTTCACCGTGCGGTATTCTGTCACCGGTTCAGCAAGCGCTCCTACAGAAGGCGGTTGAAGCGATGTTTGACGACTGAGCTGCCGCACCATCTGTAACAGCTCGGAAAACTCCACTGCACGTTCCAACAATGCCATCTGCACCAATCCCAGTTCCAAACGGATGCGGGGATGCGCACTATACCGCATCGCCTGCTGGGTTGTGTGGAGAATGGCAAGCCAATTCATCAAATCTCCCAAACGGAGCTTTTCGGCTTCCGAAACATACTGCTGCGCAATCTCCGAAGGAAGCTCCAGAAGCTGTGAAGAACCCGTAGAGCATACAACGACCAAATGGCGGAAATGCTCCGAGAGGGCTTCAGCAAATTCGTAGGCGTCGTATCCACGCCGGAGGCTGTCGTGAACGAGCTTCAACACCATTGCCACATCTCTCTCCCGCAGCGCATTCGTCAGCTGAAAGAGGAGGTCAACATCCACCAGATGGAGCATTGCCGCCAAGGCTTCCGGTTGCACATCCATACCGCAGTAAGCGATTGCCTGGTCCAGAAGCGAGAGAGCGTCCCGGAGCGAGCCCTCCGCTTTCCGAGCAAGTGCATAAGCAGAAATAGCATCCAGGCGAACCCCCTCCTGCTGGGCAATGTAGTGCAGATGCTCCGCAATGCGCTCTAAACTCAGTCGCCGGAAATCAAAACGTTGACAGCGACTAACGACGGTCGGTGGCACTTTCTGCGGGTCCGTTGTGGCCAGCACGAAAACCACATGGGCCGGCGGCTCTTCTAAGATCTTCAACAGCGCATTGAACGCCGATAGCGACAGCATATGCACTTCGTCAATGATGTAAAGCTTGTAGCGTCCTGCCGTGGGTGGGTATTTGGCATTCTCCCGCAATCGGCGGACATCTTCAACGCTATTGTTGGAGGCACCGTCAATTTCCAGCACGTCCAGCGAACGCCCCTGTAGGATATCCTGGCAGGAGGCACACGCATTACATGGCTCCCCATCCGGCTGGAGCTGCCGGCAATTGAGAGCCCGAGCCAAAATCCGAGCCGTTGTCGTCTTTCCCACTCCCCGTGGACCACAGAAGAGATAGGCTTGGTGAATACGCCCCATACGAACCGCATTGCGGAGGGTCAACGTTACGTGCTCTTGTCCGACAACGGTTCCGAAGGTACGCGGACGCCATTTTCGCGCCAGGCTGACAAAGCCCGTCTCCTGCCGCTCCAGCATGATTTTCCGTAATTTCGCTGTGCTATACCTGCAATTAGCACTGCAAACTACGAAAATGCCCCAAGCCACATGGCGCAGCCACTGTTCATGGCTCTACTTCTCCTCTTGCCGCTGGGCACTGTCCTCCTTTCCCGCACTCCCGATGCAATCCCCCTGGGTAGAAAACCCATACTAATGCCTGACGCAAAAATAGGACGCCGGGATCCCGTCCTACACGGTGTCGTCTGGGTCCGCTTTCGCCCCGAACACCTCTTGCCTCATCGACAATCTGTGCTCCCTCCCCTCCCGCTGGCGAACGCCCGCCTCGTCCCCCTGCTTCCATGGGGACGGAGCCTCCATGCCGGGGTTTGCTTCGGACGCTATCCTTCTGCGCTACATGCAGCGCTCCGCGCCGAGGAACCTCTGCTCCGTACCTTCCTCGTTGAATACACCGAACCACGGAGCCCCGAAGAAGTGTGTAAAGCCCTTCTCAGCCGTTGCCCCGCCGTTGAGATTGCTGAACCTTATACCTTGAACCTTCCCCTCTTCACTCCCAACGATCCCTTACTGCCCCGACAGCAGCTCCTCTGGACCATTAACGCATTTGCAGCGTGGGACATCGCCCAAGGGGATAGTACAACCGTCATTGGGATCGTGGACACCGGTGTCCTTTACACCCACGAGGATCTCATCGGCTCGCTTTGGTACAACCGCGGGGAGATCCCAAACAACAACGCCGACGACGACGGCAACGGCTACATTGACGATTACCTCGGCTACAACTTCGCCTCCCATGACGACGGAACCCCTCCAGGAGACCCCCGCAACGCAGGGGAAGGACATGGGACCAGCGTCGCCGGCATTGCTGCTGCAACGGTTAACAACGGCAAGGGGATTGCTGGCATCGCCTACCACTGTCGCATCTTCCCTATCAAGGCAGCTCCCGAAGGAGTTCCAGCTCTCTACTATGCCTACCAAGGCATTCTCTACTGCGCACAAATGGGCTTTGCCGTGGTCAACTGTAGCTGGGGGAACCGCACCTATTCGTGCATCAACCAATCCATCATTGAGTATGCCCACGCTCGGGGAACCCTCGTCGTTGCGGCTGCAGGGAACACGCCAGAGACGACTTCAGCATGGTACCCGGCGGGCTATCCCGGTGTCATTGGGGTTGCAAATGCATACGTCAACGACCAACTTCACCCGCAATCTGCGCGAGGCATTGGTGCAACCCTCGTTGCACCCGGAGAGGAAGCATGGACTACAAGCAATGATGGGACCTACAGCACTTTTGGTGGCACCTCCGCTGCTGCACCAATTGTCTCTGCTGCAGCAGCTCTCCTGCGCTCGTTCCGTCCACAGCTGGATCCTTTCCAGACGGCTGCCCTCCTGCGCCGGACCGCTGAGGATATCAGCCATGCCAATCCGGAGCTTGCTCCGTGGCTTCCGGGACGCATCAACGTATGGGCAGCTTTGTCTTCGCCGCCAGAAGAGGCGCCAGGATTCGTATTGCCCAGGCTGTATGTTCTCTCCACCGATGGTCATCCACGCCGCCGATGGGGATTCGGTGATACCCTATGGCTCCGCCTCCAGTCCTATAACGCTTTGGGTCCTGGCGGCCGAATCCGATGCCGCCTTCTCCCGGTCGCCGATACCGCATTGCTGCTGCTGGATACCCTGATCATCATGGACCAAGTGCCACCGGCAGCATCGGTTGTCATAGGACCCTTCCGAGCCATCGTGCGGGCTAATTCCTCCAATCCTGTCCTGCTGCGCATAGAGTTCTGGGATAGCCTTGCAACATACCGGGACGTGCTCTTCACAACGATGGTTCCATCTCCAACCACCATCACGTTCGCCAACGCTACGACATCCTTTAGCCTTTCCGATGACGGTGCACTTGGCTTTGCCGACTACCCGCAGAACTTACAAGGACTGGGCTTCCGCTATCGCGATGCCTGCAACCTCCTCTACAGTGGCGGGATCTTCGCTGTGGAGAACGCCACAGGACGAGCCGTCAGCGCTGCTCCCTCAGGGTGGACGCGGGACCACGACTTCAGCGTCCTGAAGCCCTTCGCCGAGCCTGAAGAAGAGCGAAACCTGCTCAGCGATGCCAATGCTCTCCCAGGTAACCGCATCGGACTACTGCTCCAACAGCAGTTTATAGGATTCGCCTCCGATAGCTCTGGTATTGCTCGCTTGCTGGTAACAGCGTGGAACATCTCTGGTCTACCGCTAAACGACGTCGCCATCGGCTACTTTATGGATTGGGACATTGGAAGTGGTGGGCGAGGCAATCGTGTGCGTCTTTTGCCCGAGGTGTATGTTCCGGAAATTCCACTACCCCACGGAGCGGAAGTTGTGGAATATCCAGGCTCACCCTCCGTCGGTGCCTGCCTCATATCGCTTGCTCCCACAGCGGAAATCCAATGTGCAGGGATAAGCACAGCATTGCTCTACGACTCCGATGGTTTCTCAAAGGCTGAGAAGCTCTCTCTCCTCACCCACGGGACCGCCATCCAGCACAGCGATAGCGGGGATGTTGCTCTCGTGGTCGGCCTCCGTTTCCGTGAGTCCTGGCAACCCAATCAGCCTAAGCAGTTCCTCCTCTGCTTCGGAGCCGCAGATAGTACGGCAGCGCTTGCAGAGCAGTTCCGAGAATGTGTTCGCCTTGCCCAGCAACTTTCCATACCTCACTCAGATTTCGCATTTCCACATCCTATGCTGACTTACGCCGATGGGTTCCTGAGCGGGACACTCCCGACCGGAGGCGTATGGATGGTGGAAATATGGGACGTTCTCGGACGCTGTGTGGAGCGGCAATCACTGCTTCTCCCCGGTGGGGAACTCCGCATTCTCCTGCCCCCTCTGCCAGCCGGCATATTCTTCGTTCGGCTGACCTCGGCCCACTTCCGATGGCATCAACTGATACTTGTGCATTAGTACCACCGGCATGGGTGCGCTATGGCACTGGTAGAACGGATTCCCGCTCAAAGTTACGTTCGTCTTCGGCTCAACCGCCCAGACAAGCGTAACGCTTTGAGTCCTGAGCTTTTGCACGAGCTGGCAGAACACCTCCAGCAGCTGGAAGCTGATGCCCATGCACGGGTTTTAATATTGGAAGGCGCTGGCCCAGCCTTCTGCGCAGGGGCAGACTTAGCATACTTACACCAACTGACGGAGCTATCGCCCATGGAAAACTGGTATGATTCGCAGCAGTTCATGCAGGTGCTGTGGCGCATTTACACGTACCCCAAGCCTACCATCGCCAAAGTCCATGGTCCAGCTATTGCTGGCGGCTGTGGGCTGGCAAGTGCCTGCGATATTGTTGTGGCCGCCCGCAATGGTGCCCGCTTCGGATACTCGGAAGTCCGCTTGGGATTCGTACCTGCGCTCGTCGGCGTACTTCTGGTGCGGAAAATCGGTGAGCAGCGCGCCCGCCGTCTCCTCTTGACGGCTGAAACCCTCTCGGCTGAGGAAGCCGAGCGCCTGGGACTTGTAAGCTACGTGGTCGATGATGAGCAATTGGATTCCTTCGCCGCCGAGTTGGCAACACGTCTGGCATCATATAGCCCTGCTTCTCTGCGCCTTACAAAAGCCCTTCTGAGCTCCCTACAGGGTATGTCGGCAGAAAGCGCCCTTCACTATGCCGCTGGACTCAACGTCTTAGCTCGCACCACGGAGGAATTCCGTGCTGCTGTCGCCAGCTTTTTGAACCGAGAGTCGTCGCACAAGCCCGGATCGGCCCCATGAAGCACCTTGTCAGCCTCCTCCTTCCTTTGGCACTGGCTACTACGCACGCCCAACTGAAGGTGGTTACCCTTCTCCAAGGCACTGTTCTAGACCGGCAGACCAAAGGGCCCGTTGGGACGGAGTTTGAAATCCGCGATAGCGCCGGGAAGATACTTCAGCAAGGGCGCTCCGACAGCCGCCGAGGGACCTTCGAAGTAGTATTGCAGCCTGGACAGCGCTATACGATTACGTTCCGGGGATACAATGTGCTCCGGCAAACGGACACCTTTGAGCTTCCCCCGAGCACTACATATAGCGAGGTTTCCAAAACCTTCTCCGTTCAGCTCTTGCGCCCCGGGATAGAATTGCTTCGCATCCATGCCTTCGACCCTGGCAGCGCCAAGCTCCGAGCAACAGCATATTCGGAATTGGATCAACTCAAGCAGTTGCTCAACCGAAATCGCTCGCTACGGGTCAGTGTCCACATCTCCATTTTGGACACCCGTCTAGTGGAGGAGCCGCCCCGCTCTCAGGTGAAATCCTCTACCCGGAAGCGGCGGTCTCAGGAACCCACAACTCCGCCCCCTACTCTGCTGGAGCGCGCTAACTCTCTTTTGAACGCTCGCGCTGATGCCGTTCGGCAGTATCTGCTTCCCGGGGTTCGAGATGCTGAAGAACGCATACGGATTGTGCCAGAAATTCCTCCGCTCCCAATTGCTCGTCCAATCCCCATAGCACCGACCGTAACGGTCTTCGTTGACCAAGTCCGAGACCTGCTCGAATAGGTTCGCTCCATGGCACAACGACCAAGCCCCTCCCTTCCCGAGGAAGCCCTCGTTTGGGAACATCGTCGGATTCGACCAGAGCACGTTCGACTAAGTCTCATTCTCCCAACCCTGCAAGAGGAGAGCGTGTTGGAGTCTACCCTATCGCATTTCCCCCTTGAGCTGCGGCTGCAGTACGGCATTGAGCTCATCGTAAGCGACGGGGGGAGTACTGATGCCACAGCAGAACTTGCTCACGAACATGCTGACATCGTCATCCAGTATAGAGGCACGAAGCGCCAAAGTATTGCTCAGGGGCGGAATTGGGGTGCGTCAATGGCAGTGGGAGAAATCCTGGTCTTCCTGAATGCTGATTCCGTTCCCGCTTCCCCAGAGCAGTTTGCCTCCGTGGTCCTCCAATGGGCCGCGGAGGCACCCGAAGAAATTGCTCTGGCATGCCCTGTCTTTGTCCATCCCGAGGTTGCCGGATGGAGCGATCGTCTCTTCCACGGCATTTACAACCGCTACATCTGGCTTTTGAACTGCTGCGGCATTGGGATGGGGCGAGGCGAATGCCACATCATTCGCCGGTGGGCGTTCGAACGCGTCGGAGGGTACAACGAGCAGCTCTATGCGGGCGAGGACTTTGAGCTCTATTACCGTCTCCGCCGTCTGGGTCGCATTCGGATGGCGTGGGAACTTCCCATCTACGAGTCTCCCCGCCGCTACCGCCGCTATGGGTACATGCGCACCCTCTGGCTTTGGACACTGAATGCCGCCTCTGTCCTTTTCCTACACCGTTCCGCTGCCCGTGTGTGGGAACCCGTCCGTGATCAGTCCCACAATCCCAAGCCTCACTATGCTCACTTACCGGGATGCCGGCGTCAATATTGATGCCGCTGAACAATTATTGCGCCGTCTTAAGCCGCTTATCCGTTCCACATTCACTCCGGCCGTCCTAACGGATATCGGACATTTCGGTGGCCTCTACGATGCCCGCTTTCCTCATTACGAACACCCTGTGCTCGTTGCCAGCACTGATGGCGTCGGCACAAAGATCAAGTTGGCAATCCGGTTGGGCATTCACAGCACCGTTGGGCAGGACTTGGTCAATCACTGCGTCAACGATATTCTCTGTTGCGGCGCGCGTCCACTCTTCTTTTTGGACTATTTCGCCTGTGGGCAGCTAGACTCAGCTATCGCGGAGCAGGTCATCGGCGGCATCATTACCGCATGCCGGCAGAATGGATGTGCCCTCATCGGCGGAGAGACGGCGGAGATGCCTTCCCTCTATGCACCCGGCGATTATGATCTGGCAGGAACAATCGTTGGCGTCGCAGAGCGCTCCCGCATCATAGACGGGAGCTCTATCCAACCCGGGGATCTGCTTATTGGACTGGCATCCACGGGCCTCCACACGAACGGTTACTCCTTGGCAATGGCAGCCCTGCGCGAGCATGACCTGGAAACATACATACCCGAACTGCAAAGCTCTCTGGGGGAGGCGCTGATAGCGATCCACCGCTCGTACGCCGCCACGCTGCTGCCAGTGCTAGACCGTGGACTTCTGAAAGGGTTAGCTCATGTCACCGGCGGTGGTATTATGGGGAACCTGAGTCGTATCCTTCCCCGCGGAGTAAGCGCGTACATTGACTGGGCTTCCTGGGAAGTCCCTCCTCTTTTCCGTTACATCCAACGTGCAGGCAACATCCCCGAAGAGGAAATGCGTCGGGTTTTCAATCTGGGCATCGGAATAGTACTCGTCGTAGCCCCCGAACATGCCAGCGAAGTCCTGGCACTCTGTGCAGAGGAAAAGCCCGTCGTTATCGGACACATCCAGGCTGCTTCATAGGTTCGGCCCGAGCATCTGCTCTGGACGCACGATACGGTCAAATTCTTCCGCAGTGAGTAATCCCAGCTCAACGGCTGCTTCCTTGAGAGTTTTGCCAGTCTGATAAGCATACTTGGCAATGCGGGCAGCGTTATCGTAGCCGATATAGGGATTCAGCGCTGTTACCAACATGAGCGATTGCTCCACATACGCCCGCAACCGCTCCTTGTTCGGCTCAATACCCACAGCGCAATAGCGCGTAAAGGAACGGCACGTATCACCCAACAGGCGCACACTTTGGAGGAAGTTGTAAATGATGACGGGCTTGTACACGTTGAGCTCAAAAGCGCCCAATGCTCCGGCCGTGCTTATGGTGACATCGTTTCCGACGACCTGAACCGCCACCATAGTCATTGCCTCTGCCTGGGTAGGGTTAACCTTCCCCGGCATGATGGAGGAACCGGGTTCATTTTCCGGAATACGGATCTCTGCTAACCCCGCCCGCGGTCCGGAGGCCATCCATCGGATGTCGTTAGCAATCTTATGGAGAGCCACTGCTAACGTCCGCAATGCCCCATGGGCCCAGACGAGAGCATCATGGGTGGCCAGAGCTTCGAATTTGTTCGGTGCCGACACAAATGGTAACCCCGTAAGCTCTGCGATCTTTGCTGCCATAGCCTCAGCGAACTTCGGGTGGGTATTAAGCCCTGTACCAACCGCTGTACCACCGATTGCCAGCTCGTACAAATCGGGCAACGTTGCTTCAATCCGGCGAATAGCATTGGTCAATTGTTGCACGTAGCCCGAAAACTCCTGTCCAAGCGTCAGCGGCACGGCATCCATCAAGTGTGTGCGCCCGATTTTGATGATGTCCCGAAAAGCTTCCGCTTTCTGGGCAAGGGTATCCCGGAGTTCCCGCACAGCGGGCAGAAGGTGGTGCACAATCTGCTCTGCAGCGGCAATGTGCATGGCTGTCGGGAAGACATCATTGGAGCTCTGCGACTTATTGACGTCATCATTAGGATGGATTGGGCTCTTGCTGCCCAGGACGCCGCCGGCAAGCTCAATGGCGCGGTTGGCAATGACCTCGTTGACATTCATATTGGTCTGCGTCCCCGAACCCGTCTGCCAGACCGACAGGGGGAAATGCTCATCCAGCTTGCCGGCAATGACTTCATCGGCGGCACGAACGATGAGCTCTGCCTTCTCCGCAGACAGAAGCCCCAGCTCACGATTCACAATCGCTGCCGCCTTCTTCACAATGCCGAGAGCCCGGATAAGCTCTCGTGGCATCCGCTCAACCCCAATAGCAAAGTGACGTAAGGAACGCGCCGTTTGGGCGCCCCAGTAAGCTGCGGCCGGCACTTCGACAGCACCCATCGTATCGGTTTCTATGCGCACCTCAGGCATTAGGACTCCTGGCAGAACGTGCAACCACGGGAGGCAAAATTAGCCGATTTCCATCCCCGCGCCGCTGTCGGTTGCCCCAGTGGACCTTTGATACCACCGGCGCTTGGGCTTGGGAGGGAAGGTGCGACGCAACTGTTGAATCTCATCCCGGATTTCCTTTGCCAGACGACGGAGCTCTTGCATCCGCTTGCGCAAACGGATACCAGCACGACGGTTTTGCTTTTGATAGAAACGCTCAAAATCCCGCCGACAGCTCTGGATAAGCTGGAGTAACTGCTCGTAGCGCTGCATTCTCAGCGCACAACAGCGAAGGGGACAACCATTCCCTCCCGTTCAGCAGTAACGTAGAGAAAGTACGCCCCACTGCTCAGCGATGCCGGCGTTACTACGAAACGATGGGTTCCTGGCTGATAGAGTCCTTCCCCGATAGTGGCAACATGGCGTCCGAGCGCATCCACAAGACGGATACGCACGTAGCGCCGTTCGGGAAGTCGGAGCAGCATCACCGGTGGCTCCTGTCCCAATGTCCACGGGCTGGGGTAGATACCAGCGGCTAATTGCCCCGGAAGTGGATTCCACGGCACAGTATCAATGCCTAATGAAGCCGCTGCCTGCCGAGCTGCCGAAGCAGCCTGCCGCAGCTCTTCTACACTCGCCCCGGCCACCAGCGCCAGCACCACCCGAGCCGTATCCCCTGGCTGGAGCCGGATGGGCCCTGCAGCAATCACCATGGAAGCATCCGTCCGGTTTGACTCCTTGCGGGCAATCCCACTACTTATGGCACGCCACTTCTCCTCGCGGGTAAAGCCATCGTAAACACCCATCTCACGGGCGTCGTTGTCAATTGCATAAAAGTTGACCGAATCTGCACTCACAACCAGAGCCCCTGCCAATGGCATCGGTTCCGCACAGGTCTCACACACTGCATAGCCAACACCGGAGGCATCATCGTAAACGACCCGATCCCCCATTGCGGTGGGACTGATGTCCCAATCCAAGTACCAGCCGACGTGGAGATTGGGAAAGACAGCATCCGTCTGGTTCGTGATGTCATAGACAACCAGCACGAAATCCTGCCAGCCCGGCTGGTTAAATTGGTAAGTGTGCTGGCGGACAGCAATGCCCAGATCCCCTGGCTGCTGTTGGTCGGCAAAGAGAGCTTCCGCCTCCAGCGTTGCATGGGGACCGGGCGAGAAGAGCCGCAGAACTTGCTGGTACACGAAAGAACGGTCCTGCTGTGTCTGCACTGCTCCTCGGGCAACGTTGGAGAGCCTCTCTGCTGAAATTCCCGCCATCAGCGCTCCCTCAAAGAGTATGTTCGGACTCCCCTTCCAGCGGAATCCCTCCCCTTGGGTGTTGTCCGGATAGTCATTGAAGGCAATATTGCCGCTGCTGTTGAACGTCACAGCAATATGGTTTGCCGCCAACGTCCGATAGACCGGTCGCAGTACCCTTGTTGTCCATCCCCGGCCGATGGGCTTCCCCCGATATCGGACCGTAAAGCGCAGTTCCATCACTGCATTGTCCGACGTGCCAGAAGCTATACGCAATAGGAATGGCTCCGGTAACAGCCGTTGCTCACCCGCCGCCATCGTGTCTACGGTGAGCTGGCGCCGGATATACTCCGGCGAAGGCACCAAGGGTGTGAACACATCAACACTGACACCACCGATGGGCTCAAGCACATTGTGCAGTTTCAGCCATATCCTCAACGTATCACCGATGTCAAAGAAGTTGTCTCCATCGGTATCGGCAACGATGATGCTATCAACCAAGCAGGCCACCAACGGCTCCTCTGTCAAAGCCCGATAGGCGTTGACCCGTCCCCAACCGATAAGCCCCGCCAACCAACTCTGCTTTTGGTCTATGTTGTCCGCTGTCATCATCACCCGTGCCATTGCCTGCATAGGTGTGTAATGCGGGAACTTCTGTCGCACCAATGCTACAACTCCGGCAACCATCGGGGCAGCCATAGATGTCCCACTCATGCGCATATAGAGTCCACCGGGGATGGCGGAGAATATATCTGTGCCCGGGGCTGAGATGTCTATGGTCTCGTGGTAGTTTGAAAACCATGCCTTAAGGTCCATTGAGTCCGTCGCCGCCACAGAGAGCACCTCAGGGTAAGCCGCTGGGTAGAAAGGTGCGCGCCTTCCGTCATTGCCTGCTGCTGCCACGACCACCGAACCCAAAGCTACTGCCGCTTGGATAATTTCATGCTCCGCCTCAGACCGTCCCACCCCGCCCCAGCTACAGTTGATGACCTTTGCCCCCATAGCGGCAGCGTAAAGCACGCCTTGGTAGCTGTTGATGACTACGGAAGCACTCGGGGCATCTGGGGCAACTTTGACAGCCAGTAGGCGTACTTTCGGCACAATACCGGCTATCCCCTGAGCATTATTGACCATAGCACCCACAATGCCTGCCACATGGGTCCCATGGGCATTGCCCGGACTAGGATCATTGTCCTGCCTGCTCCCATCCCCAGCAGCAAAATCCCACCCACGCCAATCATCAACAAATCCATTCCCGTCGTCATCCACTCCGTTAGAACGCTTGTCCCTCCCATTGCCATCGATCCCCACCTCACCAGAATTGACAAAAATGTTGCCCGCCAAGTCCGGATGCTCCATGTCTATGCCCGTGTCCACAACACCAACAACAACTGCAGCTACCTCCGAGGGCAGGGCGTCCCACGCATCAAATGCCTTGATCAGCCGCAGGGCATACTGCTCGGTCACCAACGGATCGTTGGGAACTCCACAGAGAAACCGCTCTGGCAATAGCTCGGCGTACTCCAGTTCAGGATGGCGCTGTAGTTTACGAACCAAAAGTACCGCATCCACAGCCTCTGGCACCTCAACGAGCACGAGTCGGTCTAACGATGACAGCAACCCCCGTGCTTTCTCCCGCTGCGCCCGTTGCAAAGCACTCCGGAGCAAAGCCTCAGGGAGCAATGGGCGCGCACTATGTAGCCCTACATGGGGGAGCAATGCCTGCAACGCTCCTGTCCGCCCCCCTTGCTTCCACATAGCATAGCTTGCAGAAGTGACACGAAGCTTCAGCACCAAAGGTCGTGCTGTAAGCAGCTCTCCTAGCAGGATAAGCCCGCATCCAATTCGCACCAGCCGGTACTTCATCGCCCCTCTACTCCTCTATGAGACCTTCTCAGCGGATGTCAGCAGAGCTGAGCCGAATACGTTTGTACAAGCGCACTCTATCGCCGACCCGGACCTCCGCCACATAATCGCCAGGTGGCAGGCTCCGACCATGGTCATCACGACCATTCCACCTCAGGCTATACCGTCCGGGACGTTGGACACCATCAAAGAGTGTCGCAATCCGCAGCGCTTGAACCGAGTAGATAAACACCTGCACGCGTTCCACCCTCGGTACCTCGTATCGGACAGTTGGGGAAACATCTTCCCCCAACCCTAGGAGCTGGGCAACCGTTGCCAGCGGGATTGTAAAAGTGCTGCCCGGTGTACGCCGCAACGTCGGATGAGGCAGAGCCTGTGCCTGCTGCAGATTATACACGTGCTGGACCACTTCCTCCCCTCGGGGAAGAAAGGCAGCCGAATCTAAGCGCAAATTCCGCAGAGCACTCTGCCACGGTGTCGGTAGACCCGGCCGTTGTAGCTCCAGCCATATCGGTGTTGAAGCACGTAAGGCTGCCTGGAAACGCGCCAAAGGGGGCAAAGGCTGCCGCAAAGCTCGCACGTATGCACTATCCTGTGCTGGCGTGAACACCTGTAACTCTTCCGTTGGCAGCGGAACAGGACGGAGCGTATCCGGCTGTTCATTCTGAGATTGCAGAGCCCGTGTCGATGACCATCCTTGCTGCAACGGGACACCAGGCTGAGCCCACAGGTAAGTCCCCACCAGAACAAGTACTCCCAGTGCGAGAATCTTCCCCAAACGTCCTCCCACCACCATGAGTCCTATGGGTAGACCTCCCACGGAAAGCGCTGACGGAGCTGAGTAATCCAACGCCGATATTCCTGCTCGCGTTTCCACTGCTGACAAAGACGCTCTATGTACGGGACATCCTCGGGAAGCTGTGGCGGGTGCTGGGGAATTAGCCGCTTACGGTACAGCAACTGCAACCCTATTCGGTTGGAATGAGCCAAATACGGTACCGGCTCCGAAACTCCACCGTCGGGCAACTCTTCCACAACAGAGCGAATCTCCTCCGAAAGCCCCTCCAAAGGCACCAGCCCCAATGCCCCACCAAAGGAGCGAGTATCTGCCTCTTCGGAATACAGTCGCGCAAGCGAGTCAAAAGAGGCCCCCTGTTGCACCAGCTCCCGTAACCGCTGCAGCTCCGATCGAACCCGTTCAGCATCACCCCGTAGGCGGAAGAGAATATGCCGTACATGCACCTCCTCCTGCCGACGGTCTAGCACCTGCAGCAGGTAAATCCCCATGGGCGTTTCTATGGGCTCGGAAATCTCCCCGATTCGGAGGGAAAAGGCAGCACGCTCATATTCCGGAAGGAGCTTCCCGCGGCTGACCCAGCCGATATCACCGCCGGTAGCTGCCGAAGCCCTATCCTCACTATAGCGCCGGGCAAACTCAGCAAAGTCTGCTCCACGCAGCAGACTATCCCGAATACGCCGTACCTGCTCCAACACCGTATACCGAGCCAACGAATCCGGCTGCACGAAGCGAACTAAATGCGCAAGCTCCACCTGCGTCGGCACCAGAGGCAAGGAGTCCCGATACTGCGCAAAGAACTCCTCTACCTCGCGCCGACTACAGCGGAGAGAACCAAAGCGCTGCTGTTGTAACTTTTCTACCAAAAGGCGCTTCCGCACCTCTTCCCGATACTCGCGCCGAATCTGATCGACCGACATTCCATACACTTCCCCCACCCGACGTTCTGAACCCAACTGCTGCACTAACAGCTGCAACTGTAACTCCAGCCGCTGCGTCACCTCATCGTCCGTGACGGTGATGCTATCCTCCTGCGCTTTCAGCAACATCAGCTTTTCGTCTATCAGTGCTTCCACCGCACGGCGCCGCAGCACTGTATCGGGCAATTCTATTCCCGGAGGGAGCTGCTGGCGCAGAAGCTGAAGCTGAGCTTCCACATCGGAGGCAAAAATCGGCTCTCCACCTACCAAGGCCACAACACGGTCAAGAGCTTGCCCTTCCTGCACCTGTGCCCACGCACAAGCTGCACCCACAAGGATACCCCACCACCAAGACCACCGCATCACCGACTCTGCTGCGACGGATACTCAGGCGTGGAGACGTCCAGCACCACCGCGCCATGTAAAGGCGCTACCTCCTCCAACCACGCCCGCACCGCTGGCTTCATCGCAATTCCCTCCAAGGGAAATTGGCGTAGCGCTTCTGCCAAAACCCGACTCATCTGCTCCGGAGGGAGCCCCCGATTGAGCACAATGAGCCTCTCCTGCCGAATGACGCAATATCCCCCGCGAAAGCGCCCATGCTCTTTCCGCACCCGAATCCCACAGCGACGGGCAACTTGGAGTAATTCCTCTACTAAGCGCTCCGGCTTCATGGCTCCTCTTGCTCCAACGGTCGCCACACAAAGAGCAACAGAATCGTCCACTCACACAGCGCCGTCATCGTCGCCACTACTCCAGCTTCTCGTACCCGTCGCACGACCAATTCCTCAATCTGCTCCATCGGTAAGGGCTCCACAACAGAAAGTCGCACCACGGGGATATCATATACCAGCGCCAACCAAAGCTCTCCCCCCACGGCCACTACAGCCAAGACCAACGCCATAAAAAGCCAACCATGGGTCCGCAACCGACCTCCCATACTGCCCACCATAGCTCCCACTCCGAGCAAGAATATCCCCAGCCCAGCCCATACGTACGGAGTTTGCTCGGCTGCTATCCGATATCCCTGCAACCGCGCCTCCGCCGGCAATGCCGTGTTCAACTCCACTGTGAATGGACGGAAAAGGGAAAAAACCACCACCGAACGCATCGCTCCACCACCCAAGCCCCAACAAGCACCAATAAATACGCAAGTCAACCACACCCGTTGCCACACCTTCCTCCGAGCCTCCATATAGGCTCCACTCCCTCACACCGACGGACCACGCACTACTGTACAAACTTACAGCCTGTCCCATTCAGCACGCATCAACTCCCCAATCTCGTACGTCATCATCTCCACCTCTGTTGAACAACTCTGCCAGAAGATGCCAACCCGAGTATTAGTCACTGGCGCCGGCGGCTTTATCGGGCATCACCTGGTCAAGCTCCTTGTCGAACGTGGTTACTGGATCCGAGGCGTGGATATCAAGCCCCCAGCATATGAGCCAACCGCTGCCCACGAGTTTCTCCTGCTGGACTTGCGACGTTGGGAAAACTGCCTGCTTGCCACTCAAGGAGTAGAGCACGTCTACAACCTGGCTGCTGACATGGGGGGCATCGGCTACATCAGCCGCAACCATGCCGAAATTGCCCGCAACAACATTCTCATCAACACTCACATGCTCGAGGCTAGCCGCCTCAATGGAGTCCGCCGCTTCTTCTTCTCCTCCTCTGCTTGCATCTACCCGCAGTACCGACAGAATACCCCCGATGTCACTCCCTTGCGGGAAGAAGATGCCTATCCGGCAGACCCAGAAGAGGGATACGGCTGGGAGAAGCTCTTTACGGAAAAACTCTGCCAGTACTATGCCGAGGACTACGGCATGGAAGTCCGCATTGCCCGCTTCCACAACGTCTATGGTCCACTAGGCGAATATGAAGGCGGACGCGAGAAAGCTCCAGCTGCGCTTTGCCGCAAAATCGCCCTGGCCCGCGATGGAGATGAAATCGAGATCTGGGGCGATGGCAATCAAACGCGCTCTTTTCTCTACATCTCCGACTGCACCGAAGGCATCTATCGCCTTATGCTTTCCGATTACCGCCATCCCCTGAACTTGGGAAGCGACCGGCTCGTCACCATCAACGAACTGGTGGATATCATCGCTCGAATTGCCGGTAAGCGCATCCAAAAGCGCCATGACCTCAGTAAGCCCCAGGGGGTCCGAGGGCGCAATAGCGACAACACCCGCCTTCGCCAGGTCTTGGGTTGGGAGCCACAGGTCTCCTTGGAAGAGGGCCTTACAGCCACATACCGCTGGATTGAAGCTCAATTGCGCCAAGCTGGACGCATTCTGTAAAGTCGCACACTCATGCACGGATAGCGGCTATGCCACGGATGCCCGACCTCCACAGTGTACTCATCATCGGCTCCGGCCCCATCGTCATCGGGCAAGCATGCGAGTTTGACTACAGTGGTACCCAAGCCTGCAAAGCGCTACGGCAGGAGGGATTGCGTGTCATTCTTGTGAACTCCAACCCTGCTACCATCATGACTGACCCTGACCTGGCGGATGCTACTTACATTGAACCCATCACGGCAGAATTCGTTGAAAAAATCATCGCCCGCGAGCGCCCCGATGCTCTCTTGCCTACAATGGGCGGGCAGACGGGACTCAATATTGCCGTTGAGCTGGCTGAACGGGGAGTGCTCCAACGGTACGGCGTTCGCCTCATTGGCTCCTCGCTGGAAGCCATCCGCAAAGCGGAAGACCGCAAGCTGTTCCAGGAAGCAATGCAGCGCTGTGGCTTGGAAACCCCCCGCGGGGTCTTTGTCCATTCCTTCGAAGAAGGGCTCCGCGCTATCGAGGAGATTGGATTTCCCGCCATCTTACGCCCTTCCTTTACCTTAGGCGGCACCGGTGGCGGCATCGCCTACAACATGGAAGAGTACCGAGAGCTCCTTACCGCTGCCCTCGTTGCCAGCCCAATCCAGCGCGTCCTGGTGGAGGAGTCTGTGCTGGGGTGGAAAGAATACGAACTGGAAGTCATGCGTGACCGCAAGGATAACGTTGTCATCGTCTGCTCCATTGAGAACTTTGATTCCATGGGCGTTCACACCGGGGATTCCATTACCGTCGCCCCAGCACAGACACTGACCGATGTTGAATACCAGCAGATGCGCGATGCGGCCATCCGCATCATGCGGGAAATCGGTGTGGAGACGGGGGGCTCCAATATCCAGTTTGCTGTGGACCCCAAAACGGGTCGGATGGTGGTCATCGAGATGAACCCTCGCGTCTCCCGCAGCTCTGCGCTGGCCTCTAAAGCCACGGGATTTCCTATTGCGAAAATCGCCGCCAGACTCGCTATCGGGTACACACTGGACGAAATCCTCAACGAGATCACGGGGAAGACACCCGCTTGTTTTGAGCCGGCTATTGACTACGTGGTGGTCAAAATCCCTCGCTGGGACTTTGAGAAATTCCCAGAAGTGCCCGACGAACTGGGCACGCAGATGAAATCCGTCGGCGAAGCTATGGCATTTGGGCGCACCTTTAAGGAGGCCCTGCAGAAAGCCATCCGTAGCTTAGAGCAGGAGCGCTTCGGTTTCGGCTTTGATCGCCCTGAGTACCTGAAGCCGCTCAGTGAAGAAGACCTTGAGCCGATCCGGGCGCGGCTGCGCCGCCGCCACTCGCGCTCGCTGTTTGATCTCTGCGACGCCCTGCGCCTCGGTATGAGCACAGAGGAAATCCATGCCCTGACCAGCTACGACCCGTGGTTTATTGAGCAATGCCGCGAAATCGTTCTGGCAGCCCAGGAGGTCCTCCACCTCCGGCAGAGGACTGGCAGCTCAGGAATTGCTCTTCTGGAGCGCCTGGGCGTAGAACGCCTCCAACAGTTGAAAGCCATGGGTTTCTCCGATGTCCAGCTTGCTGTCCTTACAGGCTGTTCGGAAACAGAGGTTGCTCACTTTCGGCACCAACACTTGCTCCGTCCTGTCTACAAAACCGTGGATACCTGTGCAGCCGAGTTTGAGTCCGAAACACCCTACCACTACTCCACATATGCGCCCGGAGAAAACGAATCCCTCGTATCTGGCCGCCGGAAAGTTGTCATCCTCGGAAGTGGGCCCAACCGCATCGGACAGGGGATAGAGTTTGACTACTGCTGCGTGCAAGGCGTTTTTGCTTTGCGTCGCTTGGGCTATGAGGCGATTATGATCAACTGCAATCCGGAGACGGTCTCCACCGACTACGACACTGTGGACAAACTCTACTTTGAACCCCTTACAGCCGAAGACGTTCTCAATGTCCTGGAACATGAGCGCCCCGAAGGGGTCGTGGTCAGCCTCGGTGGACAAACCCCGCTCCGTTTAGCCCATAGGATTCAAGCTGCTGGATTCCGCCTATTGGGCACTTCGCCTGAAGGCATCGATCTTGCCGAAGATCGGGAACGTTTTGCCCAGCTCCTGCAAGAACTCCATATCCCTTGTCCCCCGTGGGGTGCCGCTCGCTCTGAGGAGGAAGCCATCTCCATCGCCCGTGCGATCGGCTATCCCGTTCTGGTTCGCCCTTCCTATGTTCTCGGAGGACGGGCAATGCAAATCTGCTACCGGGAAGAAACGCTGCGCCGCTATGTACGGGAGGCCTTCTCCGTGTTCCCCGAACGCCCCGTGCTGATCGATCGCTTCCTGGAACATGCCGACGAATTTGACGTAGACGCTGTCAGTGATGGCGAAACCGTTATCATCGCCGGTGTCCTCCAACATATTGAGGAAGCCGGTATTCACTCCGGGGATTCCACCTGTGTCCTACCGCCATTCAACATCACCCTCGGACAACTGGAGCTCCTCTGCGATTACACCCGCCGCATTGCTCGCGCGTTGGAGGTTGTCGGACTCCTGAATGTCCAATACGCCATCCAGCACGGCACCATCTATGTGCTGGAAGCCAATCCACGGGCCTCCCGCACAATGCCTTTCGTGGCAAAAGCAACCGGGATCCCGATCATTGAACTGGCTCTCCGGGCTATGTTGGGGGAGAAGCTCCGCAACATTTCTGCACCAGAATTCCGTCCAAACCTCGGACGCATCGCCGTCAAAGAGTCTGTCTTTCCCTTCACCAAGTTCCCCCAAGTGCATGTCTTTCCCGGACCAGAGATGCGCTCAACCGGAGAAGTCATGGGAATTGACACTTCGTTTGGGCGGGCTCTCATCAAAGCCCACCTCGCTGCCGGGACCCGCATCCCACAGGGCAAAGGACGAGTCTTCGTTTCCCTGGCTGACAATGACAAGACCCCCCAAGCAGTGGAAATTGCCCGTGGGTACTTAGAGCTGGGCTTTGAGCTCTGGGCAACACGGGGAACCGCCGCATTTCTCCAGCGCCATGGACTCCCCGTCACCCCTGTGCGGAAGCACTACGAAGGGCGCCCCAGTATCATTGACTACATCGCCGACGGCAAAGTGGATATCCTCATCAACACACCCTTGGGTGAGAATGCCCGCTATGACGAACACATCATGGGGCGCACAGCGATGCGCTATCGCATCCCCTTCTTCACAACCCTTGCAGCAGCAGCTGCCTCCTTACGCGGGCTTGCCGAACTCCGCCATGCCGAACTTCAGGTCAAACCGCTCCAGGAATACTACGCCGAGTAACCCCATTGCTGGCTGCTCCACAATCCGAGAAGCTCGGATTGCCGCCTCGCAGCTGCTCAAAGCGGCAGGGCTGGAAAGCCCCGAGTACACAGCCGATGTTCTCCTCTGCCACGCATTGGGCTGTGACCGACTTTCCCTGCTCCTGAACGGCAATCAGCCCATCGCCGTAGCGGCACGCCGCCGACTCCATCGTCTTCTCCAGCGCCGACTCCAGCGGGAACCACTCCAATACCTTGTCCGACAGACAGACTTCTACACCCTCCGCCTCCACATCCGGCGCGGCGTCTTCATTCCACGCCCGGAAACGGAGCTTGTCGTCGAGGAAGCACTCAGCCTCCTCCGCACAGTGCCATTTCCACTCCCACTGCGCATCCTGGATATTGGGACTGGTTCCGGCTGTATTGCCTTAGCACTTGCCTCCAGCCTGCCGGAAGCTCATGTTGTCGGCATTGACATCTCTGTGGCTGCTCTCCGACTTGCCCGCGAGAATGCCCGCCGCTTAGGGCTGAGAAACGTTTCCTTTTCCCACGTGGACATCCTCCGCCAGCTGCCTCCGGCATATCCCTTCCATCTGGTGGTCTCCAATCCACCCTACATCCCCGCTTCCGCACTTCCCCAGCTGCAGCCCGAAATCACCCTCTATGAACCCCACGAAGCCCTCACCGACGGAGCTGACGGACTGAGCTTTTACCGGCGCTTTGCCGACCTTTTCCCCACCATCCTCGTACCTGGTGGCGCCTTCGTGCTGGAAATCAGACCAGAATCGGCCTCCGCCATTACAACCCTTTTCCGCCCCCTGGCCTCTATGCTGTACTTGCAAAAAGACTACACCGGCACAGAACGCGTGCTCGTAGGAATCCTCGCCCACAGTCCCACTACATACCCCCCCAGCGTTCACTAAATTCGTACTCCCATCCTGTGTCACACGAGGAAGGCAATGCGCACGCTTGCTTTTGGCTTCCCCCGACTGGGGGAACAGCGCCAATATAAACGGCTCCTAGAAACCTTTTGGGCAGGACACATCTCCGAGGAAGACTTCCTCCACGGCATCGCAGAACTGAAGCGGGAGCGACTGCAAGAGTACCAAGGGATAGACCTCATTCCGTGCAATGAGCTCTCGCTCTACGACCCAATGCTGGACACGGCGGTCATGCTCGGCGCCATTCCCCGCCGCTTCGGGGCCTACACGGGATTGCAGACATACTTCGCCTTGGCCCGCAGCAAATATGCCCTGGAGCTTACGAAGTGGTTCAACACGAATTACCACTACCTCGTACCTGAGCTGGAGGAACCGGTTTTTCGCCTTGTGCAGAACTTCCCGCTGGAAGATGTTCGTTTCTACCGCCAGCTTGGTGCCGAAACAGTCCCAAGCATCATCGGTCCTTACACGTTCCTGCGCCTCTCCAAGAGAGCGCGCTACCATAATGGCTCTCTTGCCTCTATCGCTCCACTGACCGCAGATGAGTTCGCTGAGTTCGGTACCGCGGTCATACCGGTCTATGCTGAACTCCTCCGCTCCCTCGCTGCAGATGGGGTAAGCCTTGCTCTCCTCCACGAACCAGCGCTAGCATTGGACGTCCCGGAGGAGCACTGGTACCTTGCGCGAACGTGGTATGCAGAGCTGAGCCATCAAGGGCCGGCCATTTGGCTTCTGTGCTACTACGACAGTGTCGCTGATTTCCAACGCTATGCTGACCTCCCTGTTGCTGGGTTAGGACTGGATTTTGTCTCCAATACCGAGAACTGGCGCTCTCTGCACTCTGCCGGCTTTCCGACAGGTAAGACACTCATTGCCGGAATTGTCCACGGACGCCAAGTATGGCGCTCAGACCTTCGGGAATGCTTGCGTCTGATTGAAGCTCTCCATAGCTTCAGCTCTGATGTTGTCATCGCCCCCTCTTGTCCTCTGTTCCACTTGCCCATCACCGTGGCAGTTGAAAACAGGCTTCCACCGGGCCTTGCCGAGCGCTTAGCCTTCGCCCGAGAACGCCTTGCAGAGCTGCGCCTTCTGAAAGCAGCATGGGAAGGCGATCAAGGGGCTATCCAACAGGTGGAAGCCACTTCTCAGCTTCTGCGTCTTCCCTTTGGCCGCAACGAACAAGTCCGCCGGCGGGTTGCAGCCTTGACAGAGACGGACTTCCAACGCCAGCCGCCGGCACCGGAACGATATCGCCTCCAGGCGCTCCGCCTCCAACTTCCCCTCCTGCCTACGACGACCATCGGCTCCTTCCCCCAGACGGCTGACATCCGCCGTCTGCGGAGTCAATACCGTCGTGGGGAACTCTCCTGTGAAGACTACGATGCCACAATCCGAGACCGCATCCGCCATGTTATCGCCATCCAGGAAGAACTGGGATTAGACGTACTCGTCCACGGTGAGTTTGAGCGGAGCGACATGGTGGAGTACTTCGCCGAGCAATTGGAAGGTATTGCCACCACCGAGCATGGCTGGATCCTCTCGTACGGCTCTCGCGTTTACAGACCCCCGATTATCTACGGCGATGTCTGGCGCCCTCACCCCATGACCGTCCGGGAAATCACCTACGCCCAATCCCTTACGAACAAGCCTGTCAAAGGCATGCTCACCGGTCCAGTAACCATGCTCGTATGGAGTTATTGGCGGCAAGATATCCCCGTCGAGGAACTCGCCTACGAACTGGCATTAGCCATCGCTGATGAGGTTCGCGATCTGGAAGCCGCCGGTATCGCCATCATTCAAATCGATGAACCTGCCTTCCGAGAGGGTGCCCCCCTGAAGCGCCGCGACTGGGGCCACTATTTCCGCTGGGCAACACGAGCGTTCCGCCTGTGCCATGCTCATGCTCGCCCCGAAACACAGATCCACACCCACATGTGTTACTCCGAATTCAACGACATTATCTCCTTCATCGCCGAACTGGACTTTGATGTGCTCTCCATTGAAGGCTCTCGCAGCAAAGGGGAAATTGTGGACAGCTTTGCGGCATTACCCGCCGGGAGCATCCGCGTCGGCGTTGGGGTCTACGACGTACATTCCCCCGAGACTCCTTCCGTAGACGACATCGAAGCCATCCTCCGACGGGTGCTCCATCTCCTTCCAGCAGAATCGGTCTGGGTTAATCCGGACTGCGGTCTGAAGACACGGCGTTGGGAAGAGCTCATTCCCGCCCTCCACAATATGGTTACCGCTGCTCAACGCATACGGCAACAACTCATCCGTGCTATGGGGAAAGAGCAAGACAATGGAACTCCGTGACCGTACCGTGCTGGTTCTTGGCGGATGGGGATTAGTTGGGTCCGCCGTCTGCCATCGTCTACTTTCTGAACAGCCCAAACGTTTGGTCCTGACTTCCCTCCGTCGCTCCGAAGCCGAAGAAGCCGTTGTTGAACTGCGGCGCCGTTTTCCTTCCGCTACCATTGAAGCTCGCTGGGGGGATATCTTCCTCCGCAGCGCTTGGAAAGAACATTCCCGATCGGAGCTGTTGCGCGATCCGGCAACCCGCGCTGCCCTCATTGAGGACCTCCTAGCTGAATTAGACGAACACCGCCTTCGCCAATCCGCCCTCTACGAGCTTTTGACCGACGTTCGCCCCGACATTGTTGTCGATTGCATCAACACTGCCACAGCAATTGCCTACCAGGACATCTACACCACTGCCTCCGCCGTTTGGAAGACCCTACGGCAGGGAGCTGAGTCCAGCGAAACGGTCGAACACCTTCTATGTAGCCTCTACATCCCACAGCTCATCCGGCACGTACAGATTCTGTACCACAGCCTCCTGGAGGCTGGAACCCAAGTGTACTTAAAGGTCGGGACGACGGGTACCGGTGGCATGGGGCTGAATATCCCCTATACCCATAGCGAGGAGCGCCCATCGCGTGTTCTGCTAGCAAAATCCGCCGTTGCCGGAGCCCACTCCCTCCTTCTCTTCCTCATGGGACGCACTCCGGGAGCGCCTATCATCAAGGAGATCAAGCCTGCCGCTATTATCGGGTGGAAGCGTATTGCTTACGACACCGTCCTCTTCCGCGGACGTCCTCTCCTACGTGTGGATTTGCCCCCTGAGGAAGCACCAGAGCTTGGGGATAGGCTCCCGCTCCAGCCACCGGACACACTGCGGCGCTCCAACGAGCCCCTACGCTCCGTCTTCATTGACACAGGGGAAAACGGTGTCTTTGCCCGAGCAGAGTTTGAAACTGTTACCGCCCTTGGGCAAATGGAGCTGATCACCCCGGAAGAAATTGCCGAAGTCGTCGTCCAAGAGTTGCGCGGTGGCAACACCGGGTATGATATCGTTGCGGCCTTCGACGCCTCAGTCCTGGGACCCACATACCGCGGCGGGGCCCTCCGTCATGTTGCCGTGGAACTACTCCGCCAGCTGGAGTACGAACATCACACGGAAGGCATTGCCTTTGAGATGCTCGGACCCCCACGGTTGACTAAACTGCTCTATGAGGCTCACCTGCTCAAGCGTGCCTTCGGCTCTATCCCAACCGTGCTGGAACACACACCAGAGGACATCTCCGAAAAGCTATGGGACATACTGTGCCGTGATAGCTCCCTCCGCTCGCAAATCCTCACCATCGGCCTGGCTATCCTCCTGCCCGATGGACGTCGCTATCTGCGCGGGGCTGAGCTCAAAATCCCTACCTCCACCGAGGACCACCGATGCACTCCTGAAACAATTGAGCGGTGGTGCGAAGCTGGATGGATAGACCTCCGCCCTGCCAACATGGCACGTTGGCAGGAGCGCTTCCGGAAGATGATCGCACACGTTCACACTAATGACGCTGATACCAGCTCCGCCAGCGGTGAATGGCGCCTCCACTGGAGCCGGCTCCCCAACATTGACGAAAGCAGTGTTGCCACATGGATCCTGACTTACGAAGACCATGGATTCCGTGGCAAGCGTTAAGCCAGATGCTGTCCGCGTAGCAATCTTGGCTTCCGGTCGCGGAACAAACGCTGAAGCCCTCATCCGATTTTCCTTTCGCCCCGATACCCTCTACCGCATTGTGCTGATCCTCAGTAACAATTCCACTGCCGGAGTCCGGGAGGTCGCCCAGCGCTACGGCATTCCATTTGTCCACCTGAGCAGTGTAACCCACCCAGATCCGGAGGACTATGCCGCTGCACTCCTGCACACACTGAACACTTATGCTGTTGAGCTCATTGCATTGGCAGGCTACCTAAAGAAAGTCCCCGCAGCGGTTGTCCGCGCCTACCAGGGACGCATCCTCAACATCCACCCCGCACTGCTTCCACAATTTGGCGGACCCGGAATGTACGGGCTCCATGTTCACCAGGCTGTCCTACGTGCTGGAGAGCCGTACACAGGGGCTAGCGTGCATATCGTGGAGGAAGAGTACGACACTGGTCCGGTCTTAGCTCAAATCCGCATCCCCGTCGCCCCTGACGATACTCCTGAAAGCCTTGCCCAGCGCCTTTTGCCATACGAGCACGAACTATACCCCCGAGTGCTCAACCAGCAAGCTCGCATACTACGCCATTGCTAAGCTTTGCCCAGCTTTTGCCCCCGCCTCTCTGCACCTTTGCACGGAAGTTGGTATTTTTACGGCTCCTGCTGTTAGCATGTACCATTGAAGGCAGCCTTCGCTATGAGGGTTTACGACGCACAACATGTCCGTACGGCTGTCCTGCTGGGTCACGCTGGTTGCGGAAAAACAAGCCTTGCGGAAGCAATACTCTACACTGCTGGCATAACGACACGCAAGGGAAGTGTTGCCGAGCGCAACACCGTTTCAGACTACCACGACCTGGAGCACGAGCGGGGAACATCGGTCTTCACCAGTCTGCTGACCTTTGAATGGAACGGCTACAAGCTGAACTTGCTGGATACTCCTGGCTACGATGACTTCATCGGGCAAGTCCTGCCCGCAATGCGCGTCTCCGATATAGGGCTCCTCCTTGTAAGCCTACAAAGTGGCGTAGAGGTCGGCACCGAACTCCTCTGGAAATACGCTGAACGGCAGGGGCTTCCCATTGCTCTGGTGCTGAGTAAGCCCGATAGCGAACAAGCCAATTTTGAGCGTACTGTGGAACATATCCGCCAACGGCTCAGCCCCTCTGCCGTTGCTTTGCAGTATCCTGTCGGCGAAGGTGGGCAATTCCGTGGCATCGCTGACGTGCTTGCGCAGTGCTTCTACGGTGCTGAGACCCCTGGGAATCCTCCTCAGCCGGGCTCTCTCCCGGAAGGCGAACAGGAACGCTTACGCCTTTTCCGCGAGCAGCTCATGGAAGCTGTTGCCGCCACGGACGAGGCTCTTATGGAGTCCTACTTTGCTAATGGGGAACTGACCCAAGAAGAGCTTGAACGGGGTCTACGTCAAGCCCTCCTCCAGCGCGCCATTTTCCCGGTTCTCTGCACAAGTTCCCAATCTAACGTTGGACTGACCCGTCTGCTCCAGCTCTTGACCACCCTTGTGCCGCCCCCGACAGAGCTCCCACCCGTTCGTTCCGTCGAGGGCGTTTCCATCGCCTGCGATCCAGCCGGCCCCGTCGTTGCTTTCGTCTACCGCACGCTCTCTGAGCCCAGCCTTGGAGATATGAGCTTCCTGCGAATATACTCGGGAACCCTCCGCACAGGTACGGAGTTGGTCAACGCCCAAACGGGTTCCGTTGAACGGATCCCTCAGCTTTTCACCGTCTTAGGCAAAAAGCGAACGGAAGTAAGCCCAATCGTAGCGGGCGACCTTGCCGCAACAGTCAAGCTCCGGAATACGCACACCAACAACACGCTCCATGACAAGGGTATGACCGTCACCTTGCCTCCTATAGAGTTCCCTCCACCCCGAGTTCGCGTGGCTGTTGTCCCTGTCAAAAAAGGGGATGAGGAAAAAGTGGGAACGGCTCTGCATCAGCTCCAAGAAGAAGACCCCAGCTATCGGGTGGAGCATGCACAGGAACTGCGCCAGATCATCCTCCACGGTCAAGGAGAGCTACACTTAGCGGTCGCCCGCTGGCTCCTCCAACGCCGCTTCCGTGTGGAAGCTGAGTTTGTGGAACCCCGTATTCCTTACCGGGAAACTATCCAGAAACCCGCTAAGGGCTACTACAAGCACAAGAAGCAGACCGGTGGCGCCGGACAATACGCTGAAGTGCACCTCCTGATTGAACCCTACACCGATGGCATGCCTGACCCCGCTGGATTAACCGTCCGTAGTCGGGAAGAATACGATTTGCCCTGGGGTGGCAAACTTGTTTTTCTCAACTGCATCGTTGGCGGCGTCATTGACGCCCGCTTTATGCCCGCTATTCTGAAGGGCATCATGGAAAAGATGCAGGATGGTCCGCTCACGGGCTCGTACGTGCGCGATATCCGCGTGAGCGTCTTTGATGGCAAAATGCACCCGGTCGATTCCAACGAAGCGGCCTTCAAAATCGCTGGAATGATGGCCTTCAAGAACGCCTTCCTGGAGGCAGAGCCCCGCGTGCTGGAACCTATCTACGAAGTCATCATCACCGTCCCGGAAGAGTTTGTAGGTGCAGTCATGAGCGATCTCCCGTCCCGGCGAGCAACCATCCTGGGTATTGAAAGCGATGGGCACTATCAGCGCATCCGTGCCCATATGCCTCTGGCGGAGTTGGACCGTTATGCCGCTGCCCTCCGATCCCTGACCCAGGGACGCGCCACTTATACCCAACGCTTCGCCGAGTACGTTCCTGTACCTCCCCATATCCAGCAGAAGCTCGTTGAGGAACACCGTGCACACGCTGCCGAGGAAGTCTAAGCTACAAGGCTGTAATTTTGCGCTTGACAGCATGTCCACTCCGCTTCCGAGAGGGTAAGTCGTGTCGCTGGACGTTTTTTTCTTCTTCATCTTTGGCGCAGCTGCTGTGGGGTCGGCTCTGGCCGTCATCACTCGCCGCAACCCCGTCGCATCCGCCCTATGGATGATCGGCTACTTCCTGACTCTGGCGGGGCTTTACCTCACACTTCGGGCACCACTGGTAGCGGCGATGCAGGTTCTCATCTATGCCGGCGCCGTGATGGTGTTGGTTGTCTTTGTCATCATGCTCCTCAACTTGGGGAACCCTGAGCAATTACGCGAACGCTTCAATCCACAAGTTGGTGCCGCAAGCGCCTTTGGAGCCCTCCTCATCCTCCAACTCCTGGTTCTCTTCCTTAGCCGCCCTACGGGCTACAAATCTCCCTCTCCCCAAGCGGCGGAGATTGGAGCTCCGGAAAGCCTTGGGAAGCTTCTCTTCACGGACTACCTCTTCCCCTTTGAAGCAGTCTCGCTACTGTTGTTGGCAGCAATCGTCGGCGCTGTCATCTTAGCAAAACGGAAACTGGAGCCCTAAGCCATGCAGCAACTCCCGCTGGAAGCCTATGTACTGCTGTCGGCAACTCTGTTCACTGTTGGAGTCGTCGGGGTACTTACCCGACGCAACGCCTTGCTTATCCTGATGTCTATCGAAATTATGCTCAATGCCGTCAACCTTTCACTGGTTGCCTTCTCCGCATACTTGGGCGATGCGGAGGGTCAATTGTTGGTCTTCTTTGTCATGGCTGTGGCAGCGGCAGAAGCTGCTGTCGGTCTGGCAATTGTCATTGCGCTCTTCCGGAACCAGCAGACAGTCTACGTGGACGAAGTCAACCTCATGCGGTGGTAAGGGCTGACCTTGTGTCACACCGATTGACGTGGGACGATCTCCGCAGCCTCTGCTCCCCCGAAGGGGGACGCTTCCGGATTCGGAACCTATACGAAGCCTCACGCTTTTGCCGACGCTGGGCACGGAGACATTATGAGAATTTCCCCGTCGCCTCGCTCCTCTTACCGGCCCACCTGCGCCCTCACGTAGCTCATCTCTATGCCTTCGCTCGCTTAGCCGATGACATCGCCGACGCACCGAACGCCCCCCCCTCGGAAAAGTTGGAGCTGCTCAAGGCGCTAGAAGACCATCTCCTCCATGCCGTACACACAGCTCCACAGGCAGGAAATCCCGTGCTCATCGCCTTTAGTGCCACACTGCGGGATACAGGTCTGCCTATCCTCCTTGTACAGCGCCTCTTGACAGCCTTCCGCTACGATGCCGATTTTCGCCCCTTCTCCAGCTGGAGTGAGGTAGAATGGTACTGCCACCACTCCGCTACACCTATCGGCGAAGCTCTACTCTTCCTACACCAGAGCTGTACTCCTACGGCGCTCTGTGCCTCCAATGCCCTCTGCATAGCCCTGCAGCTCCTCAACTTCTGGCAGGATCTTTCTCTGGACCTACCCCAAGGACGTCTCTACCTACCCTGGGAGGTCCTCCGCCGCTATGGAATTGTAGAGCCTGAGGAGCTGTGGCAAAATTCTAGTAAATTGCACCGGTGTTTGAACGACGTTGCTGATGTCATCATCCGATGGCTCTCCCGCGCGGCACAAGGACTCCCCGCTATCGTACATCCCCGATTGCGTTGGCAGGCGAGAGTAACCCTTGCTGCCGCCTTCCGACTTCTGGAACGGCTCCGTCAGCTTGGAACAACTGTTCTCTTCCAACGTCCGCAGCTCGGTGTCCGTGATGCGATTGCCCTTCTTCAGCAATACTACAGCCTTCAGTACCCATGAGCTTCCACCGGGCCTTTCACCAAGCTCTTTCCAGCAGAGCAGCTTCTACTATCCCTTGCTGCTCCTCCCTCAGACTCAACGCGCCGCTATCCAAGCTGTCTATCACTTTGCCAGCGCCGTTGACACCCTGGTAGACACCCCAGGGCGCGATACAGCCGATGACCTACTGGCGAAACGCCAATGGTTAGCATGGTGGCGCCAACAGATTGAAGCCATCTACGCTGGCACTTCCTTCCATCCCACCCTACTCCCACTGGCACACGTTGTGGAGCGCTTCCAATTGCCGAAACAATACTTCCTTCTGCTCATCGATGGCTGCGAACGCGACCTAATACAGCGCCGCTACCGAACTTTTGAAGAGCTGAAGGACTACTGCTACTGCGTTGCTAGCAGCATCGGACTGATTTGCATTGAAATCTTCGGCTACAAACATCCCCAGGCTCGCCAGTACGCCATCTACCTGGGCTATGCCCTCCAGCTGACAAACATCCTACGCGACATCAAGCCGGATAAGGACCGCGGGTACATCTACCTACCCCTAGAGGACATGGAGCGCTTCGGGTACTCCGAAGCCGACTTGATGGCTGAGTGCTACGACGAGCGCTTCATTGAGCTGATGCGCTGTGAAGCCCAGCGTGCTCGCAGTTTCTACCACCGCGCACGGATGTACCTCCATCCCGATGACCGCGCCACCCTCTTTCCCGCCGAAGCAATGGACCTCATCTACTACCGGCTGCTGGAAAAGATAGAGCTGGGCGACTTCAACGTCTTCCGCCATCGCTACCGGGTGTCCTTCCCACATAAAGTCTGGATCGTCTTCAAGACGTGGCTTTCTACCTATCTCCTAATCCGCCGCCTCCGCAACCTGCTATAGGTAGCCATGCCTCCCTACGCCAGCCATGGAGCCTCGCCTCTTCCTCGTTGATGGCATGTCCCTGCTCTTCCGCGCTTATCATGCCCTAATGCGCACTGGGCTCCATGCCCCTTCGGGAGAGCCAACTTTTGCCACCTTTGGATTTGCCAATATGCTGTTGGCTCTCCTGCGGGAGGAGCAACCGGAACTTCTAGCTGTTGTCTTTGACACGGCAGCCCCAACATTCCGCCATGAGCAATACACCGCCTACAAAGCCACCCGCCAAGCCCCACCGGAAGACTTAGCAATACAAATTCAGCACGTCAAACAACTCTTGGATGCCCTTGGAATCCCCCGCCTTGAACTGCCTGGGTATGAAGCTGACGACCTCATCGCAACCCTTGCCCGCCAAGCTGCCGAAGCTGGCTATACAGTTGCCTGCGTCACCTCCGACAAGGACTTTTTCCAACTGCTCTCCGATCGCATCATCGTTCTGCGCCCTACTACCCGTGAAGGCACAGACTATGAACGCTGGGACGTCCAACGCTTGCACCAGGAATGGGGTCTGTCCCCCGACCAAGTGATAGACTTCCTCGCCTTGGTCGGCGATCCTGTGGACAATATTCCAGGTGTCCGCAACGTTGGAGAAAAAACCGCACTCCAACTTCTCCACCGCTTCGGCTCGTTAGACCGCCTCTACGAACGACTGGACGAGGTAGACAAACCCTCCCTGCGCAAGTACCTGGGTGAGGATTACCACAATGCCATCCTCTCCCGCCAGTTAGTCCGTCTTCATACCGATGCCCCAATTTCCTTTTCTCCCGAACTCTGCCGCCGACGTCCACCGAACGTACCTGAACTCTCCGCCCTCCTGGACCGCCTGGCCATGCGCACACTGCGGGAACGCCTCCGACAACTCTTCCCTGAACTCTCTGCAGAACCCCAGTCTACATCCCCCTCGGTACCGACAGAAGTCCCCATCTCACCCCGGCTCGTCCCTGTTACCAGTCCTACTGCCTTCAAACAAATGCTGCAGGAACTTCGCCGCGCCCAATGGGTCAGTGTGGAAGGGGACTTCGCTAGTTCCCACATCGAAGCAGAGCCTAGAGCACTCTTCCTCTGCCCCCGGACGGATCTGCTTTACTACCTGCCGCTCTCTCCTCAGGATATCTCCCCTGAGCCCCAACCCAGCCTCTTTGAGGAAACAGCTCCAACCTCCTCCACAAGCCTCTCCGTACGGCAGATATTAGAAGCACTGATTGCCCTCTTTCGCACTCCCCCTCCATACCTCTGCGGACACAACCTCAAACGCCTCTTCCTTGCCCTTCAGCGCTACGGTATAGACCCTCCACCCGTCGGCTCTGATACCATGATAGCCAGTTACGTACTAAACCCCGACGATCAGCACACGCTGGACGCCCTCCGCCGGAAATGGCTCCCCCAAATCTCCTTGCCCCAGCTTTCCGAACCCCAAACAGAGTCCATCCCTCCCTCTGCCGTCACCGTAGGAGCAAACGCCCCGATTATCCTCCAACTATGCAAACGCCTCCGTGACGAACTCCGCCACCACACCATGCTCCGCCTCGCTGAGGAAATAGAATTCCCGCTGATCGAGGTTCTCGCCCAGATGGAGTGGAATGGTGTCGCCATTGACCCTAAAATCCTCCGCGAGCTCGGGGAGGAATACCGTCGGGAACAGGAACAGTTACGCCAACGCATCTACGCCGAAGCAGGTGTAGAATTCAACGTTGATTCCCCCAAACAGCTTGCCGAAGTCCTCTTTGAGCGTCTCCATCTTCCACGACTCAAGAAGACGAAAACTGGCTACAGCACCGACGTGTCTGTGCTCTCCGAGTTAGCCGTCTGCTATCCCATCGCTGCTCTTATTCTGGAATACCGGCAACTGAGCAAACTGCTGTCCACCTATATTGAAACCCTGCCAACGCTTATCCATCCCCGTACTGGACGCATTCACACCACCTACAATCAGACGGCAACCAGCACTGGACGTCTCTCCTCCAGCAATCCCAATCTCCAGAACATTCCCGTCCGCGGCGAACGCGGACGGGAAATCCGCAAAGCCTTCGTTGCCCAGAAAGTGAAACACCTCCTGCTTTCGGCAGACTACTCCCAAATAGAGCTCCGCATTATGGCCTATATCAGCGGAGACGAAGGACTTATCGCTGCCTTCAAAGCGGGACACGACATCCACGCCGCTACCGCCGCTGCTCTCTTTGGTGTTTCTATTAACCAAGTTACCCCAGAAATGCGCCGCGCCGCAAAGGTAGTGAACTTCGGCATCATGTACGGATTGCAACCTTTCGGTTTGGCTCAGCGTTTGGGGATTTCCAAAACGGAGGCACATCGCATCATTGAACAATACTTCGCCCGCTATCCAGGAATCCGTCGCTACATGGAAGAAACCGTCGAGTATGCCCGCCGTCACGGGTACGTAGAAACCCTCTGCGGACGTCGTCGCTACTTCCCCACCATCACAAGCAAGAACGCCACTGTCCGCGCCGCTGCCGAACGTGCAGCAATCAATGCCCCCATCCAAGGCTCAGCGGCTGATATGATGAAACGAGCCATGATTGCCATTCACCGGCGCTTGCGCACCGAAGGGCTCCGGTCCATGATGATCCTCCAAGTCCACGACGAGCTCCTCTTTGAAGCTCCAGAATCAGAGATTCCCACCCTGCAAGAATTGGTGCGCACGGAAATGCAATCTGCCCTCCCCTTGGGCGATGTTCCAGTCGTTGTTGATATCGGCGTGGGACGTCACTGGGACGAAGCCCACGGGTGAAGACTGCTCCCCCTTCCTTCAGTCAGAATCTCTCTCGGGGCTCGTCCATCCCGCTCATTTGTCTAAAGCTACCGCTGATTGCTGCAGGAGGCGTTTCGTAAAATGCTCTCTTGAAGTGCGCTGGGACTTCTCTGCAATTTTGCTCTGGGATGTTGGTACGTCCCGTATCCAACGGGGTACTCCCGAGCACCAGCTCCCCCACCTTTCCCCACCCTCACGAGTTGGCGTCCCGAAAGGGGCGCCAACTTCTATAGACCCACACGCTGGGGATCTCCTCAGAACCACCCCATGCCCGCAAAGCCGCAAGCATAACTGCTGAACCTGCCTGGAGGTGATATCGCAAACGGACACACGACGCTGTCCCAAACGGTGGGCAATCTGACAAGAGGAGCTTCGCTCTTCATGCTGCCTACTACATGCAGTCAGCACCCCCGGATCTGCTGCTCCGCCCAATAAAACGCAGAACTTCTTTCTGTCACACATGCAATGAGCCCACCGAATGCCTTTGCTTGACAAATCCTCGCCACGCTCGGTGGGGAGCCCTACACCAGCGCTGCAAATATCGTGGCAACTATGCCCATAAACATCCACAGGCACACGCAATTGTGCACCTTACCGGCTTTGTGAGACCCATAAACACTCTCTTTTCCCGGCTCTCCTACCGAAACCGGCGCCGCCACGGCTTCCACACGGGCACCGATGCATGCTTTTACCGCTGCACTGCGACCGCAACTTTCCAGTAGGATCAAGTAGCTTTAGTGCGCTTATCAAAGCGAACACAAGAGCGCCTAGTTCTCAAAATGTCGTAAGTTTGCAGCCAGTTTGTTTGCTTTTTGTAAGATTTCGTCGTGAAAAAGTTGCCGGAAGTAAAGGAAGTAGACCGCCGCATTTGCGCATTGCTCCAACGGGACGCCCGACTTCCCCTACGGGAAATTGCTAGGCAAGTTGGGCTTTCCGTCCCTGCCGTTCGGGAACACATTCGGCGGTTGGAGGCAGAAGGGGTTATTCAAGGCTACTTCACGAAGCTCAATCCCAAAGCCTTTGGCTACGATATTGCAGCTTTCGTCTTCGTGTTCGTAGAATCCAGCGTCCACTACGCCGAATTTCTGGCTCGCTGTAAGCGGCGTCCCGAAATCCTAGAGTGTCACGCCATCACAGGTGAAGCCTCGCACTTGCTCAAAGTGCGCACTTACGACACCGCCTCTCTGGAACAGCTCCTTGCGGAAATCCAACGCTGGCCCGGTGTACGTCGTACGCTGACTAGCCTGGTGCTGTCTACGCATGTGGAAAGCTTTGCCTTCCCAATTCGCTAGTGGATGTCTCACAACCATCGGTCTCTGCCATGGCAACTCCGACTCATGACTACGATGTCATCGCAGCAGCAAAGAACTGGCGTCTCAATGGAACGCCAAGACAGCCTAGCGTCCCTGTGGGAGCGCCGACGCAGCCTGCCGTCCCTGTAGAGGAGATCTTCGCCCAGAATGTCTTCACAATTGAGCTGATGCAACAGCGCCTCTCCAAACCTGTTTTCCGTTCCCTCCTGGCGACGATTCACGAAGGGCGTCCCTTAGACCCCTCCATTGCCGATACCGTCGCATTGGCAATGAAGGAGTGGGCACTGGAACGGGGGGCAACACACTATGCTCACTGGTTCCAGCCGTTGACAGGCAGCACTGCCGAGAAGCACGAAAGTTTCATTATCCCGAATGCTGGGGGTGGCGCTATCGCCGAATTTTCCGGCAAGGATCTCATCCAAGGCGAGCCCGATGCTTCCTCCTTCCCCAGCGGTGGATTGCGGGAGACTTTTGAAGCCCGGGGATATACGGCGTGGGATCCGACCTCGCCGGCCTTCATCATGGAGCATCCCAATGGAGCTACACTTTGCATTCCCAGCGTCTTTGCTTCATGGACGGGTGACGCTCTGGATTACAAAATCCCGCTCCTCCGTTCCGTAGAAGCCCTTAATCGGCAAGCACTCCGTGTGCTCCGCCTCTTCGGCGATACCCGAATAACGAAAGTCTACGCCACCGCCGGCGCTGAGCAAGAGTACTTCCTCATCGACGAGGAGTTCTTCTTCCGACGTCCTGACCTCTTCCTCTGTGGACGCACCCTCTTCGGAGCACGTCCGCCAAGAGGGCAAGAGTTGCAAGACCACTACTTCGGCTCCATCCCCGAGCGCGTGCTCAGCTTCATGAGCGATGTGGACTACCAGCTTTACAAAATCGGTGTGCCGGTCAAGACCCGCCACAACGAGGTTGCCCCAGGGCAATACGAGATTGCCCCACTCTACGAGCACTGTAACATTTCGGCAGACCATCAGCAGCTCATCATGCAGGTCCTGCGCAATACTGCCCGCAAATACGGAATGGTCTGCCTGCTCCACGAAAAGCCCTTCGCCGGACTCAACGGGAGTGGGAAACACACAAATTGGTCATTAGCCACAGACACCGGCATGAACCTCCTAGACCCTGGCGAGACGCCGCACGAAAACATGCTCTTTCTGTTCTTCTGCGCTGCTGTCCTGAAAGCGGTGGACGAGCACCAGGATTTGCTCCGCATCAGTGTTGCCTCAGCAGGAAACGATTACCGACTCGGTGGGCATGAGGCTCCGCCTGCCGTTATCTCTGTTTTCTTAGGCGAGCAGCTTACGGAAATTTTTGAGCGCTTGGGGAAAGACACCCGCCGGCACCAACGGCGATGGGAAGGTCTGTTGGGATTAGGGATTCCGGTCCTTCCTCCTCTGCCCCGACACAGTGGCGACCGCAACCGCACTTCTCCCTTCGCATTTACAGGCAACAAGTTTGAGTTCCGTGCTGTAGGTGCCTCGCAGAATATCGCCTTCCCCTTAACCGTGCTCAACACCATTGTGGCATGGGCAATTGACGAGATGGTCACTGAACTGGAACAGTGGCTTGAGCGGGGAGCATCGGTGGAGGAAGCCCTCCGCCAGGTTCTGCAGCGTGTCTACCGGCAACACCGTCGGATCGTCTTCAATGGAGACAACTACTCCCCAGCGTGGCTCAAAGAAGCTCAGCTCCGTGGATTACTGAACTTGACAAACGCCGTGGATGCCATCGAGCGCCTGACCGCACCGAAGAACCGCGAACTTTTCACACGCTACGGGGTGCTGAATACACGGGAATTGGAAGCACGCCAGCAGGTTCTCTTCGAACAATACAGCAAAACGTGCCTGATTGAAGCTGAGACCGCTGCGTGGATTGCCCGTACTATGGTCTTCCCGGCAACTCTGACGTACTTGCGAGAAGTCGGGCAAACCGTCTCCCAGATGCGTTCCCTCCGCGTACCGTGTCAGAGTTCTGAGCGGCTCCTTCGTGAACTTGCCCAATGGAGCGATGAGCTGGACTCCCGCCTGACGGAACTGCAGGAAACACTGCGTGCCATCCCAAGCAATGGCGCAGCAGAGCGGGCAGCTTACATTCGCGACCGTGTCCTGCCCAGCCTGGAAGCCCTACGCCCAGTGGCTGATACGTTGGAACAGCTCGTTGCCGACTCTCTCTGGCCACTACCGAGCTACCGCGAAATGCTCTTCGTCAAATAAACCCCCAAGGGCAGCCCACAAGGCACGTATCGGCACGCTGTGCCGTCAATAGGCACGGAGTCTGCCTCGAAAGGGCACACGATGCGTATCCTCCATCTGCGTCAGCACGGAGAGCTTTGGGCAACTGTGCTGTTGGAGGATGGAACAGCTCTTCGGTGTCCTCTGTCGGTACTGACAGACTTTGGCCTTCGCAAAGGGCAAGAGCTTTCCCCTTCTACGATAACTGCCCTCCGGCGGGAGAGTCAGCGGTGGAGTATCCGCCACACGGCATTGCGCTTGATAGCTCGACGGATGCACTCGCAAGAAGAACTCCGCCGCAAGCTGCTCCACCGCTTCCCTGCAGAAGCAGAGCTTATTGATTCCGTCCTGGAGGAGCTCGCACAACAGGGATACATTGACGACTACGCTTATGCGGAGGCGTTTGTCCGACACCAAATTGAGCGGAAAGCGGTGTCACCGCAACAGCTACTGGTAGCATTGCGTCGCCGTGGAGTTGCCCCTGAGACTGCTAAGGCTGTCGTCGCCGCGGCGCTGCCCGAGGATGCCATCATAGAGCAGGTGCGTCGGGCGGCAGAGCGCAAACTCCGATTGCTCCAGCACAAGGACAGATTTCAGCAATGGCGCGCAGTAGCCGGATACTTAGGACGCTGCGGCTTCCCCGCCGGGCTCGTCCAGCGTGTGCTCCGGGAATATTTCTCCGAAATACCAGGAGACACCGATGTGGCATAGCGCTCTCTGTGGACTCCTGCTTACTGGACTGATTCTGCCTCCGCCCACGGCGGGACAACCCTCCATCCAGTGTAAGGTGCGTTTACCAGAACACTTCAACGAGCATCAGCCGACAATTCTGCCGCTGCTGTCGCCAGACGGGAAACGGCTCTACGTAGACCGAAAGCACCACCCCAACAACACTGGCAAAACAAGAGACCCTGATGAAATCTGGTACGCTGAACGTCTTCCCGACGGAAGCTGGTCAGAACTGCGGAACCTGGGGCCTCCTCTGAACACCCCAGGAAGCGACGTCCTCTGTGCCCTCAGTCCCGACGGCACGGAAGCCCTTGTCTTTGGCATCTACCGTCCCGATGGAAGCAAGCAGCCAGGGTTCTCCATCACCCGATGGGCTGATTCCAGCTGGAGCTTCCCTGAGCCTTTGCGCATCCGCAATTTCTACAACCTCTCACAGCACTACTACGCCACCTGGTCTCCGGACCGCCGAGTGCTAATTCTAAGCCTTCAACGCTTGGACTCCTATGGCTCCTTAGACCTCTACGTCTCGTTCCACGACTCCCTCAGCGGCCAATGGACCGAACCTGAAAACATGGGCAGCACTCTCAACACTGCCGGCACGGAAGGCTCGCCCTTCTTAGCCCCTGATGGACGGACGCTGTACTTTTTCTCCACCGGGCACAAAGGGTTCGGAGGAATGGACCTGTTCGTAAGCCGCCGACTCGACGACACGTGGAAACGGTGGAGCCCGCCCATGAACTTGGGAGCCGACATCAACACTTCCGGGGATGAAGCCAGCATCAGCCTTACCCCACAGGGGGACACAGCCTACATCGTCTCCACCGATCCCCTGACCCTCCGACCAGGAATCTATGTCGTATGCCTAGCCGACTCCCTGCGTCCATTCCCCACCACCGAGGCAGCCTCGTCCGTGCGCACGCTTCGCCTCCTGTTTGCCTTCAACCAGTGGAAGCTTCGCACCCATGAACGGCAACGCCTTGCTGAGTTTCTCAAGGAACTCCCGCCAGAGCGAATTAGTACCGTCGTGATTGAAGGACACACCGATGACATCGGTTCTGAGCAATACAACGAGTGGCTTTCCCGCCAACGTGCTGAAGAAGTCGCAACCGAGCTCTTGCAGCGGGGAATCCGAGGCGAATCCCTTCAGATTGTCGGCTATGGCAGTCGGCGACCCGCCGTGGCTGGACGGTCAGCAGAGGCACGACGCCAAAATCGGCGTGTAGAACTCAGGGTGCTCCTCCGCCAAGGCTCCACTATCCCACCGTAGCCGAGGTCGGCGTGCAGAGTTGCCCATCCCTCAGCTCAATGCGGACGGCATCGGGAAAGTGAGCGATGAGCTCGGCGCTATGCGTTGCCACAATGACAGTGAGCCCCCGGGCATGGGCACGGCGCAAGAGGCGAGCAACAAGCTCCGTTGTGGCAGGTTCTACATTCCCCGTCGGCTCATCCGCCAAGAGGAGCCGTGACGCACACACCAAGGCGCGGGCAAGCGCAACCAATTGTTGTTCTCCACCCGAGAGTGAATCCGGACGTGCGTGCCGTACATAGCTAATCCCCAGCTCCGCGAAAAGCTCCAACACAGTATTCCGCGCTTGCCGGTAAGGAACGCCACGACACAGCAACGGGAGAAGGACATTCGCGTAGGCAGTCTCCCAAGGTATCAGGCGGATATCTTGGAAAACAATCCCCATTTGCCGGCGAAGGCGCTGGAGTTCTCGGAAGGGCAATGCTGCAAGGTTGAGACCATCCAGCCACACTGTACCCGACTGCGGGAGGATTTCTCGGTAAATCAAGCGCAGAAGTGTCGTCTTCCCCGCACCGGTCGGTCCCGTTACCAAAGCGAGAGCACCCCCGGGAACAGTCAGGCTGACATGCGACAGTGCGGGGACGAAGGCGGTAGGGTAGAAAACACTGACATCCCGAAGCTCAACCTTCATGGGGGTTCAGAGCCAGTAATGCGAACATTCGGATGCTCTCTCGGGGGCGGCAGTCCCTGCTCGGTGTAAGCATCACGGACACGGCGCCGGATAACCTCATGGGGCAGTGCTACTTGCAACTGCCGTCCGACGGCAATGCGCCGCTTCCCCAGAAAGATTTCCACGGCACACTCCACGCGGTTCCCCTTGGACTCGGTCACTACAGCACGTACTCGGAGCGAGGAACCCACCGGCGCCATCCCCTCATGGCGCAAGGAAAGTTCTGCCCCGACAGCATTTTCCCCATCCTCCAAAAATGGCTCTATAGCCCGCCGCGCAGCTACCTCCGCATAATAGGCTAACCAAAACGTGGAACAGACCGGATGGACGAGCCATCCATCCAACATCGCCACCATTTCCGGAGTGACGCGCACTGTAAGCTCTGCCACCGAACCGACAACCTCAGACCGCATCTCCACTGGCTGGACCGGAAGACATCCCTAAAGGAGCAAAGGGTACCTGCATGGTGCGTGGAGGAAGCGTGCGTAACAGCTCTGCCAAAAACGTCACACTCTCCCGAAGCTCCTCCATCGTGCCATCATTGTTAAGCACGATATCCGCATGGAGTCGCTTAAAACGAGCAGAAAGTTGAGCAGCTTCTCGCTCCCGGATCTGTTGCTCCGTCCAACCACGCTGACGAAGCCGGTCATGGCGTTGCGCTTCAGCAGCATCAATGGTGATGACGTAGTCAAATGCCTCCTCAAGCCCTGTCTCGTATAGGAGAGCAGTCTCAACCACGATGGGGCTTATCCCCGCTGCCGCAGCCTCTTGAATCTGCTCTGCAAGGACATTGAGTACCCGTGGGTGGACCAATGTTTCAACGAACTCTCGCCCCCTCCGGTGCTCCGCCGTCGGACCGAAGATCCGTTCAGCAAGGACGGAGGGACGCAAGCGCCCTTCCGCGTCAAAGAGCTCCTCTCCGAAGTATTCCCGCAAATGTCGCCGGAGTAGGGGATCGGACTGCATAAGCTCTTGCGCCACGACATCGGCCTCTAACACAAGAAAGCCTTGCTGGCGTAGGAGGTGAGCAACGGTAGACTTCCCACTACCCGGCGGCCCCGTCAAAGCGATCAGCACGGGTTCACTCATAGGGCTTCCACCACAGCTGGGAGCGCATGCTCGTAGCAGTGACGCAGCTCCGCTACCGTTGTCCGTACAACCCCCTGAATGCAGAAATGGCTACGGACAACTCGCCCCAGCTCCACACACGGCAAACTCAGCTCCTGGCCCAACCGCTGAACATCGCCGTAATGTCTCGGGGAAACGCTAAGAAGCACGCGCGTTTGCGCCTCCCCGAACAGGTGAGCAGCTTTCAGCTCCCAGGGAAAGACCACATCGGCCCCGAGCTCCCCCTCCGAAGCGATTGCTTTCTCGGCCAGGCAAATAGCAAGTCCTCCTTCAGCGCAATCATGGGCAGAATGGACCCAACCACGGCGGATTGCTGTCAAGAGAAACTGCTGCAGACGCCGCTCTTCCTCCAAGTCCAAGCTCGGGGCATCCCCAGCCACCAACCCATGGAAGAGCCAAAGGTATTCCGAGCCCCCTAACTCTGCCCGCTGGGGACCGACAAGGAGGATGATATCCCCTTCAGCCCGAAACCCCATTCCCACAACGGTGCTCACATCCTCAATGAGCCCCAGCATCCCAATGACCGGGGTAGGATAGACCGTGTAGCGCGGAGATTCGTTGTAAAAGCTTACATTCCCGCCTGTCACCGGCGTACCCAACACCGAGCAAGCATCCCTCATACCACGGATTGCCTCCCGAAACTGCCAGAAGATCTCCGGATCATAGGGGTCGCCAAAATTGAGGCAATTCGTCACGGCAACGGGTTCTGCACCAACGCAGGCAACATTGCGAGCAGCCTCTGCCACAGCAATGGCGGCACCCCGATATGGATTGAGATAAACATAGCGGCTGTTCCCATCCACACTCAATGCAATGCCTCGTCCGGGCAACTCGCGCAACCGGAGGACGGCAGCGTCTGCGGCTCCAGGGACTAAGACAGTATTGGTCTGCACTTGGTAGTCGTACTGTTCGAACACCCAGCGTTTGCTGGCGATATTCGGACTTTGCAAAAGGAGCCAGAAGGCTTCTTGTGGTGAAACCGGCTCCGGCAATTCTTCCGGCACAATGGACCGAACCTGCTGCAGATACGCAGGCTCCCGAGCCTCACGCTCATACTGCGGTGCCCCCTCCCCTGCCACCAACGTCCATGCCGGAAGCTCTGCAACCAACTGCCCCCGATGGTAATAGCGCAGTATCCCATCGTCGGTCACCTCCCCAATCCGAGCGAATCCAATCTCCCACTTACGGCAAATTGCCTCGGCGATATGCTCCGTACCCCGCTGCAGCACAACCAGCATCCGCTCCTGCGACTCCGAAAGCAGAATTTCGTATGCATCTAAGTCCGGATCTCGCAAGGGAACGGCATCCAATTCAATCCGCATCCCCACCCCTCCCCGAGCGCTCATCTCTGAGGTTGAGCAGCAGATACCCGCCGCCCCCATGTCTTGCATCCCCACGACGATACCAGCCTCCACCAGCTCCAGCACCGCCTCTAACAGGAGCTTCTCGGCAAAAGGATCCCCCACTTGCACCGATGGACGCATATCGTGCTGTCCATCACTGAACGTGCGCGATGCCAAAAGCGATGCCCCATGAATACCATCCCGCCCCGTCTTGTTCCCCAGCAAGAATACCGGGTTCCCAACTCCTCGGGCAACCGCCGGCACAACACGATCGCAACGAACAATCCCCACCGCCATCGCATTGACCAGGGGGTTATCCGTATAGCATGGGTGGAAATACACCTCGCCACCGACGGTCGGGACTCCGAAGGCATTTCCGTAATCGCCGATCCCGCCAACAACGCCTCGGATCAGATATCGCGTCCGCGGCTCTTCCAGCGCCCCAAAGCGGAGCGAGTCTAACACGGCAATAGGCCGCGCTCCCGTGGTGAAGATATCCCGCAGAATACCTCCAACCCCCGTCGCGGCACCCTGATATGGTTCAACGGCCGAAGGGTGATTGTGGCTTTCAATTTTAAAGGCAATGGCATAGCCCCCGCCAATGTCCACAAGCCCTGCATTCTCATTCCCGGAAAGAACCCGTCCACCCGTGCGCGGGAGCGTTCGCAGCAGCTTGAGGGAATTTTTGTAGCTACAATGCTCGCTCCACATAACGGCGAACATCCCCAGCTCAACGAAGTTCGGTGGACGCCCCAGAAGCTCAAGGATGCGCTCGTATTCCTCGGCCGTCAATCCCAAAGCCTGCGCCACCTCTACACTAACCACAGACCCTGTCACAACTGGCTGCATCAGCGTCCCAAAAGCACTTCCACAAAGCGCAACAAGATGAACCAGCCTGCCGCAATACCCGCAACTCCTCCGACGATGACCCCCAGAAGGGTCATCCAGAAGGCAAAGCGGCTCTGCGACCGAAAACGCCGGAACATATACCCACGCCAATTGCAGTGGTGGCAGCGGTAAAGCAGCAGCGTAGGGCTGAAGATTTTCATAAAACGCTCAAAAGCGTTACGGCTATGGGAGCGGTACATGCGTCCGACGGCCTTGCATCGCGGACACCGACGGAGGGTCGGACTACCCCGCGGACGAAATGTCGTCATGCAGTCCCCGCAGATACCGAAGGAGGTTACACCTGCAAAATTAGCCTGCCGTGGGTATCCCTGTGTGCATAGCTGTCGCATACTCACGAGCAATCAGGAAAGGATTCGCAATTTTGCATCTGTTCAATCGGAGAACCCCGCCATGAAATATCTTCTCGCTTCCGCTGGGCTGGCTCTCTCCCTTTGGGCACAATTGCCCGCCGTGTTTCTGACGAGCATTGACGGACGCACTGTCCGAGCCGATACCCTTCACAATGATGGCAAGCCGATTCTGCTGAACTTCTGGGCAACGTGGTGCAAACCTTGCCTGTTGGAGCTTTCCACTCTCCACCAACTCTACCCACAGTGGCAGACCGAAACCGGGGTCAAAATCATCGCCGTCTCCATTGACGATGCTCGCACCCGAGCGAAGGTTGCTCCACTGGTACGCGCTCGGGCGTGGCGCTTTGAGGTCTACATAGACAGCAACAGCGAGCTCCGGCGGGCAATGAACGTCACGGATATCCCTCACGCCTTCCTCCTGGACGGCTCTGGACGCATCGTCTGGCAGCGTCAGGCATATACACCCGGTGACGAAGAAAGCCTCTATGCCGTCCTAAAGCGCTTGACGCAGCCCGATAAATCACCCGAAAGGACCCCCTGATGTACGGTCGCCTCTGGAGCCTTGCTTTCCTCGTCCTTTGCGGAAGCACGCTGGGACAGCTCAACGGCACTGTCAGCGGTGGACTCCAGGTAGAGTTTCGCTCTTATCACGCCGACAGTGCCATCGGTGCCCCAGAGGTGCCGGAACGCCTTGCTCTCAACGCTTACCTTCCGCTCAGCTACCGCATTGGGGCAGTGACGTTCAGTTTACGCTACGAGGCTTACCTAAAGCCCCTCCAAGGATACGATCCCCGCTATGCCGGCGCAGGAATCCCATTCCGCTCCATTGACTACCACGACGCAAACTTCCAGCTAACCGTCGGGAGCTTCTACGAGCAGTTCGGTTCGGGCATGATCCTGCGCACGTACGAAGAACGGCTCCTGGGTATTGACAATGCTCTGGACGGCGTCCGACTCCGCTGGCGTAGTCAGGGGATACATCTGAGCGCCTTCGTTGCCCGACAACGTCGATTCTTTGACTGGGATGGGCTCATCCGCGGCGCCGACATAGAGCTTACTCCCTCCGCCTGGGGCGTCGGTCATCCCCTGCATTGGAGCCTCGGAGCCTCCGTCGTCAGCAAGTACCAGCCGGATACAGACCCTCTATACCGCCTTCCAGAAAATGTCTTGGCATACGCTCTCCGCACCGCATGGCAATGGCAAAGCTGGCAACTGACAGCAGAATGGGCATATAAGTACAACGATCCCTGCGCACTGAACGGCTACTCTTACAACCCTGGCACAGGACTCTATGGAAGCTTGTCCGGAGAGCTAGCCTCCCTTAGCTTCCTGCTCCAAGCAAAGCGGGTGGACAACATGGCCTTCTACTCCGACCGAACAGCGACAGGAACGGTCGCCGTGCTCAACTACCTCCCCCCGCTGAGCCGGCAGCAAAGCTATCGCTTAGCCACACTGTATGCATATGCTACACAGCCCGGGGGTGAAATCGGCTTCAGCGTAGACGCTATCCTCCCCTTCCCCGAAGGAACACTCGTCGGGGGTACAGACGGGGGAACCCTCAACCTCAACTATTGTCGGATTCACGGGCTGGACACAGTCCATACCAGCGAACTCCGCTATCGGAGCCCCTTCCCCGGCATTGGGAAAACGCTCTTCTTGGAAGAATTTACCGCTGAATATTCAGCCTCCTGGAGCCACGTGCTGAAGGGCACCCTCCAACTCACACGCCAGGTCTACAACCGTGACGTCTCCGAAGGCCTCCGAGGCTACGGACTTGTCTGGACCTGGATTGCGATTGCCGATATCGCTTACACATTCGCTCCTCGTCAGACGTTGCGATTGGAACTCCAACACCTGTGGAGTCGCCAGGACCGAGGTCACTGGGCATTTGCGTTGCTGGAGTATACGTTGTCTCCTCGCTGGGCTCTAACAGCATGGGACGAGTACAATTACGGTCGCCCTGGATACCGAGTCCATCATCACTATCCCGGAGCTGCTGTAACGGTGCTCTTCCAGCGGTGGAAGATCAGCATAGGCTACGGACGCCAGCGTGCAGGCATTGCCTGCGTTGGAGGGGTATGTCGTTACATGCCTGCAGCCCATGGATTGAGCATGAGCCTGACAGCTACGCTTTAGGAGATGCCGCGTCTTTCTACGCCTTGGAAAATCTTGATAGGCTTTGTGGCTGGAATGGCCTGGAGTTTGCTTCAAGAACCCCTGAATTTATCCGGCTTCACAGCTGCCTGGGTTGCCCCACTGGGAAAGCTCCTTTTGACCCTACTGAAGTTCATCGCACTCCCCCTCGTTGTTGTATCCCTTCTGCAAGGCATTGCAGCCGTAGGCAATCTTTCTCGGCTCTCCCGACTGGGGATGCGCACTGTGGGGTACTACCTACTTTCTACCTTTGCTGCTGTCCTGACGGGCATCGGGATGGCTACGCTCCTGCGCCCTGGAGCAGCCATCTCTGCCGAGCAACAGGTAGCATTCCGACAGCAATACGAACAGTTCTTGGCCGAGCGGCAAAGCACAGCAGAAGAGTTGCAGCGAAAAAGTCCATTGCAAATCCTCGTAGAATTGTTCCCGGATAACTTCCTGGCAGCGGCTCAGGACAACCAACGAATGCTTCAAGTTATCCTGGCAACACTACTGCTAGGGGCAGCACTGCTAACTGTACCGCCGGAGCAGAGTTCACCGCTCCGGGGCCTTTTACAAGCTCTCATGGAGCTATTGCTAGCAGCCATAAGGCTGATCCTGCGCTTTGCCCCCATAGGAGTCTTTGCCCTTATGGCAGCCCTGCAAGCTGACTGGTCGCTCCTGTCAGCGCTGGGGCTATACAGCCTCTCCGTCCTTGCTGGGCTGGCATTCATGCTTGCCGCCGTCTACCCACTCATACTACGCCTGTTGACCCGCACGCCTGTTTTGGCCTTCTATCGCGCTCTGCTACCGGCACAGATGGTTGCCTTCTCCACTAGCTCCAGTGCAGCCACACTGCCGACCACCATGTCCGTATGTCACCACCATTTAGGTGTACGCCAAGAAATTGCAGGCTTCGTGCTTCCTTTGGGAGCAACTGTAAACATGGACGGAACCAGCCTCTACCAAGCCGTAGCAACCTTGTTCTTGACGCAGCTCTACGGTATTGAGCTCAGCTTCGGTGCCCTAGTAGCATTAATGGCCATGGCTATCGCCGCTTCTATCGGAGCAGCCCCTGTGCCGGGAGCCGGAATAGTCATGTTGATAGTAATTCTGCAAAACCTCGGGATTCCTCAGGAAGGGCTTGCCCTGATCCTTGGTGTTGACCGTCTGCTGGATATGAGCCGCACGGTGGTCAACGTCACCAGTGATGCCGTCGCTTGTGTGCTTGTGAACTCTTGGGAGAACTCCAGCCAGGAAGCCAGCTGAATCCTATTTTTGTACGCAATGCATCCGCTACTGCAGCCTGAACTTCTGGCCCAACGCTGGCAGAAGCTGCTCGAGCATATACGGGAACGCGCTACCGCCGTAGGACGGGATGCGGCCGAAATTCGCATCATCGCCGTCTCCAAAGGACACCCACCAGAAATGCTCGAATCGGCCGTTCACGCCGGCATTTACTGCTTCGGTGAGAACTACGCCCAAGAACTCCGGATGAAGGCAGACTACCTGCAACAGCGGGGTTACACCGTGGAATGGCACTTTATCGGACACGTGCAGACCAACAAGGTCAATCTCATCGCCCCGCGGGCTACCCTCATTCATGGGGTTGACTCCGCACGTGCAGCGGAAGCCCTCAACCGTTGGGGAGAGCGGACAGGGAAGCCCGTAGCAATCCTCCTTCAGGTCAACACATCGGGAGAACAGAGCAAACACGGCTGTGCTCCAGAAGAGGTCTTCTCCCTGGCGGAAACTGTACTTCGACTCCCATTCGTCCGGCTCTACGGGCTTATGACCATTCCAGCTCCAGCAACGGCGGAGCGGGTCCGAGCGGAATTCCGCCTACTTCGTCAACTCCGCGACGAGCTCCGCCAGCGATACGGCACCACACCGGAAGACTTCCCCCATTTGTCCATGGGTATGAGCGCCGACTACGAAATCGCCGTTGAAGAGGGAGCAACCCTCCTGCGTATTGGAACTGCCCTCTTCGGCGAGCGTCCACCGAAACTTCCGAAAAATGTTCCTTCAGCTCACGGGCAGGATGCATGAGTGCCCCTGTTTCTCTGCTCCGCCAGCAGATGCAAGAAGCCGTTGAGGTCATCCGCCTGACGACTCAGTCAACACCGTCCATTGGCATCATCCTGGGCACAGGACTTGGCGAGTTGGCGGAGAAGATTGAACAAGAATGTGCCATTCCATACGAGAACCTTCCGCACTTCCCTGTCTCCACCGTTGAATCTCACAAGGGGCGTCTCATCTTCGGACGCCTTGCCGGATGTCCAGTTGTGGCACTCCAAGGACGCTTCCACCGCTACGAAGGCTACACCCTCCAGCAGGTCACCTTTCCCGTCCGCGTTCTTTTCGCCTTGGGTGTGCGAACGCTCATTATCTCCAACGCCGCAGGAGCCCTCAACCCACTTTTCCGGCGCGGTGACTTGATGGTCATCATCGACCACATCAATCTGATGGGCGATAATCCCCTGATTGGTCCCAACGATGACACCCTCGGTCCACGCTTCCCTGATATGAGCGAACCATACTCACGGCGGCTCATTGAACTGGCAGAGGAGATTGCCTTAGAGCTGCGCTTGAAGCTGCAAAAAGGGGTCTACGTCGCCCTTCCTGGCCCGAGCCTGGAAACCCGGGCGGAGTATCGCTTCCTTCGCCTCATCGGTGCCGACGCTGTCGGAATGAGCACTGTGCCGGAAGTCATCGTCGCCCGTCACATGAGTATGGAGGTCTTCGGACTCTCCATCCTAACCGACGAATGCTTCCCCGACGCCTTACAGCCGCTTTCGCTGGAGGAAGTCCTCCAGGCAGCCCGCCAAGCCGAACCCAAGATGACGCAGCTCGTCACAGCCCTCGTTGCACGGCTATCCCAATCCCAAGAGTCAGCCTGATGCTCCCACTCTTATTCATCGCCCTCTGTATCGGATGCGGCAGTGAACCATTCTACGACCTAACTTCGCCCTCCTGGTACCTCCTGCTCGCAACGGATACACCGGAACTGCAGCTTCGCCACGAACCCGGCAATAGCGTGGTGGTAAGTGACCTCTACGCCCAAGCAAACGGTTCTCCACTGCCGGCGCCAGTCCAGGACATGGAGCTATTTCGCAACACCCTCTTCCTCTTTCTGCCGAAGTCTGTGGAACTGCTGGATGCGAACTCGTACAAACGGCGCGCTCGCCTCCACCTCCCAGCTTCCCCCGATGGCATCGCCTTCCCCAACGCAACTAGCGGCTATATCTGGCATCGCTCCGCCGGGATGTTGAGCCTAATTGACCTCCTCACCGACGAATATGTACGAACCTTCTCCATCGGCGGACAAATCGGTGCCGTCGCGGCTTCCGACGCCATGTTGTACATCACGGAAGAGAAAAGCTCGTACCTGCTCGTCTTTGACACACGGACATGGCAAGTGCAGGATTCCCTCCCACTTCCGCCGAGACCCCGCTTTATAGCGTTGCGGGAAGGCGCGCAAGAGTTAGTGGTCGCAAGTATCGGAAGTGGAGACGACAGCGCAGCGACACTGCGAGCCCCGAGGCTGAGTCTGATTCGTCTCCGCCCACTGCGTCTGGTGAAGAGTATTCCGCTTTCCACCTCTGCCGATTCCGCTCGCATCCGGCTGACGGGCCTGGTCACAACACCCGATGACTTCGCCTATGTGGGAACTTCTGCAGGACTTTTTCGGGTAGACCTCCGCTCTCAAGGCTCGATCCGCCTTGTCCAGCAGTGGAATATCCGCAACTTATGGTACCTCCCAAACCGCGGTGAATTCTGGTTCCTCACCGCAGGAACACCCCAGCAGCTCATCATTGCAGCGGGAAGCCGTGCTGAACCAATACTGAGCACATCACTGCCCAGCGGAACGACAGCACTGCTGCCGCTACCATGAGCCAGGAGGTTATGCAAAGGCTCTTTGCTCGTGCCACCGCTCTCCACCGCCGAATTGCATTCCCAGATGCCGAGGACGAGCGGACGCTCCGCGCAGTTCGGGAACTGGCCGATCGCGGAATCGTAGAGCCCATACTTGTTGGAAACGAAGAGCGCATTACTGCCCTGGCACAACAGCACAACATCCCCTTGACCGATATTCCGATCGTGTCTCCTGAGCATGCACCGCAGAGGGAACTCTTCGCCGAACGGCTCTGGCATCGGCGCCGGCATAAAGGGATGAGTCTCCAGGAAGCTCGCCAACATTCGCAACATCCTCTCCTCTTTGCTGGTCTTCTTCTGGATGCCGGCGAAGTGGATGGATGCGTCGCCGGCTCGCTATCCACAACAGCGGACGTGTTGCGCGCTGCCCTGTGGAGCGTAGGGGTGGCACCGGGCATCAGCGTTGTCAGTAGCTACTTCCTGATGGTCTTTCCCGATCAAGTACTGGTCTACGCCGATGCCGGGGTTGTGCCTGATCCCACACCGGAAGAGCTAGCAGAAATCGCCTACTGCACAGCACAGAACGTTGAACGGGTACTCCAAGAAGAGCCTCGGATCGCCTTCCTGTCTTTCTCTACAAAAGGCAGCGCTCAGCATCCCCTGGTGGAGAAGGTTCAGCATGCAGTCCGTATCTTCCAGCAGCGATATCCCCAATACCTAGCAGACGGGGAACTCCAGGGCGATGCGGCACTAGTGCCGGAAGTTGCTGCCCGCAAAGCCCCCCACTCACCCGTTGCAGGACGAGCCAACGTGCTCATCTTCCCCAATTTAGACGCAGGCAATATCGCTTACAAGCTCACCGAGCGATTGGCTGGGGCACAGGCGATCGGCCCCCTAGTGCAAGGGCTCCGGCGCCCATACTGTGATTTGTCCCGAGGTTGCCGGTGGCAGGATATCGTCTCTGTAGCCGCTATATGCGCCCTGATGAGCGATTCTTCACGTCCGCACACTCTCGGAGCCGAAGGTGGCCACTAATTCAGGAATCCGCCCTAGAAGTTCTGACAATTTCTCCGGACGCCGTCCCCCCGCTGTTGCTAAATGGGGACGTCCTCCCCCACCACCGTCCAACTCACGGGAAATCCGAGCAACCAACTGTCCTGCCGGATAGCGCTCCGTCAGGTCAGGGGTGACGACGCAGACTAAGTGCACTTTTCCTTCCACCACTGCCGATACAATCCCAATACCCTGCCGTCCAAGCGCTGCCCGAATACGGTCAGCCAATGCCTTGAGTTGGTCAATGGTGGACAGCTGCACCTGTTCAGCTACAATGCGAATCCCATCAACGGAGCGGGCTCGGGCAAGGAATTCCGGGATACGAGCACTCTCCCGCTCCACCTGCAACTGCTCCACCTCACGCTGCAGACGTTGCAGCTGCTCGGCAAGCTGATCCGCATGGCGTTGTTGCTCCTCCAGACGTCGCCGCAGCTGCTCAACGTATTGCTCTACTCCTTCACCAGTGACAGCCTCCACGCGCCGCACACCTGCAGCAACGGCCTCTTCCCCCGTGAGCGCAAACAGCCCTATTTGGCTGGTGTTGTGCACATGCGTGCCCCCACACAGCTCCACCGAGAAGCGCTCATCAATGATGACTACTCGCACGATATCGCCGTACTTGTCAGCAAAAAACATCTTGACGTTCGGAATCTTCCGCGCCTGCTCCAGCGGCATAATGCGAGTCTGGACCGGGATAGCTTCCCGGATTTTTTCGTTGACCAGCGCTTCAATGTCCCGAAGCTGTGCGGGCTCTATCTTGCCAAAGTGGGAGAAATCAAAGCGCAGGTACTCAGGGGCAACCAGCGAACCCGCCTGCTGGACATGGGAGCCCAAGACACGGCGCAGAGCTTCGTGCAACAGGTGCGTTGCGGAGTGATTCCGCATGATCGCCCACCGGCGACGGCGGTCCACCTGTGCCAATGCCCGCTGCCCCACCAGGGGCTCTACTTCCTGAGCGCACACGTGGACAATCGCTTCGCCTACCCGACGCACGTCTTCCACCACATAGTCTTCCCCGCCAAGAAGCAGAATCCCCGTATCCGAGACCTGTCCACCGGACTCCACGTAGAAGGGTGTCCGCTCCAAAACAACGTGATGGCCCTCTGCATAAAGCACCTCCGCTTCCGTCTCTAGTTCTTCGTATCCTGTAAACTCGCTCCGGAACTGCTGGAGTCTGGGACTGAGGGCGATTTCCACTGCTTGCGTCTTCTGCGCTTGTCGGGAACGGCGGCGTTGCTCTTCCATCAAGCGCTGGAACCCTTCCACATCCACGGTGAAGCCCTGCTCACGGGCTAAGAGCTCCGTCAAATCCAAGGGGAATCCATACGTATCGTAAAGCTGGAAAGCAATCTCGCCCGGGATTTCCCACTGCTGGCGTCTCCGGAGCTCTTCCGCCACGGTCTCAAAAAGCTGCAGTCCACGGTCCAACGTCCGTAGGAAGTGGGCCTCCTCTGCCTCTATGACCTGTTCAATCGTGCGCTGATGTTGGTGCAACTCTGGGAAGGGATCCCCCATGATAGAGACCAACACCGGCACCAAGCGCCAGAGTACGGGCTCACGGAATCCTAGCATCCGGGCAAAACGTTCCGCACGGCGCAGCAGACGCCGCAGAACATAGCCACGCCCGGTATTGCCCGGCAGTGCCCCGTCAGCGATGGCAAAAGCCAGCGCCCGGATGTGATCCACCATAACCCGCATTGCAATCCCATCGGGGTGGCGAACATCCTCCCGAGGATACCGCCGCCCACTGAGCTCCTCAACACGCCGAATCAGCGGTACGAACAGGTCCGTATCATAGTTAGAGTCCACCCCCTGGAGCACCGAACAGATTCGCTCCAATCCCATGCCCGTGTCCACATGCTTGACTGGCAGCTCCTCTAGTGAGCCATCTGCACGGCGATTGTACTGGATGAATACGAGGTTCCAGATCTCTATAACCTGCGGCGTACCTGCGTTGACAAGCCGAGCACCGCTAAAGTCCGGCGTTCGGTCATAATGGATTTCCGTACATGGACCGCAGGGACCCGTATCGCCCATCTCCCAGAAGTTGTCCTTCTCATCAAAGCGGTGGATTCGCTCAGCAGGCAGGTATCGCCGCCATAGCTCGTAGGCCTCATCATCCGTGCGGAATACCGTTGCATGGAGCCGCTCTACCGGCAGTTTCCAAACACCTGTCAACAGCTCCCAGGCATACGCAATCGCTTCGGCTTTGTAGTAATCGCCGAAACTCCAGTTACCCAGCATCTCAAAGAAAGTGTGGTGATACGTATCGTAGCCCACCTCCTCCAAATCATTGTGCTTACCACTGACGCGAATGCACTTCTGTGTATCGGCAGCCCGGGTGTAATCCCGAGTTCCGAAGCCAAGGAAGACATCCTTAAACTGGTTCATGCCCGCATTGGTGAAAAGCAGCGTCGGATCACCATGCGGGATCACAGGTGCACTGGGCACAATCCGATGCCCTCGCTCGGCAAAGAAATCCAAAAACGACTGCCGAACCCGGTGGGAGGTCCACTGCATGAGCTCTTGTACCCCGCTATTACAACAGACACTGCTAAAAGACGAAGACAGCTAAACCCTGCATTCACCGAGGAGACCGCTGCCAGGGGCGGGGACGAAGCTTGAGTAAGCGCAGGGTTGCTACAAGCGGGTATCGCGGAACATCACGGATTTCTGCTACCGCTACAGCACTGCTTTCCATCTTCAACTCGCTCCGTCTCGGAGGGTTCCCTGGCAAGAGCCATTCGGCAAGATATAACTGCGGATCGGCCGTGGGCTGGAAAGAAGCCACAACTGCCCCAACGGGGATACGCTCACTTTCCGAGTGAATGACCGTTGCAACCAGCCGTTCCGGTGCCCCTTCCTCCTGGCGAACAATGAGGAGCTGGACGGTATAATCCTCTCGTACCATCCGGATATCGCCACCCGTGGTATCAAAATTTTCCAACCGCAGCGCCCAAATCCCTTCAAGAGGAAGCAAATCCTGTGCCCGGCGTAAGCGCTCCTCCAGTTGTGGGTCAATAACCATTGCCGGACGCCCCATCCGCTGCTCCATTGCCTCTACAGTCGGGGATATCGGCGGCAGTGGCCTCGGTTGCGCCCAAAGCAGCCCGGGAAGAGAAAGCAAGCAATACAGTGCTACACCCCACCAACAGTACCGCCACATCGGAAAACCTCACGGCTGTGATACTCACAGTGCCACAATATTACGGACACCCATCCCGTCGCCGGCGCAATCTTCCTCGACACTGGAGCGTCTACTGGCACCGACTCAATGAAGTGTACCCTATGGAGAAACCAAGGGCAGAATGGCTTATCGTCGGTCTGGGGAATCCCGGACCGGAGTACGCCGAAACACGGCATAACATCGGCTGGAGGGTCGTCTGCGCTCTGGCAGAACGCTACGGCGGGCATTGGCACCGAGGAAAGGGACCGTGGATGGAGGCGCTGCTTTCCATCGCTGGACACCCCGTCCTGACCCTCCTCCCACTGACGTACATGAACCGCTCCGGGGAAGCCGTCCGTGGTGCTCAACAGTTAACAGCTATCCCCACCGACCACATCGTCATCGTACTGGACGAACTCAACTTCCCTCTGGGGAGGATTCACCTGAAAGCCTCCGGTAGCGCTGGTGGTCACAACGGCATGGCCTCGGTCATCGAATGTTTGGGAACCGGCGATATCCCACGGCTCCGGTGCGGCATCGGACGTAACTTCCCCCGGGGTCAGATGACAGAGTACGTGCTCTCCCCCTTCGCCCCCGAAGAAATAGCCGAACGGGACGCTATGGTCCGACGTGCAGTGTCTGCCTTGGAATACCTTGTCCAATATGGCCTCCAGAAAGCTATGTCTACTATCAATGCTGGGACGGTGCCTATGGAGGGAACCCAAGAACCCTTTCAACGGGCCTGATCCCTTCAAGCCCTACTCTATGTGCCCTGCGAACATGTTCCATCTACGCCAGGAACAAGCAAATGCTCCGTGCTACAAGTGCTATTACGCTCCTTGCGAGTCTTTACACAACTGCAGCTCTCCGACTCCACCATGCAGTTACCGCCGTCTTTGTCACTCCTGGCTGGGACGTGTCCGCCCCCGCCGTCGTTGTCAACGATGGGACACAACCCCTCCGGGTTATTGTGGAAATGGACGACTCCCAGATGCCCGCAGGCAGTTATCCGTACTTCTGCTGGGGACCTTCTTGCTATGCCCCTGGGGTACGGGTTTCACCGGACACGGTCACCATTGCCCCGGGAGCAGAGGAACACAGTTTCAAAGCGTATGTGCTCGTAGAAGCAGGGACCTCTTCCGGAAGTGCTCCCCTGCTCTTCCGATTCCGCGATGCTCTCTCGGGAGCAACCCTCCTGGAGCATCTCGTTCAGGTTCAGATTTCCCCACCCAGCCCGGACTCGCTCGCTCTTGTATGGGCACAGACGGGATTGACGACCTCAACCGAGGGGGAAATCAGCAGCAACGCCGCTCTCTATAACGCCAGTAGTGTCACCCGCCAGCTCCTTACGCACGTAGAACCAATTGGAATTCCTACCCATGCTCTCCGCTTCTGCCTGGGTGATAGCTGCTACGATGCCGGCACGCTCACGGCACCAGATACACTCTCCCTGTGGCCACGCCACTTCTATCCCCGCTTCTCCTGTTGGCTCCGAACTTCGGGCAATACAAGTGGCGGTGCCATTGTACGATTCACAGATGCCACGACTCTACAAACTGTGGCCGAGTATCGCATCAGATTAGCCCCCCTAACGAGTGTGGAAGCTCCCATGACAGCACCTTGCACTCTGCTACCTCTCATCCTCCACACAGAAGCCGTACCCATCCGGGCAGAGGCAGGGAGTACCGTAGAAATCTACACTCCTCTGGGACAGCGCTTATTTCAGTACATTGTCCCTAGCAATTCCCCCCAGTGGCTATCGATCCGCTCCCTTGCCGGGGGTCTTTATCTCTACCGCCTTCTGCAGTCTGGAAGCGTCATATGCTCCGGCTTGTTCTTCCGCTCTAATTGAGCCAGAAAGTTCCAAACAAACCCTGTAAGGAGGCTCTGCGCTGTATCCTGGGCGGGAACAACCAGGGGTCAACGCGGAGCACAATAGGTGGGACGGAAACCGGTAGCACAGCACGGCGCTCCACGACCGTCATCGCTATCACCATCGCCACGGTAATAGCGCACCCTTTCTGCCAAAGCCACTGTCTCAGACGCTTTCCCATGTCCCTGGCTCAGACCGAAAATACGCTTTTCCTGCTACTGCTATGGCTCCGACGTATGCTGCCTTGCGCGTTGCGCCCGCAGGATCCACCACACAAACCATCCAGCACCCAGTCCCAGGAGAATTACAGCCAGGGCTGTTCCGTAGAGCTGTAACCAATGGGCAATCTCCCGCCACCCCTGCCCCACGCTCCACCCAACAGTGATGAGCAGTGTGTTCCACACCAAGGCACTAATGGTGCAGAGCAGTAGCGTCCACAGGAACGTCAGTTTGGACATCCCCGCTACAAAAGAAATAACTGCCCGCGTGCCCGAAAGAAAACGGTTTACGAAGATAACCCAGTAGCCATAGCGCTGAAACCATCGCTCGACCTTCTGCACTGCCTCCAGCGGGAGAAAGCGGAGCCGTCCAGCATCAATGACGCGAACCCCGAATACGTACCCCACCCAAAACATGGCGCTGAAGCCGGCAACGCTGCCCAAAGTTGCCGAAAGCACTAACGGGACAAATTCCACTACCCCTATACCAACCAGCACGCCGCAGAAGAGAAGGAGCGTATCGCTCGGTGAAGGAGGGAAAAGATTCTCCACGAACGTCACCACAAAAGCAACCAAGAGCACTCCCTCTGGGGGAAGTTGCTGCAGATACATTACCCACTGTTCCACCATCGTCTGCCCACCTACTTACTGTGGATTTGTTGGGCGGAGCTCAATTTCGCTGACGGTCGCCGTCGGTGGGAGAAGAACCGCTTGCACGGCAACCTCGGCCACATCTTCCGCTTGGAGGATCCGCTCCCTCCCAGGTCCCGATGCCATCGGCCCACTGAAAGCCGTCGCTGTAGAGCCGGGACAGAGTACGATGACGCGGATATTGTACTGTCGCACTTCCTGGAAAAGCGACTCAGCAAAGCCCCGGAGAGCGAATTTCGTCGCCGCGTAGACGCTACCCCCTTTGACGCCGTACTTTCCTGCCAGCGAAGCAACATAGAGCAGTGTACCCCTCTGGCGCTGGATCATAGAGGGCAAGATTGCCCGCGTCAACAGTATCGGAGCTCGCACGTTGACATGCCACAGCTCCTCAATTCGCTCCAGTTCTATCTGGGACGCCGGAGCAAAGTAACCGATACCGGCATTATTAACTAGGACATCAACGGCACCGGCGCTTTCATGGACCCAGCAGGCTAAGTGCTCGATCGCTTCCGGTTGACGGAGATCTGCCGGCAGCACGAAAATACGGCTCCCCGGCGCCCGTTGTCGCGCCGCGTCGGCAACCTCTCGGAGAGCCTCTTCCCGACGCGCCGTGAGAACGAGATCTGCTCCTTCTTCTGCAAAACGTAGTGCCATTGCCCGCCCGATACCGGAGCTTGCACCCGTAATGAGGCAGAGACATCCTCGCAACCGCACTGCCATCCTCCCTGTAAAGAGCACTGTAATTTGCAATGGCTATGGACGTAGCACGAACGCTTTTTGGTCCATTGCACAATGCAGCGGCAGCGGATCGGTCAATTCCTACGCCATCTGCGGGAATGTCACGAATGGAGTCTCAGTGACGTCGCTCAACGTGTCGGTATCTCCAAAGCCCTCCTGGCCCTTGCCGAACAGGGTCAGCGACGCCTCCCGCTGGAAGTCCTCCGCTCACTGACAGCCTTATACGGTACCTCCATAGCCGCCCTCGTCAGCACTACTTATCCTGACCCCCGGAGCGCCCGCGGTGGACAGTGCTGGAAAGGAGTTGACTTCTTCTCTATGGTCACCACCCGCGCCGTACGACGCACTGCACTCCGATTGCTCCGCCCTGTCCATCAACCGGAGGACCCTGAATGGCTAGAACTCTGCCTGGAGGCAGGAGCCCAACTTCCCCCACAGGGCTACTGGAGCTTCCCCGTTCCCACCGATGGCATTGCCATAGAGGGAAACCTCCTGGTGGAGATGCCTGGCGATGAACTCCTAGTCCGCTCCGGGGAAAGCTTCCGCATTCAGGCGGAACAACTACACCGGTACCGGAACTACCTTACAAAGCCGATCCGGGCTGTGTTAATATTGCCGCAAGCAGTCCTCTGATGGCGGCAGAGAAAACCTTCAAGAGTGCACTCGTCATTATTCCCCCTCCATCGCTGTGGGAGCCAATTCAAGCGCTCCGCCGCCGCTACGACCGCAAGTTCCGTCGCTGGATGCCCCATGTAACGCTACTCTACCCCTTTCGTCCCCGGGAGCAGCTCCCGAACATACTACCTCTCCTCGACGCCCTATGCAGCCAGCTTTCTCCCTTTGTCCTTTGTCTGCGAGAATGCCGCCTCTTCCGCCATGGACCAACTTCCCACACCCTTTGGCTGTCACCAGAACCAGCCGAGCCTATCATTACCCTCTACCAACGCCTGCTGGAGATTTTCCCAGACTGTACCGAACAAGGACGCTATCCGACGGGCTTTACGCCTCATTTAAGCATTGGGCAGTACTACGGTCCCACTGCCGAAGCCGAACGCCTCCGGCAGGAGCTTTCTCATCAATGGCAGCCCATATGCTTCTGTGTAGACGCACTCACAATTATCGCCCGTGATGATCCGCCCGACGACGTCTTCTCTCCTGTTGCTGTACTTCCATTTGGACGTCCGACCCAGGAATTGCAAAAATGCATCGGTGGCTCTGCAGGCTAGCTTTCTTCCTCTCCCTACCTGGATGGGCTCACGAGCTTGTGGGAGAAGGCTCCTCCGTTCAGCCCCTTCGGGTCATCACGATACCAACGGCTGGGCTCCTACCCCAGGGCTCGCTCTTACTGCAGGTCGGCCTCTTTCCCGCCGGGACCCTTTCTGCCGAATGCTTCGCCTCGCCAATACCACGCTTGCTCCTCGGGCTCGCCTTCAGCGGGCGGAACCTCATCGGGACAGGGGAGCCGGAGTGGCAATCTCTGCCGGGTGTCTCTCTCCGCTTTCGGCTCCGGGATGAAGGCATGATGATTCCAGCAGTAGTCCTCGGGCTTCACACTCAAGGTTGGGGAGGCTATGAGCAGGAGCGCCGCCGATTCACCATCCCCGCTGCGGGAATCTTTCTTGCCGCCAGCAAAAGCTACCGCTGGTGGCTTGGTGAATTGGCCTGGCACGGCATGCTTGGCTACCCTTTGGAGCCTCCTCCGAGAGCACGCCGAATCAATGCCGGTATCGGTTTTGAGCACACGCTGGGACGGTTTGGACGAATCGTCGCCGAATACAATTTCCTCCGGGGCGATGCCGAACGGAAAGGCCGTACGGGAATGCTCAGTGTGGCTTTCTCCTTCGGCATCGGACGCCAGGCTGCTCTTTGTGCAGAGATAGTGGATATCGTACCTCCACAGGAGAGTGAGCATCCATGGGCACGAGCTTTGACCATTCTGTACTACCTGCGATGACCCCTGCCGCACTCTTGCGCCTTCCGCGTCCACTGGTCCTTGCCTCGCGTTCGCCACGGCGAGCTGCACTGCTACGCCTGTTGGGCTTCCACTTCCGCATCGTCCCTTCGCCACTTACCGAAGTGGATGGACAGCCGGATCAGCAACCGCATGATTACGTTGCCCAACTGGCTCGGGAGAAAGCTCTCGCTGTCGCCCAACGCCTAAAGCAGCCCTGCTTTGTCCTCGGAGCCGATACCACCGTAGTCCTTGAGGGCATGTACTTAAACAAGCCACAGACCCCTGAAGAGGCAGCGGCAATGCTCCAACAGTTGAGTGGACGCACCCATGAAGTCTACACCGGTGTCGCTCTCGTGCGCGCCCCCGAGCTAGAGTTCTCCACCGGAGTTGCCCGGACGGAGGTCACCTTCCGCTCGCTGACACCGGAAGAAATCGCTGCATATGTTGCCACTGGCTCTCCACTGGACAAGGCCGGCGCCTATGGCATCCAAGACCCCTTCGGAGCTGTATTCGTCACAGGCATCCGTGGCTGTTACTACAACGTTGTCGGACTTCCCCTGGGATTGGTCTATCAACTTCTCCAACACTTCTGCCATGCAGCGGAGTGAGCCCCTCTTCGCTGCGGTCTGCCTTGCACCGTGGGTCATGACCTTCACTGTCTTCTGGCTCTATCCTCTGCTCTACGCCTTCAGCATGAGCCTGACCAAGTACCATACGTTACTCGGTGCTCAAGGATTTGTTGGCTTGCGCAACTATGCCGAACTGCTTAGTGATCCCCTCTTCTGGAAGGCCCTCCGCAATACGGTTCTCTTCACCCTTGGCACAGTGCCGGTCACGATCGGCCTTGCGCTGCTATTGGCAATGCTCATAGATAGCCGCCTGGTGCGATGGCAGGGACTTTGGCAGAGTACACTTCTGCTACCGTCGGTGACCTCGCTTGTGGTCTTAGCGCTGATCTTTACCAATCTCTACGCCCGCCACGGCTATATCAACGCCATTTTGGCCTCCTTGGGGCTGCCCTATCCCGAGCGAGGATGGCTGCAGGAACCGACCACAGCATTACCCGCTGTCATGCTCATGGATATCTGGGCATCGGTAGGATACTATGCACTCCTGCTCCTGGCAGGGCTGCAGGCAATCCCACGGGAATACGAAGAAGCAGCTCTGCTGGCCGGAGCAAGCTTCTGGCAACGCCTCCGATGGGTCACCCTCCCCTTGCTGCGCCCAATGCTGACATTTGCCCTTGTGCTCAATACCATCAAGGCACTCCAGGTCTTCGTGGAAGTCTACATTATGACCCGCGGCGGACCACTGGGAGCCACAACGACCTTGGTCTACTTGGTCTTCGTCAATGCCTTTGAGCACGTTGACCGCATGGGATATGCTGCGGCATTGGCGTATGTCGTTTTCGTCCTTGTTGGAGCCTTGTCTCTGTTTCAGCTTTTCCTTCTGCGCCGCCAGAGATGGAACTCATCGGGAGCCTCGGTGCCTCAGTAACGGGCTATCTCTTCGGGTGTATCCCGAGCGCCTATTGGCTGGTACGGTGGACCACGGGGAAGGACATTCGCTTCTGCGGAACGGGGAACGTAGGTGCTGCCAACGCATATGAGGTCACGGGCAAGCTGTGGGTTGGGCTGGCCGTTGCTCTACTGGATATGCTCAAGGGCTATGCTGCTGTACACTGTGCCCAACTGCTACCGATGGCGGATTTCCACACGGTGGCAACTGCTGCCGTCATGGTTGTAGTCGGGCATAACTACAACGCCTTCCTCCGATGGGCCGGGGGACGGGGACTGGCACCCGCTGCCGGCGCCCTCCTTGCCATTAGTTGGCTCCCGCTCCTGCTGTGGTGCCTCCTCTGGATCACGGGCTATATGGCAATCCGTCGGAATGTCCACGTGGGGAACATGACCGCAACGGTTGGGACTCCCATCCTCATCGCCACTGCTCCCGAACCGTTGGTGCGCCTGCTCTCGCCTCTGTTGCTCCCTACGATGACTCAGCACACACTCTTCATCGTAGCCCTCGCCTTCCCCATCTTCCTCCGCCATCTCCAACCCATTCGGGAACTGTTCCGCCAGGACCAGTCAGAATAAGCCCTGTCAGGCAGCTGCTTACTAAGCTCGCGTGAGTCTCTATTTTCGCGCCGTCTCCGGTTCTGTCTCCCAGCCACGGTAGCTTCCGATGGTCCGCATTACTTGGCTCAGTCATGCCGCTTTCCAGTTAGAAGGGGCGGGCAAAGTGGTCCTCATTGATCCCTTCATTACAGGCAACCCCCGCAGTCCCTTTCGGAGCCCTGCTGAGATCCAGCGTGCCGATGTGGTCTGCGTCTCGCATGAGCATGGTGACCACGGTTTTGAGGATGCTATTGAAATCTGCCGGCGCACGCGCGCGCTGTTCGTAAGCTTCTTTGACTTAGCCCAGAAGGCACAGGCTCGCGGCGTTTCCGTTGTTGGAGGGAATGTAGGCGGAACCGTTCCAGTAACGGAAGGGGTGCGCGTGAGTTTCACCCTGGCCTTCCATGCCGTGCCCGTAGTGGGTTTTGTCATTCACCTGAATGGCGTCAATATTTACCACGCTGGCGATACCTGTTTGTTTTCGGACATGCGTCTTATCGGGGAGAAATTCCCGCTGGATGTTGCGCTGCTTCACATCGGAGGATACTTCACTATGGATCCTGCCGACGCTGCCCGGGCTGTTGAATTCCTCCGTCCGAAGGTTGCCATTCCCATGCACTATGGCACCTTCCCGCCCATTGAACAGGACCCGCAGGAGTTTGCCCGTCTGGTCGGCGACCGCGCACGGGTTGTCATCCTCCAACCAGGGGAAAGTTTTGAATACAGGCCATAACCTATGGCTTCCCGTATTTACACCCGTACTGGCGACGACGGCACGACAGGGCTTTTCGGTGGCGAGCGCATTCCGAAATCTCATCCACGCCTCGAAGCGTATGGCACGGTAGACGAGCTCAACGCCGTCATTGGCATCGTGCTCAGCCACCTGCTCCCTACAGAGATCTCGGAAGACCTCCGGACCATTAGCTCATGGCTCTTCGTGTTGGGGGCAGATTTGGCAACGCCTCTGGATGCCCCTGTCCGCCATACCATACCTTCCATCAGTGATGAGCATGTACGCTGGCTGGAGAGTCGTATTGACGCCTACGAATCCGAGCTTCCTCCCCTGCGCCACTTCATCCTACCGGCTGGGCACGCTGCGGCAGCCCATTTGCACTTTGCCCGCACAGTCTGCCGGCGCGCCGAACGGGCTGTCGCCACAGTGGCTCAGATTGAACCACTCAACGCCACTGTATTGCCCTTCCTGAACCGGCTCTCGGACTATCTCTTCGTCGCTGCCCGTCTGGTCAATTACCGGGCTGGGATTGCAGATATTCCCTGGACTGCTCCGTAAAATGCCGTCTCCAGAACCGACACCGGCATGGACACTGACAGATTGGGCTTCAGCCCTCCAGGAGCTTAAGGAAAAGCAAGATGCTGCCATCCTGGCTCATTGGTACCAGGGCAATGGAATTGAAATGCTCGCCGATGTCGTTGGCGATACCCTTCATTTGCTCCATGCTGTCCGTCGGCTCCCTCAGCAAACACTGGTTGTCGCTGCCACAGTCCACATTGCTGAATCCATCAAGGTTCTCTATCCCGATAGGCGCGTGCTCGTTCCCGATCCACTGGCAAGCTGCTCTTTAGCGGAGAGTTGTCCACCGGAGCTCTTCGCCCGATTGCGGGAAGCGTACCCTGACGCCCTCGCCATCGTCCATATCCAAAGCAGCATCCCCGTGAAGGCTCTGGCTGATATCGTTGTCACCACAGGGACAGCTGAGTCTATTGTCCGACGCCTCCCCAAGGATACCCCTCTGCTCTTTGCCCCTGACCACGAGTTGGGGCACTTCCTCCGGGAACGCACTGGACGCCGCATCATCTGCTGGTTCGGACGCTGCTCCGTCCATACCAGCTTCTCTCTCACCCTCCTCCACCATTGGCGGCAGATGTATCCCGATGCCGTCGTGCTCAGCAGCCCACAATGTCCACCGGAGATTCGCCAGAATGCTGATTTTGTCGGCTCCAGCCATCAACTCCTCCGGTACGTATCGGAATACCGCCCGCAGCGTCTCATCGTGGCAAGCGACCACGGATTGGCACCGCATTTACGCACACGCCTGCCCAATGGAGCTGAACTTCTGCTTCTGCCGGCAGAGGAAGCATGCCACTGCACACGCTGTCCTTATATGTTTCTCAACACTCTTCCCAAACTCTACCACTGCCTCCGCCAGGGCGAACCGGAAATCCTTATCCCGGAAGAGCTTGCGGCACAGGCACGTCAAGCGCTGGAACGGCTTCTCGAACTGGCTCCGGAAGAAGAGCTTTGCCGCAGCCCCTCCTTGCCCTAAGGCTACAGGGAAGCTGCGTATTTTGGGCGGTGAACTATCGTGTAGAGCAATGCCCTGGAAGAGATGGCAACGCGTGACCGAAATGCTCCTGCCCGCCTTCACATGCAGCGCGGGCGCTCTACTTCCCCGAGACCATCTCCGATATTGCCTCCCTGGGTCCCCGGTATTCTCTTTATCCTCACCACGGCAGCCTTCTTCTGGGCAAACCTCACAGGCTCCCGCTTCTTCTGGGAAGATTTCATCGAGCAGTTTTATCCCAACCAAGTCTTTGCTGCACGGCACTGGGCTCATGGCACGCTCCCTTTCTGGAATCCCTATACCTTCTGCGGGATGCCCTTTCTGGCTGATCCACAGGTAGGCTTCTTCTATCTCCCCCACAGCCTCCTCGGGCTGACTTACTTGCTGCTGGGCACTGTGCCGTTCTGGGTTGTCCAGACATTGGTCATTGCTCATTTCATCCTTGCTCAATGGGGCATGTACCAACTCAGCCGCTCCTTTGGTGCCAGCCCGCTGGCGTCTCTGCTTGTTGGCATTGGGTACGGCTTCTCGGGAATTCTGACACACCACGCCATCCACCCGATGATTGTCTACCACTTAGCATGGTTGCCATGGATTCTTTGGCTCCTGAAAGGCGCCATAGAAGAGGCTCGCTGGCAACGGGCGGTAGGAGCCGGACTATTACTGGGGATGAGTCTCCATGCTGGACATCCTCAAACGATCCTCTATACTTATTTGCTGCTTATCAGCTTTGGGCTCTGGCTCGTCGGTTCCCGTGGTCTCCAATACAAGCGGTTGCCTCTTCTCGACATTGCTCGCCTTGCTCTCCCCCTGGTGTTAGCAGCAGGGATGGTCGCCGTACAGTACCTTCCAACCCAAGAGCTGGCCTCCCTTTCCGAGCGCTCTGCTGGGCAGGGATTGGAATGGGCGGCGGAGGTCTCCCTTTTACCCCAGCAAATCCTCACCCTCATCACCCCCAAGCTGTTCGGGAGCACCGAACCCCCTGGACAGCGCCATGTGCCACTCTACCTGCCCGGAGTAGCGTACTACCACTATTGGGAAACCGCCTTCTACGTAGGCATTCCAATTCTGCTGCTTGCCCTCGTTGGGATACTCCAACGGTGGCGTACTCCCCTTGGGCTTTTCTGGATCGGCGCTCTTGCATTCTCCCTCTTGTTCGCCTTTGGAAAGTATGGCTTCCTTTTTCCTCTCCTGTACCAGCTCCCGGGATTTTCTCTGTTCCGTGTGCCCCCGCGCATCCTCTTCATCAGTGTTCTCGCCCTCTGCCTCTTTGCTGCCTGGGGATTTGACGCTCTCTGGCATTCCGCACGTCATCGCCCACTCCTACTCCACCTTGGCTGGGCTGCCGCTTTCATTGCTGGCATCGCTCTCTTGGTCAGCACGGGTATTTTACCGACAGCGTTCCAGGCTCCGAAGACATTCCTTCCTCAGCTCCAGAGCGAGGGAACAGTTGCTCTCTGGCTCACCGTGTTGTCTTTTCTCACCACCCTCGCCCTCTGGCGGGGCTGGGTTTCCCCCCTCCTGGCCGGCGGAGTGCTCACGGTCATCCTCACTGTAGACCTCACCCGAACCCATGCCCCATTCGTGCAGTCATCGGCGCCTCCTGAGCGCTTCTATAACTTAGACCCACATTTGAAGCGAATGCTCCAGCCCAATCCCCCTGCGGAGTTATTCCGAGTCTCTATGCGGGCGGATTTCGGCATGGCAATGCTACGGAACCAAGGACTGCTGGACAGCATCATGCTCTACGAAGGATATAATCAGCTCCGGCTACAACGCCGGAATCCTCCTATGCCGACAGCAGAGGCAACCTTTGACATCCTCAACATCCGCTACCGCATCGCTTTTGACACTGCAAGCGGACGTCTCTACTTCCAAGAACGTCCGACAGCACTACCCCGAGCCTGGATGGTCTACCGAGCCCGTGTCGTTCCCAGTGATAGCACTGAAGCCGTACTCCGCCGTGGAGAAATCAACCCCCGAATCGAAGCCCTGCTGGAGCAAGCACCCCCGCAGCCCTTACTTCAACTTGTGCCCGATACGATCCCTCACTCGGTTGAATGCCTGCTTTACGAGCATAACTCCCAGCGGTGGAAGGTCCAGACCGCAAAACCAGGACTTCTATGCCTGAGCGAGATCTGGTACCCTGCATGGAAAGCGTTTCTGGACGGCAAAGAAACCCCAATACTGCGAGCATACCACAGCCTTCGCGCTGTTGCAATCCCGGCTGGCACACACATCGTAGAATTACGCTACGATTCTGAGCCCTTCCGCATCGGAGCCTGGATCAGCAGTCTCAGCACTTTGGGTGGACTGCTTGCACTTGTACTGTTACACCGACGCCGGACAATGCCATGATCCGTGCCGTGATCTTCGACTTGGACAATACGCTGGTGGATTTTATGGCCATGAAACGGCAGGCGATTGATGCCGCCGTTACGGCTATGATTGACGCTGGACTTCAGTTAAGCCCACAGATCGTTCGAGCTCACATTGACCGCATCTATCGCGAGATGGGCATTGAATACCAGCAGGTCTTCGACCAGCTCCTCATGGAAACTCTGGGGTATGTGGACTACCGCATCCTCTCTGCCGGTATCATTGCCTACCGCCGAGCCCGAGAAGCAGCATTGAAACCATATCCCCATGTGACCGCAACCCTGATGGAGTTAGTCAAGCAGCGCATCAAATTAGGCGTTGTCTCCGATGCCCCCGCCCGTGAGGCATGGCTCCGCCTGTGCTATATCGGCTATCACCACATCTTTGACGTCGTCGTCACATATGACGACACCGGCCAACGAAAACCCAGTCCACGCCCTTTCTTGCTGGCGCTGGAGCGTCTCCAGGTTCATCCCCATGAGACCATTATGGTCGGCGACTGGGTGGAACGGGACATCGTTGGGGCAAAAAGCGTTGGTATGCTGACCGCGTTCGCCCGCTACGGTGATACCTTCGGCACTCAAGAGGTCAATGCCGATTACGTCTTAGACGATATCAAAGAGCTGCTGGACATCATCCAACAGCACAACGCTGTTCAACAGCCCAACAGTGCTCGTCCATGATTTTGCCCATTTACCTTTATGACCATCCAGTTCTGCGACAAAAGACCAAACCCGTCACGGAGATTACGCCCGAGCTGCGGAAGCTGGCACGCGACATGCTTGAGACTATGTATGCCGCCCGCGGAATTGGACTGGCAGCCAATCAGGTGGGGGTCTCGCTCCAGCTCATCGTCGTGGATATCGGAGAAGAAGAGATGAAGCAACCCCTGATACTGTTGAACCCCACTCTCGTGGCGGTTTCTGAAGAAACTGCCGAAATGGAAGAGGGTTGCCTGAGCCTGCCCGAACTCCGGGACGTGGTCGTCCGCCCTGCTGCCGTGCAGGTCCGCTACACTGATCTGCGCGGACGGGAACGCCAACTGGAAGCAGACGGACTCCTTGCCCGAGTTTTGCAGCACGAGATAGACCACTTACAGGGCATCTACTTTGTAGACCGTCTCCCTGCTGTCCGCCGTCTCTTCCTCCGACGGAAGTTGGAGCGGATTGCACGGGGAGAAGTTGTTCCCCCCTATCCCGTCGTTTTCGGAACCGATACTGTAGCACAAGCCCCAAAGGTTATATGAGTCTCCGCGAGCAACTGGCTCAACTACGCCGTGACTACCGCGGCCAGCCTTTGGAAGAGGCCCATCTCCCCCCCGATCCCTTGCAGCAGCTCCAGCGGTGGCTCGAAGAAGCAATCGCTGCTCAGGTCCCCGAACCCAATGCTATGGCGTTAGCAACAGCCACAACCGACGGCATACCTTCTGTCCGCATGATGCTGCTGAAAGGCATTGAGGATGGAGCTCTGGTGTTCTTCACAAACTACGAAAGCCGTAAAGCTTACGAGCTAGACACAAATCCCCGGGCAGCGCTCCTCTTCTTCTGGGCTGAATTGGAACGCCAAGTACGGATTGAGGGGCGTGTGGAGCGCCTCTCGGCAGAGGAGTCTGCCGCTTATTTCCAAACACGCCCTCGCCAAGCACAGCTTGGTGCCTGGATTTCCCCCCAAAGTCGCGTCATCCCGAATCGCCAATTCCTGGAGAGGCGCTTCCAGGAAATAGCACAGCTTTACTCCCACGGGGACATCCCTTGCCCACCTTTCTGGGGAGGCTACCGTTTGATTCCACACATGGTCGAATTTTGGCAGGGACGCCCCCATCGGCTGCACGACCGCATCCGCTACCGTCTCCAGGATGGACAATGGTACAGAGAACGCTTGGCACCTTGATACCTAAGGCTTCCCTCCATATAGCCGATATACTCGTTGCACCGAAGATCTAATGTCCGATGCCAGGCGAATCCATCCGAATCCTAGTCAGTGCTGTATCACCGGACCGCCTTCAACGTTTGCGCCGGCTTTGCCAAAGAGCAGGGTTTTCCCATGTTACCCCCATCCCTGTGGAAGAGCTGCCTAGCTACCCTAAAAACCTCTACGATCTCGCCCTCGTGAGTCTGGCAGCAGAAGATTTCCCGAGCATCTCCCAACAACTCTCCCATTGCCCAACCTCCGCACTCATCCTGCTGTGCCACCCAGAGGTTGCTGAGCGGTACACCGACGAGCTCTCCCGCCTTGCACCTTTGGAAATCCTGGTGGAACCGCTTACTGCTCGGCAGCTCCGCGCGCTGCTGCCTGTACTTTTCCACCGTACCCAACGCCTCCACACCTCTACCACCGCTGAGTCCAATTGGCTCTGGGATATTCTCTCCAGTATTGGAGATGCCATCATTGTCACAGACACGGCCGGACACATCCAGTTCCTCAACCCCATGGCCGAAAAACTCACCGGCTGGACATTGAGCGAAGCCCTCCACCGCCCGCTGGAAGAGGTCTTCCCCATCTACAATGAGGAGACCGGGCAACCTGCGGAGAACCCTGTTCGCCGCGTCCTCCAGGAAGGCATAGTCGTAGGCTTGGCAAACCACACGATTCTCCGCCGTCGGGATGGTGAAGAGATAGCTATTGACGACAGCGGAGCCCCTGTCCGAGACCGGTCTGGCCGTATCCTCGGAGCCGTCCTTGCCTTCCGCGATGTTACGGAGTTGCGTAGCCTTCAGCGCCGCAACCAGAGGGCACTGGAACTCCAGCAGCGCTTACTCCATCTGCTCTACTCCCTCCTGGAGCTTCGCCCACCGGAGCAGTTTCTCTCTGATGCTGTTCATGCTCTCACCGAGCTTACCCCTTTGGACTTAGCCTGCCTCTATGAAGTGGAGAATGAGCACCTTATACCCCGATGGTATAGCATCTCCACACCTTCCCTGGAATCTCTGGTCCGTTCGGCCATTCCTCTGCAGAGAAGCCTGCTTGGACACATCCTGCAGCAGGGGAAACCCGAAGTTGTAAACAATGCCCATCAAGACCCCCGCACGTATTACCCTGAGGACTTCATCCCTCCGACCTCCGAGCACCTTATTGGGATTCCGATGACAGTCCAACAACAACGAGCGATCCTCGCTATAGCTCGTTTCGGGCAGCCTCCATTCTCCGAAGAAGAAGCAGACACCGTACTCCTCTTTGCTCGCTTCATCCAATTAGGGCTCCTCAATAACGGACTCTGGGCATCCCTGCAGCGTTCCGAAACCCAATACCGGGAACTACTGGAGTGGCTACCGGTTCCCGTGATTATCCATCGCGAAGGACGTGTTCTGTATGCTAACCAGAGCGCTGCTCAGTACCTGGGTGCTCAATCCCCTGAAGAGCTCCATGGCCTGTCTCCGCTAGAGCTCGTCGCTGCAGAAGATCGTCCGGGTGCAATAGAGCGTATCACTGCCCTCTACCGCGGCGAGGTCTCTACCGTACCCCCGCGTCACACGGTTTTGCTGCGCCGTGACGGTTCTCGGTTGGAGTCCCTCGTAGTGGCAACGAGGGCAACTTATGAGGGAAGTCCTGCCGTACTTGTTATCGGTATTGATATCACCGAGCAGCAACGATTACAGCGCCAACGGGATCGGGAACGCGCGGCGTTCCAGATTATTGCAACGGCATCCCTTCAGAGCCATTCCATCGCGGAGCTTTGCCAATACTTCCTGACGCAAGCTGCGCGGGAGTTAGGATTCGCTGGCGGAAATGTTCGCCTGTTGGAGGGTGAACTTTTAGTTCCCGTCGCCTTGACCGGTCCTTTCCCACCCGAGCAGTTCCCCCCGGTTCCAATCACAGACGAGCGGTTCCTCGCCGCCCACGTTGCCCGTACCCGAGAGCCATTCTTTATCCCTAATGCGGATCTCTATCCCCTCTCCGAGCCCCACCGACAACGCCTGCAAGAAGTTGGAATACGGGCGCTTGTCAGCTACCCCATCCTCGGCGAATCCGGGACCCTGTTAGGTACTTTCCAGCTTTTCCACCCCGTCCCCCTTGAGTTAAGGGAAGAGGACCGCGATTTCTTCACTACCCTTGGAGCAGCCTTAGGAATTGCTATTGAACGCCTTCGCCTGCAGGAAAAGCTCCGGGAAAGCGAGTACCGCCTTCGGATGCTTGCCGAGCATGCCCCTATCGCCATCACGCGCTTCAGCCTACGGGAACGGCGGTACCTCTTTGCTAACCGAGAATTTGAACGCCAAAGCGGTTATACACTGGAGGAGTTTGAGGCGCTCTCTGATCGCGAACTCATTGAGATGATCCACCCTGAAGACCGCCAAACTATCTTCCACTTCTGGCGCCAATGGGAATCTGCCGGCTTTCCCGGCGTCCAGCGCTTAGACTACCGCATTTTCAATCGCCAAGGTGAGGTCGTTTGGCTAGATACGTACCTGTACGCCGAGCGGAACCCCGACGGGAGCGTAGAGAGCATCGTCCAAGTGTGTGTGGACATCACTCCATTGAAGCGTACAGAGGAAGCTCTCCGACAAGCCCTCCAGGAAGATTTCCGACGCACGGTTCAGAATCTCCATGCCATCGTCTTCCGCCTCCAACGCGGCCCCGATGGCCGTGTTCGGTACGCGCTTCGGGAAGGGAAATTAGCCGGTACGATGACAACCTCTGCCCTCTCCGACCATCCCCTAGAGGAGCTCCCCGAAGAGCTCCGCATTTCTCCTGATGCGTTAGAGCGCGCTTTTGCAGGCGAACGGGTAAGCTATGAACTCCCCCAAGGCGACCGCTGGCTCCTCTATACCTTAGAGCCCGTCCCTACAGAGGATGGTACGATCACCGAAGTTGTGGGCACTGGTGTAGATATCTCTCAACGGAAACTCTTGGAACTCTCGCTTGACGAAAGCGAGGCACGATACCGCCTCCTGTTGGATGCCCTCCCCGTCGGAATTCTGGAAGTCCTGTTCACTGAGCAAGGATCCCAACACGACCTCTACGTCAACCCTGCCTTTACCGCCATTACGGGCTACACCTTCGAAGACCTGCGTCTCATCTCGGGAGCAAATACAGTCCACCCGGAAGACCGGGACTGGGTCACGCAGCGCTGGCAGGAATGGATAAAAGACCCCACGCGGCAAATGCTCCATCTGGAATACCGCTGTCTGCGAAAAGATGGTCAACCCTATTGGCTGGAACTCCACGCAACGAAAGTCCGAGAACGGAGCGGATGGCGAGTCATTGAAGTTGGCCTTGATGTTACAGAGCGCAAACGTGCAGAAGAGCAACTTCGCTACCTGGCGGCATTCCCGGAGCACTCGCCTATCCCGATTGTGGAGCTGACTGCCGAGGGACGGTTAGCTTATGCCAATCCAGCTGCGCGCAACTCCTTGCCTATTGCGGAATTTTCCCCCCATCACCCATGGGTAGCACCAGTGCTGGATATACTGCCCGAGCTTGTCCAATCGGGTGTCCAGACGCAGGTTCGAGAACTTGTGCTCGGGGACCAGGCATGGTTACAACACATCTTCTGGCTGCCGGGATACAACCGAGTCCGGATCTTCGCCCCTGAAATCACAACCCAACTCTTCCTCCGACGTCAGCTCCAAGAAGCCCTGGAACGGGAGCAGGAGCTAGCGGTCATGCGCTCCCGCATGCTCAGCACAATTGCCCATGAGTTCCGAACCCCCTTGGCCGGCATCCAGCTTTCGGTAGAGCTTTTGCAGAAGTACTTCGACCGGCTTTCTCCAGGCGAGCGCCTTCAAGAACTGGCAAACATCTCCTCGCGTGTTCAGGACCTAAACACCCTTGTAACGGACTTCCTCGCCCACAGCTCTTTGGAAGGGCTCCGTCGCTCCTTACGGCTTGCCCCTGTCTCCTTGCAAAGTCTGTGCCAGGAAGCAGCCGAACGCGTTCAGCCTTTGCTTCGGAGCAAATCGCAGGCACTTCAGCTTGAGCTTCCTCAGAACCCTGTGGTCATCTACGGCGATGCCCGTGTTCTCCGCTTCGTCCTGCTCAATGTGCTCACCAACGCTTCCAAGTACTCCCGAGAACACCAGTCCATTACTGTGCGGTTACGGGAAGAGTTGGGGACAGCCGTGTTAGAGGTGGAAGACTCTGGCATCGGCATTCCAGAAGAAGACCTCTCCCACGTTTTCCAACCCTTCTTCCGAGGCTCCAACACTCAAGGCATCCCTGGGGTCGGTTTGGGGCTGGCAATGGTCAAAGAGTTCGTGGAAGCCCACCGGGGCAGCGTCCAGCTTCGAAGCCAAGTTGGTGTCGGAACCACTGTCACGCTTCTCTTCCCGCTGGCAGAATACGGTCAAACCAATGCTCCACTCCCCTATGGCGAAGATCCTGGTCATTGAGGACGCCGAATACCTTGCCCACGGCATTGCTCGCATCTTGCAATTAGAGGGGCACACCGTCCTTGTCGCTACAACAGGGCGTCAGGGTATAGAGTTGGCCGTGCAGGAGAGACCAGACCTTATTCTCTGTGACTTGGCACTGCCTGAAATAGATGGTATCGGAGTCCTCCAAGCAGTGCGCCACACAGAAGAGCTCAGCTCTGTCCCGTTTATCATCCTGACTGCCCGCGCTAGCCAAATGGACGCCCGGATCGGACTTCAAATCGGAGCCGATGATTACCTAACGAAGCCTATCACAGGACAAGCTCTGCTGGAGGTCATCAACCGCCACTTAGAGCGCTCTACGCTACTCCAAGCCGAATACAAGGAACGCCTCTCCGAACTGGAACGAAGCCTCAGTTACGCCCTGCCCCATGAGTTCCGGACCGCCCTCAACGGAATTTTAGGGGCCGCCACCCACCTCCAAGTCTTCGCCGACAAGCTTACTGCAGACGAGTTGCGCGAATTGAGTGAAGATATCCAGCTTTCCGCTCGTCGCCTCCTCCGACTGACGGAGAATTTCCTTCTTTACGCCCGAACGGACTTTTTAGCCAATGCCCCCGAATTAGTGGAGCAGCTCCGTCAGTTCACCGTCGAAGAACCCTCCATCGTGCTGCAGGATATCGCCCTCATGAAGGCAGAGGAATATGAACGAGCAACCGACCTCCGCTTTTCCCTGATGGCACTGAACCTTCGCCTGGCAATGCCAACGGAACACTTCGCCAAAATCGCCGAGGAACTCCTGGACAACGCTTTGAAGTTCTCTCCCCCTGGCTCCCCTATCTTCATCCACACTTGGTCCACCGAGAACGAATTCCTGGCGGAAATCCGAGACCACGGCCCTGGCATTCCCCCCGATCTCCCCAACCGAATCCGGGCATACCACCAACCTGGACGGCTCCTGTACGAACAACAAGGGATCGGCTTAGGGCTGACCTTGGCGAAACGCTTGGTGGAACTCTACGGTGGCAGCTTCCACATTGAACAAGCCCCCGGCGGCGGGACACGCGTTCTCTTCCGTCTGCCGCTGCCAGCCTCCGAGTGGACCCGAGAGGACTCGAACCTCTGACACCAGGTTTAGGAAACCTGTGTTCTATCCAGCTGAACTACGGGTCCACTTTCTGAAGTGTGACACTGCAAAATTACGCAGCACACTTCCCAAAACACGCTCACACCGAAGTAGCCCCTTTCCCATCGGTACGGAAGGCTGATTCCTGCGGCTGCCATGCTTGACTTGCTCGGAAGAGAGCGCGGATCACCTCCTCCACCGGTAGATCCTCAACGGCAACGTCAATGATGGGAAAATGATTGAGCACGGCTGCTGCCCGCTGTGCTGCCTGCTGCCGCGGAACTTTAAGCACGGCCGTCGTGCCATCCCAGCGATGGAGCTCGCCAAACGCCCGGAGCTCCTCTGCAGCCACAGGTTGCGAGAACTCCACCCGTAGAATCTTTTCTCCTACAAACTGCCGCACCAACTGACTCAAGGCACCGTCAAAGAGCACACGTCCACGGTCTAACACGATAACTCGTTGGCAGAGCTGCTCAATGTCGGCCATGTAATGACTTGTGAGCACGATTGTCGTGCCCGTTGTACGATTGTATTCTGCCAAGAAATTGCGCACCGCCTGCTGCGCAACGACGTCCAATCCCAGCGTTGGTTCATCCAGAAACAGCACTCGCGGGGCATGGAGGAGCGCCGCTAAAATCTCACATTTCATCCGTTCGCCCAGGGAGAGGCGGCGAACCTGGATATGGAGCTTGTCCGCAATCCCAAGCATGGCTGCTAGCTCATCCCGCCGACGCCGGAACTCTGCTTCCGGAACCCGATACATCGCCCGGTGAAGCAGGAAGGAATCCGCCGCCGGCAAATCCCACCACAATTGGCTCCGCTGCCCCATGACCAGAGCAATCTGCCGACGGAATGCTTCCGAGCGCTCCCACGGGATAAAGCCCAGTACACGAGCACTCCCGGCTGTTGGATACAGAAGCCCGGTCAAAAGCTTCAGAAGTGTTGTCTTCCCCGCCCCATTTGCCCCTAAAAGCCCTACAAGCTCCCCCTCAGCAATCCGCAGTGTAATACCGTGCACCGCCGCATATTCCCGATACTGCCGACGGAAAAATGAACGCACTGCTCCCCATAGCCCCTCCGGCTTGATAGGTGAGCGGAAAATTCGTGTCAGCCCCTCGGTGATAATCGCATCCATCCCTGTCTCCGGCAAACACGACGCATACCAAAGACGAATAGCATCCCTTGCCCTGCACGGCGACCATCAGAGATTCGGCTGTCGTAGTTTTGCAGATAGACGCGCTCTAATGGTGTCCTCTACTCCTATCACGACGACAGAACTTCCCTTTCCGCTGGTCCGACGCGGGAAGGTCCGTGACCTCTACGCTTTAGATGCAGAGCGCCTCCTCATGGTGGCAACGGACCGACTGTCGGCTTTCGACGTCGTTCTTCCCCAGCCTATCCCATGCAAAGGGGTCATCCTCACACAGCTTTCCCGCTTTTGGTTTGAACGGACGCAAATGCTGCTGCCTAACCATCTCCTCCATGCAGAGCCCGAGAGCCTTCCTGAATTCCAACTGTTCGCCACTCTCCTTCGCGGACGTGCCCTCATTGTTCGGCGGGCAACCCCGCTGCCGGTGGAGTGCATCGTTCGCGGCTACCTTGCAGGTTCGGCATGGAAGGAGTATCAACAGACTCGGTCTGTCGCTGGCCTTCGCCTCCCCACAGGTCTTCACTACGGAAGCCCCCTCCCGGAACCCCTGTTCACCCCAACAACGAAGGCCCATAGCGGGCACGACGAACCTATCAGCCCTTCGGAGCTGGAACAATTGGTAGGGAAAGAGCTGGCCGACCGCGTGCGTGAACTCTCCCTCCGCCTCTACACTGAGGCTTCTGCCTATTGCGGCCGCCGCGGACTCATCTTAGCTGATACTAAGCTGGAGTTTGGCATTGCCCCCGATGGAACTCTACTGCTCATCGACGAACTCCTGACGCCGGACTCCTCGCGCTTTTGGCTACTGGAACACTACGAAGCTGGCCTTCCGCCCACGGACATGGACAAGCAGTTTGTGCGCGACTACTTGGAACAGCTCGGTTGGGACAAGCGTCCCCCAGCACCAGAACTTCCGCCGGAAATCGTTGAGCAGACTCGCCAACGCTACTGCGAAGCCTTCCGCCGGTTAGTTCCCCAGCCTTTGCCTTGGTGCTGTAGCGATGGTGCTCTCTGAACCCGAACCAACGCTTCCCAGCTGGCACCGCTGGCTCCGACAAATAGACTGGATCACCATCCTGCTGGTAGCCCTCTTGATTGCCTTCGGGTTTATCGCCATTTATAGCGTCTCGCCTAAGTCCGGTATGGAGCACCTCCTCCATGCTTCCCTCGGGCTGATTGCAACCCTGATTCTGTCCTGGACCCCTTACTCTTGGCTGGAACGTATCGTGCTCCTCGCATACGCCGGCGGACTCTTCCTCTTAGCCCTCGTTCTTCTGATTGGACAAGCCGTGCACGGCTCCAAAAGCTGGTTCTCCATAGCTGGTACCACCTTCCAGCCAGTAGAACTTGCCAAGCTGACGACTCTGCTCTTCCTTGCTCACTTCCTCAGCTCAGAGAATCGATCCCTACGACAATTGCGGACCGTTTTGGTAGGCGGTGCCATTGTCCTCTTCCCTGCGCTCCTGGTGCTTCTGCAACCGGATGCTGGCTCCGCAATGGTTTTCGGGGCTCTCCTGCTTACCGTCTTCCTCTGGGGTGGTGCCCATCCTCTGGTCGTCTTGATGCCCGTCGCTGTGGCAGCGGTGGCACTCCTTTCGCTGATGGGAACCACAGCACTGCTGCTCGGCATTCTGGTAGCAGCTGTGGCTATCTTCTTGACCCGACCTCGGTTGCTCCCCGCTTTGCTCTGTGTGGCTGGCATCGTTGCTGCCGGCTGGGGAGCTTCGTCCCTTTACCGCTTCCTTAAACCTCACCAACAAGCCCGCATCCAAAGCTTGCTCAATCCCGAGCAGAATCCTCAGAGCACTGGCTACCATGTCATCCAATCCATCCTTGCCATCGGGAGTGGGGGCTTGACTGGAAAGGGATTCCAACAGGGTACGCAGACCCAGCTCCGCTTCGTCCCGCAACAGATAAACGACTTCATCTTCTGCGTCCCTGCCGAAGAGTTCGGCTTTGTGGGAGCAACCTTACTCTTGGCGGTTCTGTTCGGATTGCTCTGGCATGTCTTTACGTTGGCACACCGACTCCGAGATGAACCTTTCTGGAGCCTGCTTATCAGCGGTATCGGTGGGATATGGTTTTTCCACGCCGCCATCAACATCGGGATGGCATTAGGAATTGCCCCAGTCATTGGATTGCCCCTCCCCTTCGTCAGCTCCGGTGGTTCGGCCCTCACCATCAACATGGCAATGGTCGGACTTCTTTTGAACGGATACCGGCAGCTCTACCGGACTCGGTAACATGGTGGTTGCCATCATCCCTGCAGCCGGATACGGAAAGCGCCTACAATTCCCTATCCCGAAACAGTTTCTCCCCGTACACAACGTCCCCCTCGTGGTCCACACCCTTCGCCTGTTGGAGCGGGTGCCTGAAATTGGGGCTGTCGTGGTGGCTGTTTCGAGCGAGTACACGGAGCGCTTGCAGCAGTTATGCCGTGACTACAACCTCTGCAAGGTCTGCCGCATTGTCTCCGGTGGCGCTGAACGACAGGACTCCGTAGCAAATGCTCTGCGAACGGAAGAAGCTCGCAAGGCGGAGTACCTTATCATCCACGACGCTGTCCGTCCATTGGCTCCTCCAGAGCTGTTCCAACGGGTCCTCCAAGCCGCCCAGCGCTACGGCGCCGCCATCCCCGGCATCCCTCCGAGCGACACTATCAAGGAGATCACCCTGGAAAATACCGTGCGCCAGACCCTCCCCCGCGAACGCCTCCGCCTCATCCAGACGCCCCAGGCATTCCGGCGTGAGTTGCTAGAGGAAGCCTATCGGGCAGCAATGCAGCGCGGCTGGTACGCCACCGATGATGCGGCACTTGTAGAAGCTCTCGGTCACCCTGTCGCCGTCGTTGAAGGCGCCTGGGAAAACATTAAAATCACGCACCCGTCAGACATCGCCCTGGCGGAGTATCTATTGGCACGCCAACGGAGCTAGTCTGCCAGATGTTGCGCATATCCTCGGCACTGCTTGTCTACTGGCTGCGGCATCTTGCAGCTATGCTCGGTTACGCTTGCCTCTTCGCATACGCCGTTTCCATCATATGGGTCCTCCTCTACGCGGTCATTCCTCCGCCGGTGACACCTCTGATGCTCCAGCGGCTGCTTGAAGGAGTCTTCCGGGGAAAATGGATTGGCATCCATTACCGTTGGGAACCGGTGTCGGAAGTTGCTCCACCGCTCCTGCGCGCCCTCATTGCCGCTGAGGACGCTCGGTTCATCCAGCACTACGGCTTTGACTGGCATGCCATTGAGCAAGCTCGCCGTCGCAATGAACGTCTACGTGGTCGCCGTCTCTACGGTGCTAGCACTATCTCCATGCAAACGGCAAAGAATGCTTTCCTCCTCCCCATGCGCACCTATGTGCGCAAAGCCGTAGAGGCGTACTTCACCGTGCTGATTGAGACCTTTTGGGGAAAGCAGCGCATCCTGGAAGTATACACCAACATCGTGGAATGGGGCGAAGGGATTTATGGCGTGGAGGCAGCTTCCCAGCACTACTTTGGCAAACCTGCTCGGGCTCTTAGCGCTCGGGAAGCCTCCCTCCTGGCCGCCGTACTCCCCAATCCCCGCCTTTGGTCACCGGCAGCCCCGACCCGCTACATCCAGCGCCGCAGTGAATGGGTTCGCTCCCGGATGCCGGCAATTGCTCTCCCCCGGCAGTGACTATTGCATGACTGCCACAGTCCTTGCAACCACTGCAACCTGCCCACTGACGCCCACCGTTCACCCGATACATTCCCCCGTCTCCACCACTTGCCCCTATCGCATATGCCCTCTTTAGAAGCCCCCGCTCCCTCCCGATTGTCCTCCTGCCCCTCCGGTTAGGTAAAAGCCGCTCCTTGCTCCGAAGGCAGGCTCATCGGCCGAAAACCCTATCTGAGCCCCCATAGTACCACGGCGCACCCAGAAGTCCCCTTATGGAGCCTTTCCCTGAAAATCCTCCGGACGGAATTGCACCCGCCGCCATGGCTCAAACAAGTGCTTGACTCGACCACGCTGGTACTTGCCCGTTGTGGTCACCGGCAATGAATCGGTAAACAACACTACCTTCGGTGTTTTGTGAAAGGGCAGATGGCGGGCGCAGAAGCGAAGAATTTCCTCCGGCGATGCCCCTTCTTGCGGAATCACCAGTGCGCCAACCTCTTCCCCGTACAACTCATGCTCAAATCCCACGGCAATCCCGGCACGCACTCCGGGAGCCCGCGCCAGGACTTCATCAATTTCCAGCGGCGCAATGTTGACGCCACCGCGGATAATCAGCTCCTTTATGCGCCCTGTGATGAAGAAGTAACGCCGTCCCTGAGCATCCGTTCGGTAGAATCCTTCGTCCCCACTGTGGAACCATCCATGAGCGAAGGCTTCCTGATTGGCTTTGGGATTGGCAAAGTAGCCCTTCATCACATTCCAACCCCGGATCACAATCTCGCCCCGCTCGCCCTCAGGAAGTTCATTCCCCAAGGCATCCTGAATCGCCATCTCATTGCACGGGATAGCAATCCCAATGCTGGGGAAACCGTAGTCCTGCATCCACCTTTGATGCTCCTCCCAACTCTGCTCAACGGGCAGGAAACACGAATAGCACGTGGTCTCCGAAAGCCCATAGCCGTGGATAATCGGGATACGGTATCGCTCTTCAAAGCGCTGTGCTAATTCGCATGTCAACGGTCCGGCGCCGCAGATGAGGTGCCGGAAACCCCGCCGTGAGGCATCCAGAGGGTCTGCATCTGCTTCCAGAAGAAATGCCAGCAATGTTGGAACAACGGAGACAATGTGAACCCCTTCGGCAACAATACGCGGGAAGAAGGAGTCTGTCTGAAACTTCCGATTCAGCACCACAGAAGCGCCTACCAGGAAAGGGGTCACATGCGTGACCACGATTCCATTAACATGGTGGACGGGAAGTACACACATCATGCGGGTGTTTTCTCCCACCCCATGCCAACGGGCAATTTCATAGCCATCGGCAAAAAGATTCCGCTGGACCAAGACCACCCCCTTCGGCAAGCCCGTCGTGCCGCTGGTGTAAACAATGAGAGCCTCCTGATCCCAGAAGTTCTCCTCCGGGATCGCCGCTGGCTCATAGCGTCGGATGAGGCTGTGGAAGCCATCCGGACAAGTCTCGTCGTTGTATACCGGCACAACTTCAACACCATCCGGACAGAAGTGGGGAAGGCGGTGCATATAATCCTCACGGCAGAAGAGGAACCGCGCCTGCGAATTCTCCAGGACGTAGCGCAGACGCGAATCCTCTTCCGTCATGTTCAGCGGTACAACACAGGCTCCCAGGACCCATGCGGCAAAGTACTGCACGATTGTATCATGGTGGTTGTGCGCCGCCGTTGCAACCCGTTCCCCAGGGCGAATTCCCCTCTGCTGCAAGAGAGCAACGGTGCGGAGCACACGCTCAGCAAACTCGGCATAGGTAAACTGGTGGCGTTCCCCGTCCTCGGTGTACGAAATCAGGAACGGCTTGTCCGGACGACGGCGGAGATGCTCACGCAGCACCGCTCCCAGCGAAGGGAAGGGGAACTGAAGTTGCTGCGGCGAGACCCCATATGCCGTCTGTGCTTGCTGCACCCAGCGCTCAAGCTCCATAGTCCCCTGCCACTACAGGTCCTACGAGCTGGGGACAAAAATAAAAAAGCACCTCGCCTAAAAGCCTTCCCGGCGTCGCCAATGGAAGAGCTGGGGCGGTTCTACTCGGAAAACCTCCATTCTGGGAGGAACCAGAATCCGAGGCGATACCACACCCGTGCTATCGCGCAGGAGCTCTTCGTAGGGAACAACTGCTTGTACGTTCTGCACGGATACCTTCGCCACCTCTGCGAGCGGACCACGCAACCACACCCGCACCCGACGTGGAGTAATTTGGTGCTCCCCAATACCAACGGCAGGCACAACTTCCACGGGAACGTCCTCTATTACAACCTCCGCCTCCGGTTGGATATTTACCCGAAGACGCACGCGCCCGGGACGTACCTGGAGCGGGAAAGCGGGTTTGACCACCACCGGCAGCTCCACTTCGGTATCCAATCGGCGAAGAACCAGAAGAGTTTCCGCCGTAGAAACCGCCGTGATAGAATCCAGCAGAGATAGCGCCCCGCGGATAGCAACCCGCTCCGGATCCATCTGAAGCTGGGCAACCACGAAACCTTTGGGGACCTCAAAACGCACTGCGGAAGCAACGAGGAACGTGCGCACCTGCGCCCTGTCTATGCGGAGCGTGAGTGTATCAGGTACAAGGTGGAGCAGTGTGACCGAACCGGGCAAAGACAGAGAGCGCAGAAGTTGCTGACGCCCTACCCCAACAACCGCCGGAGGCACCACCTCTGGTACGGCAAGTGTAACCCACGTGGGACGCTCCCATAACTGCAAGCCTAACATCTGCCATCCACTCCCCTGGACATAGGCTACCACTGTGGATGGAACTGTTGCCGCCAATGCTAGCCCCGAAGGCAACTCAATCTGCAAGGGGATCTGAAGGGTAATGACGTAGGTCCGCTCAAGTCGGACATAGAGCCACAGGGCGAAAGCGGCGAGAAAAGCAAGCGGGAGTCCCTGCAGCAGCGTACGCCGGCGCTCCATCAGCTACCCCCGGAGAGCTGATTCAACAGATGCTGCCGCTGAAGAGCCAATTGCTGGATCTGTTGCAGCAACTGGCGCTGCTCCTCCCAGGAGTGAAGCTGTCCATACTGCTGCCGCAATTGATGGAGCTGCTCCTCCACCCGACGGAGCCGTAACCGCAATAGGCTCTCCTGCAATATCTGCCGCGCATCTGGTTCGGGGGTTTCTAAAAGGAGCTCGCTCCAGCGGGAACTCGGAGCCTCAGCAACGAAAACAAGCTCCATTAGGCATTGCCCTACCTCACTCTGCTGGAGTTCCATATCCGATACCAGGGCAGCAAGCGGCTCGGGATGGCGTTCCCTTAACTGGCAAAGCACATCCCATAACCGCTGGGCTTGTTCGGATACCAGCGTTACCCCTTCCCCCTGGATCATCTCGGACCACAACGAAGGATTCATCAGCAGGATTCGGAACAACTGTTGCTCTTCCG
>JAUQPL010000004.1:0-37500 GCA_030550395.1 Bacteroidota bacterium | reverse complement strand
CACGGTACTGGTGCACTATCGGTCACCGGGGAGTATTTAGCCTTGCCAGATGGTTCTGGCCGCTTCCCGCAGGATTCCCCTTACCCCGCGGTACTCAGGAGCGCCCTCGGCGCACATTGGGATTTCGCCTACGGGGCTTTCACCCTCTCTGGCCGACCTTTCCAGATCGTTCGGCTATCCCGCCGTGTCGCCTTTGAGTGGGCGTCCTACAACCCCAGCACTGCCGCAGCAGCGCTGGTTTGGGCTCCTCCCTGTTCGCTCGCCGCTACTAAGGGAATGCCATTTGGTCTCTTTTCCTCCGGGTACTGAGATGTTTCACTTCCCCGGGTTCGCCTCCTCTCTCTGCCGAGAGAGGATGACAGGGCATGACCCCTGTCGGGTTACCCCATTCGGAGACCCCCGGATCACAGCCTGCTACCGGCTCCCCGAGGCGTTTCGCCGGTCGCCGCGTCCTTCATCGCCTCCCGGTGCCGAGGCATCCACCGTGCGCCCTTTCTATCTTACCACGCCCCTTTGGGCTTTTGTGCTCGCCCGTCTTTGGCGCGCTTTCCTTCGGCACCTTCTTCGCCTTCAGAAGCTTCTTCCATCGCGCCCCGAGCAGCACCATGCTGCTCGCACCTCCGTTGTCAAAGATCGCTCAGCCGTGGACCCAAGCGGGCTCGAACCGCTAACCTCCTGCGTGCAAAGCAGGCGCTCTCCCACTTGAGCTATGGGCCCTTCTCGCCTGATATGTGGGCCTGAGTGGAGTTGAACCACTGACCTCACGCTTATCAGGCGTGCGCTCTAACCACCTGAGCTACAGGCCCGTTGTCAGCCCGTTCCCTGAAAACAGGGAGCAGTCCTCCAGGTGTCCCCTCAGAGAGGCAGAGAAATTCTCCAGAAAGGAGGTGATCCAGCCGCACGTTCCCGTACGGCTACCTTGTTACGACTTCGCCCCAGTCACCGGTTTCACCCTCAACGCCCCCGGAGAGACGTCTTCGGGTGCCCCCGGCTCCCATGGCGTGACGGGCGGTGTGTACAGGACCCGGGAACGTATTCACCGCGCCGTGCTGATGCGCGATTACTAGCGATTCCGCCTTCACGCAGTCGGGTTGCAGACTGCGATCTGAACTGAGGGCGGCTTTCGGGGATTAGCTCCCCCTCGCGGGGTGGCAACCCATTGTACCGCCCATTGTATCACGTGTGTAGCCCCGGACGTCAGGGCCATGATGACTTGACGTCATCCCCACCTTCCTCCAGCTTGCGCTGGCAGTCCCGTCAGAGTGCCCGGCCGAACCGCTGGCAACTGACGGCAGGGGTTGCGCTCGTTGCGGGACTTAACCCAACACCTCACGGCACGAGCTGACGACAGCCATGCAGCACCTCTGCAGGTTCCCGCCTTGACGGGTCGTCCCCCTTTCGGGTTCCTACTCCCTGCAGTTCAAGCCCGGGTAAGGTTCTTCGCGTAGCATCGAATTAAACCACATGATCCACCGCTTGTGCGGGTCCCCGTCAATTCCTTTGAGTTTCACCCTTGCGAGCGTACTCCCCAGGTGGCGCGCTTAACGGGTTACCTCCGCCACTGAGCCGCCCGAAGGCAGCCCAACAGCAAGCGCGCATCGTTTAGGGCGTGGACTACCCGGGTATCTAATCCGGTTTGCTCCCCACGCTTTCGTGCCTCAGCGTCGGTAGCGGGCCAGGCGACCGCCTTCGCCACTGGTGTTCCTCCTGATATCTACGCATTTCACCGCTACACCAGGAATTCCATCGCCCTCTCCCGCACCCAAGGCGTGCCGTATCCGAGGCATGTCTCCGGTTGAGCCGGAGCCTTTCACCCCAGACGCGCACGCCCGCCTACGCACCCTTTACACCCAGTGATTCCGGACAACGCTCGGGCCCTACGTTTTACCGCGGCTGCTGGCACGTAGTTAGCCGGCCCTTCCTCTGGGGGTACTGTCCCAGGAGGGCACTGCCCTCCCTTTCCTCCCCCCCGACAGCGGTTTACAGGGCATACGCCCCTTCTTCCCGCACGCGGCGTCGCTGCATCAGGCTCTTCGCCCATTGTGCAAGATTCCCCACTGCTGCCTCCCGTAGGAGTCCGGCCCGTGTCTCAGTGCCGGTGTGGCTGACCACCCTCTCAGGCCAGCTACCCGTCGTCGGCTTGGTGAGCCATTACCTCACCAACTACCTGATAGGACGCAGGCCCATCCTCAGCCGGGTTGCCCCTTTGATCAGGGGGATCTTCCCCACCCTGACCTCATCTGTTATTAGCCCCAGTTTCCCAGGGTTATGACAGGGCTGAGGGTAGGTTACCTACGCGTTACTCACCCGTGCGCCAGTGGCAGCAGAGGATAACCTCTGCACCCCTTGACTTGCATGTGTTAGGCACGCCGCCAGCGTTCGTCCTGAGCCAGGATCAAACTCTCCGTCATATCACGTCAAGAGTACTCTCGCCTTTATCTGCTCTCTCCTTCAGGACACCCTTCGGTGTCACTGCTCCCTGTTTTCAAAGAACGCCCGTCTCTGTCGTCAACGGGAATGCAAAATTACAACAATTTCCTCTTCCTCTCAACCCTTCGGTCTAACCTTCTCCCTCAGAGGAGAGGAAAAGGGCCACAACGGCGGAGCGCAAAATTATAGACTTTCTCCAATTTCTCAAGCACCTACACCCGTGCCTTTCTTGCCCAACCCCGGCAACTCTGTAGGGTCTGCTGACCCGCTCTTCCCTGGTTGTTCGGCTTAAGGTTGTAATTTTGTAGTCTGTGTTCAAAATTCGGTATGTCCCTGCCACTTTGTTCTCATCATGAAGAGCATGCTCCAAATAGACGGCAAGGTAGCTTTTGACATCCATCGCATTCGCAACATTGGGATCTCGGCTCATATTGATGCTGGGAAAACCACGCTCAGCGAGCGTATCCTCTACTACACCGGTCGCATCCATCGGGTCGAAGAGGTCCGCAGTAAAAGTGGTGGAGGTCCAACGCTGGACTATATGGAGCTTGAGCGTGAGAAAGGCATTACCATTCAAGCAGCAGCAACATACTGCGCCTGGAAGGGTTACCACATCAACTTGATTGATACCCCCGGTCACGTGGACTTTACCGTCGAGGTGGAGCGCGCCCTCCGAGTGCTGGATGGAGCCATTTTGGTTCTCTGCGGCGTTGCCGGAGTTCAGAGCCAGACGATTACCGTTGACCGCCAGATGCAGCGCTATCGCGTGCCCCGACTTGCCTTTATCAACAAGCTCGACCGTGCTGGAGCTAATCCTGACAAAGTCCTCCAACAGCTTCGCGAAAAACTCCGCCACCGACCCGCTCTCATCACCATGCCTATTGGACTGGAAGACCGCTTCGAAGGAGTCATTGACCTGTTATCTCTACAAGCCCTCGCATTTGAAGGCGCCAATGGCGAACGGGTTGTGGCTTACGATATTCCAGAGCACCTCCAGCCCGAAGCATTCCGTCGGCGTCAAGAACTCATTGAAACCGTAGCGGAAGTAGACGACACTATCGCTGAAAAGTTCCTCTCCGACCTGGAAATCTCCACCGACGAACTCGCTGCTGCCATTCGTCGGGCAACTATCCGCCGAGAGCTTATCCCCGTCTACGTGGGCTCAGCTAAGGCCAACAAAGGCATTCAGCCACTGCTGGACGGTGTATGCGCCTTTCTGCCCAGCCCACTTGAGGTGCCTTATGAAGCTATCGACCGTGAAACTGGGGCTACGGTACCATTAGAGGCCGATCCCAATGCCCCGTTAGTTGCCCTGGCCTTCAAGCTAGAGGACGGCCGCTACGGACAGCTCACTTACGTCCGAATCTATCAAGGCACTCTCCGCAAGGGCGATACGGTGGTGAATGCAACCACAGGTAAAAGTATGCGTGTCCCTCGCCTTGGGCGAATCCATGCAGACCAACTACACGACATAGAGATTGCCGCTGCCGGCGACATTGTTGCTGTCTTCGGCATTGAATGCACCAGCGGGGATACCCTCACCGACGGACAGCTCCCTGTGACGCTAACTGGCATGAACATCCCATCCCCTGTCATTGAGCTGGCCATTGCACCGAAGGACCGCAATAAGCAGAACAACTTCGCCAAAGCGCTCAACCGATTCATGAAAGAGGATCCCACCTTCCAAGTCACACGAGATGACGAAACAGGCCAGACGCTCATCCGCGGAATGGGCGAACTCCACTTAGAGATCTACATCGAGCGCATGCGCCGCGAATACGACTGCGAAGTTGAGGTCGGGCGCCCTCAAGTTGCTTACCGAGAGACCATTACCAAACGCGCTGAGTTCAACTATCTGCACAAAAAGCAGACCGGCGGTGCTGGGCAATTCGCTCGTGTGGCTGGCTACATAGAACCACTTCCCCCGGAGAGTGGGAATGTCTATGAGTTCGTTGACCAAATCGTCGGTGGGGCAATCGCCCGGGAATTCATCCCGGCATGTGACAAAGGCTTCCAAGAAGCACTCCAGCGAGGACTCCTTATTGGAAAGCCCGTGGTTGGAGTTCGCGTCGTGCTCAACGATGGGCAAACCCACCCAGTAGATTCCTCCGAGCTGGCTTTTAAAATTGCCTCCATGGCGGCCTTTCGCGAGGCTTACTTCCGGGCAGAGCCGATCATCCTGGAGCCCATTATGAAGTTGGAGGTATCCGCACCGGAAGAATTCCAGGGCACCGTCATCGGGCAAATCAACCAGCGCCGAGGTGTCATTCTGAACACGACTCTTGACAACGGCTACGCAATTATTGAAGCGGAGGTCCCCCTGGCTGAAATGTTCGGGTACTCCACGAGCCTGCGGAGCGCAACACAGGGAAAGGGCGAGTTTACGTTAGAATTCCTACGCTACGCTCCGGTCCCTCGCGCGCTACAAGAAGAAATGGTGCGGGAGTATCAAAAACGGCGCTCTGCGGAAAAAGCTGCGTAAAGGGCTGTGTCTCCGTAAATTTGTAAGCTATACGTTTGTCCCTTAAGCTGAAGGTGTTGGAGTGCCGACCATCCAACAATTGATTCGTCTCGGGCGGGAGAAAGTGTGGAAAAAGAGCAAATCTCCCGCTCTCCAGGGTTGCCCGCAGAAGCGCGGGGTATGCATCCGAGTGTATACGACAACCCCTAAGAAACCCAACTCTGCCTTGCGGAAGGTAGCGAAGGTACGCCTCAGCAATGGGATTGAGGTAATTGCCTACATTCCTGGTGAAGGACACAATTTACAGGAGCACTCCATCGTGCTGGTGCGGGGAGGACGGGTCAAGGATCTCCCTGGAGTCCGCTATCACATCATACGGGGGACCTTGGACACCCAAGGCGTAGAAGGGCGCCGCCAAGGGCGCTCCAAATACGGCACGAAACGCCCGAAAACACCAACAGCGAAAGCAAAATAAGAAGGTGGAGCTCAAACCATGCGACGGCGACGAGCGGAAAAACGCCCCATTGAACCCGATCCCCGATACGGGGACACGATGGTGGCAAAGTTTATCAACGTGATTATGCGCGACGGTAAAAAGAGCATTGCCCGCCGTATTGTCTACGAGGCTTTTGACATTATCCAGGAACGCACAAAGCAGAATCCTCTTGAGATCTTTCGGAAAGCCATCATGAATGTGGCCCCCGTGGTTGAGGTTCGTTCGCGTCGTATTGGTGGAGCGAACTATCAAATTCCAATGGAAGTGCGAGAAGACCGGCGCATTGCCTTGGCCATGCGCTGGATCAAACAATATGCCCGCGAGCGCCGCGATAAATCCATGGCGCTTAAACTGGCTGCCGAACTCATGGCCGCTGCCAACGGTGAAGGAGCTTCCATTCGCAAACGGGATGAGGTACACCGAATGGCAGAGGCAAACCGCGCTTTTGCTCATTACCGATGGTAGTCACAGACGTTCTTTGACAAGCGAATGCTGCTGCTATGCCTCGCCGTGTTCCCATAGAGCGCTTCCGAAATATCGGCATCATTGCCCACATTGACGCCGGAAAGACAACCACAACGGAGCGCATCCTCTACTATACTGGGCTCATCCACCGGATGGGCGAAGTTGACGAGGGCACGGCGTTCACTGACTACATGCAGCAGGAGAAAGAGCGGGGCATTACTATTACAGCCGCGGCCGTCAGCTGCTTTTGGCGCGACCACCAGATTACCATCATTGACACTCCTGGACATGTAGACTTTACAGCGGAAGTCCAGCGGGCTTTGCGCGTGCTGGATGGAGCCGTGGTCATCTTCTGCGGTGTCGCCGGAGTACAGCCGCAATCGGAGGCTGTTTGGCACCACGCAGATAGGTACGGCGTGCCTCGTATCGCTTACGTTAACAAGATGGACCGGGTAGGCGCAAATTTCACCAGGGTCTTAGACATGATCCGCCAGCGGCTACGGGCAAATCCCGTTCCTATCCACCTCCCCTTAGGCGAAGGAGAGCAGTTCAGCGGCGTCATTGATTTACTTGACTTCGTTGCGTACGTGTTTGACCCAGAAAGCTACGGAGCCCGATACGAGGCAATCCCGATTCCCGAGCCTTATCAAGCAATAGCCCACACCTATCGGGAGCGTCTGATAGAGTCCGTTGCTGAAATTGACGACCGAATATTAGAACGCTACCTGGCAGGTGACGAGCTCCCGGTTGAATTGCTCCGTGCTGCTGTGCGGGAAGGGACACTCCAACGGCGCCTGGTTCCTGTCTGCTGTGGCTCGTCGCTTCGCAATATCGGAGTCCAGCTCCTATTAGACGCCGTCGTAGACTACCTTCCCTCGCCGTTGGACATTGGACCAATCCAAGGATATGCTCTCAACGGTGAAGCTCTGTCTTTGTCCCGCCCACCAGAAGACGAGGCGCCCGTTACAGCCCTCTGTTTCAAAGTGCTCAGCGATCCATATGTAGGGCGCTTGACTTTTATCCGCCTCTACTCTGGCACGATCCGCCAAGGGCAATCTTTACTGAATCCTGGGGTCGGGAAGCAGGAGCGCGTGCACAAAGTATTGCGCATGTATGCGAACCGGCGCGAGGAGCTTTCAGAAGCTTATGCTGGGGACATTGTCGCTCTCCCCAGCTTGCGCTTCAGTCGGACAGGGGATACCCTCTGTGACCCCAACCATCCGATCCTGCTGGAACCGATTCACTTTTCTCCTGCCGTCATTAACCAAGCCATAGAAGCCCGGAGCGCTGCTGACCAAGACCGCCTGCTGGAAGCCCTCCAACGCCTTGCGGACGAGGACCCAACGTTCCACTACTGGACCGACCAGGAAACAGGGCAAATCCTCATCAGCGGGGTCGGTGAGCTCCAGCTGGAAATCATCGCAGACCGATTGCAGCGGGAATTTGGCATCCCAACCAAGGTAGGGCGCCCGTACGTAAGCTACCGTGAAACAATCACCCATGCCATACGGCAGGAAGGGAAGTTCATCCGCCCAGGACAGGGAGATTCCTATAGCCACTACGGACACGTAGTTTTAGAGCTTCTGCCGGGAAGCCGCAATAGCGGTATTGTCTTTGAAAACGCTCTGCCAGAACCTTTGTTGCCGCCTTCTTTCATTCCTGCTATTGAGCGCGCCATTCGCGATGCCGCTGCTGCCGGACCAGTTGCCGGATATCCCGTCACGGATGTCCACGTCCGCCTCATTGGAGCTTCGTATCGTGAAGGGGCATCCTCACCAACAGACTACCAAGCTGCAGCAACACTAGCCTTCCGCGAAGGAGTTGCCCAGGCCAAACCTATCCTCTTGGAACCTGTGATGTCGGTAGAGGTGCTCACCCCCGAGGAAGCTGTCGGTGATGTATTGGCAGACCTTAATGCCCGACGCGGGCGGATTGAGAACATCACTTCACAAGGAGCCTTCTACCAGATACGAGCATACGTCCCCCTGGCAGAGATGTTTGGATACGTCGTCCAACTCCGCTCCCTGACACAGGGACGCGGCGCCTATACGATGCTCTTCTCGCACTATGAGCCAATTCCTCAAAAGGCTATGGCTGGCGAGAGAGTGCTCGCGTGAGAAAGTTGTGGGTTTGTTGAAACAAGTATCGGAACACCAATGGCGAAGGAGAAATTTGAACGCACCAAACCCCATGTCAACATCGGAACCATCGGTCACGTAGACCATGGCAAGACAACTCTTACAGCTGCCATTACAATGGCTCTGGCCAAGAAAGGCTTAGCACAGCCGCGCACGTTTGAGTCCATTGACAATGCCCCTGAAGAGCGTATGCGCGGCATTACTATCAACACCGCTCACGTGGAGTACCAAACGGACAAACGCCACTACGCCCACGTGGATTGCCCAGGACACGCCGACTACATCAAGAACATGATTACCGGTGCTGCCCAGATGGACGGAGCAATTTTAGTGGTGGCAGCCACCGACGGTCCAATGCCTCAAACCCGTGAACACATCCTGCTGGCACGACAGGTTGGCGTCCCGGCAATTGTCGTATTCCTCAACAAAGTAGATGCTGCAGACCCTGAGCTTATCGATTTGGTTGAGTTGGAGGTTCGCGAACTGCTTAGCAAATACGGTTTTCCAGGTGATGAAGTCCCCGTCGTCCGCGGTTCCGCGCTCAAGGCAATGGAAGCTGGGTTAGACCCGAATGCAACTCCCGATGATCCCCGTTTCCAGTGTATCTGGGAGTTGCTCGATGCTGTGGACAACTATATCCCCTTGCCCCAGCGGGAGGTAGACAAACCCTTCCTGATGCCTATTGAGGACGTCTTCTCCATCACGGGGCGTGGGACAGTGGTGACTGGACGCATTGAACGCGGTGTCGTTCGCCTCAACGACGAGGTAGAAATTATCGGCTTCGGCATGCATAAGAAAACTGTGGTGACTGGGATTGAGATGTTCCGGAAGATCTTAGACGAGGGACAAGCGGGGGACAACGTCGGACTGCTCCTGCGTGGCATTGACAAGGATGAAGTTGAACGGGGCATGGTGGTGGCAAAGCCGGGCAGCGTCACGCCACACCACAAGTTCTTAGCCCAGGTATACGTGCTTACCAAGGAAGAGGGTGGTCGTCATACACCATTCTTCAGCGGTTACCGTCCACAATTCTACTTCCGGACGACAGACGTCACTGGGACTATCCAGCTTCCTCCGGGGGTTGAGATGGTCATGCCAGGTGACAATGTGGACGGACTCCAAATAGAGCTAATCAGCCCCGTAGCAATGGAAGAAGGTCTGCGCTTCGCCATTCGCGAAGGCGGACGCACAGTCGGCGCCGGGGTAGTTACCAAGATTTTGGAATAACAAGCGCTGTGCTCGGGGTAGTCTCCACCTTGTGGAGGCTACCCCGGCTAGTTTTGGAAGACATAGTCCGTCAAATGGTCTACGAGTCGCTCAGGTGATGGAGCGGATTCGGATTAAACTGAAGTCGTACGACCACGTCCTTATTGAGCGGTCCGCAGAACGTATTGTGCGGACTGTAAAGCAGACGGGGGCTGTTGTCTCTGGGCCTATCCCACTCCCGACCGAACGGAGTGTGTTCAGTGTTAACCGTTCCCCACACATTGACAAGGAGTCGCAAGAGCAGTTTGAAATCCGAGTGCACAAACGTCTCATAGATATCTACAACGCTTCCCCTCGCACGGTGGAGGCGCTAATGCGCTTGGAGTTGCCTGCTGGCGTAGACGTGGAAGTGAAGGTATGAGTCATGAGCGTGCTTCTGGGTAAGAAACTCGGTATGACACAGCTGTTTCTGCCGGACGGACGGGCTGTTTCCTGTACCGTTATTGAAGCAGGACCGTGTCCAATTGTCCAGTTACGGACACGTGAGCGTGACGGATACGAAGCTATTCAAATCGGGTTTGATCCCTTACCTGAGCGCAAATGTAACCGTCCACTGAAAGGGCATTTTGCGCGTGCGGGGGTCTCGCCGATGCGGTATCTGCGCGAGTTCCGCCTCTCTATCGCCTCCTATCGAGTTGGCGATGTTCTCACTGTGGCAAACTTTGCTCCGGGTGACAAGGTCAAAGTCTCCGGAAGGAGTAAAGGACGGGGATTCCAGGGGGTAGTCAAACGCCATGGGTTCAGAGGGGTTGGGATGGCAACCCACGGACAGCACAATCGGGAACGCGCTCCCGGTTCCATTGGCTCCTCCTCCTTCCCGTCCCGCGTCTTCAAGGGACTGCGAATGGCAGGGCGCATGGGGAATCGCCGTGTCACCGTCCGGAATCTGGAAGTGCTCAAAGTGCTCCCTGAGCACAACCTCCTGCTTGTCAAAGGAGCTGTACCTGGACCGGTCAATGGGTTAGTTGAAATCGTCAAGCTGTGACAGTCCCATGCTCACGGATTTGTGGGATAAGACGGGAAGCATTATCGGGAAGATTGACCTGCCCGACTTTATCTTCGGGATAGAACCACACGAACACGCCCTCTACCTCGCTGTACGGGCATACTTAGCCGCTCATCGCCAAGGAACTCACGCGGTCAAGACACGAGCAGAGGTCCGCGGCGGTGGACGCAAGCCGTGGCGACAGAAAGGAACTGGACGTGCTCGCCACGGCTCCATTCGTTCACCCCTGTGGGTTGGGGGTGGGAAGGTTCACGGTCCCTCTCCTCGAGACTACACGCTAAAGCTGCCCAAGCAAGTCCGCCGACTCGCGCGCAAATCTGCCTTTTCCATGCGCGCCCGGGAAGGGAATTTACTAGTAGTCCAGGACTTTACTCTGGAGCAGATCAAAACCAAGTCAATGGTAGAAGTCCTGCGCAACCTCAGACTGGAAGGAGCCAAGACCCTCATCCTCCTCCCTCAAGTTGATCCGACAATTGTTCTCTCCGCACGGAATCTACCCACTGTGACAACTATGCTGGCAGACAAGGCCTCCGCATACCATATCCTTGCTCACCAGAAATTGCTTCTTTTCTCCGGTGCTATTCCATTGCTTGTTGCCTCATTCGGCGAGGAAGCTGCCCATGTGGTCCATCATTAAGCGCCCAATTATCACAGAAAAAGCCCTCAAGCTACAAGCCCAGCGTCAGTATGTCTTCGAAGTTGACCCGCAAGCAAATAAGATCCAGATCCGCCGTGCCATTGAAGAGCTCTTCGACGTTAAGGTAGAGAGTGTGCGGACAGTCCGCATTAAAGGGAAACGGCGCATCCGTTTTGTCCGCGGACACCGCATAGAGGGACGCCTTCCCCTTCGTAAGAAGGCATACGTGACGCTCAAAGAAGGCTACCACATTGACATCGTAGAAGGCGAAGCAACTCAGACAGAAAGCCGTTCGTAAGAGGGAAATACCATGGCTCTTCGTACTCTGAAACCGGTCACACCTGGCACGCGCTTCTACTCTGTCAGCACCTTTGAGGAGCTGACTACCGACCGTCCGTATAAGCGCTTACTGGAACCGCTGAAGAGCACGGGTGGACGGAATAATCTGGGGCGCATTACCTCCCGACACCGTGGAGGAGGTCATAAACGGCGTTACCGGATTATTGACTTCAAACGGGACAAAGTGGGCATCCCAGCCCGGGTTCTAACCATTGAGTATGATCCGAATCGCTCTGCGCGGATTGCGCTAGTCCACTATGAAGACGGCGAGTACCGCTATATCCTGGCACCCGAGGGACTTAAAGTTGGCGATATAATTGAGTCAGGTCCCCAAGCAGAGATCAAAGTTGGCAATGCTCTCCCGCTATATCGGATTCCCGCGGGGACATTAATCCACAACATTGAACTCAAACCTGGCAAAGGTGGGCAGTTAGTCCGTAGTGCAGGCAGTGCTGCTCAGCTGATGGGTATTGAAGGGAAATATGCCATCGTCAAGCTACCCTCCGGGGAAATGCGGATGATACTGTCCCGATGCATGGCAACGATTGGACAGGTTAGTAATCCGGACCACGAGAATATCTCCTACGGTAAAGCCGGACGCATGCGGTGGCTGGGGGTGCGCCCCCAGACGCGCGGTATTGCTATGAACCCTGTCGATCACCCCAATGGCGGTGGCGAAGGACGCTCAAAGTCTGGGGGCGGACGTCAACACTTGGAATCCCCGTGGGGGCAGCTGGCAAAAGGGCTGAAAACCCGGAAGAAGTATAAAGCCTCGGACAAGTACATCATCCGGCGGCGGAAGTAATGGCGCGATCGCTGAAAAAGGGTCCGTATGTCCACCCGAAATTGCTCAAAAAAGTACGCCAGCTGAATGCAAAGGGCGAACGGCAAGTTATCAAAACATGGTCTCGTGCCTCCATGATCTTGCCTGAATTCGTTGGGCATACCTTCGCTGTCCACAATGGGAACAAGTTTATCCCTGTCTACATCACTGAAAACATGGTGGGACACCGATTGGGGGAATTTGCTCCGACTCGGACTTACCGGGGTCACTCCGGTCATCGGAAGGAGCAACGGACTGCAGCACGCAAATAAACTGGAGGAGCCATGGAAGCCCGTGCCATTGCCCGATATCTGCGCTGCTCTCCCCGCAAGATGCGGTTGGTCGTTGATATGATCCGCAACAAAACAGCCGCCGAAGCACTGACCCTGCTTCGGCTATCTCCAAAGCGGGCAGCCCGATATGCAGAGAAAGTGCTCCGTTCTGCCTTAGCGAACTTAGCTCATAAGCAGGACGATGTACCCGTTGATCCTGCTCAAGTCGTCATTACCCAAGCTTTCGTGGATCCTGGCCCTATGTTCAAACGGATCCTACCCGCTCCGATGGGGCGAGCATATTGGATCCGCCGCAGGACCAACCACCTGACAATCGTTGTGCAAACGACAGAAGATGTCTCAGTAGCAAAGCGGTCGTAGCCGTGGGACAGAAAGTCCACCCAATTGGATTCCGACTCGGTATTACCCGGGAAGGAGATGCTTACTGGTTTGACGAGAAGAATTTTGCCGAAAAGCTCCACGAGGACATCCAGCTGCGCACGTATCTTAAGCAGCGCTTGAAGCACGCCGGTGTGTCGCGCATTGTCATTGAACGGAGCGGGAAGACCGTAACTATTACCATCCACAGCTCCCGTCCCGGCGTGATTATCGGGCGCTCTGGGAAAGATATTGCCCAACTGGAAGAAGAGCTGCGCCAATTGACCGGTGGGAAGGACGTCCGAGTGCGGATTTCGGAAATCAAACGCCCAGAGTTAGATGCTCAGCTCGTTGCAGAGAACATTGCACAGCAGATTGAAAACCGAATTTCCTTCCGCCGCGCGATGAAGCAGGCAGTAACGGCTGCCATGCGCATGGGGGCGGAAGGAATTCGCATTAAATGCTCAGGGCGATTAGGCGGCGCAGAGATGTCCCGTAAGGAACAGTACCTTCAGGGGCGCGTTCCCCTGAACACACTCCGGGCCGACATTGACTACGGGTTTGCAACTGCCTATACCATCTATGGAACCATTGGGGTAAAAGTCTGGATCTGCCGCGGTGAAATTTTGCAACGGCGTTCTGCTCGAGAGCGTGGAGGATAAGCCATGCTGATGCCACGTCGTCCTCGGTACCGAAAAACTCAGCGTGGGCGCGTCCGCGGGAAAAGCCTCCGGGGGGCGACCCTCGCGTTCGGCTCGTTCGGACTCAAAGCAATTGAAGGAGGTTGGGTCACAGCGCAACAGATAGAAGCTGCCCGCATTGCAATCAGCCGCTACCTTAAACGCGGTGGGAAAATCTGGATTCGGGTTTTCCCCGATAAGCCCGTCACCAAAAAACCCCTGGAAACCCGCATGGGTGGCGGAAAAGGAAGTCCTGAGCTGTGGGTTGCTGTTGTCAAACGTGGACGTATTCTCTTCGAGGTTGATGGCGTATCGCCGGAGGCGGCTCACGAAGCCCTCCGTTTGGCAGCTCATAAACTCTCCATCAAAACAAAGATTGTCCAACGACCCGAGCTGACCGCGGCGGCATGAAACCTCGCAAGCCCTCGGAACTACGACAGCTGACAACAGAAGAACTTCGGCAACTGTTGCGGGAAACAGAAGCGACACTCCAAAAGATGCGCTTCCAACATGCGCTCAAACAGTTAGAGAACACCGCTGGTTTGCGGACTCTCCGCAAAGACATTGCACGCATCAAGACGATCCTGTGGGAACGTGGAGTACGGGTATGAGTCAGCCGGCAGCCATGGAACAGCACGAACAAACAGCTTCCTCATCCCAACCAATACAGCCTACCGAAGCAGGAGCTGCTCTAACAGAGCTACCTGCAGAAGCTCCTCCACAGTCTCGGCATTTCGGTGGGCGGAAAGTTCGTATTGGGCGCGTTGTCAGCAACAAACCCAATAAAACTATCGTCGTGGCAATTGAGCGAGTCGTCATGCATCCTCTCTACAAAAAGCCCTACAAGCGCACTACAAAGGTTATGGCACACGATGAATACAACCAGTGCCGCGTGGGCGATATCGTCAAAATCGTGGAATGGCGTCCATTAAGCCGCCATAAGCGCTGGATGTTGGTGGAAATCATCCAACGGTCTCACCAAGTAGGAGAAGAACTGACCCCATGATCCAGCAAGAATCCAACCTGATCGTTGCCGATAACTCTGGGGCAAAGGTTGTCCGCTGCATTCGCGTGCTGGGTGGGAGCAATCGCCGGTACGGCACCGTCGGTGACGTCATTGTTGTCTCCGTTAAATCGGCCGTACCACACTCCGGTGTTAAAAAGGGAGAAGTCCATCGAGCCGTCATTGTGCGAACACGGAAGGAGATTCGTCGTAGAGATGGTACCTATGTCCGCTTTGATGACAATGCCGTTGTCCTTCTGACCCCTGCAGGTGAACCGCGGGGTACACGGGTCTTCGGACCCGTTGCCCGCGAACTTCGGGAGAAGAACTTTCTGAAAATCGTCTCGCTGGCACCGGAAGTTGTCTAACCCAGCATAGGAAAGCGAAGAGGCAATGGGACTCAAGATTAAGCGGGGTGATACCGTTATGGTCATTGCCGGCAACGATAAAGGCAAAATCGGTAAGGTCTTGGCGGTCTATCCGAAGACAATGCGGGTCTTAGTGGAAGGAGTCAACATCCGCAAAAAGCACGTACGTCCCAGCCCTCGCTATCCTCAGGGGGGCATCATTAGCAAGGAGATACCCATCCATTACTCTAATGTCATGCTCGTAGACAGCAATGGGCGCCCGACCCGGGTCAGTATCCGCCGGGTAGAGCGCGACGGGAAAATCGTTCGCATTCGGATTGCAAAAACAACTGGCGAAGAAATTCCATAGCGGAAAGCGATGGCACGCACCAAACGCAAGCTCGTTGAGTTCAAGCCCGAAGGACCCCGGTACGAAGAGTATGTGGGTCCAGTCCCGCCTCCACGATTGTGGCTGTACTATAAAGAGCACATTGTCCCAACCCTGATGAAGCGCTTTGGGTATCGCTCTGTCATGCAGGTACCCCGATTAGAGAAGATTGTCCTCAACATGGGGATCGGACGAGCAACGCAGGACCTCCGGATTCTGCAAGAAGCCTTCAACCACTTAGAGCTTATCGCCGGACAGCGTCCCATTGTTACTTATGCCCGGAAATCCATTGCTAATTTCAAGCTTCGAGCGGGCATGCCGATTGGATGCATGGTTACTCTGCGGCGGGCACGGATGTATGAGTTCCTGGATCGCTTCATCAATATCGCCGTCCCCCGCATTCGCGACTTCCGGGGCTTCTCAGACAAAAGCTTCGATGGACGGGGGAACTACACGGTCGGGATCAAGGAGCAGATTATCTTCCCGGAAATTGACGTAGACAAGGTCAACCACATCCTCGGTATGGACATCACCTTTGTGACCACAGCACCGACAGACGAGGAAGCTTATGCTCTCCTCAGCGAGTTTGGATTTCCGTTCCAGAAACGTGGTTAAACTCTGACATGGCCAAAATCAGCGTGATCGCCCGCAACGAGAAACGGAAGCGCTTAGCTCAAAAGTATGCCGCTTTGCGCGAGCGCCTCAAGCGCGAAGGACGTTGGGAGGAACTCCACAGACTCCCCCGAAACAGCTCTCCGGTACGCATTCAAAATCGCTGCTTTGTGACAGGACGAGCACGAGCGGTATACCGGAAATTCGGATTATGCCGCATCGTGCTACGTCAGCTCGCTCTAGAAGGCAAGATTCCGGGGGTTCGGAAGGCAAGTTGGTGAAGAATGGTTGGAAAGCTATGGCTGTCGTTAGCGATCCCATTGGTGACTTCCTAACTCGTATTCGCAATGCCTACCGAGCACGGCACCGAACAGTGGAAGCTCCAGCTTCACGGCTGAAAATTGCTATTGCTGCAATCTTGAAGGAATGGGGCTACATCGCTGACTACGAATACATCGATGATGGCAAACAAGGAGTCCTCCGGCTGACTCTCCGCTACAGCGGAGGTGTTGCAGCACTGCGGGAAATCGTTCGGGTCAGCAAGCCCGGTCGGCGCATTTATGCTGGTGCAAAGGAGCTCCCAAGGGTAAAAAATGGACTCGGAATTGCCATCGTCTCTACTTCCCGAGGAGTCATGACAGATAAACAAGCCCGCCGCTTGGGGATTGGCGGGGAAATTATTTGTACGGTCTTTTGAGCAGAGGCCACAATGTCGCGCATTGGCAAACGCCCATTGCCGGTTCCTGCTGGAGTAGAGGTAGAAATCCACCATGATAGCCTCATCGTTCGGGGTCCCAAAGGGGGATTGCGGGTTCCCCTGCCACCGGGTATTGAATGTCAGTATAACCAAGGGGCGCTACATTTTTCACGCCGAAGTGACGACAAGAAAGTAAAAGCCGCCCATGGTTTAGCTCGCGCTTTAGCAGCCTCCGCCATCCAAGGCGTGACCACAGGCTTTACCCGAAGTTTGCAGATAGAAGGGATTGGATACCGCGCGGAACTCCGTGGTGCCAATCGCGTGCTGCTCACGATTGGCTATTCGCACCCGGTGTTGTTCATCCCTCCGGAAGGTATCACGCTATCGGTCCCCGCTCCGAACACGATTCAGGTATCGGGCATTGACAAACAACTGGTTGGCGAAGTCGCCGCTCGCATTCGAGCACTCCGCCCGCCAGAGCCATACAAGGGGAAAGGGATTCGATACGAAGGCGAATATATCCGGCGCAAAGCCGGTAAAGCAGCGGGTCGGTAAAGCATGCACAATGGGGTCATGGATATCCGCCACACACAGAAGTTAAAAGAACGCCGACGGTTTCGGCGGAAGCTCCGCATTCGGAAGAAGATCACAGGGACAGCAGAGCGACCCCGGCTGAGTGTCTATCGGAGTCTGAAGCACATTTATGCGCAGCTCATAGACGATGAGCGAGGGCATACACTGGTTTCTGCTTCAACGCTGGACGGGCAGATTCGCCCACTTGTAGCTGGAGTAAGACCTAAGAAGGCTCAGGCAGAAATCGTCGGGCGCATCCTAGCTGAGCGTGCCCTTGCTATAGGAATTCGCAAGGTTGCTTTTGATCGGAATGGCTACAAATACCACGGACGCGTCAAGGCTCTGGCAGAGGCTGCTCGCCAGGCGGGTTTAGAGTTTTAAAAGTCGGTCCGAGGTGGAAAAAATGGGGCGCTTCATTAAGACATCGCGGTTACGGGTACCAGCGGTAGAGCTGAAGGAAAAGGTTGTCTATGTAGGTCGGACGGCAAAAGTGGTTGCCGGTGGACGGCGCTTCAGCTTTACTGCTTTGGTGGTTGTCGGGGATGGTCATGGCCACGTAGGCTTCGGTATGGGGAAAGCAGGTGAAGTCACCGATGCTGTTACCAAGGCTACGGAAGCAGCACGGAAGAACCTCATCAAAGTCCCCCTCCATGGAACCACGATTCCCCATGAGGTATACGCCAAATACAAGGCAGCAAAAGTTCTCTTGCGTCCTGCCGCTCGCGGAACGGGGGTCATTGCCGCCGGAGGAGTCCGTGCTGTCCTGGAACTGGCAGGGGTCCAGGATGTGCTGACGAAGTGTTTGGGTTCGACAAACCCCCATAACGTCGTTAAGGCTACCTTAAAGGCTCTCATGATGTTGGAGGATGTCCATGCGGTAGCCCGGCGTTTGGGGGTGCCTGTAGAGAAAGTTCTCCAGGGTGAGATTCGGAGTCACAATGGCAACGAAGCTTAAGATTACGCAAGTACGGAGTATCATCGGTGCCCAGGAAAAGCAGAAGCGGACTATCCGGGCTTTAGGCTTAGGACGGCCCAACTGGAGCGTTATCCAGCCGAAGAATCCGCAGATTCTCGGTATGATTGCAAAGGTAAAGCACTTGGTGCGAGTTGAAGAAGTCAACGAACCGGAGACACCATGACCGTTCACATTGGTTCATTGCGTCCAGCACCGGGTTCACGCTCAAAACCCAAACGGATCGGACGTGGTGTTGGTTCAGGGCATGGTCGGACGGCGACGCGAGGGCACAAGGGACACCGTTCTCGGTCCGGTTTCTCCCAGCCCCCGGGCTTTGAAGGCGGGCAAATGCCCTTGCATCGCCGGCTGCCGAAACGGGGCTTCCGGAATCCGCTGCGCGTGGAATACCAAGAGGTGAATGTCGGGCATCTGCAGCAATTGGTAGACCAAGGGCGAATTCGTCCCGGTGCTACGGTCACTCCCGAGGTGCTCTACCAGCTCAAGGTCATCCGAAGCCGAACCAAACCGGTCAAGCTCTTGGGTGAGGGAGAGCTCACTGCCCCACTGGAGATCCACGCCCATCGCTTTTCTGCAAGCGCCCAACAGAAGATTGTGTCAGCCGGCGGGAAGGTTGTGACCTATGGCACGGTTCATTGAAACTCTCAAGAACATTTGGCGCATTGAAGAACTGCGCCAACGTATCCTCTTCACGCTCGGGGTTCTCGTCGTTGTGCGTATTGGCAGCCACATCACGCTCCCGGGCGTTGACGTGTACGCCTTAGAACAGGTCTCTGCACAGGGCATGGACAACACGCTTTTTGGACTTTATGACCTGTTTGTCGGAGGTGCATTTTCAAACGCTGCCATTTTCGCCTTGGGCATTATGCCGTATATTTCTGCCTCCATTATCCTGCAGTTAGCCGCTGCCGTCATCCCCGAAGTCCAACGTCTCCAGCGCGAAGGGGAGGAAGGGCGCCGGAAGATTAATCAATACACCCGCGTCCTCACCGTTTTCATCGCTGCCTTGCAAGCGTGGGGCGTGAGCATCAAGCTCAGCAGTATGCAGGTGCCAAATGGAGGACCTATAGTCCCCCACCCAGGCTTGGGCTTCACGCTGAGCGCTATCATCCTCATGAGCGCTGGGACAATCTTTCTGATGTGGCTTGGGGAGCAAATCACCGAACGGGGAATCGGTAACGGAATTTCCCTGATCCTTTTCATTGGGATCATTGCCCGCTTGCCCGTGGCTATTGCCCAGGAAATTCAGCTCATCGCCATTGGCTCCCGGCTGTGGGTTACCGACGTTATCATCATAGCATTGCTGGCAGCGGTTGTCACGGCTGTAGTCTATGTAACCCAGGGCATCCGGCGCATCCCTATCCAGTACGCCCGACGGGTCGTGGGGCGAAAAGTCTACGGCGGGACCACGCAATACTTACCTCTCCGCGTCAATACTTCCGGTGTCATGCCGATTGTCTTCGCACAAGCAATCCTCTTCATTCCTGCGACCATCTACACTTTCTTCCCCGAAAGTCACTTTTTAGAGAAAGTGGCTGCTCTCTTTAGCGAGCGCTCCTTCATCTACGCAATTGTCTACAGCGTGATGATTGTGTTCTTCGCCTACTTTTACACCGCCATCGTTTTCAATCCACGGGAGGTTGCCGATACGATCAAGAAACAGGGCGGGTTCATTCCCGGCATCCGTCCGGGAGCGCCGACAGCAGAGTACATTGATCGCGTGCTGACCCGCATCACGCTGCCGGGAGCTCTCTTCTTGGCTGTCGTGGCCATTTTACCCGTCTTTGTACATAACGTGCTCAATGTCCCTTCTGAACTTGCCTCCTTCTTCGGTGGGACAAGCCTGCTTATCGTCGTCGGGGTGGCATTAGATACCCTGCAGCAGATTGAATCCTACTTACTCATGCGCCACTACGACGGCTTTATGAAGAGTGGACGGCTCCGAGGACGCGGTATTGGCGTAGTACGGGGATACTGATGGGCGCCTTTCCTGCCATATTATCTTCAGTCCGCCGCGGGGTAGAGCAGGCAGCACAAGTTCTCTCCGACGTCCTCCAACGACTACGGAAGGAACTGAAACCCGGTGTGATGACTATGGAGCTGGACCTGCTCGCTGAGGACCTCATTCGCTCTTGCGGGGCTGAACCTGCCTTCAAAGGGTACGTAGTTGATGGACGGCGCTACCCCTACACGCTCTGCATCTCCATCAATCATGAAGTTGTCCATGGCATGCCAGCAACAGACCGCTTCTTCCGTGAAGGAGACATCGTCTCCATTGACTGCGGGGTCCGAAAGAACGGATACTACGCCGATGCGGCTTTTACAGTCGGCATCGGTACTATTGATGATAAGGCACGCCACTTACTCCAGGTCACCGAAGAAGCCCTCTGGCTGGGAATTGAACAGGCGATACCCGGAAACCGGGTCTATGATATTGCTACTGCAATTCAGCGTCATGTCGAGCGTCACTACTACTCCGTTGTACGTGAGCTAAGTGGCCATGGGATTGGGCGGCGATTGCATGAATCGCCCTCTATTCCCAACTTTGTGCCAACGGGGAGCTGGCGGTGGCGGTTCCCTAATGAACGTCTCCGGAGTGGGCAAGCCCTCGCCATCGAACCCATGGTGACGGCTGGTCTGCCCGAAGTTTGCACCGCTGCCGATGGCTGGACGGTATATACTGCTGACGGCTCTTTAGCCGCACACTTTGAACATACAGTGCTTGTTGAAACACCTCCAGTCGTATTGACCCATTGGTAACTCATGCCCAAAGAGCAGCCCATCCGGGTTGATGGTATCGTGGAGGAGACCCTACCCGGGACCCAGTTCGTTGTCCGACTGGACAACGGACATAAGGTCATTGCCCACATCTCGGGCAAGATGCGGCTCAATTACATCAAGATCCTGCCCGGCGACCGGGTTACCTTAGAGCTATCGCCCTACGATCTAACCAAGGGGCGCATTATCTACCGGTACAAGTAGGACCTCCGAGCGTGCTTGGGCGATGAAAGTGCAAGCTTCGGTCAAACGACGTCACCCCGACGACAAAATCGTGCGTCGTAAAGGGCGCATCTACATCATCAACAAGAAGAATCCACGCTTCAAACAACGACAAGGGTAACTCAGACTAACAGGAATCCATCCATGGCGCGGATTGCCGGTGTTGATCTACCAAAGAATAAGCGCGGTTTCATTGCGCTGACATACATCTACGGCATTGGGCGAACCCGAGCCTTAGAGGTCCTCCAGCGGGCCCAGGTAGACCCGATGAAGAAGGTTATGGAATGGACCGATGAGGAAATTGCTCGCATCCGTTCCGTGATCCAAGACTACAAAGTGGAAGGGCAGCTCCGGAGTGAGGTGCAGATGAACATCAAGCGCCTCATCGATATTGGCTGCTACCGAGGGCTCCGCCATAAAATGGGGCTGCCCGTCCGCGGCCAACGGACCCGCACAAATGCCCGCACCCGTAAAGGAAAGCGGAAGACCGTAGCCGGCAAGAAGAAGGCTGTGAAGAAGTAGGCTTAACGAACAGATACCGTCCATGGCAACACCGAAGGGTAAGCGTGCCCGTAAGAAAACAGTTACCGAAACGCATGGTCGTGTCTACATCCAGGCAACCTTCAATAACACGATTGTGACCGTTACAGACCCTTACGGGAATGTCCTAACGTGGTCCTCCGGTGGTCGGATCGGCTTCCGTGGGACTAAGAAAAGTACCCCATATGCAGCCCAGTTAGCTGCTGAACGGGCTGCCCGTGAAGCTTACGAAATGGGCTTACGCAAAGTTGACGTCATTGTGAAAGGACCAGGGGCTGGTCGCGAAGCCGCTATCCGAGCCGTTGCTCAAGCAGGCTTAGAAATTCTTTCTATCGTCGATGCGACTCCAATTCCTCACAATGGATGCCGTCCCCCTAAGCGGCGGCGTGTCTGATCAGGTCTCACCAAGCATACACTTCTGGCAATGACACCAGAACTCCTTATGCCCGATCGTATTCTTATTGCTCCGCACTCCACACCTCAGCATGCGACCTTTATCCTCCAGCCGTTAGAGCGTGGCTATGGGACAACGCTCGGCAATGCATTGCGCCGGGTCCTTCTTTCCTCCATTCCCGGTGCTGCCATCATCGGGGTCCGGATCAGCGGTGTACAACACGAATTCCAGACGATTCCCGGCGTGGTAGAAGACGTGGTGGAAATCCTGCTCAATCTCAAGCAAGTACGGCTTCGGATGTTAATGCCGGAGCGCCCCGTCCGGGTTCGCCTCTCGCTTCAAGGTCCCGGTGAATGGACTGCTGCTGACATTCAGAAAGCCTCCGCCGAAGTTGAAGTGCTCAATCCTGAATTACACATTGCAACCTTAGCTGAAGATGCCAAACTGGAGGTCGAGCTCCGCATTATACGCGGGCGCGGCTATGTCCCTGCAGAAGAGCTGAACCTTGAAGATGCCCCCGTTGGCATGCTCCCCATCGATGGACTCTTTTCCCCAATCCGACAAGTAGCCTTCCGCGTTGAACCCTTCCGTGTAGGGCGCCGTACAGACTACGACCGTCTCGTGCTGGAAGTCAAAACCGATGGCAGCATTACTGCCCACGATGCTGTGCGCTATGCTGCTCAACTCCTGCAACAACACCTCCAGCTCTTCTTTACGCTACCGACTGTGGTCGCTGTAAGCGAAGAGGTACCGAAAGAGCCAACCGTCATTACCGAAGAGGAAGAATATACTACCCCCAGCTCTACGGTACCTCTCCTGGAGACACCGGTTGACCATCTTGGTCTGAGCGCCCGCACACTCAACCGACTCCTTTCTCTGGGCATCAAAACCGTGGGAGAATTGGTCCGGTGGACACCTGAAGATCTCCAGCGCGAACGGGGTATTGGTCCACGGGCGGTTGAGGAAATCCAGCATGCCTTAGAGCTTTATGGGCTACACCTGGGCATGAGCGAAGAAGAAATTGCCGCAAAGTCTCAGTAAGGTCTCACCCGTGTGAGAACGCAAAGCCATGCGCCATCGGGACAAGGTTCAAAAGCTCAAGCGAACACGTAGCCACCGTAAGGCGTTACTCTGCCATTTAGCTACCGCCTTGATTACCCACAAGCGGATTATTACAACAGAAGCAAAAGCAAAGGCTCTCCGACCGTTCGTTGAACGACTCATCACTCGGGCCAAAAAGGCTGTCCTGCGTGAACAGAGCGGACAACTCCCCGCAGGGTGGACTGTAGATCTCCACGCTCGGCGTTTTCTGGCTCGCTTTATTCGTGATAAAAAGGCTCTCCAAGAGCTCTTCGGGGCTATTGCTCCGAAGGTTCTGGAACGTCCCGGTGGCTATACCCGTATTATCAAGCTGAGTCTGTATCGCCGCGGGGATGCTGCGCGAATGGCCCTAATTGAGCTCGTTGACTGGACAGGAGTTCAAGAAGGCGCCACTACCGAAGAACAGCAGACCGCTGCAGCTTCATAAGCTGTGATGAGCCAACACATACCATGGGGTAACACTGCGTGCCCGGCTCTACCACAGCGCTCTCTCTCCCGAAACATTCCCTGATACGCCCTACCCAGAAGTAGCCTTCGTTGGACGTTCTAATGTCGGGAAATCCTCCCTCCTCAACCACCTCCTCCACCACCGGTTGGCACGCGTCAGCCGGACTCCAGGTTGTACGCGGACAATCAATTTCTACTTAGTGGAAGAGCGCTGGATGTGGGTGGACTTACCGGGTTTGGGTTATGCCGCAGTAGCCCACACGCAGCGTCAGCAGTGGTCTCGCTCCATCCGTTATTACCTACAGTACCGGCAGCAGCTCCGTCTGACATGCGTTCTCATTGATGCTCGGCACCCGCCGAGTTCCTGGGATATAGCCCTGATGGAGCTACTGGAGGAGTGGGAACGTCCTTTCGTCATTGTCATGACAAAGTGTGATCAACTGCCCACCACAGCTGTCCAGGAACGGAAGACCCAAATAGAGTCCCTCCTCCAGGCGTATCGGTACGGAGCCGAGGTAATACCCACTTCTGCGCGTACTGGTCTGGGACGGAACGTAATCCTGGCGATCATCCGCCGTTATTGTCTGGCACCGGAGTAGAACCATCTCTGGAGCAGGAATGGGAACGCCCTTGGTTGGGATTGTGATGGGAAGCGAATCCGATGTTGCCATCATGCAGGAAGCTGCCGATGTTTGCCAAGAGTTTGGGGTTCCATACGAAATGAGGGTTCTCTCCGCCCACCGGACACCGTGGGACATGGCGTGGTATGGGAAGACTGCCCACTTGCGGGGGCTCAAAGTTCTCATCGCCGGTGCTGGAGGAGCCGCCCATCTGCCAGGGATGTTAGCAGCCTTTTCCCCGCTACCCGTCATCGGGGTCCCTATCCCCTCCCGATACCTTCACGGCCAGGATTCCCTTTTTTCCATCGTGCAGATGCCTGCCGGGGTTCCGGTGGCCACTGTCGCCATCGGGGGTGGGCGCAACGCTGGTCTACTGGCAATTCAAATCTTAGCAACCTCCCAACCAGAGCTCCTGGAGAAAGTCCTTGCCTACCGCGCCCAATTAGCTCAAACGGTGCGGCAGAGCAACGTGACAAACCCTGCATTTACCCCAATCACACTTCCCCCAGAATGGACCGACCGTCCACCGTGGGAGGAGTGAGAAGCAATCAATAGTGGCAGGGCAACGTTATTAGCTCATGCCGGAGTAAGTCAAAAACGGCTCCGATGAGCCCCTTGTTCTCCGTGATCGTATGCACATACAACCGGGCACGCCTTCTATTGCGGGCGCTTAGCTCCTTAGTGCATCAACAATGGCAAGACTGGGAAGCTATCGTCGTTGACGACGGGAGCACTGACGCTACACCCCTTCTCTTGGCAGCGATAGCTGCAGAGGAATCCCGTATTCACCCATTCCGCATCGCTCATTCCGGCCCCGGTATTGCCCGCTGGTACGGTATCCAACGCGCCCGCGGTCACTTCATCACCTTCCTGGACTCCGACGATGAATACCTCTGCGAGCACCTTGCAATCCGGGCGCAGTATGTCCTTGACCATCCATCGGCAGACTTCTTACACGGCGCCGTAGAGGTCATTGGCTTCCCTTTTGTCCCCGACCGAAATAATCCCCATCGCTGGATCCCTATCAGCGAATGCGTTGTCGGAGGCACCTTCTTTGTGCGCCGCACACTGGCTCTCCAGCTTGGCTATCCACCCCTTGCCTTTGCTGATGACGCAGCCTTCTACGACCGCATCTGCCGTGCCGGCATTCAGCCTATTTGGATGCCTTTCCCAACATACCGCTACTACCGAACTACGGCAGACTCTCTCTGCACGACCTACGGACATATGTTCGCTCAATCCTCGCCCCATCATGGCACGATCCCTATCCTCCCCGCAGCCGCTGGAGCAGGAACGGAGACGCATGGCGGAAGTGCTCCGCCGTCTGAGCGCGGAGTACCCAGAGGCCCGCATCCGGCTCCGGTTTCGGAATCCCTTTGAGCTCCTGATTGCCACGATTCTATCAGCTCAGTGCACCGATGAGCGCGTCAACCAGGTAACGGAAACGCTCTTCCAAAAGTACCGAGGACCAGAGGATTACCTCCGAGTTCCGCTGGAGGAACTGGAGCGGGATATTTATCCGACGGGCTATTACAAAGCAAAGGCACGGAACATCCGAGCGTGCTGCCAGGCACTCCTGGAGCGCTTCGGTGGACGTGTTCCACAAACCATAGAGGAACTGACGAGCCTGCCTGGCGTTGGACGGAAAACGGCCAATGTCGTGCTGGGCGAATTCTTTGAGCCTCAGGGCATTGTGGTCGATACGCACGTTGCCCGACTCACACAGCGGTTGGGCTTTACGGACACAGACAATCGGCAGCACATTGAGCAGCGCCTCATGGAGTTGGTCCCCCGCTCAGAATGGGTTCGGATTACACACCTGCTGATCGCGCACGGGCGCGCTGTCTGCCGGGCACGGCGTCCTCTCTGCTCCCGCTGCGCTCTCAAGGACCTCTGTCCATCGGCCGAACGGGGCTGAAGCCTTCTCATGACACAGTCGGTCCCACGATGGCACGCTGAGCTGGTCCTTGTAGGAATCACCCTCATCTGGGGCGGGACCTTCGCCATTGTCAAGGAAGCCGTTGTCGCGATTTCTCCCTTCCTGTTCACAGGGGTCCGCTTCCTGCTGGCTCTAGCACTGGTGGGGCTTGTCTGGCGCGGCTCGTTCCATCGTTGGCATCCACACACATTGCGCCATGGGCTCCTGCTGGGGCTCCTTCTGTCGGGTGGGTTCTTGCTCCAAACGCTCGGTCTGCAGTATACGACGGCATCACGCTCTGCCTTCATCACAGGCGCAACAGTAGCGTTGGTCCCCTTGTTCCAACTCCTCCTCCAACGTCGTCCTGTTGCCGCCTGGGAGTGGTTGGGAGCAGCAATGACGCTGGTGGGGTTATGGCAACTGAGTAACCCCGAATTGGGACAATGGAATCCCGGCGATCTCCTCACAGTTGCCAGTACTCTCTTTTGGGCAACGTACATTGTGGTGTTGGACACAGTGACTCGTTCAACCGTCACCGCTTTTAACACGAGCGTACAATTGACCTTTGTCCAATTTGCCGTTGTTGCATGCGCGGGATTGGCCACCTACGGCATTGTCGTAAGCACTGCTCCTCCAGGAACCGAACGCGGTCTGTCCTCTCTGCTTATGCCCACGGTCTGGGTTGCCCTCGCCTATACTGCAGTGTTGGCGTCGCTTATCGCCATGCTTGCCCAGACTCACTACCAGCGCTTTACAACGCCGGTGCGAGCAACGCTGCTCTATTCTCTGGAGCCGGTCTTTGCCAGCGCTATTGCTTGGGGTTTCTTGGGTGAGCGGCTTACCCAACATGAATTCGTCGGGGCTGGGCTTATTTTGGTCGGGATCGCCATCGCTCAGTTCTTCGGCATTTACTGCAGGTCATAGCCTGCCGATGAGCGTGGGGACAAAAGCCGAACTTCGCCGATTATTGCTCCGCCGCCGAGCTCAGCTGCCGAAAGCTTTACGGCACGAGCTCTCACAACGCATTTGTAGTCACCTCCTTGTCCATCCATGGCTCCAGGAGGCGTCGGCAGTGCATCTTTACTGCTCCTTCGGCAGCGAAGTAGAAACCCACAAGCTATGCTGGGAGTTGCTCAAACGAGGCAAGCGCGTTGCTATCCCCCTCGTATCCCCCGGGGAACTGGAGCTGCGCCACGTCTGGCTTCGCCCAGGTATGGTCTTTCACCGGAACCGATGGGGAATTCCCGAACCCGTCGTCACACCGGCAGAATGCCTTACCACGGAAGCCTTGGGATTGCAGGAATATGACCTTGTCCTGGTTCCTCTTGTGGCTTATGATCGGGACTTCTACCGGCTGGGCTACGGTGGGGGCTATTACGACCGCTTCCTGCGTCATGTCAGAGCGCGCCGAGTTGGCTTAGCCTTCTCCGTGCAGGCAGTAGAACAGCTTCCCCGAGAGCCGCACGACATCCCCTTAGACGCCGTGGCAACGGAGGAAGGAATCTTCCTCCGACCGTAAAGCTACAACACAATAGGCTTGGAAGGGAAAGCCCTATTTTTGCAATGGTCTGATGGATACCGGGTAAGCCCATGCACGCTGTCCCAAAGCTCCTTCTCCCCGAAATCCCCAATCTCCACCGCCTGGATGTCTATCTCCAACACGAAGGCTATGAAGCTTTTCGGAAAGCCTTGCATATGACCCCAGAAGAGGTCATCGAAGAGGTCAAACGCTCGGGACTTCGCGGTCGCGGAGGCGCATGCTTTCCAACGGGGCTGAAGTGGAGCTTCATGCCTCGAGACAATTCTAAGCCCAAGTACCTGATTGTCAATGCTGATGAATCCGAACCTGGCTCCTTTAAAGACCGGCAGATTCTGGAGTACAACCCACACCAGCTTATTGAAGGCATTCTCATTGCCAGCTATGCCATGGGGATCACCAAGGCATTTGTGTATATCCGGGGGGAATACCACCGTTGGTATCGCCTCCTGGAAAACGCACTCCGGGAGGCATACGACCGCGGCTTCGTTGGCGAACGGATGCGATCGACGTTCGGCACATCATACTCTGTGGATATCGTCCTCCACAAAGGAGCTGGCGCATATATCTGCGGCGAGGAAACCGCTTTGATGGAATCCCTGGAAGGCAAGCGAGGATACCCTCGATTCAAGCCTCCATTTCCAGCCCAACGCGGGCTTTGGGGTATGCCGACCACGATTAACAACGTAGAAACTATCACCGCCGTCCCTCCGATCATCCGGATGGGAGGTGCTCAATACGCTTCCATTGGCGCTCCTGGGCATCCAGGGACTATCCTCTACGGGCTCAGCGGGCACATCAACCGCCCGGGAGTCTACGAACTCCCCACCGGAACCCTACTGACGGAGCTCCTTTTCACCATCGGTGGGGGAATCCCTGGTGGCAAGCGTGTCAAAGCCGTCATCCCCGGCGGAAGTTCCATGCCTCCACTGCGCGGCGATGAGATTGAAGGGGTCCATATGGACGAAGAGTCGCTCAAACAGCTGGGAACCCACATTGGAACGGCTGGCATTATCGTAATGGATGAGGACACAGACATCGTCCGCGTCACGTGGCGCATTGCTCGCTTCTATCATCACGAATCCTGTGGACAGTGCACTCCGTGCCGTGAGGGCTGTGGATGGATAGAGAAAGTCCTCACCCGCATGCTTGACGGGGAGGCAACGCCAGAAGACCTTGACCTACTGGTGGAGGTCTGCAACCAAATGGAAGGGAACACGATCTGTGCCTTAGCCGATGCTGCGGCCTGGGCCGTGCGCGGCTTTATAACCAAATTCCGTGAAGAGTTTGAAGCCCGTTGCAAACCCAGCCGTGACTTTGTTCCCCTTAACCTTGTCCACGGTCTTCGGCGTAGCGCTTTCCCCTTGGGCAAAGCGATTTCCACCCCCTCGTCATGAGGCGCATAGGGATCTTCGGCGGGAGCTTTAATCCCATTCACATTGCCCATCTGATTGTTGCAGACCGCTTCGTTGAACAACTCCACTTAGACCACTGCTACTTCGTCCCGGCAGCATATCCACCCTTGAAGTCCCTCCCCCCAAGGGAATTAGCCCCTGCCGAACACCGGCTGGAAATGGTAAAACGGGCTATTGCTGACCACCCTGCTTTCACCGTTGACACGTGCGAACTGGAACGAGGAGGTACCTCGTACACGATCGACACCATTGCCGTATTCCGCAGCCGTTTTCCCGAAGCAAAGCTTTTCCTTCTCATCGGGGCAGACCACGTGCTGGAATTCCACCTCTGGCATCGTTGGGAAGAAATCCTGCAGCAGGTCCGTCTCTGCATTGCCCCGCGCCCGGTCCGTTCCGAGGAGGAATTCCGCCAGCGGCTATCCACGTTGCACGACGCAGCCCCAGTAATGCTGGACATCCCCCTGCTGGCAATCTCTTCCAGCGAAATCCGCCAACGTCTGGCACATGGTCTTTCGGTGCGCTATTTGGTCCCGGAAGCTGTACGGGAGTATATCCATGCGCAGCGCCTCTACATGGATCGCTAAGGTAGGACTTCACGGTATCCTTCTGCTCGTTGCCCTAAGCATGCTTTTCCCCTTGGGATGGATGCTCCTGCTGTCGCTGCGCCGCTACCCTGAACAGTATGACACCCTTGGAGCTTTGCTCACAGCCCCAACCACGTTGGCAAACTACACCGATCTCCTCCAAGCAACAAGCTTCGGGCAATATGTGTTCAACTCGGTGCTGGTCTCCACTGCCATCACCGTTGGGAACGTCCTCTTTGGCTTTATGGCAGGATATGTGCTGGCGCGCTTTCGCTTCCAGGGAAAATCGCTCATTGAAGCCTCCGTCTTAGCAGTGCTCCTTATCCCCCTCCATGTTCTGATGCTTCCCCTTTACCGCATGATGGTCGCTGTAGGGTGGATTGACACTTACTGGGCGCTGATCCTGCCATGGCTCGTGGGGGGACTCAGCGTCTTTATGGTTCGCCAATACATAGAGTCGCTCCCCACAGCATTGGAAGATGCTGCCCGCTTGGATGGTGCAGGTCCATGGACAGTTCTTTTCCGCATCACACTCCCCTTGGCTCGCCCAGTCCTCCTCATGGTAGGGCTCACTAGCTTTCTGAGCCATTGGAACGCTTTCCTGTTCCCTTTCCTGTTTACACAATCCGATGCCCGGCGGACGTTACCCGTGGGCTTAGCCTTTTACATCAGCAAGCAAACGGTAGACTGGGGGCATCTTATGGCAGGAGCAGCACTTGCAGCACTGCCGGCAATTATCCTCTTCCTTCTCTTCCGTCGCCTACTGATCCGAGGTCTCCTTAGCGGGGCTTTGCGAGAGTGAAGCAGGAAGCTGTTGCGTCAGCTGTTCTATTTGCTCCATCCAGAGCGCAATGGAGGCATCACTGGGCATGCGCCAGTCCCCTCGGGGCGAAAGGGCAACGGTCCCAACTTTGGGTCCATCAGGCAAGCAGGAACGCTTGAATTGGTAGGCAAAGAAGCGCTGATAGAAGATCCGCATCCATTGCAGAAGGTGCTCGGCCCGATAACGTCCCCCAAAGGCAAGGCGAGCTAAGAGAAAAATCTTCTGCGGGGCAAAGTGGTAGCGCAACAGGTGGAAGAGCACAAAGTCATGTACCTCAAATGGCCCCAGGATTTCCTCTGTTGCCTGCCGGATGCTGCCATCAGGTGCTGGAGGCAAGAGCTCTGGGGAGACAGGGGTTGCACAGATATCAAGCAACAGGGCTGCTACCTCGCCTGTAAACACTCGCTGGGCACACCACTGGACAATGAAGCGCACTAACGTCTTCGGAATACCAGCATTGACTCCATAAGCGGAGAGGTGATCCCCACCGTAAGTAGACCAGCCCAGCGCCAATTCAGACAGATCGCTCGTCCCCACGACAAGAGCCCCAAGTCGGTTTGCAAGATCAAAGAGGATTTGCATCCGTTCGCGCGCTTGCGCATTTTCGTAAGTGACATCCGTCTGCCCTTCCGGATGTCCAATGTCGCGCAAATGCTGCCGAAGCGCTTCGGCGATGGGGATGACATGGAGCGTCGCTCCCAATGCCTGTGCTAAGCGCTGAGCATTGTGTTGCGTTCGCTCACTTGAGCCAGGTCCAGGCATTGAGACAGCATGGACACGGCGACGTTCCCACCCTAGTAGATCCATCGTCGCTACCGACACCAACAATGCTAAAGTGGAGTCCAATCCGCCAGAGACGCCGACAACAACACTGGTATCTTTCCCAAGGTGGAGAAGCCGGCGTGCTAAGCCCCTGGTCTGGATGGCAAAAATTTCTTCTGCTCGCCGCTCCTGTTCGTGGACATCCTCTGGGACGAACGGTCTTGCAGAAAGCGGACGGTACAATCGCTCGCTCCACCGTTCCGCTACCGTGAGTGAAACGAACCGATAGGCTCGGTGTGGAGAGGAAGCGGCAAAGCTGCTGTTCTGCAGACGGTCATGGACTAAGCGCTCCACGTCTACATCTGCAAGGGTCAGCTCTGTCTGCAAGGAAAAGCGCGAGCTCTCTGCCAGGAGGACTCCGTTTTCTGCAACCAGGCTATGTCCGGAAAAGACCAAATCTGTCGTTGACTCCCACATCCCTGCCGAAGCATAGGCATAAGCGGCAATGCACCGCCCCGATTGGGATTGCACCAACAAGCGCCGGTATGCCGCCTTTCCCAATACCTCATTGCTGGAGGAAAGATTGAGCAGGATTGTAGCACCTGCTACCGCCATTTGGCTACTCGGCGGCTGCGGAGCCCAAAGATCTTCGCAGATCTCAATGCCTATCACCGCCCCGGGGACATTTTCCACACGAAATAGTAGGTCTGCTCCGAATGGGACCGAATCACTGCCAAACAACACGACATCGCTTTGCCGCTCGTACTCCGAGGCAAACCAGCGTCGTTCGTAAAATTCGGCTGTGTTCGGCAAGTATGCCTTAGGAACTACCCCACAGAGCCGTCCATGCGCCAGTACTGCTGCACAGTTGTACAAGCGTCCGGTTACCTCCACCGGTAGTCCAACAACAGCAACAAGCTCCAGGCGCTGTGTCATAGGCAAAAGCTCTTTCAGTCCCTCCCACGCCTCCTGGCGGAGCACAGCTTCGTAGAAGAGATCCCCACACGTGTAGCCGGTCAATGACAGTTCAGGAAAAAGCACAAGGTGAGCGCCCTGTTCCGCCGCCTGCTGCAGCGCTTCTGCAATCCGGGCAACATTGAATCGGACGTCGCCAACACGGAGCTCCGGGGAAACGACCGCTAAACGGAGAAAGCCATACCGGTGCAGCGGGAAGCGCATCCACCCGCCTCTCCAAGGCTTTGTCGGCGCGGCGGGATTTGAACCCACGACCCCTACCACCCCAAGGTAGTGCGCTACCAGGCTGCGCTACGCGCCGACCTGTGGAAAAGGCTCGGCAAAATTACAACTTTGTTCACGACAGGGGTGCACAGCTGCTTGTCGGCTTATAATTTCGTGCTCTTTTGGAATCCGCTCTCTGTCCGCCAATGGAACAGCTTTCCACGCTCCTCCAACGCCTTTTTGCGCTCCACCGCTTTGGAATCCGCCCTGGCTTAGAGCGTATTGAAGCTCTCCTCCATGCCTTCGGCAATCCCCACCGACGCTATCCTGCTATCCACGTTACGGGCACCAATGGGAAAGGCAGTGTCTGCGCTATGACGGCTTCCGCTCTGCTGGCACAGGGCTATCGCGTCGGTCTCTACACATCACCCCACTTATGCCATTTCAGCGAGCGCATCCGCATTGCCGGCAAACCCGTCGCCGAAGAAGCGCTCGCCACCTACCTTCCTTCCCTGCTCCGGCAAGCAGAACGGATTGGAGCTACATTTTTTGAAGTTACCACTGCCCTCGCTTTCATCCTCTTTGCTGAGTATGACATCGAAATCGCTGTCGTAGAGGTCGGTATGGGAGGGCGCTACGACGCTACGAACGTGCTCTCGCCCCTTGCTGCCGTTGTCACCAGCATTGACTACGACCACGAGCAGTACTTAGGCTCCTCTCTACAGGAGATTGCCTGGCAGAAAGCCGGCATCTTTAAACCGAACTGTGCCGCCCTTATCGGGGAACGACGTCCTTGGCTGCAGGAACTCCTATACCGCTGGGCAGCCGAAAGCAGCTCTACCCCAGTTGCTCCATCGGCAATTCCGACACTTGTGGCTGCAACTCCCAACTTTTGTCAATTGCTCCGTCTGCCCTCTGGTACGGAGCTCCTGCTTCCTCTTGCCGGAGAACATCAGCGATGGAACTTGGCTATCACGCTTCGCCTCATTGAGCTTCTCTCCGACCGTTTCCCCACCAGCATGGAATCCCTGGCAGAAGGATTGCAGAACGTCCGGCACTGGGGTGGACTACGGGCACGGATTGAACCACTCCGGCTTCATCCCCCACTTATCGTGGACGTTGCCCATAATCCCAGCGGAATTGCTGCATTGCTCCGCGCGCTCGATGAACACGGCTACTCCTCTACGCATTGGCATGTTGTCTTCGGAGCTATGGCAGACAAAGACATTTCTGCAATGTTGCGCCTCTTGCAGCCGCGGACAGCCTTCCTCTATGCCTGCGCGCCAAGGACAGAACGCGCTCTCCCTCCGGACCAGCTCGTCCGGCTTGCCCATCAGCAAGGAATACAGCAATGCGAGCAATACCCAACCGTCGCCGATGCCGTGCAGAGAGCATATGCACGGCGTACCCCGACCCTTGTTGTCGGCTCCTTCTACCTGGTTAGCGAAGCATTAGAAGCCCTCCGGCCCATATGTACCGAAAGCTGCTCATAGGACTCCTGTGCAGCTACTCCATTAGTGCCGTCGCCCAAGAGCGTCCTGTGGGGCCTCCACTCCCTATTGTCCTGCATCATGCCGACAGCTTCTCCGGACGCCAATCCGATAGCGGAGAAGTTCAGGAGCTAACAGGAAACGTCTGGCTCCAGCAAGGCAATGCCGTACTCCGCTGCGGTTCTGCCATCCAGTACCTGCAGACTGGTTTTATTATCCTGCGCCATAACGTCCGCATTGAACAGGGGGATTTGCGCATCACTGCACCGGTCATTACGTACGACCCCACCATTGGGATGGCAAAAGCAGAAAGGGGCGCTGAAGTTACCCAACGCCACCGCACCATCCGCTCGCAATGGGCAGCCTATGACATCCCGCGACAAGAACTCCTTTTCTTCACCGGTGTCTCCTACGCCGATGACACAGTTCGGCTCTGGACCGACTCTCTGCGGTACTTCCGACGCACCGAGCAGGCACAAGCCTGGGGTGGTCTCTACGTAGAGAGCCTCTTCCATCGCGTGAAAGCAGAAGCCGATAGCTTCCTATACTCTCCGGCAGAGGGCTGGCTCCTCCTCTCCGGCAATGCCTTACTCCAACAATGGAACGGCACCGATAGCAGCGCAAGCTCCCGCTGGCTCTCCGCTGCCACTGTTGTATTGTCCCAACGAAGTGGGGTCACTCAGCTCACTGCTTCCGGCTCCGCAACCCTCTTCCAGGATACCCTCTTGGCAGCGCAAGCCGAACGGCTCCTGTGGGAGCGCTCCCCAGAAGTACTGGTGCTCGGTGGCAACCCTGTGCTTTGGTACGGAACAGCGGAGATGATCGGCGACAGCGTTTATGCTACGATGAATACTGGACAGCTTCGCGCCCTTTCCCTCTTCGGACAAGCCCGTTTGCGCATCCACACTCCCTTCCCTGCCCGTACCCATCAATTGCAAGCTGATTCCATCCTCCTGCAGCAGGAGGCAGACTCCCTGACCACGCTCATTGCCAGTGGGAACGCCCGCAGTCTCTACTGCCACCGCTCCGCTGATGGAATGCCCGAAGGTCTATTCCGCCACAGCGCGGACCGGATTGAGCTCTCCTTCCTGCACGATAGCCTCCTACAAGCTCGGTGGCTGGGAAGCGTGTACGGAGAATACGCTCCAGAGAGCCTTGTAGCAGAGCGATTCTCAGAATGGTCGCTCCCTGGTATGGCGTGGCAGCACGAGCGCCCACAACGCCCCAGATGGCGTCACCGCCATCGTTGGCTCCCGTGAGCTTCAATCGGCAAAGCGACAATGGAGTCGCAACGCCTCCCAAAGACGCCGCAGATACTCCGAGCGGGGGATTTCAACGGCTCCCAAACGCTGTGTATGCGGGTTGATATACTGCGCATCCAATAGCACAAATCCCCGCTGGCGCAGACGCTCTACCAGCGCAACGAAGGCAACTTTTGAAGCATCGCGCATGCGCGTGAACATAGACTCGCCGAAAAAGGCCCCCCCTAACGCCACACCATAGAGCCCTCCGACCAGCTCGCCACCATGCCATGCCTCTACTGAGTGAGCAAATCCCATCGCGTGAAGCTCCGTGTAGACAGCGATAATCTCCTCGGAAATCCATGACTGCGGTCGGTCAGCACAGCCGCGCATTACTGCCTCGAAGGCCGTGTTAATCCGAATCTCGTAAAGTCCTTTCCGCAGCGTCTGACGGAGCGATCGAGAAATCCGTACCCCTTCCAGCGGGATAATCGCCCGCAAATTGGGCGAGTAGAAATGGATCTCGCCCGTTTCGGGATCAGCCATTGGGAAATACCCCCGCTGGTATGCCAGCAGTACGAGCTCGGGAGTCAATACACTGGTCATCGTCCCACTTTCCAGCACCGCAGACGGACATACGCAATCCCACGGAGACGACACGACTGCTCTCGGTCCGTCATCGGCAATCCCCAATCTTCGTCATCAGTCACAGACTCGTAGCGGAAAAGCCCCGTACTGTCCAACACCTCCCGATGGTATGCATCCAGCGGAAGGAAGTCCGTAGCAATGTAAAGCACTCCATCAGGACGCAGGACACGGGCAAATTCTTGGACCACAAACGGGGTTAATGCTCTCCGCTTATGATGCCGCTTCTTCGGCCATGGATCTGGGAAGAGGTAGAAAATTCGGGTGACACTTCCGCTCTCCAAAAATGGCAGGCCATTGACAATGCTATACCAGAGCACCGCTGCATTGCGAAGCCCTTCATTCCGCAGGATTCCAGCAAGCCATTCGGCAAGAGCTTTGCGTACCTCTATCCCCAGAATGTTTTCCCCCAGATGTGTGACAGCAAACCTGCGGAGAAACCCTCCCTCCCCACAGCCCACATCTAGATTCTGCGGAGGTAAGCCATCGGCGAAGAATGCACTCCAGTCCAATTCCTTAGGCACTGGTGGATACCCCGGCGGAAGAACCCGCAGTCGGTGTTGCGGAACGTACAAATAAGCACTCCCGTGATGCCGGAGTCGAGGAAGAGAAGGCTTCCGCTGCTCCATTGCTGCGCAGGCTCCAGGCTCTCAACTCCAAAAAGATTTGACGAACAACACCTACCATCGTCGGCAACTGTGCCAGTTGTAAGGTCACACGGCAATTGATAGACGTGGACACTGATGCGACTTCGGTTAGTGCTGGCATGGTATCGCGTGTACTGCAAAACATGCCCTCGCTATTGGCACTCCGCAGACAACAACGGTCGCCGAATCGCTACTGCCTCGGGATGAACTTAACAAACAGCCGTTATCGTTGGCGGTGGGACCAGAACTGGGAACAGACATCTGTAAGACAATCGCCTGCGATGCTGATGGGGTGACGATTGGTTCACCAATAGCCTCTGCTTATGAAGCGCCGGGTTTGTGGTTACCACTGGGGCATGGCGACACCGCATCCCGGTCTGCTTAAAGAAACACAAGCTTACGTCAGTCACATTGCTCCACTTGAAGGTTATATTGCTTGGTCCAGCGACGAAAGATGACGGGACACCGAACTTAATCGGTGCGCTTAAAAATGGCATGGGGATGTGCAGCATGCGAAACATCAAAGAAATAAACCTCTTGCGTGATAGCAGAAAAATCATTCCAAGGAAATCCAAAAGGGCAAAAGGTAAGATAGTGGCGAAGAAAGAAAGAGGGTCGTAAAGACCCTCTCTTCCAAAGACAATTTGAACTTTCCCCCTGCACCTATCCCCCTTTCCCTTTTCCTCCTTGACACCCTTTCCTTTCAACCGGTAAGGCAACGGAAGATGGCGAGAGATTTTTTGGCTCTTTGTAAATTAGCCATGCACTTTTGCTCCTTAACATGGTCTATGTGGGTTATGATTATAGCAGCGTCAAAGCCAAAAGGTTATGACGCGATAAATTCAAGGATTTGCTGACTTTGAGTTGAGATGTTTTTCGTCACTATGCTACAATAGGGTAGCAGAAAGGCGAAGGAATCTTTGATGGCAACTGCAGACTCCGGTAACCAGTGGTGAAGACTTCCGGGGCAAGCACGATGAGGAAACGTAGCGCTCACAACGCAGGGCATGTCAGAGATTACCGCCACGACCAAGCACGGCGGAAGAACAATCCGCCGGCGGGCATGGCGCCGACTTACGAAGTGCGGGAGCGCCAGAGCACTCGCTATGCCTACGACCCACACCTGGACCCGCAACTCGTCTGGGCCGGCAAGGCCGAGCACACGTCGTTCGA
>JAUQPL010000012.1 GCA_030550395.1 Bacteroidota bacterium | reverse complement strand
GAGCGCGGGGCGCATGGGCAAATCACGCTGGAGATGCGCCTGCTGGGCTCGGGGACGTATGAGTATGCCTTGGTGCTGGATGGGCGCACGGTGGCAACCCGGCAGATGCAGCTTATCAAGTAAGCTGACAACGATGGTGTGGCACGGGGCACGACAGTGTGCCCCGTGCTTTTTTCGCATCCCTTCCCCTCATACCCAGGGGCTGCGCAAGAGCGTCAAATTTTGCGTATTTTGGCTGGAGCTTTTGTTGTACATGGAGAGATTCGGCCTATGGTGCCCCTGGGGAGGTGGTCTCTGACAGTGCTTGCAAGCGCAGTTGCTCTCTCACTCTGCGCTCAGCAGAAGCCCCGCTCTACCGTCACCCTGCGCTACACCGTCCCACCGGAGGAGGGATGGACGTACGACCTACAGATGAACGCTGAAGAGACGCAGAGCCTGATGGGATTCGGTGAAGGGGTTCCTACGACGGCGAAAGTCTCCTTAAAGACCACCTTTCACCTCCTACCCCACCCTCCAACAGCTGACACGCTGAAGATTCACCTACGGGTGGATTCGGTGTCCCTCCAGATCCGAGTCCCTGAAGCCGGCTACACGAATGATACCGTGATAATGCCCATCACCAGGGTCTTCGTGTACGCTCTCTCGCCCTCAGGGCAATTGTACTCCGTGCACCAGGAACGTACCGATACCGGTCGGGCCTTCATCGTTTTGGGAGAGATACTCCCCCGGCAGCATCACCTCTCCCTGTGGCGACTTTCCTTTCCGAAGACAGCTATCCCGGTTGGACACCAATGGACGGAGGAAGAGCGAGATACCGTAACTGAAAAGCACCGGAAGCTCATCACTTCCGCACAGGTAACGTACACACTGGAAGCAATCGTGGATACGCTACAATACCGCTGTGCCCGTATCCGGACGGAGAGGAGCAACATTACCTTGCGCGGAGGGGGGCAGATGGAGTTTGGAAACCTTTCCTTAGAAGGCTCGGGGCGTTCTCAAGGGCTTGTCTACATAGAACTGAACACGGGCTTTCCCGTGGTGAGGATGGAGCGCGAGGATATGGAGCTCAACTTCGCTCTACAGGGGCAAGTAGAACTTTTGGGCACCACGTCGCAGAGTTTCCAAATCCTGCTCCAGCGCCGATGAGCGTTGTATTGCCCCTTATCGTGACGGGGGTCAGCACGGTGTTCCCCGCCGCACTCCAGTTGCCCCTACTACCGGATACGCTGTGCCTTCGCTACCGCTTCTACCCAGGGGATACGCTGGAGTACCGCATTGAAGCGCAGGACAGCATTCTCATTGAGAGCCAAGCACCATTACTGCGGGAGCGATACGAGACCTTGCTCCTTGTATGTGATTCGGTCGGGGCTGACGGTACCTTTTGGCTCCGGTTCATCCCAGGAGCATTCCTTGCTCGGGAGCGGACTGATACCCTGACTAGCTTTCGCTCGGAATCCCCCTGCCAGCACCGCATCGTTGTGCTCCAAACCGACAGTTTCGGACAGCGCCTGAAGGGAGGAAGCTCCGAGCAAGCCCCCACGGTATGCCCTGGAGGAGTACTGCAGCTGCCATTCCTCCTGCCTTTAAGCCCTCGGTGCGTGCGCATCCATGAATCATGGCTCATACAGGACAGCCTAGAGCTCTGGGAGAATGCAACCCCCGCCCCACGCTTTACCCGAACTTCGCTGCTGCGCCTCTTCCCCCGCAAAGATACCTTGGGTTATCGCTGCGCCGATGTCCACCATGTCACCACCGGGAAGGGATGGTTCGTCCGGGATAGCACTCTCAGCGTACACGGGATTGTGAACGCTTTCGGGCGCCTTTTGCTTTCGGAGGAGGGCATCCCCGTGTGGGCGTATATCACAGAGGAAATCCGCTTGGGGCTCTGGATTAACGGACGGCTACACGAAGGGCTTCACTACGGGAATGTCTTCTTTCGTCTCCAGGCACGCCGTCCAGCGCAAAAACCGAAAGCGCCATGAATCCTAGCAGGCAAGGGTTTTGTCACCGTATCGCCCTGCTCCTGTGGCTGCCTATTTCCCTTCACCCTCAGACGCCGGGACAGCAGCTGAGTTTATCGGAATGCATCCGCAGGGCACTTACATCGCACCCGGATCTGCTGCTGACACGGGCTCAGGTAGCCGCCGCCAGTGCTGAATTGACCGCCGCCTTCGGGTCATATCTGCCTTCTGTATCACTCTCGGCTGGGTATTCCCGACAGCTCAATGTAGAGGGCGGACGCAGCATCAACGTTGGGGGGCAGATCATCCGCCTCCCCTCGGTGGAGCCTAATACGTACAGCCTCAGCCTGATAGGCAGCTATGTCCTCTTTGATGGATTCGGACGCGAAGGGAATCTGCAGCGGGCTCAGGCAGCGGTGAAAAGTGCTGAAGCCCAATTAGCGTATACCCGCCAGCGGATTGCCACCGAGGTCATTCGGCAATACACCGAGGTTTTGAAAGCAGAAAAACTCCTCTTTTTGCGACAGCGCCACTATGAGGTCGGCAAACAAGAGTTGGAACGGGTGCGGGCTTTCGTAGAGGTTGGGCGTCAGCCCCGCTCTGCTCTATTGGCACAGGAGGCAGAACTTGCCCGGCGGGAGGTTGCACTCCTGCAAGCACAACAGCAGTATGAACTTGCGGCAGCTCGCCTCCGCTCGTTCATTGGAGTTTCCCCGACAGAGCAAGCCCGCTTTGCCGATCCCACAATTCCCGACTCCCTCTCCCCGGAGGAAGCGCGTCGTCTGCGGCATCAGTGGGGGAGTTTCGCTGCCCTGCTGCAGCAAGCCTTGACACAGCGTCAAGATTACATCGCTGCGCAGCAGCGGGTAACGGCCATTTCGGCAGCTCTGACTTCCGCCCGCAGTGGTTATTTCCCCACCCTCCTTGCCACCGGAGGTTGGAGTTGGGCAAACTCTGCCCTCCGGGACTTCAGCCAACTGGGGCGCTCCTTCATCAGTCTGCAACTCAACGTTCCCCTCTTTGAAAACTTCCGAACTCATGCCCAGATCCAAGCAGCAGAGCTCCAGCTGCAACAGGCGCAGGCAGAATTAGAAAAACTGCGCCAAACCGTGACGCTAGAAGTGCAGACAGCGCTGCTCAATCTGGACGCTCTCCTAGGGCAATTAGAGGCTGCCTTCCGCTCTCTCCAGGCTGCCGAAGACTATGCTGAAAGCCTCCGCCAGCGGTATGAGGTCGGCACAGCCACGCAAACGGAATACCTTGCCGCAGAAGCCCAGCGGGTAGAAGCGGCAACCACGCTCGTTACGCTGAGCTATGACTACTACGCTGCTTTGGCCCAACTCCGTCTTGCCGTAGGATCTGGAGAACCGTAAGTCTTCCGACCAGGGAAGTCTATGGACACCCGTCGTCGCCGTCGACGCCGCATCCTTATCGTGGGAGGGATTTTCGCTGTAGTACTCATCATTGCTATCGTCCTCGCCCGCGGTGGTTCGGAAGAAGTACTGGTCACAGTAGAGACCGTCCAGCGTCGGACGATTACCCAAACGGTCAGCGCTGCTGGTATCATTCGCCCAGAGACCGAAGTCAAAATGAGCTCCGAAGCCAGCGGGGAAATCATCGCTCTCTTTGTCAAGGAAGGGGACACGGTCCGAAGCGGGCAGCTTCTTCTCCGGATCAAGCCGGATATTGCCCAGACCCAATTGGAGCAGTTTGCAGCGGCCGCAGAAGCAGCCACCATGACCCTCCAAGCCGCAAAAGCAGAATGGGAACGCGCTCGGGATGAGTTCCAGCGAGTCACGGAACTTTACCGGCGCGGCTATGCCTCGCAGCAGGAATTGGAACAAGCTCGTGCCCTCCACGAGCAAGCCTTCGGACGCTATAAGGCCGCAACGGCTGAAGCCGAACGCGCCCGCGCCGCCTACCGACAGGCACAACTCCAGCTTGCCCGTACAACCCTTTACGCCCCGATAAGCGGCGTTGTGTCCTCGCTCTCGGTCGAGGTTGGCGAAAAAGTCGTGGGAACTGCCCAAATGCAGGGAACCGAACTCCTCCGCATTGCCGATCTGAGCCGAATGACAGCGGTTGTAGAAGTCAACGAAAACGACATTGCCCTGATCTCGCTGGGCGACACAGCCGAAATCAGCGTCGATGCTCTCCCGGAGCGTACCTTCCGTGGTGTCGTCCAGGAAATCGCTCACTCCCCAAAAGTCGGAAGAGTAGGCACTCAGGACGAGGTAGTCAATTACGAGGTCAAGATTCTCCTTCTGGAGACCGACCCTCGGCTGCGTCCGGGGATGAGTTGTAATGCAGAAATCCGCACAGAGACCCGCTCCAACGTGCTTGCCGTTCCCCTCCAAGCCGTCACAGTTCGGCTGGAAGAGGGTGACACCACTACCACCTTCTCTGCCCGCAAGCGCCCACCGACCGTTGTGTTCGTGCATGAAAAAGGCCGCGCCCGGATGGTAACGGTGGAAACCGGGATCAGCGACCGCAACTACATAGAAATCCGTAAAGGGATAACCGAGGGGACGGAAATCATCAGCGGTAGCTTCCATGCAATCACTCGCTTGTTACGCGATGGCACTCCCGTTCGGATCCAACGAGTATCGGGAGCATCTTCTTCTGGCTCTTCTCCATAGGCTCTGATGGATACTCCCCTCATCGTGCTGGAGAAGCTGACGAAAGTGTACTCCACGGGCGCCGAAGATGTGTATGCCCTACGTGGGATATCATTGCAGATTCGCGCCAATGAATTCGTTGCCATCATGGGACCTTCCGGCTCCGGCAAATCCACCCTCCTCCACATCTTGGGGTGCTTGGACAGCCCAACGTCAGGGCGCTACCTCTTCCGCGGGCGAGATGTTAGCCAACTCAATGATGACGAGCTAGCTCGGATCCGCAATCGGGAAATTGGCTTTGTCTTCCAAGCATTCAACTTGCTGCCACGGGCAACTGCACTGAAAAACGTGGAGTTACCCCTCATCTACGCAGGGGTCCCAGCAGAAGAACGTCGGCAACGGGCTCGTGCAGCATTGGAGGCCGTGGGCTTGGGAGATCGACTCTCCCATCGCCCGAACGAACTGTCTGGAGGGCAGCGCCAGCGGGTCGCTATCGCCCGCGCCTTAGTCATCCGCCCTTCGCTTATCCTGGCCGATGAGCCAACGGGGAATTTGGATACCGCCTCGGGACAAGAGATTATGCGCCTATTCTCCGAGCTCTGGAGCCAGGGCAATACCATTGTACTGGTTACCCACGAAGAGTATATCGCCCGCTACGCCCAGCGTATTATTCGCCTCCGCGATGGACGTGTGGAATCTGATACACCGAACCCTGAGCCCCTCTCCGTCCTTGTTACCGCCGAGGACTCTCATGACATTGCCGGAAATTCGTGAAGCTGTCTCCGTTGCCTTGGAAGCCATCCGGCTCAACTTCTTCCGCTCTCTACTTACAACCATCGGTATCGCCATCGGTACCCTCTTCGTCTGCCTCATGGCATGGCTCCTTTATGGCTTAGACACCTCGCTGAACCGCACTATCGCTTCCTTGGGCTCGGATATGCTCTACGCAGACAAATGGGACTGGACCGGGCGGACGCGGTGGACGGAGGTGCGCTCACGCAAAGATATCACCTATTGGCAAGCCCGTGCTGTGATTGAGGGACTCCGAACCGCTGAGTTCGCCGTTCCACTCGTGTGGGCACGAGGAGCACGAATCAGCGCAGGACCCATCACAACGACAGATGCAGTGGTAACGGGTACGCTGAGCCTTTATGGCAAGACCCCCAGCGGCACCACTGCTGCCGGACGCTTTTTCTCCTTGGCGGAGGACCGGTCTGCCACCCCCGTGGCAGTATTGGGATACAAGGTGGCGCAACAACTTTTCCCCAAGCAGAATCCTCTTGGGAAGCTCCTCCACATTGCCGGAATTCCTTTCACCGTCATCGGGGTCGTTGAGCAACAGGGTACGATTTTCTCCTCGTTTGAGGATGAGCAAATTTTTATCCCACTGCCAATGTTTGTCCGCCTCTTCGGTCTGACCAAACGCTCCTTCGTGATTGCAGTCAAAGCCGGCTCAGAGGAGCGGTTAGAGCTGGTGCGGCATGAACTCCGTGGGGTCATGCGGCGTGTCCGCGGTCTTGCTCCTGAAGCTCCTGATGACTTTTCCATCAACGAGGCACAGGCTTTCCGTGAGCAAATTGCCGGTTTACGGCAAGCCGTCTGGGGGACCGGCATTAGCATGTCCATGTTATCGTTCGTGGTAGGCATCATTGGAATTGTCAACATCATGTTCGTCTCCGTTGCAGAGCGGACGTACGAGATTGGATTACGGAAAGCCGTTGGAGCACGCCGTCGCTCCATTGCGCTGCAATTCCTCATTGAGTCCGCACTGCTCTGCCTTGTTGGCGCCTCAGCTGCGCTCGCTATCGGGAACGCCATCGCCTTGCTCGTCCGAGCAGCTATTCCAGGAACGGGGGAATTCCTCACCCCTTATATCCCACCCCACCACATGGGGATAGCGCTTGTTGTGGCCTCTACAGCAGGCATCATTGCCGGTTGGGCCCCCGCAATGCGCGCCGCCCGCCTCCATCCTATTGTTGCCCTACGGCATGAGTAAGCCCCCGCCCTCCGTCCCTCGCCTTCGGTCTCCTATCCCAAAGGAGCCTACAACGCTTCCACTTTCGACTTTATCGGGAGTGGCTCCGTAGTAGGCTCAGGGAATTCATCGCACCAAGCAGCAATTACCCCGCCGCCAAGGAGCTCCTCACCATCGTAGAGAACCACAGACTGCCCTGGAGTAATCGCACGGCGTGGTTCTTCAAACCGAACCCAAAGGCGTCCAGACTCATCCTGCCATGCAAATGCTGTAGCTCCTTCATCCTTATAGCGGATCTTCGCCGTGCACGGGACACCCTCAGCAGGAATACTGTCGCAGGCAATCCAATTGACCTCCTCTGCATACAGCCCCCAATGGTACAGCTTCTCCTGGGGTCCGACAACGAGTGCATTCTGCTCCGGGAGGATTTCCAACACATACAGCGGTTGCGGCGCCGAGATACCAAGTCCACGGCGCTGTCCAATAGTGTAGAAGGGATAGCCTTCGTGCGTTCCAATCCGATGCCCATCGGACGACAGGATGGGACCCCCTTGGAGCGCTGCTGCTCGCTCAGGCTCCATCTGGCGCAGGAAGCGACGGTAGTCGTTATCAGGCACAAAGCAAAGCTCAAAGCTTTCGGGCTTCTGAGCAACTCTGAGCCCCAAACGCTCCGCCTCCTGACGCACTTCCTCCTTAGTGAGCTCCCCTAAGGGGAAGAGGGTACGCGCCAGAAACTCCTGCGGTAGCATCCAGAGAGCATACGACTGGTCCTTATGGCTGTCCCGACCACAGAAGAGCCGATACCGCCCACGGTCAGCGTCGTAGCGCAAGCGGGCATAGTGCCCCGTGGCAATATACTCCGCTCCCAGAGCATCCGCCTTCCGTAGAAGCTCCCCCCACTTGATTGCGCGGTTGCACCGGACACACGGATTAGGAGTCCGCCCATGGAAGTACTCGGCCACGAAATAGTCAATGATGGAACGACGGAAAGGCTCGGTAAAGTCCACTACGATATGGGGAATCCCCAACTGCAGGCACACCCGACGTGCCTCGTTGATCCCCTCCAGTGAGCAGCAACTAGACTCATTCCCGATGTTACCCCCCACCTCCTCGTAGTTATACGTCTTGATGGTCACCCCAATCACTTCGTAGCCCTGCTCTACAAGCAGAGCTGCCGCAACGGAGGAATCCACGCCTCCCGACATACCCACGATGACACGATTTGCTCGCGTGGACATCGGCTTCACCTACACATGAACGTGTAAATTGCACATGCACAGACGAACGACTTCGGCTCACCGTGATAAGGTGCGATGTTCCGCTGGTTTTTCCTCCAAAGATTGCGCCATCAATTGCGACGACTCTTCTCCCGAGTGTACGTTCACGGACGAGCCCATCTACGTCCATGGCAACAGGGGAATCCTCCAGCAGCGCTGATGCTCTATTGCTCACACAATGGTTGGAGCGATATCGCACTGGCAACTCTGCTGTCATGGGACTATTTCCGTCTGCGGCGAAGCTTCTTCTTCCTCTCCCCTCAACAACTGGAACATCTCCGCATCCTCCGCTTCTTAGGAGCCCGCGTAGTGCCGTGGGACAACGCAACCCGCTTCCAACAAGTCGCCTCTGAACATCTTCGCCCGCTCCTCCAGAACCCCCTCTCCGTGCTGTGGATCTTCGCTACCGGCGACTTTCTCAGCCTTGGGGAAACAGAGACCTTTTGGTACTGTACCGATATCCTACACTCCGCACAGCATGGATTGGCAATGGCACCCGTCGTCTGGAGCTATGACCTCCTTCAACAGGAACCTTGCTGCTACCTTTGGATCGGAGAACCCCAGCTCTATACGCCGCAGACAGCCTCTTCCCTTCTTGTACAGCAGTGTAGCCTCCGCTTGATTGAACTCTACGACCGCCAGCAACAGGTACTCCTCAGCGGTAAACCGCCTTCGGAGTACGAAACCTACTCCCTCTCAAGGCGATGACCTCCCGCAAAAGGAAAAGCGAGCCAGCGTAGCCGCAATGGAATCCTCAACCGCCTTGGCTCGCCGCACATTACCAAAACTCAGTATTGCAAACACCCAAGGCTCGTTCTCCCCCATCAGAACGTAGCCCGCTAAGGCACTGGCGTTCCGGAGAGTGCCTGTCTTTGCCCAAACGCGCTCGATCGTCTCCTCTGCTTTCAGGCGATGCTTCAGCGTCCCATCTACCCCACTCACCGCCAAGCTTCGCTGGAATAATCCACCGAAAGGCAAACGCCCAACTGCACTGAGGAGTCCCACAAGCTCGGCAGCGCTCACCCGATTCCGCCGAGACAACCCTGAACCGTCCCACAATTGGCACATTCGGCACGGCACTCCCCACCGGGCCAGGAGCGCTCCCAGCAATTGCCGCGCCTGTTCTGCTTGCCCCCGCCCGCCGGCCCCCAGAGTCCCGAGGAGCTTGAAGAGATGTTCCGCAACGAAGTTATCGCTCTCCTTGTTGATGACCGCCAGCACCTCCACCAGCGGACGCGCAACTTCGGCTAACAACGTCACCGGACGCCGGCAAATCCCTTCCCCAAACCCTCCCTCCACGGAAACACCCACCGCTTGCAACCGCTGAAGGAGGGTTCCCGCAACAGCAACCTCGGGGCGTTCCACAGGCACCAGCAACGACCAACTGCCTTCGCCTATGAGCCTCCCCTGAAGCACAATATGGTGCACATGTCCTCGGAGCACACACCGCGCCCGCAACCAGCTGGCTGGCTTACGCCGCTGCTTCCTGGGCACGAATCCCTGCACACGGACGCCCGAAAGCTCCACACGGAAAGCCGGCGAAAGAGGAACCGTCTGCGCCGTCACCCGCCCCCGCACCACAGTAACGAGTACCCGCACTTGGTTGCGCTCAAAGCTCAACGCCGTAATCGGCGGCAGTGGTTGGACAACGTCGTGGTCCCCACTGTACTGCAGACGCCAGCGTTGACCATCAAAGAGACTGCCATCTGCCAAAAGGGCACCCGTCACTCGTCGAAGTCCACGTCGCCAAAGCTGCTCTGCCAAGGACTCCAAATCCTGCACCGTCAGGAGGGCGTCCCCCCCACCGACGACGTACAGATTTCCCCGCAGCACTCCATCAGCTCCCAGAGGAGCATCGGCGAAAATCCGTGTTCGTAGGAAGGCCGTATCCCCCAGTAGTGCTAACGCAGCTGCTGTCCAGAAAAGCTTGGTCGTGGATGCAGGGACCAACCCAACCTCGGCATTATGCTCAAAGTAGCGGGTTCCTCGGGCGTCGGAGACAACAACGCCCACCTGCGCCTGCCGCTCCAAAGCCTGCACCAACACTCGAAGGCGAGCTTGCAACTGAGCAAGAGCAACCGCGCTATCCTCTGCCCCACATCGTGCCCACACTAGAGCACCTCCGGCGGCGAGGAACACCCCTACTAACCGTGAGCAAGAAAAGCATCCCATCGGTTACGCGAAATTGCATCATCTTCCGCTGTGCATCAGGCGCACGCCCAAGACAGCCTGTCGCAGCGGATTCCCGCTTCCCCAAGCCAGGAACAGCTGTAACATTCCCACCGCTGTCTGTGCCTGCCATTGGAACCCCATGCTCGCTTTCCAGCCCCATCCTCTCAACCATCCATTGTCCAGAAAAAGAGCAATGTACTCCTGAGCACCGAGAAGCCAGCGTCCCTCTATACCTCCCCAGAACGCCCGTGGTGTCCAGAAAGCCACCTCCCGGTATCCCCGTAAACCCTGCATCCCACCGAGCCGAAAGAATTCCTCCCAGCGAAGTCCCCGCCCCCACAACAACCGAGTGTGGATATGCAGACGAACCACGCAAGGACGGAAGAGCTGATACACGGCTTCACCATCACCCTCCACCCCGATACGTCCCTGTTGCCCTCCCAGCGGTAAAGCAAAGCGTCGCCACTGATAGGTCAGGCGCACCTCCCCCACGATGCCCTCAACCGGATTTAATCGGGGTCGGAGCATACCAAAGCTACCATACCCGCCAATAGAGAGTGCCGTGCTGGAAGGAAGGGACGGCGCCACACCGGACGGTTGGAAGCGGTGCCACCCTCCGAATAGCTCCCCCTGCCATAGGGAAGACAGTGCTCCTATCCATCGTAGACCAGCTTCCCAGAGAGTTTCCGTGGCAACCGTATCGCGCTGCCGCATTTCGTACCGTCCTCGCACAAGTAGCATCGGAGGCAATGGCTCTTCGTACTGAATCCCAATCTCCTGTATGGCGGATGCAGCTCGGTACCAACGCAGGAGGAACAAACGTCCGGTCCCGAAAAGGTTACGCAGCTGGGTCTCTATCATGCCGCTCCAGCCTCCACGCCCCTGAGCCGGCGGGGTGTAGCCCACCAACCCTTCTAGACTCGTTGCCGAACGCTCCCGCAAAGGAACCACCGCTGCCCACCGCCCATCGGACAAACGCTGACGGCGAGGAATTTCCACAACCTCCAGCCAGGGCAAATATCCCAGACGCCGCTGTATTGCATAGAGGACAGAGTCTGCCAGGATGTCCCGTTTGCTTATCCCCGCCCAGCGCTGAAGGAAACTCCATCGTGTCTGTTCTGCACCGGGGAACAGGATGGTGTCCGCCCGCGCAGCATCCCCCCGCCAGACATGGACGGATACCTTCGCACTCTGCCCGACCAAGCGTACATCGCTGAGATCCGCCCGCGCATCCGGGTAGCCCACCCGAGAAAGTGCCAGAACAAGGCTATCCAGGAGAGCTTCCAACAGCCCTTGCGAGGCTACTGCCCCCACCTTCGCCGTACCCATTGCCTGCAGCATCGCCCCCAAGGACGCCGGACTGTCCGGCAGGCAGGTGACCGTCAGTTCTCCAATTCGGACAGGGTCCCCTGGCTCAACGACATACTCCATCCGCCCCTGACCGGAATCCCAGTACAGCCGTACGCGAGCAAACCAGTACCCTTGTCCCTGAACCCACCGCAACAGCGCTAAACTATCTTGGCGGCAACATTCCTGGAATGCTTCCAACGTATATGCCTGCTGCGGTTTCAGGCACCATTCTCTCCTCATGCCTTCGGCAGGCAGGGAGGGGAGCCTGACTTCTCGGATCCAAATGCTATCGGAGGCACCATCCTTCCCCCATCCATCACCACCGAGTATCCCCAAGCACAGAAATAGAAGGCAAATCCGCCCATTCATATCAGCCCATCCTCCAATCCCCCAGCCTGAGAAAGACATCTCTCCAATTCCCCGTGCATCCATGCGTCAAAACGCTATAGCAGAGTGTATCTCTCACGAGCGCTCCCGAGTGTCCCCATGCTGCGGATCGGCATCGTGTGTTATCCGACGTACGGTGGTAGCGGTGTCGTGGCAACGGAGCTGGGGAAAGCCCTGGCAGAGCGGGGTCATCAAGTGCATTTTATCACCTATGCCCTGCCGTGGCGCTTAGACACCTTTCACGACAACATTTTCTTCCACGAGGTGGAACTGCCCAACTATCCCTTGTTTGAGTTCCAGCTCTACTCCCTGGCATTAGCGGGAAAGCTGGTGGATGTCGTTCGCTACGAGCGGCTGGACATCCTGCACGTTCACTACGCTATCCCCCACGCTATCAGCGGCTACCTCACCCAACGCATGCTGTGGGAGCATGATAGCATCAGCTTGCCATTGATTACCACGCTGCATGGGACCGATATCACGCTCGTTGGACTGGAACCCAGCTTCTACCCATTGGTGCGCTTTTCGCTTCAGCATTCCGATGCTGTGACAGCGGTCTCCTTCTTCTTAGCCGAGAAAACCCGCCATCAGTTCCAAATCCAGCGCCCGATTGAGGTTATCCCGAACTTTGTCGATACTCGCACCTTCATCCCCCGCCCCGATCCAGAGCTGAGACGACAATTTGCTCCCGCAGGAGAGCATATCCTCATCCACGTCTCCAACTTCCGCTCTATCAAGCGTTCCCCTGACACTGTCCGCATCTTGGCAGAAATACGCTCCGTGCTTCCTGCAAAGCTTATCCTGGTAGGCGATGGACCAGAGCGGGGTGAAGCAGAACGGTTGGCACGGGAACTCGGCATCGATGAACACGTCCGGTGCCTGGGCAAGCAAATGATTACGCCGGAACTCCTCTCCATAGCCGACATCTTCCTACTGCCAAGCCAATCGGAAAGCTTTGGATTAGCAGCATTGGAGGCGATGAGCTGTGGCGTCCCGGTGGTTGCAACCACGGCAGGAGGCATTCCGGAACTGGTGCGCCATGGCGAGACCGGCTTTCTGGCAGAGATTGGTGACATCCAGCGTATGGCACGCTACTGCATTGAATTACTCACCAACCCAAAGAAGCTGCAATCCTTCCGTGAACGTGCCCGGCAACGCGCCCTGGAGTATGACATCCATCTTATCGTACCGCTTTACGAGCAGCTGTATCAACGGGTCTTAGAACAGGTACGCATCCCCACCTAAGGTGCATCCTCCTGTTGTCCGTCCTGTGCCAGCAGGCGAAGCTGCCGCAGCTGCATTTCCAGTACTTCCAGTTGGGCTGGCTCAAAGAGTTGAACAGAATCCGAGCGTTCAACCTCTTCCAACGGAGGAAGCTCCTCCAGGGAATTCAGCCCGAAGAGATGGAGGAATTGGGCAGTGGTGCCATAAAGCGGTGGTCGTCCCGGTGCAGCAGCATGTCCGACAACCTGGAGAAGTCCCCGCTCCACCAAGGACTGAATAACCTCCCCGGAAGAGACTCCACGAATAGCGTCAATCTCGGCTCGCGTAATAGGCTGCCGGTAGGCCACAATTGCTAAGACTTCCAACGCTGCTTGGGACAGACGGCGGCGTGGACGCCCGCCCCAAGCCCGTTCTATCCACTGGGAGGCTTCCGGAGTGGCCACGAGAACATATCCTCCCCCTACGACTCTCACCCGATACGGCCGCCCGCTCTCCTCTAACTCCTGATTGAGTTTGGCAATCAACCCTTCTACCTCCGGTACACCGAGTGCCCCCGGCGGCAGTTGCATTGCCAAACAGAGCCGCTCGGTCAACTCCTGGACAGAAACCGGCGCCTCACTGGCAAACAGCAACGCTTCCACCACCCGATGGAGTGGAACTTCTGTCTCCATCATCCCCTCGGTCTATTGGTTCTGCATCAGCACTGAGAAAAATCTCGCCAAACCGCTCTTCTTGAACAGCATACAGCCGTCCTTGCCGAAGGAGCTCCAACAGAGCAAAGAAGAGCGCAACCACTTCTGCCGGGCTCCGCTTCTGGAGGAGAGCGGAGAAGGGAACCTTTGTCCGCTGTCCAACTGCAGCAAGCAACTGGCTTACACACTCCTCTATAGAAGGCTCCAAATGCGGCGGTAATAAAGCAACAGAGCGTCCGAGCCGCTGGAGAAGGGCACGGAACACTTCCACTAAAGCCGCTGAAGTCATCGCCCCCCCCTCTGGCAATGCCCGAGACCGCTCCCATGGCAGCGGCATCCAGCGAGCAAAGGGAGGATTTGCCTGTTCCATACGCCACCGCAGGAAGGAAGCCGCATACTTGTATCGGCGATACTCCACCATGCGTTGCCACAGAGCCTCCGCTCCTACGGCTGCACCCTCTATATCCTCGGGCTCTGTATCCGACGGTCGGCGAAGGAGCCAGCGTGTCTTCAACCCCAAAAGCTCAGCAGCAATAACGAGGAAGTCCGCAGCACTGTCTAAGTCCACCGCCTCTATCCAGCGGACATACTCCAGAAATTGGTCCACCAAACGGGCGATCGGGATTTCCGTCACTGGTAACTCTTCTCGCTGGACAAAGAAGAGCAAAACATCCAGCGGACCTTCAAACTCGGGCAAGCGCACTCTGTAATGACTCGTCAGCATCATAGGGGTGTCCGTGCTGGTAAACCCGTGGCACACTCGTACTGATACCACTGAGCACCTCATACGGTATGGAACGCATCCAGCAGGCAAGCTCCTCTGCCCAGATAGCCCCTTCCCCCTGGCTTCCCAGCAGAACGACCTCGTCACCTACTTGCACCGGCTCATCGCCAACATCCACCATGATCTTGTCCATGCACACTGCTCCAACAACGGGGAAGCGCCTCCCATGGATGAGGCACTCCGCCCGACCCGTCAGGGTATAGCGGTAACCATCAGCATAGCCAATGGGAACGGTGACAATCGTCGTTTCTCGCTCCACACGATAGAGGCGATGGTAGCTTACCCACTCTCCAGGGCGCAACCGCCGGTATTCAATAATACGACTCTTCAACTGCAGAACTGGCTTCACCGAAAGCCGTTCCCCTCCCCACGGTTGATACCCATACAATAAGAGTCCTGGACGGACCATCGTGCCCCACGTCTCCGGAAAACGAACCAATGCTGCCGAATTAGCAGCGTGGATATACGGAATGCGATATCCCCCCTTGCTCACGCGCTGAACCACCTCACGGAACTGCCGCCATTGCTCCCAGAGGAAGCTCGGGTCAGGCTCATCAGCGGTAGCAAAATGGGTACATAAGCCCACCACTTCCAGCCCCTCTAATTTTGAGAGCCGGTCAAGGAACTCAACAACTAGCGGCGGCTCTATCCCCTCCCGGTGCATACCCGTATCAACGGCAATGTGGACGGGGACGCTCTTTCGCTTCCGCCGCGCCGCGGCAGCCAACCGCTCCATAACCGGCAGCGAACAGGCCAGCGCCTGGAGCTCAAACTGCACATACAACTCCACTTCCTCCGCCTGCGGTGGAGTCAATACAAGAATGGGAAGTGGATTCCCTGCCTGGCGCAGCTGGATTCCTTCCTGGACAAATGCTACCCCCAACATTGTCGCTCCCTCTTGCCGGAAAATCTCAGCGCATTCTATTAAGCCGTGTCCGTAAGCGTTCGCCTTCACAATTGCCAAAATCGCCCTTGGCTCAACATAGCGCTGTACAGCTCGGAAATTCTGCCGAAGTTGTTCTACGTCCACCACCGCAACGGTTGCTCGCATCACCATCTCCTTTCCGCATGCCGGCGCCTATGACGCAGGAAACCGAACCGAAGTACAACGAAAAAGCGGCTTGCGCCCGGCCCATCGGCAGGACACAAGCCGCCCTCAGCGCTGACCAATACTCTCAGTTCATATGCTCGTCGTAGTGCTCCAGAACCTCGTAGCGCGCGTTGAGCTCATCGTAGAGCCACTTGAGCTTCTTGCGCAGGTGGAGGACAGCATAACGCTTCCGTGCCAGTAGCGTGTTGATATTGATACCCGTCTCCTCCGCCATTTCCCGGAAGGAAACCCCTTCAAACTCGTTCTTGACAAACACCTCCCGCTGCTCTGGCGGAAGCTCTGCCAACGCCTCTTGAATTGCTTGCCAGATGCGCCGACGCAAATGCTCCCGTTCTGGACCATAGCTAACATCGGGCAGCAAGCTCTCAAAACTTTCCATCCCCTCCTCCTGCTGCACCGGTGTTTGCACATCTGAAAAGCTTTCCGCACGCTTCTTCCGATACGAGTCTATGATCCGGTTGCGCACAGCAGTAAAGACCCACGAGGCAACATTCTCAATAGGTCCCTCAACGGTTGCCGCCGCCGCTAAGACATTGGCAAACACATCCTGGAGGATATCCTCCGCCTCCTCTTGCGTACGGACACGCTGCCGGATAAACCCCAGAAACCGCTTCCGGTCCGTGCGATAGAGGCGTTCAATCTCCGCCACCAGAGCCTCATACTGGGCTCGCCGCTCTGGCGGCACCTGCTCCGGCGGTATCTGTACCCGCCCCTTGCTCCGCCGCTTGAGCGATCCCTTTCCCTTGGGCACTTGCTCCATCATCGTCATCGGTTCCTCGGACTGCTGCTGTGTTATTGGACTCTCGTACATCGTCTGTCGTTTAGACCCTTCGCGTGACACTTTTGTTACACCAACCTGTCATCCCGACACCATAGGGATACGGATACCGAAACGCTGCGCCGTCTGCAGCGCTTTTTCATATCCCGCATCAGCATGGCGCAGAATTCCAACCAAAGGATCATAGGTCAACACCCGTTCTAACCGTTTTTCCGCTTCCGAAGTTCCATCTGCAACAATTACCATGCCAGCATGGAGCGACAATCCCATCCCAACCCCACCTCCGTGGTGAAACGATACCCAGGTAGCCCCCCCAATAGCGTTGAGGGCAAAGTTGAAGTAGACCCAATCCGCAATGGCATCGGAACCATCCGCCATACCCTCTGTCTCACGATATGGCGAAGCCACCGACCCACAATCTAGGTGATCTCGTCCAATGACAATCGGTGCCGAAACCCTACCCGTTCGCACCAACCAATTGAAGAGCTTCCCTGCCTCCGCCCGTTCACCATAGCCTAGCCAGCAAATACGCGCCGGCAACCCCTGGAATTTCACATACTGCTGCGCTTGCGGAATCCAGCGCTGCAAGACTTCATCGTGAGGGAAAAGCTCCAGTATTGCCCGATCCGTAACCGCTAAGTCCTTCGGGTCGCCCGACAGAGCTACCCAGCGGAAAGGACCCCGCCCTTCACAGAAGAGCGGGCGGATATAAGCTGGGACAAACCCCGGGAAGTCAAAAGCATCTTCTACATCTCCGTACTCCTTGGCAATCCCGCGGATATTGTTGCCGTAGTCAAACACCACCGCTCCCCGACGCTGAAACTCCAGCATAGTCCGCACATGGACAGCGATTGAACGATATGCCTCCTCCAAGTACCGGTCTGGATCTCGTCGCCGGAGCTCATCAGCCTGCACTTTCGTGTAGCCGGCAGGATAGTAACCGTTCAACGGATCGTGGGCAGCCGTTTGGTCAGTGACCACATCGGGAATAATCCCCCGGCGCAGAATCTCCGGGTGTACCTCTGCAGCATTACCCACCAATCCAATGGAAATTGGCTCTCCTTTCACTTTCGCATCCAATATGCGCTCCAGAGCCGCATCCAGATCGTGCATCTTATACTGGCAATACCCAGTGCGCACCCGTCGGTCAATGCGCTCCTCATCAACCTCCACACAGAGAACCGCCGCGCCATTCATAAGACCCGCCAACGGTTGGGCTCCCCCCATTCCCCCCATGCCCGCCGTCAAAAGGAAGCGCCCCCGCAACGTTCCTGCAAAATGCTGCCGAGCACAGGCAGCAAAAGTCTCGTATGTCCCCTGTAAAATCCCTTGGGTGCCAATGTAAATCCAAGAACCCGCCGTCATCTGCCCATACATGATAAGCCCCAAGGCATCCAAACGACGGAATTCCTCCCAGGTGGCCCACTTTGGCACCAGGTTGCTATTGGCAATGATTACTCGCGGGGCATCTTCATACGTTCGCACAATCCCCACTGGTTTGCCCGACTGCACAAGCAGGGTCTCATCTGGCTCCAATTCCTGCAAGCAGCGCAGTAGTGCCTCCAAGCATTCCCAGTTGCGGGCAGCCTTTCCCATTCCGCCGTAGACAATCAGCTCATCGGGCTTTTCGGCAACTTCCGGATCCAGATTGTTGAGCAGCATACGGTATGCCGCCTCAATCTGCCAGCTTTTGCAGGTAAGCTGGCTACCTCTCGGCGCTCTCAGGCTCCGTTTTTGTACCACCGTCATGGCGTACGGGAGGTTCCCTTAAGGTTTGACCCACTGACTCTTGGCGCAATCCCTCTGTTTCGCACAGCTGCCGCAGTAGCTCCCATGGATAAATTCCTGTGTTGTGTCCATCTTTCCAAACTGCCCGGAGCCCGTAGTTGCCTACCGGCTCCAGAGCTACCAACTCGTTCATGCCAGGTGTGATAACCCGCACCGGCAGAATAGTCCGGTCAAATACCTGCTCTCCACGACAGAAGGCACACGGGCACCGCTCCCGCAGCACAGCTATCGGCAGATATACCTCCAACCCATCATCCCACCGGAAGTAAAGGAGCTCGGGACGAGCCCGCCGAATCGCTACCAAATGTGCCATGAGAACTCTGACCGTCCAAACTTACAGAAAAGAAGCCACATACTCCGCTTATCCCACAGCATCCCCCGCAGAGATAAAGAGCGGGACAGAGCCTTTAGGGCCTGTCCCGCTCAACTTCCGTTGTCCAGAAAGATCAGTTCAGTTTACGATATCCAGCCGCCGCGTCTCCGTATACGGTCCCGAGGTCAGCCGATAGTAATACACCCCTGCGGGGAAAAGCCGGGTGTTCAGAGTTAGCTCATATTCACCGGCAGCCTGCTCCCGGTCTACCAGAACCGCCACCCGCTCACCCATCGCATTGAACAGCTCCAAGCGAACCCATCCACTATAGCCAATGCTATAGCGCAGTTGAGCTTCTCCATATGCCGGCTGCGGCACCACCTGCTGCAGGCTATATCCGACCGCGTTGAGGCGCACCAGCCGCAAGCTTTCTATACATGGAACCGTCAAAAGCACCCGCCCTGGCTGCTCGTCCACGACAACATAGGGGCGATTCAATGGCACCATCTCTACCGGCAGCGCACTCTGGTCAAACGGAGCCAAGAAGGTGCGTGCCTGGAAGCGGAAGAGCGGGTTCACATCCTGTGTCAATTGCAACGGTATTGTCCCTTTCAGCTTCACTTGGAAAGCCGACATAGGCTCGCCACCACCTGGAGGAGCCTGCTTCGGCAAGGGCTGGACATACTCCACCGTCCAGCCTTGGGTCAGCGTTCCCCCGGTGATAATTGCCGCTGGATCCAGCACCGGCTCTATCATCCGTTCATCGTACCAGACCCGTGCCTCAAATTCTTGAATTGCCCCTGCGGTTACATCTCGGTCTTCGGGGCGGAGGGCGGCATTGGGATGCCGGGTAAGCTCAACAGTGATCGTGAGCTCCTGACCCGGTGTCGTCCGGTATTCCCCAATGCGCACGACACCGTACACGCGCCTTCCTTCACCCCAGACTGTAGAGTAAGCCTCCCCGATGTTGGTTACATAGCGGATCCGCATCTCATACCGCCGCTCCTCGTCAGGGGAGAAGGCAATATCTATGGGATAGTCACCGTACGGCTCAACCCAGAAGCCTTCCCGGGTGAGCACCTCAAAATTGTTGACATCGCCCGACGCCTTCTCTATACGCTCCACGTAAACCCGGGCAGCGCCTGTATTCCGCACATACACTGCCGCTGTCTGCTCCACGCGCGTCGTTACGAAATGACGCCCAAAGTCGTAATCCGTCGCCGCCAGTCCCTGCGAGATCCCGCGCCCGATAAGCTCTGGCTCCGGTGTCTCCGGCGCATCTGAGATTACCTGCATATTCGCTCGATGTTCGCCAACTCGCAGAGCTGTAAAGATAATAGGCACATCCACCGACTGCCCCACAGGAATCTTCAGTCCACGCTCCCGCACCTGCTGCAGGAAGCTCCCTTCAACTTGGAAAGCGTCTGCATCAGGACCAACAATCTGCAAATCCCGGACCGTCAGCTCCATCGTCCCATTGCTGTAAATGGGAGCAACATCCTGCTTGGACTGCCCGACCATTAGAGTACCAAAATCACGCCCTTCAGCTGCCACGTGCGGTTGAATACCGATGCCGACGAGTAGATCTTCGGCTTCCCGCAGCTCATTATTGTCGTAGCCCCGAACAATTACCCGCGCCCGATATTCCCGTTCCTCTACCGGCTTAAAGTAAGCTGGTAAGGTAATCCGAACGCCCGGTTGCAGCTGCGGAGGCAAACTGGTCTTATCTACACGGAAAGCAAGCCGATCGTTCGGATACTGCGGGTCGTCCTCTACAACGACATCCACATTGTTCAGCGGTGTATTCCCTGTGACCACGACAATGACCTCACCCCGATAGCCGTAGTTGGGGTCATCCAGCCGAGCGTACGGATCAGCAACTCGCCGCTTACCCCAGTCATAGCCCTGGATGGTCACATTGGCTTCAATACCGGTGCCCTTCCAGTCGGAATACAGCTTAATCCTCGTTGCATTGGCGGTAAAGACCGCCCGTGTCTGATCTGCCTGACCGGCTACTGTGGGCTTATAGTAGACGCGGAAGGTGTAGCTCTGCCCCGGATCCAGCCGCAACGGCAAAGCTTCCAGCAGGCCCTCGGTGCGGAAGTGTGTTTTATCGGACCAGTCCACAGCGGTAATTTCCAGCGGGATCTGCCCTCGACTTTCAATACGCACCAAGCGCATCCGCTCGCTACCGACGGGGACCTGTCCAAAGTCAGCATCATCCACCCACATGATAGGCTCATTCCCACGAATGCGCAGCTCTGCAACGGGCGCTGGATAGCAGCTCAGCTCTGCATAAAGCGAGTCTACCCGCTCCTGAGCAACAAGCGCCGCACCTTGAATCCGTACTTCTACCCGGTCACCTGCTTGTCCTGCTGGTTGGAGGACCAACGGGAAGGTCTTGGGTTCAATGATCTGGAATTCTTGCAGCCCCGCTTTCAAGTACAGGCGCTTCACCGTTACTTGCCGTGGTTTGGGGTTGCGTACTATCACAGTTTGTTCAACTGGTTGCCCATACGGCTGCAATCCAAAGTTCACAACAGGTGGTTCGGCCACAACTTCTTCAGCGACATACCGATACTCCTTCACAATCCGCTTACCCGAACGCGTAATTACTTCCAGAACCGCGTAAGCATCTTTCCGAGGCTCGATAACCCGCAGTTCAAACGACGTGCGCTGACTCTGGCTAGGACGGAAGTCTTCGGGAAGGACCAGTTCGTAGTTATCCGAGGTATCCAACGCCACGGAGAAGATGCGCGCACATTCCGTCTCGCTACCCAGCGGACGCACCTCTACCTGCCCTGTGATATTGCCGCACTCCTCCCGGTCGGTTATCAAGACTGTATCCTCACAGCGGACAGCGTAGTTGATGCCCGTCGGATAACCGTAAGCAAATCCATTCTTGCTGAGGTCCAAGTTCCCATAAGCGTACACAGCAAACTGTGTCCCGCTCCTGCCCTCCACCGTGTGGTCACCTGGTGGGACAATCGCCACCACATAGCCATACTTGGTTCCCTGCACAGGCTTAATGCCGCCACTGAACTTGTTCCGCAGGCGAACACCATCAAAGTAGATACTGTCCACCCGGTCCATCTCAAAAGTGATCATGAAGAAGTTGTCCATCCCCGGTGGCGAGTAGAAGGTGGTGTACGTTGCCCACCGCTCCCGCGGAGTCAGGCACATGAGCATCCCTTCCCCGTTGCGCGGAGGATTCTGCGGTTCTTCGATCTCCTTACCGATAATTGGGTTGACCGCTGTTAGGCGCCACGCCTTCCCATACTGCCCGACCAAGATCGGTTTGTTGGCCCGATAGGCTGCCGCATACTCCTGAGCGCTGATATTGAACCATTGACCACGGCGCAGAGGTGGGCTAATCTGTTGCCACTGCTGTGAGCCATCCTGCCGCAGCTGCTCAATGATGGTGTTGTCCTCCGAGGCCACGAACCGAATCAGGTCGCCCGCGTCATCGATATCCACCCCATTGCGAGGACGGTTCTTATACATAATCGGGGCGGAAATGTACATCGTCCCCCATAACTCCACCGGCCACATCATGTCCATGAGAGAATTCCGCATGAAGTGGGCCGGCGTACTTAGCATAGTGCACGAGTACCGTGGATATGATCCTTTCGTATGCCCGGAGATGACCGCAATCGGCTCCGTCGCCTCAATGTAGGTGCCCGTCAAGTCTGTTTTCCAATCCTGGTTGTAGCGAGGATCAATTTTCGCCTTAATAAGGTACGTCTGTCCTCGGTTGAGGCGAATCTCCTTATGCTGTCCCGGGCGCACGCCATCGCTGGTCTCCGTTGTTGGGTAGTAGCGGACAATCGTGTTATCCCGCGTAGCGATGATGAGGATTTGCGCGGGGCGATACTCACTACCCACACAATCTTGGTACATGTTCAGCGTATAGTACCGCTTCCCCAGCGCTTCTACGGGAATGCACATGAAGGCCTCCCCCGAGATCGTGAAGCTGACGTAGCCAGTAACCACAATCGGTTTGTTTGCCACCACGCGGATACCTTTGTCCGTCACGACGCCGGCATCGATATTCATGTGATCCATCGGAATAGCGACAACGAAGGTCTTCTTGGGCTGCGTGGTAAATTCCTGGTACAACGTCTGCCCGCCATTGAGATAAACCTGGACCTTGGCCGCTTCTCGGGAAGCAACCCATAGTTGCAAAGCTGAGATACCCCGTGCTTGTTCACTGGGATAGACCCACGAATGCGGGAAGCTCAGCCAGTACTCCCGCCCCCCCAAGATTTCCACCTGCTCTTGGGCATTCCCTCGATAGCCCCCAAAGGACGCTACCACCAACGTCACAGCAGCAAAGCACCGTGCCCACGTCATGGTCCTACTCCTACTGGTCTGACTATTATCTAGACAAAAATACACTTTTCCCCCTGTCTACGCAACAGGCTGTACCTCCTCCAGAGCAAGAGAGAAAAACAGGCCCCCGATAGCTTCCAGGGAGGTGAAAAACTACGATGCTTGCAAGTATGCCATACGGCGAAGAGCCTCTATCCGCTTGTGAATTGGGGGATGTGTTGCGAAGAGGTCGCTCCAAAAGCCTGACCTCTCATTGATAGGGCGTCCCCTGGGATCTTCAATACACATGTGTGCCAAGCTCTGCGGAATTGCCGTTGTGGGTTGGATTGCCGCAGCAATTTTCTGCAAAGCCCGGATAAGAGCTTCGGGATTACGGGTCAGCTCAGCACTGGTCGCATCGGCATAGTACTCTCGCTGCCGGGAAACCGCCATCGCGATCAAGTATGCCGCCAACGGGGCAAGAATGGACACCACTAACCAGAGGAGTAGCAACACTGCATTTCCTTCACTACGGCGACGCCGAGCTCCGACCCCCCAGAAGAGTGCTCGCCGGAGCATGTCTGCCAACACGAGAATCGTCCCCAGAAGAATTGCCACCAGCGTCATAAGCCGGATATCGTAATTGCGAATATGCCCAACTTCATGGGCAACAACTGCTTGCAGCTCGTCCCGGGAGAGCGTATTCAATAGCCCTTGCGTCACGGCAATACTTGCATGGCGGGGTGAACGCCCGGTGGCAAAGGCGTTTAAGTCCGGGTCAGGAATGACATAGAGCTTCGGCATTGGAATGCCAGCTGCAATCGCCATCTCTTCCGTCACGTTGATAAGCTGCTGCTCCTTGAGAGATTGCCCTGTAACCGCTCGGGCCTGGCTCAGTGACAGGGCGATTTTATCCCCAGCGAAATACCCTACCAACGCTTGCCCCGTCGCAAACACAAACGCCAAGAGCGTCAGAACGGGAATATCCCCAGTACCGAAATACCAGTCGGCAGCATAGCCAACAGCAGCAACGAGGGCGATAAAGAGGACGACGAGCAACACCGTATTGCGGCGGTTGCGCGCCTGCTGCTCCCAAATGTTCATGGCCGCCTACTACCGGCTCGCACACCCACCATCAAAAGCCCAAATCTACCTTGGGTGCCTCCCGCTCCCGCTCATCCATGACGGCAAAGAGTTCTGCGCGCTGGAAGCGGAACATCGTCGCAATGAGATTGCTCGGAAACGTTTCCCGAGCAACGTTGTATTTCGTCGCTACGTCGTTGTAAAATTGCCGAGCGAAGGCAATCTTGTTTTCCGTACTTGTCAACTCCTCCTGTAACTGGAGCACATTCTGATTCGCCTTCAACTCCGGGTAGTTCTCCATGAGAGCGAAAAGGCGTCCAAGAACACCGCTAAGTTCCGCCTCCCGCTGAGCAGCCTCAGCTGCTCCGCGAGCAGAAACTGCCTGATTACGAGCTTCAATAACCCGTTGGAGCGTCTCTTGCTCATACTTCATGTAGCCCTTGACCGCATTGACTAAATTCGGAATCAGGTCGTGGCGACGCTTCAACTGCACATCAATCTGCCGCCAGCCATTGGCGACCTGATTGCGCAGGTTAACCAATCGGTTATACGCTAAAATCGCCCACAGTATGAGCACTCCCACTACCGCCAACGCAATCCATCCCATGACTGGCTCCTTCCCTCCTACAAGCAGCCCGATTGACGAACAATTTACACCGAATAGTACACCCCATTCGTCTCACCGATAGGTCTTCCTTGGTAGAGTTCATCTCGGCAATGGACAGCATAGCAGCAACGAAGCAGCGTTTAGAAGAAATTGAAGCAGAACTGACTCAGCTCCGGGCTGAATACGAGCAATTGCGCCAACGGTGGGAGCAGGAGAAGGCAATTCTCCAGCATATCCGCTCGCTCAAGGCACAGATTGACCAGGCACGCCTTGCTGCCGCCGAAGCCGAACGGCAGGGGGATTACGGACGTGTGGCTGAAATCCGCTACGGGCGAATCCCCGAGTTAGAACGCCAACTGCAGCAGTACAATCAACAGCTGGAACAGACCGGACGTATGCTTAAGGAAGAGGTGGATGCGGAGGACATCGCTGAAGTCGTCGCAAAATGGACCGGTATTCCCGTCCATCGTATGCTGGAAGGCGAGCGGGAAAAGCTCCTGCACATGGAAGAGCGGCTCCACCGGCGCATTGTGGACCAGGAGGATGCCGTCCACGCCATTGCAAACGCCGTCCGCCGTTCCCGAGCAGGTCTCCAAGACCCCAACCGCCCTTTGGGCTCCTTCATCTTCCTCGGCACCACTGGGGTCGGTAAAACAGAGATGGCACGGGCACTTGCAGAATTTCTCTTCGACGACGAGAACGCCCTCATCCGGCTTGACATGAGCGAGTACATGGAAAAGCACTCCGTCTCCCGCCTCATCGGAGCCCCTCCCGGCTACGTCGGCTATGAAGAGGGCGGGCAACTTACCGAAGCTGTCCGCAACCGCCCGTACGCCGTCGTCCTGTTTGACGAGATTGAAAAAGCCCACCCTGACGTATTCAACGTGCTGCTGCAAGTCCTCGAAGATGGACGTCTCACCGACAGCAAAGGGCGAACCGTCAACTTCCGAAACACTCTCATCATCATGACTTCCAACATCGGCACAGAGCTCATCCAGGAAGCTCTCGGTGGGCTTACCGAAAGCAACCGCTCCCACATTATGGAGCGTCTCCGTGAGCCGATTCTAGGACTCCTGCGACAACGCTTCCGTCCGGAATTCCTCAATCGGATTGACGAGATTATCATCTTCAAGCCGCTCTTACTCTCCGAAGTCAAGCAGATCGCCCGCCTCCAGTTGGAACGGCTCCGACAACGCCTCCAGCAGCGCGGAATAGATGTAGAAGTTAGCGATGCGGCATTAGAGTGGCTGGCAACCATCGGGTACGACCCTGAATTTGGTGCCCGGCCTCTCCGACGTGCCATTGAACACTACGTTGCTAATCCACTGGCAATGAAGATCCTGGCGGGTGAGTTCGGCGCCGGTGATAAAATTCGCCTAGACCGGAATGTCAACGGGCTGTTGGTTATGGAAAAGGCAACTCCATAAACTGTGGATTTCCGGAGGACTGCTCCTCCTGCCTCTATTGGCAGCGGCTCAGAATCCCGCCGTCGTAGTGCGCCTAGAACGTGATCCAGTCCAATGGAAACTGTGGGTAACGGTTCCTCATCTATGGAACTTGGCAGCTCTCCCCTCTGGGCTCCCTCGATGGTACGCAGAGGCCCTTTGCGAGAGCGATACACCACGGCTATACCCCGTCAGCACTGCCATAGCCACCGTCCCCGCATGGGAATTTCTCCTCTGCATTGACCGCTCAGAGACAGCAACGCTGTCTGCTTCGGCACTCCGCGCACTCCTCTCCGCCCTCGTCAGGGAACTCCGTCCCAACGACCGCCTCGTTATCATCCAGTACCGCTACACTGCCGAATCCCTTTGTGCAGTCTCGGGTTCCGAGCTAAGTCCTTCCGCGCTGGACACCATACCAATAGTGCCGCCGGCAGGAGTGGCTGCCCCTCTCCACATCGTGCAGGGAGCGCTAGAATACTGCCGACAAAATCCTTCCCAGCGACCACGCGCTATCTTCCTGTTGACAGAAAGCGCTGACCATGCTTCCTTCCTCACAACGGCTGACGAGGTTGCTCGAACCGCCCAGAACCTCCGGATTCCCATCCTCGTCCTCCACTGCGGTATGCTGGGCTACCGCTCTTTCTGGAGAACACTTGCCATACGGACCGGAGGAGTTTACACGTGGCTCTCCACGGCAGAGCCATCCTTGGTTATCCAGAAGCTGGTCTGGACCCTCCGGGGCTTACAGACCCACTACGAGCTAAGTTTCCCGGCACCACAACCCTGCAAATTCCTTCAGCTTCGTCTGCAAGCCAAGGAGTTAGAAGCAACCACATCGCTGCTGCTGGAAGAGCCGACGATCGTGGAGCCGCTTGCCAAGCGGTACACCATATGCCTATTTGAGGCAGGAGATACGACGATCGCCCCACTCTACGAACCTTCCCTCCGCGATCTTGCCTACTGGCTCCGAGCTCATCCGGAGGATACCATAGAGCTCATCGGACACAGCAGCCAGCATGAGGCTTCCCGAGACCCCGCCCGATTGGGTCTTCATCGTGCCCAAGCTGTACGCCAGCGCCTCCTACAATTAGGAGCCGCTCCAGCGCAAATCCGCATCCGCAGCGAAGGGAACCAACAACCTCAATTCTACTTTGAACAGAGGCTCGCCCACCAACGCGCTAATCAACGACTTGAGTTCCGATGGCTCCGCCCTTCGGAACTACCCTATGAAATCTTGCTCGGTACCGAACCATCTGAGGAGAAGGCTCGCCGCACGGTAGAACTCTGGCAGCAACGAGGCTATTCCGCTTACTATGAGCCCATTCTCCAGCGCGGGGAACCCCTCTACCGAATCAAACTATGGGGATTTGCCACCCTCCAGCAAGCCCGTCATACCGCCAGCCTACTCCGGAGGCGCCACGCCCTCCCTGCCCGACCGTGGTAAAAGCGTGCACCGATATTATGGGAGAAGCACTAACTTTGCTGCCCCAGTAAAGTGTCCCAGCGCATACGCAAAACCGAATGCAACCAATTACAGACATCCTGGTCCCAACAGATTTTTCCGAACACGCTCAACAGGCACTAGAATACGCCAAGGAGCTAGCACGCCGATTCGGTGCAACACTTCACATCATCCACGTGGTTGAGCCCATCATCTACCCGGCAGAATGGGGCTACTCCCAGGTAGGACTTACCGAGTTGGAGCGCGAACTAACCCACATGGCACAGCAAGAAATCAGCAAGCTGGTGGATGCAATCCGAGCTGAAGGCATCACCGTCTGCGGCGAGGTTCTCTATGGACGGGCTTCGGAGCAAATCATCCGCTACGCTCAGGAACACAACGTTGGGCTCATCAGCATTGGTACCCACGGGCGCAGCGGATTGGAACACTTTCTTTTCGGAAGCACTACTGAGCGCGTTCTCCGTAAAGCCCCCTGCCCCGTTTTAGCGATTCGCATCCCGCCCACGAAAGCCGCACGCTGAATACAGCAACACATACGACCGGCAATGTCCGACAGCTGCCTAGCCAGCCATGGCCATCGTCACGGCACAGCGCCTCATCACTATTGAACGCCATATTGCTGAGCAGGAACACCTTCATCCTCACGCAACGGGTGAATTTTCTCGGTTGCTCCGTGACCTCATGCTGGCTTTCCGCTTGATCGCGCGGGAAGTCAGCCGTGCCGGACTCAACGACATTCTCGGACTCACAGGGACAACGAACGTCTATGGCGAAGCCGTCCGAAAACTGGATGCCTATGCCCATGAGGTTATCATCCGTGCCATGGAGTATGGCGGACATGTCTGCGCCATAGCATCGGAAGAAAGCGAGGGACTTATCCCCCTGGCGAACGGCCGCCCCCGCGGCAAATACTTGCTGCTGTTTGATCCCCTGGATGGCTCCAGCAACATTGATGTCAACGCTCCCATCGGCACGATCTTTTCTATTTACCGCCGGAAACACCCGGATCCCTCCGCCGAGGTTACGGAAACGGAGCTCCTTCGCCCCGGCTCGGAGCAAGTTGCTGCCGGATATGTATGCTACGGCAGCAGCGTGACATTGGTGTATAGCACCGGCAATGGCGTGGACGTTTTCACGTATGATCCAACACTGGGCGAATTTTTCCTCACCATTGAAAAGCTCCGCATCCCGCGCCGGGGAAAACAGTATAGCGTCAACGAAGGCAATGCCAAACGTTGGGCGCCAGAGGTACGCCAGTACGTGGACTATCTGAAAACCCCATCCGAGGATAAACGCCGCCCGTATGCCCTCCGCTACATTGGGACCGCTGTAGCCGACGTTCACCGGGCGCTCCACTACGGCGGCATCTTCATGTATCCTGCCGATAGCGCAAATCCATCAGGGAAACTCCGGCTACTGTATGAGGCCAATCCGCTGGCATTCTTGGTTGAACAGGCCGGTGGACGTGCCTCCGATGGTTATCGCCGTATTTTAGATATCCTTCCAGAGAGCCTACGGCAATGCACCCCCGTTTTCCTTGGCAGCCCTGACGATGTTGCTGAAGCGGAAGCTTTTCTCCAAAGACGACATCCATGGCAGCAAGGCGTAACGGAACCACATCTCCAGCGGTCTCAGTAACTTTGTGCCAGGTCGGAAGGATTACCCCATGTTTCCTATCTACGACACCATCCCCTCAACACGCAAACCGATTGTCACCATCACGCTCATCATCCTGAACGCCTTGGTGTTCCTTTACCAACTGACCCTACCGGACAGAGAGATGGAGCATTTCCTGCGCCACTTCGCCTTTTTCCCCGTCTACTTCTTTGAGGCTCCGCTCCTGTCCTGGGAACGATGGCAGCCGGTGTTGACTTCCATGTTTCTCCACGGTGGGTTGGCCCATATCCTGGGCAACATGTGGTATCTCTGGCTTTTCGGGGATAATGTGGAAGACGCCATGGGTCATGGGCGTTTTCTGGTGTTTTACTTACTCTGCGGAGGAGCCGCAGCCGTTGCCCATGCCCTGGCTAATCCCAGCTCTGCTATCCCAACGGTTGGTGCCAGCGGTGCTATCTCCGGTGTCATGGGCGCCTACATGCTCTTCTTTCCTCGCTCCCGCATTGTCACCCTCACCTGGATACTTGTCTGGACAACCCTAGAAATTCCAGCCTTCATCTTCCTGGGATTCTGGGCGTTGTTGCAACTTTACAACGGGACGCTCCTGAGCGCAGAAGGCATGGGTGGGGTCGCCTGGTGGGCCCATATTGGAGGCTTTGTCGCCGGAATGCTCTTGGGTGTCTTCTTCCGCCGAAGACCGCCCCGAACACCGACCTGGTTGCAAGTGTCATAACGGCATACGCACACTGTGTTTGAGCGGGAAATCCATACGGAGGTCCATCGGCTCCTGCAGCGCTTGAACCTCCCTGAACCTTTCCTCCCCCTGCCGACCCTCCTCCACTTACTGGAAGCGGAACCTCCCTACCAACGCTACTTCTGGGCAGAAGCACGATGGCACCTCTACGAGGAACATCTCCTACGACAGCGCCATCCGCACTTCGACTACTCCGCTCCAGCAATTCAAACACTCCTCCACCAACTCGATGAGCTTCTCCTCCGCCATGCCCGGTTTCCCCGCCGGGAGCTGGAAGCATTGGTGGAAAGCGCTGTTAAAGTCCGCCTGAACTTCCTTTGCCGTCCCCGCACAACGCTCAAATGGTTCATCTTCCGTGGAGAACCCTTGAAACCCTGCCAGGAGATCCTCCATCGCTTGGATTACCTGAGCGACTACCCGTACCTGCTGGACGGACTCCGTAACCATCTGCAACCACTTGTCACTACTCCTGCAGAACAGGCATCGCTCTCTGTACTGGAGTTTGAACGCATAGTCCAGCAGGTCGATAGCATTGTGCTGGAGTTCACCCCTGCCCAATTCCTCCAGCTCCTGCAGCCTTTGGAAGAGTTCTTTGCTCTCACAAACCCCGAAGCCAAGCCTTTGCATCTTCCAACAGCCGCCCTGATTATCTTTCTGGACGACAAAGGCATCCACTTCTTAGCCCAAGAGTTAGAGCAACTCCTGCGGCGCCAGCACCTTCGGTGGATTTCCCACGACCATTTCCTAGACCTAATCGATCACCTTCTGGCGACGCTGGAAACAACTTCGGCCGATACCCGCACACTCCCATTGGAATTCCCCGAAGAAGGCAACTCCCACACCTCCACCCCAGCCCAAGAAAACCCTACAGCCGAGACACCCACAGCGCCGGCACAATCCCACGACAGCCCAAGCGACTCCGCACCTCCGTCTGCCCCTTTATCTGCTCCGGCTCCCCAGACCACGCAGGAAGAGGCTGAGATTTGCTCAGATACACCCTCTCCTCCTCCAGCCTCTGCCGAACCGCCACCGCCTCCTACAGCTCCCTCGATCATCCCAGACGAGGAAACATCCACCGATACCGAAAGTCTCCTCCTCTGGTTTTCCCAGTTATCAGAGCCAACACCGAACGATGATGTTATCTGGCACGATAGCTCGCTGTCCCCGGATATTCTCCAATCTCCATGGAAGCGGGAATTCTCCCGGGATGAGGAAGTCCTTTCGGCACTTCCTGTGCCATCTCCAGAGCTCACTGTTCCGCAGTCCACCTCCACAGAGAGCCCCGAATCAATTGCCACAGAACCATCGCCAATCCTGGCAGAATCAACACCGGAAGCGCCACCGAGTTTAGCGCGCCTTCTCCATGATGCAGCGTGGCTCCGTCGCTACAGTCGCGGACTCTTCCCCAGCGACGACGCCCTCACTCACACTATCCATCAGCTCCTGCAGTGTCCCCACTGGAAAGCTGCCGCGGCAGTGATAGATCGTTCGTTTGCCCTCTACGGCGTTGACCCCTCTTCTCGTCTTGCCGAGCAATTTCGTCAAGACATTCTGCACCACTACCGGCCTTCCGACGGCGGACATGCACTTCATTGACACGGCTACCATCCGAGTTAAAGCTGGCAACGGCGGACGGGGTATTGTCAGCTTCCGACGGGAGAAGTACGTGCCCAAAGGCGGTCCCGACGGTGGTACCGGGGGTAAAGGAGGAGACGTCATCCTGATAGCCGACCCACACTTGCGGACACTGCTGGACTACCGGTACCAGCACACCTACATTGCTGAAAACGGACATCCCGGTGAAGGCGGGAATCGGACGGGGCGTAGCGGGGAAGACCTTATACTCCGTGTGCCGTGTGGCACACTCGTCCGCGATGCCCTTACGGGAGAGCTCCTGGGAGATTTGTCCCAAGCAGGACAGCGCTTAGTCGTTGCCCGCGGCGGGCGCGGCGGACGCGGTAATGCTGCCTTCGCTACCCCAACGAATCGGGCTCCGCGGATTGCCGAGCCCGGAGAACCCGGCGAAGAGCGCCTCCTGGAACTAGAGCTAAAGCTATTGGCCGATGCCGGTCTTGTCGGTTTTCCGAACGTGGGCAAATCCACACTCCTTGCCACTATCTCCGCCGCTCGTCCGAAGATTGCAGATTACCCTTTCACGACGCTTTCCCCTGTGTTGGGAATGGTCCGGCTCGGCGCAGGACAGCACTTTGTCGTAGCAGATATCCCAGGTCTCATTGAAGGTGCTCACCAAGGACGCGGACTGGGGCATCACTTTCTGCGCCACATTGAGCGCACAAGCGTATTGGTCTTCCTGGTGGAGTCCATCGCCGAGAACCCGGAACGAGACTATGCGATCCTTTTGGAAGAGCTGAAACGCTACAACCCAGACCTCCTTACCAAGACCCGGATTGTATGCTTGAGCAAAGCTGACCTTCTCACGCCAGAGCAGCGACACCGTGCCGAACAGCTTCGCATTGAGGGACATCAGCCTCTGCTCATCAGCGCCATCACACGGGAAGGCATTCCGGAACTCCTCTCCCGCATCTGGGAAGCTCTCCAGCAAAAGCAGTATGCCGTAACGAATTCAGCCTCCCTTCCATGAAGGGGCGCTATGTGCTCGGCTGTCTGCTCTCTTTGCTGTTCGCATACGGGCAACCCTCTATCGGGCTTTTGACGGTGGAGTACCAGCCACCTTCTCCTCCACCATGGGGCTTTTTATGCCATTGCCTCCCAAGCACGGTGAGCCCAGAGTTGATGGGAACTTTTCTCACCCTTGCCGAAGGCGATACCATGACCGCGGCGGCGATCCAGCGTGATTGGCTCCGTTTGCAGAGTAGCGCGGCTTTCGCCTCCGTTGCTTACCGCATAGACACCCTCGGGGACAACATCGTTGAGCTCCGCTGGATTGTCACCCCACGGTGCCTCCATGCTCTCATGCCCGAGGTAACCGTCGGCGCCAACGTCGGAAACGGGGGTCTTGCCCTCCAATTGTCTCACATCTGGGGGATGGGGGAGCGTCTGCTCCTTCGCCTCCGCTACCGATGGGAACTCTCTCTGCGGTGGGATGCCGATGCCGATTTGTTTCTGCCCTTGGCCAAAAGCATAGAGCTCAATGCTAACGCCCATCTCCACCGCTACCGCCGGACTTATACTCTTCGGCTCTCCTCCCCTCTCTCCCATCCGACCTTCCCCTGGGGATGGGGAGCCCAATGGGGCAGGGAGCAGGGAACCTCGTGGGACTTTCGTGGCCAAGACTTCCCTCCATACCGACGCCACTCTCACCATCTCACAGCATGGTTCCGCTGGGGGACACAGCAACAGGATCAGCTTTTCATTACCATCGCTGCAATAGCGCAACCCGCCTCTACCGATCCCGGTTATCGCCAAGCATTTGACGACACTGCTCTCCTCCTCTTCGGTATCGGCTCATTGGCGCAGCGTCCCCACAGCGTGCCATCCCCTTACGTTGCAGCAGAAAGTTGTGCCGTCGTCACTGGTGCCTGGGGTGCCGTGACCCTCGGCATTGGGTTCCCCATAGGACCGACAGGTGAACGCCTCAGCTACATTGGCGGCGAGTTAGAGCAATCGCTCGGGAAAGAATGGCTACTCCTCTCCGGACGCATCGCCGCCGGTAACGCTTTCGTTCAACGAATACCTCGCTACACCGCCTTGGAAACCTCCCTTTCCGGCTGGCTTGCTTTCCCTGCAACCCCTCTTTTGCTCTTCTGGGAAGGCTACCATTGCAACGTCTGGAACTGGCCTGCATACCGAGCCGAACGCTTAGACTTCCTCTCCGGTTTCCCTGCTCCCTTTCCCAGCCCTGCCGCCGACAACCGCATGGAACTGCGCACCGAGCTTCGCTGGCGTGGAAAGGCCTTCGAGAGAGAAGCCGATTGGACACTCTCGCTCTTCCACCATGTCGGTACCATATGGAACCAAGGCATCCGCCTGACCCATGCCCGCTTCCAAAATGTCGTCGGAGCCGGTATCCGGATGCACATTGGGAGAAAACACCTCCTACAATGGGGCATCCGAGCAGAGGTGGGATATTCCTTCACCCTCCACCGTGTTCTCCCTACGCTGCGGATAGAACTCAGCGACCTTCCCAAGACATTGCACCGCTACCGACTTCCCCAGCCTCTCGGGAAGCCACAGGTCGCAGCACCGTAGCCTATTCCAGCGTCACGTACTCAGCCAGCTCCTCTGCTGAACGGAAATGGAGCAACGCCTGTGCCTGGACAAGGTCGGCAACGGCTTCCTTGACAGCAGCAACATCCACCTGGCGGTAGTAAGCAAAATGCCAAATGTCAATAGCGCCCCTGCTTACTTCCAAGAGGAATTCCTGCGCCAACGTCAATGGTTTTCCCTCCCGGCCTGCCGTATGGATAGCTTCCAGGAGAGCGACCCCCTCATTGGGTGTGATGTGAGCCGGGGTGAAATAATAGTTGCTGACACTCACTAAATCACAGATCGGGAAACCCCGCAACCGGTCCTGGAGAAGGGGCAGCAGAAAGGAGATACCAACGATATAGGGCTGCTGGCTACTGTCACCCCACAGATCGTGCCAGACGGGTGGGTCCACTTCGCGAAGCCACTCAAAGAAGGCGATTTCCCACTCGGGCAGCCGCATGAGGGTATCCCGCCGCAGTGCTGCTACAATCTGTCGCGCTTGCTCCGCGGTTATCTGCTCCAAGTAGTCCACCGGGAACTCAACCCACCCACGCCGCTGAGCCTCTTGCCGACACCAGGCTATGAGCTGTGCACTTTCCATCAATCCACTTGACACAGGACGCGCTTGCATAAAGACGAACGAATACCCCCGTCGGGCTATCAGATACGGTACAGGCTCCCTTATACCTTGCGTTTCCGCCGCCACTCCAACAATGCACCAGCCCCGAGGAGGAAAAGAACTACCAGGTTGAGCCCCAGACTTATCTGCCGTCCCCGCTCAAAGGCGCCAGAACTATACCGCAACTCCACCGTATGTTTCCCTGGCGGCACAATGATACCTCGGAAAGCATAGTTGGTCTTGAAAATCGGAACTGGTTTACCATCTATGCTCGCATGCCACGCCGGCGGATACACAACTTCGCTTAGGAAGAGGAAGTTACGTCCCGTCGCTTCCACTTGCAGCTTAATGTACTCATTCTTGTGAACAAGCACTTGAGCCGAGGCGCCCTCCCTTGGAGGCTCGATCGCTTCCGGCAATGGTGCCTCTACGAAGGCTACCCGCCGGGGCTCGAAGTCGCCACGCTGCAACCGGTAGAGAATTTGCAATGGGGGAAGGACAACCACACTATCGACGAAGAATGCCCGAGGCAGATACGCCGGATTCTCGTAGACATACGCTCCCGTCTGCTGCGACCGCAACACTAATGTCAACGCTGCGCTCTGCAACGGCTGTGGGGTTATAACGTAGCGAACGTTGAGCAGATTCCACAGAAAGGGATTCAGGATAAGGCTCCCCCCACCATTTCCAGCCACATCCAACAGGTCCTGGTACACCCGCAACTTGGCAGCATGGTAGCCGTGGACATTCTCCAAAAACCAATACGCACTCGCATTCGGTACTTGGCTGGCGAAATCAGCAATCCGGAACAACCCTCGCTGCTGCCGAAGGAACTCCACCACATCCGTAGCCCGGAAGATACTATCTTCAGGGTGCCGCTTTTCAACCTCCATTGGACGGGACCCCACCCGCCATAGGTCCCATAGGAGAAGCCCCACCAGAAGCACTCCGAATGTATCCAACGATAAGCGCCCCCGTACATACCACCACAGCACCGCCAGCGTCATTAGACCAAGAAAAGCGGTAACGAACCAATCGCTGACCATCTCCTGCCAGATAAAAGCGTGGATGGCCGGTGGAAGCTGCTTGCCCGTTGCACTCTTGGCAACCGCCTCAAGGTAGCTCTGCTCCAGGAAAGCCCATACGAAAACCCCAATCAGCAGCCATATCCCAAGCCCACCGAATGCCCATCGGAAGAATACCCGAGTTATTCCCTCTGGACGCTGGCGCCACTGAAGAACCGCAGAAAGCCCTGCTGCTGCCAAGACAGGTACAGCAAATTGCAGGAGCACTAACGCCATGCTCGGCGCCCGGAACTTGTTGAAGAAGGGCACATGGTAGAAGAACAGGTCAAACAACAGCGGGAAGTTCTTGCCAAAGGAAAGCAGTAATCCTATAATCGCACTCACTCCTAGTGCAATCCCCAGCGGATCCCTCCGCAGACACCACGCCCCCAAAAACGCCAGAATAAGCACAGCAATCCCCATATAGTTTGCCGCATCGGTAAAAGGCATCTGCCCCCAGTACGTGTGGATCTTCACTGGGCGGTTGTTACTCAGCGGACCCTGATACTCCAGCTTACCGAAGCCGAAAAAATTGGGCACCAGAAATGTTATCATCTCCTGAGGGCTAAAGGACCAATTGGTAGCGTATTCGTAGTCCAATCCTCCTTCAGCCGCCTTTGCCCGCTGAGCAGAATCCAAATGGATAGGCAAACTGCCACGTGTCGAGTACGAAGAGTACTCCAGCGTGCTTAGATATCGGTCCGCCGAAAGCGCAAACGCCACCGCTCCGGCAGCAAGTAGCACCCCCCCTGCGCGCACAACACCGAGGATATTCTCCCTCCGCACTATCCGAAGCACAAGCTGGCTTACCATGTATAGAACGTACACGAGCCCCAAGTAGAAAATCATCTGCAGATGCGATGAAAGCAGCATGACGTGGAGAACCACCACCAGCAGCGCTGCCCACAACAAGGAAAAGCGTTCCCGAAGCCGTTCCAGCAAGAGCAAGCCGTAGGGCAACGTCATCAACGCCCACGGTTTCGTGTTGTGCCCGATTAGAATCCACGTAATAACGAAGGTGGAAAACACCGCTGCCAGTGCCCCCCAGAAAGCCACCAAACGCTGATAAGCTCGGGCACGCAATAGCCAGTACATCCCAATAGCGTACCCGATGTAAAAACACGACACCCGCGCCGCATCACTCCGCAGCAGATCCCCGACAAACTGGGTCAGTCCAACAGTCAATTGCATCAAAATATCCCACCAGCGGGTCCCCGTCACCAGTAACGAGGCAAACGAAGGCATCCCGCTGAAGATGTAGGGGATCCACTGTGGGAAAGTCCCCTCACGACGCGCCGCTTCCAGGTAAGGCCGGAAACTCCACGAGGCAAGGTTATCTGGAGCGGCAAAGACTCCGTCTCCAAAGACTGCCGGCGCTAAGAATATCCACACCGCTGCCCAGAGAAGAAGACAGAGTGCAAGGTCGTGGTACCGTTCTGGCAATAGCCGACTCAGCCATGACTTCTCCGCTTGCTGCGCAGACGTAGAGCGCGGCTTCACCTCTTCTCCCACCAGCGTTCAACACTGCCGTCACGAAATTATGGCTTTTCAGCAGCAATACTCCACGGGTACTCCACCCATCTGGCGAACCCGCTCTACGTAGTGCGGCATCATCACCCGCCAAGTAGGCCAATCGTGGGCATATTCTGCTCCCCACACGTCTGCAACGTGCGGAATCCCCTTCGCTGTCAGGATACTGGAAAGCTGCAGGGTTGCCTCCGGACGCTCGTATGGACCTTGTCCACAAGCTAAGAAAATCCACTGGCGTCGTCGCAGGAGAGGAAGCCAATAGCCATCGTTGAGATTTGCCAGGTAATGCACTGGAGAGTTAAAGTAGCAGTCTTCGTCAAAATAGCCTCCACTGTATGCCTGCAGGTCGTAGACTCCACTTAGGGCAATCGTCCCTGCAAAAAGATCGGGACGCTGGAAAAACAGGTTTGCTGCATGAAATGCCCCCAGGGATGCCCCGGCTGTCAGAACCAGGATATGCCCACGACAATCTGCGTGGATAAAGGGGATGACCTCTTCTGTCACATAGCGGTTGTACGCAATATGGCGCACAATACGCTCTCGAGGTGGGATGTGCGGATTGAGCCAACTGTCTGCGTTGACACTGTTGATCGTGTACACTTTGCAGACCCCCTGCTCAATCCACGGGCGTAGGGACTCAATGAGTCCGAAGCGTTCGTACTCCAGGAAATCCGCCATTGCCGTGGGGAAAAGGAGAATGGGGAACCCGAAATGCCCATAAATAGCAATCGGCATTGGTCTCTGCACGTGCGGACTCCACCATCCTTCCTGCCGCTTATGCATGGCTCAGCTGCCTTATACAAAGGCAAATTACGAAATCGACGACACTACGTGCAAGCACAGCAAATATCGGTCTGCGCCCAGCGTCTTCACCGAAGGGAGCAAGTCGCCTTCAACGGGAAAACCCCATGGAACCGTGGCTTCGCCCTGAGGAAGAAGCGCCCGCCGACCTGATGGAATACCACCTGCTGGACCTTGTCAAGAGCCTGGAGCAAGCCCGGCACTGGCTACACGAGCATACAGAGGCTGTGCCCGAGGAAGCTCTCTGGTGGGAACCAGCACCAGGAGTCCCCTCCATTGGGGCTCGTCTCTACCACATTATCCATTCCAGCGAGCGCTTAGCAACATATGCCTTCTCCCGCAACCCCAACTACGAAGAGTTAGCTGCCGAAGCCGCTCACGACTGGACTCCCCCGAGGATGAGCAAAGAAGAGCTCCTGCGGGATTTAGACACGGTCTTCAGCAGCATCCAGGAACGCCTCCAATGGTTGGCACGCGATGCTCTCTATCGGCAGCGTTATGTCGGACGACGGCGAATCCCCGTGCGCCGTTCCACTATCCTCCACCACATTGCCGAGCATGCTGCCTACCACGCCGGCCAACTCATCGTCCTCTTACGTCTCTGGCAAGCCCAGCAACGAAGTCCAGAAGATGCCTAACCGACTGGCAAACGAAAAGAGTCTCTACCTCCGCCAACACGCCGACAACCCCGTTGATTGGTACCCATGGACAGCAGAAGCCTTTCAGCGCGCCCGGCAGGAGGATAAACCCATATTCCTCTCCATTGGCTACTCCGCCTGCCATTGGTGCCATGTGATGGAACGGGAATCCTTCTCCGACCCTGAAGTGGCCCGCCTCCTGAATGAGCACTTCATCTGCGTCAAAGTTGATCGCGAGGAGCGCCCAGATATCGACACCTTCTACATGGACGTCTGCCAAGCCATGACCGGACACGGAGGTTGGCCACTCACCATCATTATGACCCCTGAGAAGCTACCGTTCTTTGCGGGCACATACTTCCCGAAAACAGACCGCTTCGGCCATCCGGGGCTTATGACACTCCTCCGAGAAATTGCCCAGCTCTGGCACAGCCAACGTGAAGATCTGCTCGCCTATGCTCAACGCGTTGTGAACTTCCTCCGCCACCACCGACAACCCGCCGCCAACATTACCTCGGAAGAGCTCCTCAAACACGCCTACGAACAACTCTATCGCCAGTGGGATCCTCAGCACGGTGGCTTCGGCAATGCCCCCAAGTTCCCGATGGTTCCTCAGCTTCTGTTCCTCCTCCGCTGGTGGTACCGCACGGGTGACCCCCAAGCCCTGAGGATGGTCGACCATACGCTACTCTCTATGCGCTTGGGTGGGATCTACGACCACATTGGCTTCGGTTTCCACCGCTACGCAACAGATGAGCGCTGGCGTATCCCACACTTTGAAAAAATGCTCTCCGATCAAGCACTGCTGATGCTTGCCTATGCAGAAGCGTTCCAGATTCAGCGCAACCCTCTCTGGGCACAAACCGTCCGGGAGATCTTCCAGTACTGCCAGCGAGAGCTTTTCAGCCCTGAGGGTACCTTCTATACCTCCGAAGATGCCGACAGCGCCGGGGAAGAGGGGGCTTTTTATCTTTGGACTGACGCTGAACTCCGCCAGCTTCTCTCCCCGCCAGAGCACGACTTCCTCCGCTTCGCTTTCGGAGTTGAACCTCAGGGCAATATTCCCGGTCGCATTCACAACCATCTCTTCCAAACCGCACCTTGGGATGTACTTGGGGAGCATTTTGGGATGGACCCCCTTGAACTCCAACAGCACTGGACAGCAATCCGCACGAAGCTGCTGGCCTATAGGCAGCGCCGTGTCCCTCCCCAACGGGATGAGAAAGTGCTCACCGACTGGAACGGGCTTATGCTCGTAGCCCTCTCCGTTGCCGCCCGTAGCCTCGGAGAGGAATCCTTTCTTATCTCTGCTCAGCGCCTGGCGACGCGCTTTTTAGACCAGTGGCGGAACCATGGTCATCTCTTCCACCGCTATGCCGACGGAGAATGGGCAATCCCGGGAATGCTGAACGATTACGCTTTCCTGCTCTGGGGACTTCTGGAGCTTTATACTACGGCGATGGAACCCGCGCTTTTAGAGGTAGCTCTCTCCATTGCTCACCAGCTCCGAAGTCGCTTTTGGGACGATAGCCGCGGTGGCTTCTGCTTGACTGCTCCAGAGGAAACGGAGCTCCCCTTGCGTTACCGAGATGACACCGATGGTGCTATCCCGGCCGCCTCCGCTGTAGCCTGCTCCTGCTTCCTCCGCCTCAGCCGCATGACTGGGGATACGCTCTGGCAAACTTGGGCGGAAGAAGCCTTCACCTCCCTCCCAGAAACCCTCCGGCATGCCCCTATGGCGTTTACCTCCTGGCTTGTTGCATACGATATGGCCTTGGGTCCTGTAACCGAAGTATGTCTCCTGAGCCCCCAACCGACACCCCGCTTTCACGAACTCCGGACAGTGGTTCATCGGCATTTCCTTCCGCGCACGATTCTGCTCGGTGCTGCCAGCGAAAAAGCAACCGCTCTCTTCCGCTGCCTTGCCCCCGCTTATGCCAACTATCCCTTGGAGTCCGACGCCGTAGCCTACGTTTGCACAGCAGGAACCTGCTATCCCCCAGTCCGGACACCGACAGCGTTGATTGAATTGCTCCCAATTCGCTCAGCTACCGAAGAGACTCCCAGCAGCGAAACCTCATAGCTCCCTTTGCGGCGCTGCCATACCCGCTCGGCACAAAGAACAAGCTCAGCGGCAAGTTCATCACAGAAAAGGTATCCGCGCCGGTTCAATCGTAGGCATTCCGGCGACCGGATAGCAACCATTCCCAACTCTTCCCACTGCTCAAACAGTGGGGCTGCTTCTTCAGCAAGCTCAATACCGAACTCACGACGCAAACGGTCAAAGCGGATACCATCAGAACGCAGCCCCAGGAAGAGGAGCTCTGTCAATCGCTCCTGTGGCCCCACCTGTTCTACTCCAGCAATCGGGAGAGCTCCACAGCGAAGGAGTTCCCCATATCGCTTCAGGCTCCGCACATTCCAATACCGACGTCCCCGAAGATATCCATGCGCCGATGGACCAAGCGCTACGTATTCCTCACCGTGCCAATAGAGCAGATTATGGCGGCACTCCGAGCCAGGCCGGGCAAAGTTGGAGACTTCGTAATGGTGATATCCAGCCCTGGTTAAAAGCTCAGCCGCCAATTCATACTGCGTAGCGTCCAGCTCTTCTGCAACCGGGGTCAACTCACCCCGCTGCCACCGGGTGTAGAAGGCTGTTCCTGGTTCCCATATAAGGCTGTAGGCAGAAATGTGCGACGGTGCTAACTTCACTGCCTGCTCCAGGGTCCGTTCCCATGAGTGGAGCGTCTGCCCTGGAAGGGCAAACATGAGGTCAATATTCACCTGTTCAAAACCCACCTCATGCGCCCATTGGACTGCCTCTACCGCTTCCGCTGCTGTGTGGAGTCGTTCCAGAAAGCGCAGCTCCTCATCTTGGAACGACTGCACACCAAAGCTCACCCGTGTGATTCCCAACTCTCGGTATGCTCGAAGCCGTACTCGATCAACTGTCCCAGGATTGCACTCTATACTCCACTCCGCCTGCGGCTCTATGCGGAACGTATGCCTCAACAGATTCACAATGCGCTCCAACTGTTTTGGACTCAGGAGCGACGGAGTCCCACCGCCAAAGTATACCGTCACTAACTCCTCTTCCACCGCCTCGGGTAATCGCTCGGGAAGTAGCGCAATTTCTCGGCAGAGCAGCCCTACAAAGGAGTCCAGCAAGTCAGGACGCTCAACGGAGTAGAAATCGCAGTATCCGCACTTGTGCTGGCAAATTGGGATATGAACATAGAGTCCCCGCATCAGTGCACTAATCGCCCTATCCGGGACCACCGCAGACGACCCGTTTCAGAGACCGAATAGTAAATCAGCACCGCTTTCCCAATAACAGCGCTCTGAGGCACTACACCCCACGAGCGGGAATCAGAGCTGTTCGGGTAATTATCGCCCATGACGAAGAAGTAGTTCTGTGGCATGGTATAACTGGTGGTCGGTTTGCCATTTACGTATACCGTATCCCGATGAACCTCCACTTGCAGCCCTTCGCGAAGGAGCAATGGCATCCATTGGGAGAGTGTTTGGGGAGAAAGCGGGAATGTCATTCCTCGGGCAGGGACAATGATTCGCCGCGGGGTCTCCCGCATCCCAGGTAGTAGGTACGCTGTCCGATTAATCCATAACGTATCGCCGGAAAAACGCAGGGTATCCCCAGGTAATCCTACAACGCGCTTGACGTAGTATTGTGGAATCTCCGGACGGCTTTGTCCCAGCTGTCCGGGAAAATCCAGCACAATGACATCCCATCGCTCAGGAAGCCGATACCACCATCGGATTTCCCGGGGCAACCTCAGCGAAAGCACGGGCATGCGTTCAGGGAAACCGAGAGCATACGCCAATTTGCTCACTATCACATAGTCTCCTGGCAAAAGTGTTGGAGCCATGGATAGTGAGGGGACATAACAGAAATCCACAACCAACATCTTCAGCGCTAATGCCACCACAACAGCTAATGCTGCTGCCTCCAGTATATCGCGTCCCCGAAGTCCTGGAGGGCCTTCCGCTCGTTGAACAACCCGGACTATCTGACGAGGAGAATGGTAGGGGCGCCATACCTGCCACCACCGTCCTGCAACCCGCGCACTGGATTCACCATGCATCTATCGCACCAGTGCTCCAATCCTCTCCCACCGGATACTGACTATCTTCTCCACCAAAGAGCCCAGAGGGATCATGGGATCCCACGACCAATAGACAATCATGGGCTTGCCAACCACATTCTCCATCGGGATAAACCCCCAATAACGACTATCCTCGCTGTTATCCCGGTTGTCCCCCAGCCCGAAACAATAATCCCGCTCCACAACGTAAAAAGTGGTCTCTCGACCATCCACAAGGATCCGTCCGCCACGAACAGATAGCGTATGTCCCTCCCGGCGGATGAAGATATCCCACTCCAGCAGGTTCTCTAAATTGAGCCAGATGGTATCCCCGCGCTTGGGAACACGGATGGGGCCGTAGTTATCCCGCGTATACCCCCGCCCACGTGGGAACGTTCGGTACTGGTCCCCTGGCGGTGGAGGGAGATCTGTCACAATCCCCTGTGGTGGAAGAGGCTGCTCTACACCGTTGACGAAGAGACGTTTATTACGAATCTCAACCGTGTCACCGGCTACGGCAACACATCGCTTGAGGTAGTACTGGAATTCCCGTGGCTGGACTTCATCGCGGTAGCCAGGAAAGATAAACACAATAATCTCACCTCGCTGAGGCTGTCGCAAGCCGGGCAATCGTACATAGGGCAGAGGAATGTTCAACAGCGGGATAATCTGCGGCGTAGAAGGTCCGAAGACAGCGCGGTTGACGAAGAGAAAATCCCCCGCCCGCACAGTCCCTTCCATAGAGCCCGTAGGAACAACAAAGGAAGCAATTGCTAGTCCATTGAGGATCATCACCACAATGAATGCTCCCAATAGGCTCCGCACCCATGAAAACAGGGCTTCAACAGCATTTTTCGGCTTCTTCCGTTGAGCTCTCCGACGCCATCGTGCTTGACGGTACTGCTCCCACGCCGAACGTGCTAATTCCTGCAGACGCCTCATCGCCGTAGACCTCACCGCTCTATACTTAACACCGCCAGAAATGCCTCTTGCGGAATCTCCACCCGTCCAATCTGCTTCATCCGCTTCTTCCCTTCCTTTTGCCGTTCCAAGAGCTTGCGCTTGCGTGTGACATCCCCACCATAGCATTTGGCCAACACATTCTTCCGCAATGGTTTGATCGTCTCTCGGGCAATGACACGGGACCCAATCGCCGCTTGAATAACGACTTCAAAAAGCTGTCGCGGAATAAGCTCCCGCAATCGCGCACAGAGCTTCCGTCCCCATTCGTATGCCCGACTCCGGTGCACAATCATGGAGAGAGCATCCACCGGCTCTCCGTTGATGAGGATGTCCAGCTTCACTAAGTCACCAGGGCGATACCCTATGAGCTCGTAGTCAAAAGAGGCATAGCCCTGCGAAATGGACTTGAGCTTATCGTAGAAATCAAAGATGACCTCCGCAAGGGGAAGCTCAAACTGGAGATCCACCCGCGTTGGCGACAAATACGACATCCCCGTCTGTGTTCCCCGGCGCTCCATGCAGAGGCGCAGGATAGCCCCAATGTAGTCGGTCGGCGTAATAATCTGGGCACGGATATACGGCTCAGCGATCTCTTCTATCTGCGTCGGTGGGGGCATCTGGGCAGGATTGTCCACGAAGATGACATCACCGTTAGTCTTGAGCACCTGGTAGCGAACGTTGGGAACGGTGACAACAATTGTCTGCCCGAATTCCCGCTCCAAGCGCTCTTGCACAATTTCCATGTGGAGCAATCCCAGGAAGCCGCAACGGAATCCAAACCCCAAAGCCGCCGAGGTCTCCGGCTCGTATACGATAGCAGCATCATTCAACGCCAGCTTTGCCAGAGCCTCTCGCAGAGCTTCAAAATCCTCAGCATTTGCCGGATAAATACCGCAGAAGACCATGGGTTTGACTTCTCGGAAGCCCGGCACCGGTTGTTCGCACGGACGGTCTACCAGGGTGACCGTATCCCCAACCTTTGTATCCTGCAGGCGACGGATGTTGGCAACAAAGTACCCAACCATACCCGCACTCAGTTCCCCCGCTCTCTGCCGCTTCAGTAACTTGACCCCCACCTCATCGACTTCATACACCTGCTGCGTTGCCCAAAATAGCACGCGGTCCCCCTCACGAAGCCTTCCGTCAAAGAGACGTACGTAGACGATAACCCCACGGTACGGATCAAACATAGAGTCAAAAATCAATGCCCGCAGCGGAGCTTCGGGATCCCCCTTGGGAGGTGGGATTCGCTCAATGATAGCTGGAAGCAAACGCTCAACTCCTGTGCCATACTTTGCAGAGATCAGAAAGATTTCCTCCGGCCGACACCCGATGAGATCAACAAGCTGCTGTTGCACAGCAGGAATCATATCGGCAGCGTTGGGCAAATCAATCTTGTTGATGACCGGGATAATTTCCAGCCCCGCCTCAACAGCCAGGTATAGATTGCTGATAGTTTGCGCCTCCACACCCTGACTTGCATCCACTACCAGAAGCGCTCCTTCACAAGCTGCTAACGAACGCGAGACCTCGTACGAAAAGTCCACATGACCCGGCGTGTCAATCAGGTTGAGAATGTACTGCTGCCCATCGGCAGCAGTATAACGCATCTGCACTGCATGGAGCTTAATTGTGATTCCCCGCTCCTGCTCCAAGGGATTGTCATCCAGAATCTGATCGGTGACCATTTCCCGAGAGCTCACACTCCCGGTGAGCTCCAGCAGGCGATCTGCCAGCGTGGATTTGCCGTGATCAATGTGCGCAATGATGCAGAAGTTGCGGATATGGGCCAACTCCTTTACCATGCTGCTCCTTGCGAAAGGGAGGCAATCCAACAGGGCAACAGGCAAAATTAGGAGCCAAATCCGATGCACTATGCTCACCAGCAGAGCACACACGGGCGATTGCCCCTCCCCTGGCTCTGCGGAACCATTGCTATTTTTGCGATAGCCACCGCCCGGATGGCGGAACCGGTAGACGCACGGGACTTAAAATCCCGTGGGGTGTAAACCCCGTGCGGGTTCGACTCCCGCTCCGGGCACAGGTTTCCGCTCAAAGAGACGGTCTAGCTCTTCACGAGGCAACTCCACCACCACCGGACGCCCATGGGGACAGACGTATGGCATCGTGCACTGCTGCAGCTCCGTTACAAGGGTAACCATCTCATGTTCCGAAAGAGGCTGCCCTGCTTTGATGGCTGCCTTGCAGGCTAAGGTTGCTAAAAGGCGCTCAACCACAGAATGCTGAGGGTCTGCCCCCTCCGCGCCTGCCTCCAACACTTCTATGAGGAACTGCTCTTCATGCCCTGCAGGGATATCGCTCGGGACAGCCACAAGCTCAACTCCGCCCGAGGGAAGATGCTGAAACTCAAAGCCAAGACTCCGGAGAATATCCCAAAGCTCCTCCACGACAAGCACCAGCGCTGGACTCAAGGACAAGGGCAACGGGAATAACAACCGCTGCGGTACCGCCTGCTTGCTCTCCCACCTCCGACGGAAGCGCTCATAGAGAATGCGTTCGTGAGCAACATGTTGGTCCACAATCCGAATACCCTCGGGGGTTTCCCAAAAGATGTACGTATTGTGCACCTGCCAACACCGAATGCCTCTCTCCAGTTCCGGAAAAGGGGGTGCCGTCTCCGAAGGTGTGGCCTTTACCTGTGGGTGAACACGCTGCAGCGGCGTGGGTACCCTTCCCCGAGGAAATTGTCCCTGAGAGCGAGGAGGCACTTGCGGCGGAGTAATCAATTCCCCTGTCAAACGGTTGACCAAAAGAGGCTGTCCCTGCCCCGTGTGTTCTACTACGATAGGGTCTTGCACCGCCTGCAGGGATACCACCGGCGCTAAATGGTGCTGTCTCAACGCCTCCGTGACTGCCTGGAGAACAGCTGCAAAGGCCTGGCGCTCATCCTCAAACTTGACCTCGTGTTTCTGCGGATGGACGTTGACATCCACGCGCTCAGGGTCCAGCTCAAGGTGGAGCACGAAGATTGGGTATGTTCCACTCTCTAGAAGATGCTCGTACGCTGTATACACCGCATGACTGAGTCCCTTGTGCTGGATCCAGCGGCGATTCAGGAAGAGAAACTGCTGTGCTCGCGTCGGACGGGCACATTCCGGATGTCCAAGAATGCCCCAGATTCGGAACCCCTCACGCTCCGTTTCAATCGGGATCATCCGACCAGCAAGCTCCTCACCGAACAAGGCAGCAAAGCGCTCCAGAAGCGTTCCCGGGGCAACATCCAGAATGAGCGCACGCTCATCCGCCAACACAAAGCGCACGGTCAGATGCCCCAGCACAAAGCGCGTGACCGTATCGGCTATGAGGCGGAATTCGGTCACATCGGAACGAAGGAATTTCCGACGAGCAGGGATATTGTAGAAAAGGTTACGCACCAATACCTGGGTTCCTACCTCGCCGGCGTACGGTTCAATCCGGGGTTCTGTCTCTGGCTCGGAAAGCAAGCGCCATCCTATCGGCTCCTCGGCCCGGCGGGTACGGATCTCCAGCTGCGAAACAGCTGCAATGGAAGCCAACGCCTCCCCACGAAAGCCCAAAGTCCGAATCCGATGGAGATCCTCCACACTACGGATCTTGCTTGTGGCATGGCGCCGAATGCAGAGCGCTAAATCTGCTCGGCTCATCCCGCAGCCGTTATCCACGACATGGAGCAAGCGTTTTCCTGCGTTATGCACCGTTATCGCAATGGTTGTAGCTCCAGCGTCAAGAGCATTCTCTACCAGCTCCTTGACGACCGACTCCGGACGCTGGACAACCTCGCCAGCTGCAATTTGACTTGCCAAAAACTCCGGCAGGATCCAAATCCGCTGCTCCTCCATCTACGCTCCCCTGCACGATTCAACGGCACAGACGCAGAGCTTTCCCTAGGATTGCCAATAGAGGCTTTCGGCGTTTCTTCCTACTTTTGTGGTGCATGTCTATCCAACGTCGGAGGAACAACGCCATGTCCCTGCTTCCTGCTTTTGGTGTAAGTACTTGCCGTTTCGGCACCCATCACCATGCCCGTCCTCTCATTGAAGCAACTCAGCGCCATGGCATCCATCTCTTTGCCACTGCTACAAGCTACGATGATGGCTTCGGAGAAGCTCTCTTAGGGGAACTCAGCACGCAGTTGGGGGCGACACCGACTGTTCTGGTCTCGCTGGGCTTTATTGAAGGAATGCTCTACCACCGGGCATTAGAACGGGAACACCGCGGCGAGCCCTATCCAGAGCTTGTCCGGTGGCGAGAAGGAGCCTGGCACTGCATTCACCCTCACTTCCTCCGGGAGCAGCTGACCGAAACGTACCACCGTCTCCGACAAGCATCCCCCATAGCGGTCCTCCTCCAACATCCCGAAGTTTTCCTGCAATGGGCTACAACCCAGGGCATTCCCCAGGAGGAAGCGCTCCACGAATTGCTGCGTCGCTTGGAACAGGCATTTGCCTTCCTGGAGCAAGAATGCCAGCAAGGACGCCTTTTTGCATACGGTATCCAGTCCGAGCAACTCCTCCCCACGGATACCTCCATTCCCTCCATACCCATTGCAGAGGTCCTCGAGCTTGCCCGTTCCATTTGCGGGGACGAGCACCATTGCCGCCTGTTGGCAGTCCCATTCAATCTCTTTGAATCAGCCATCGCAACTGAAGCCGTTGTCGAGAAACAGACCCTGCTGGAGTATGCAAGCCAGCAGCACCTCCACGTCATCGTGTACCGTCCGCTTACAGCACGCTTGAACGGCCGTCCTGTCCTGATTGCTGAACCCACGACGGCAAGTGGTAGCCTGGTCTCTGTTGAGCACATTCGGGGACAGCTCCGGGAATTTGTTCACACAGAAGTACAGCTCCTGCGTGCGCTCATGGAGCTCCCACTCGATGGTGTCCAGCGGGATATGGTGCGGGAGCTCCTCACGTTGAGCTTGCTGTTGCAAGAGCACTGGCACGAATTTGCCAGTTACGAAGACTGGCTGCACATGAAGACGGGATACCTGGCGGAGCGCTTCCGCTCGGTGAGCGCCGGCGTGGAACCACTCTTGACAGAAACAACCCGCCAGCCCTGGGAAGCTTATAAGGAACGCTTCCACCAGGCGCTGTCTGACATCACCCGCCTCTACGCAGCTCGGGCATGGGAGCGGGCACGTCGGCTGCGCACCGTCATAGAGGATGCCCTCCACCACTCGATCCCACCCGTTCCCTTAGCCCAACTGGCCCTAGCCCTGCTCCACCACACGGAAGGAGTGGGAACGATCATTGTATCCAGCTCTTCAGCCGACCACATTGCTGAGCTCGCTACCGTGAACTCTCTTTCCCTCCCACCCCTCAAACGCCAACAATGGCTGGACCTCCGATCGGCGCGCATTGTTCTTGAGCACGGCTTCTGAAATCGCATGGTCACACTTGTCCTGGCTGGGATAGCCGCTATCGCTCTCGGCTATTGGGAAGCCTCAACTATTTCGCTCCTCCGTCATACCCTCCGGATTCCTGATGGGGCTCCTAACATTCTCCTACTGGAGCAGCTAACAGGACGCGCACTTCGCATGGAAAAGATTCGGGAAGTAAGTACTTGCGTGGTCATCCTCATCCTCAGTATGATGACGTCCCGCAGCATACTCCACAGCGTTCTGCTCTTTGGCTGGACGTATGCGGTATGGAACCTGGCCTACTACGGTTGGCTGCGCCTACTGGTTCACTGGCCTCGGTCGCTCCTGCCGCTGGACATCCTCTCCTTTGTACCTCGTCCCTGGTTGGCGCCCGTGTGGCTTCCCATAATGTCCTCTGCCCTGATAGCACTGGGCTGCGGGGGTGCCCTCTTGTGGCTCACACTGTGGTGACTACGTCCCCAAGTGTATTCCTGCGTGGCAGATTTCTCGCAAGGTCGCCAATACCGATAGCACCGCCAAGAGACTCGTGCGGGGATTCTGCGGATGCGTGTGATTGCTGACGGTAATGCTGATTTCGCCAAAGGAGCCCCGAACATAGATCTCGTGCACATTGATCGTCAGCCGTGGGTCGGCAATGATCCGCACAAGGGTCCGTTCCGGACCAATGCCAGCAAGGCTGAGCGTTGCTGCAACGTTGATATTGGCAGGGAAATGGCGCACTGCCTCACAAGCCGGTCCTTCGTAGACCAGCATCGGCTCCCGAATATCGGAAGGATGCAGATGCAGGCGCTCCATGAGCGCCTCCGGTGCCAGCACCGAGGGATGCTTGCGCGTGGTGAGGATTACGGTCTCCACCTCTCCCCGATAAGCGGCTGCCTTGAGTCCGTCAATTCCTACAATACCACCGGAGGGAATATAGAGCCGCCGTCCGGACTGCGCCGCCAACTCCGGAAGCTGCGACCCAGGGGGCTCCAAGAGAGCCCCTACGCTGAGGATAAGCAAATCACAACCAGCGCCCAGAACATGCGCTCCGTATTCGTGGACAGCTTGCTGAGAAGCTGCCTCGACAACCAAATGGAGCCCCTCCGTCTGTAGAAGCGTGGTCACATCGGGAGCAACTGTTACCGGTGGCTGCAAAAGAGAAGCAACTGCTTCAGCTCGCTTCCTATCACGGTCGTAGACAGCTCGGAGGCGTGCCCCTGGAACTTCACCTCGTGTAAATGCCTCTACGACACTGGTGCCAATCGCCCCACAACCAATAAGCCCAACACCCACCGGCTCCGCCATAGAAGACCTCGTCCTGACCAACTGCGCATGAATTACCCCGCCATGGAGAGCTGTTCCCCGTGTCACCCCAGAGTGTCCTTACGGAACCTCCTGCTGACGCCACTTAATACTGCACCCTATTGCCGGATACTGCGGATAGGGCACCGGAAGTCCAGCAAGAATCGCATCCAGGGCTGCCCGCAAATCTTTTCCTGTCACCGGCAACCCATTGCCGGGTGTAGACTCATCAAAACGCCCGTGATACAGCAACCGGAGCTCTCCATCAGTGACATAGAACTCCGGCGTACACTGCGCCCCATATGCACGGGCAACTTCCTGCGTTTCATCAAACAGGTACGGGAACGGATATCCCAATTCCTGCGCCACCCGACGCATATTCTCCGGAGAATCCTCTGGGTAGGCTTCGGGATCGTTCGCGCTAATGGCAATGAAAGCAACCCCTTTGCTAATGTATTCGCGAGCCACCTCCACAAGCTTACGCTGGATGTGCTTAACATAGGGACAATGGTTGCACAGAAACATGATAACGGTCGCCCGATCCGATTTAAGCTCCCGGAGCGAGTACTTCCTTTCCGACACAACATCCACTAACTCAAATGGTGGTACTTGCATGCCTAAGGGGATATCTCGCGAGGTTACCGCCATGATACTCCTCCTCACGCCATAGACCAATACTTGTGCAAACTTACGACATCCCTCAATCACTTCCCTCCCGAACACATTCTGAAGGGAGTCATCCCGTTTGCCCCCTTGCGTCTCCTCAAATTTGCAACTTGTCAGTGGGTCTACTCAGAAAGAGCAACCGATGATACGGGATTTTCTCCAACACCTGGGACTCTACACCGACTTATACGAACTCACGATGGCTCAAGGATACTTCCTGAGCGGACGTGCCGAGATTCCCGCCGTCTTTGAGTACTTCTTCCGCACGAATCCTTTCAACGGTGGTTACGTCATCTTTGCGGGCTTAGGGGACCTGATTGATGCTCTCCAGTCCCTCCGCTTCCAGGAAGAAGACTTGGAATACCTTCACCGGCAGGGCTTCCGACAAGAGTTTTTGGATTATCTTCGTAACTTCCGCTTCCGGGGTACTCTTTGGAGCGTACGCGAAGGGGAGGTGGTCTTCCCCCGGGAACCAATTGTTCGCATTGAGGGCGGGCTGCTGGAGACACAGATTGTGGAAACCCTTGTCCTGAATATCCTCAACTTTGCTTCACTTATTGCCACAAAGGCAATGCGCATTCGCTGGGCTGCCGGTCCGCGCTTTATAGCTGACTTTGGATTACGGCGAGCCCACGGCTGGGGTGGCATGTTAGCAAGTAGGGCAGCATACATCGGAGGTGTTGACGCTACCTCCAATGTTGCTGCCGGCATGCTCTATGGCATTCCCATCACCGGCACCCAAGCGCACTCATGGATCCAAAGCTTCGGCGACGAGCTGGAGGCCTTTCGCACCTTCGCTCGCCTTTATCCTGACCGCTGCGTACTGCTCGTTGACACATATCACACATTAGAAAGCGGTCTCCCCAACGCGATCCAAGTAGCCAAAGAGCTGGAAGCCCAAGGCCATCGCCTCTTAGGTATTCGGATTGACAGTGGGGATCTGGCTGCTTTGAGCAAACGTGCCCGCCAGATGCTGGATGAGGCGGGATTGGCATACGTGAAAATCTTTACCTCTAACCAGCTGGATGAGTACGTCATCCGAAGCCTGCTACAGCAAGGTGCGCCTATAGATGGCTTCGGGGTAGGGACGCGCTTGGTCACAGCCTATGACTGCCCCGCCTTGGATGGAGTCTACAAACTGGTAGAATGCGCCGGACGCCCTACCTTAAAGGTATCGGATGATTTCACCAAAATCCTCCTCCCGGGTCGGAAGCAACTGTTCCGCTACTCCCACCCTGATGGAACCTTCGCCGCCGATGGTATTACCTTGGCCGAAGAAACTCCTCCTCCACTCCTTCAACACCCCTTCTTTCCTCTCCAACGCATCCCCGTCGATGGACTCACCGCCGAACCTCTGTTGACATGTGTCCTACAGAATGGAGAACCATGCCAGGGACTTCCATCGCTTGCCGGGATTCGCTCCTACGCCTGCGAGCGTTTCCGGCTTCTTCCGGAGGTTCACAAACGGTTTGAGAATCCCCACATCTACCCCGTGGGTATCAGCCCTCGGCTCTCGGAACTGCGCAATAGACTCGTGCAAGAGGCTCTTCGTCTGTGAAAACTGCCCGCTCCATCATGTTCCACATTCTCGTCGCCGCCCCATGAAGGCGCTGCTGATCGTGGATGTCCAAAACGACTTCTGCCCCGGCGGGGCACTCCCTGTGCCGGAAGGAGACGCCGTCGTCCCCGTCATTAACCGTCTCATGGATTCTTTCCCGCTGGTCCTGGCCTCTAAAGACTGGCATCCTCGCTCGACCGTCCACTTCCAAAAGTGGCCTCCGCACTGTATTCAAGGAACGCAGGGAGCAGAATTCCATCCCCAACTGCGGACCGATAAAATCCACCACGTCCTCCTCAAAGGCACCAGCGACCGGGACGATGGCTACTCCGCTTTTGAAGCAACAAACATCTCCTTGGCGGACTTTCTCCGAGAACACGGTGTGACGGAACTCTACATCACTGGTCTGGCAACGGATTACTGCGTGCGTGCAACCACGCTGGATGCTCTTCGGGAGGGATTCCGAACGTATGTAGTCACCGATGCCGTGCGCGCTGTAAACGTCCAGCCTGGTGATGGAGAGCGAGCACTCCAAGAGATGAAACAAGCAGGCGCCGTGCTTATTACCTCCGCCGATATCCTCGCATCGGCACAGGAACCTGTCTCGCCATAAAACTACTCGGGAAGGGCAATCTCATACGCCTTGCCTTCCGGAGGCGCCGGCAACCGGGACTGTAGAATCCACGGATTCAAGAGGCGAACATCCTTGTACCGCACCCCCTGTTGGCGTGCCCAAGTTGCAAGATCGGGAATTGCCTCTGCCCAACGCACCAGCCGAACCTGCGGCAGACGATACCAATCCTCCGGCGGTACATTAACCCCGTAAGCCGCCGCATGCTCTAACACATGCTTGATGGCAATGATACGATACACGTACCGAGTTGTCTCCTCGTTGAGGAAGGCATCATAAAAGCTGGAAACCCCTTGTGCGCGGAGCTGTGCCAGCAGATTCTCGTGTCCCATGTTGTAGCCAGCTACCGCCAGCGTCCAACTACCAAAGAGCCGGTAGCCTTGCTGCAAATAGCGCACGGCAGCTTCGGTGCTACGTTCAGGATGGCGCCGCTCGTCGACGAACTCGTCTACCTGTAGCCCCATCATCCGAGCAGTCTGCTGGATAAATTGCCATAATCCAACCGCCTGCTTCGGCGATTGAGCCGTCGGCAGAAGAGCGCTTTCCGCAATGGCGACATAACACAAATCCCGTGGCATCCCCGCCTCACGTAAGAGGCGTTCAAACAAGGGAAAGTACCGCCCCGCTCGTTTCTGATATAGCACCAATTGCCCTGGTTGCTGGAGAAGAAGGAGTACCTCCCGCTCAATTGCCTCTCTGACCTCCGGAAGTTCTAACGGAACCGACTCCCCGCAGAAATGCAATCTCTCTGGTAGCCGAAGCTGTGCAAGGGAACAAGGAGAGACAGGCTGTTGCAACCAGTCCTGCCATATCGCCTCGGAAGAGCAAAGACTCAAAAGCAGTGCACCGGGAATCAGCCACAGCATGAGGAGAGGGTCCGTTCTGTTAGACTGGGCAACTCCAGAAGGCGCGTACACCATCGTTGTTCATGTTCAGCGTTCGTTGCAGCGAAAAGAATTCCGCCGCGAGCGCAATGCCACCGGACGACTCGCTCAACTGCCGCAATCCCGCCAGTATCCAACGTCGCTGTGACTTCATCGACGGCTAGCAGCATCGGCCGATGCAGGAATGCCAAAGCGATGCGGACACGCTGCTGCATACCGGAAGAAAGTTCCGCAATCTGCCGGTGCAAGGCCGAGGAGAGCCCTAACTCCTGGGCGATCCATTGAGCGAACTGTCGATCCCACCTCCCTCCGCGCAGGGAAGCGCTCAGCTGGAAGAGCTCCCACGGGGTGAATTCCTCGTAGAGACGGAGAAACGGCCCTACAACACCAATTCCCCACCAAAGGCACTCCTGCGGACGATACCATCGCCTTCCAATCCGCACCCGGACTTCTCCCTCGGTAGGAACTGCAAGTCCGCACAGCAGCTTTATCAGCGTCGTCTTTCCTGCCCCATTCGGTCCCACAATGGCCATCGCTGAACCGGCCTCCAAACGCAACGTCAGCCCCCGAAAGACCCACTGACCGGGAACGTACGCCTTGCCCACCCCATGAGCCTCTAACGTGATCACGGCGCCCGCTGAACAACGATTTTACCCCACCGCTCTTGTCCAGCAATGCTGAGCCGGTAGACGTATACCCCCGGCTGCAGTTCAAGTGGACCAATACAGCATACGAAGTGCCGTTCCTGAATCTGTACAGAGGCAGAAAAGGTCGCTGCCCGATGCGACGATAGCGTGTAGAGTTCTACCTCCCCCCGTGCCTCTAATGGGACCGCCGCCGGTACAGGCAAACACACGTACGGATGAATCCCGACAACGTAGGGCTGCGGGTAGACCTCCTCTACGAACTCAAACGGAAAGCCGGTATTCCAGAAGAGATGCCGACAAAGTGGGCTCTCGCTCTGTAACCGTATTGAATACCTTGTTCCTGCAATCGGTTCCCCATCCGGAACGAAGCCACAGCTCATCACATACCCTGCCCCTTGCAACTGCCCCTGGAGAACAGCCGAGATGTTAGGATTGCTCAAGACGACGTCCAGCGTATCTGGTGTTTGTCGCTCCTCGGCAAAGAGCATTTGCAGGAACTGAAACTCAAAGGGCAACAACCGACCACTCCCTATCACAGCTGGTGGAGAAAAGCGCTCCACCGATGCAAAGCGTACCATGGGAAAGTCCGCTGCCTGAGGAAAGCATCCAGAGCCTGCTCGCGTGCCCGTATAATACAGGCACGGTAGAAAACTACACCATACCTCCGGTAGACCCATACGGGCGTACTCCCGAAGTGCTGTATCCAACGCCGCATACGGATGGCACCCCTCCCCAATATGCTCCCACATCCGCTGCATTACGCCATCCCCCCACCGCAGATACAGATAATGCCCGAAGATAGCGAACCGATATCCAGCAGCAGCATGGTCTGCTCTGCCAAATACATACTGCTCCGGCTTCTGGAAAAGATCCGGCAGAAATTGCTCATAGTCCCGTGTATCCGGAAAGAGGCGCCATTCCATAAACGTACTGGCAAGCTCATACAGTAGCGCCCCCTGCCGCACAATTCCATAGTTCCCGAATTGGATAGCATGGTAGAACTCATGCGCTATCGCAATCCGCAATGCTCGAGTTCCCGTCTCCCTGTAAGTCGCACGCCCGCCAACGGAGTCCAATGGACTGTAATCGTTGTCCAGCTTAAGAAAAGAGGTAAAGCGTGGCACAACCCCTTGCGGCAGTAAACGCTCTGGCACAGTTTCCCCGTAAAGTCCCTGCCTTCCCAGGTCAACGAAGTAGACATCATAGGCCCCCGACCCCCCCTCCCCGCCGTCCGACGGCGGTGGTGGATACCCAAGACTATCTACCAGTACTTCAAACACATACCGCAGCAGCACAGCAGCAGTATCAACGTAATCGGGCACTCCATTCCCATCACCATCTATATCCGGCACTGCATCGGAACCACTCAGCGTGTAATGGAGCCGAAAACGACCGTCGGCTGTTTCCTTGAAAAAAGGAAGGTTTGGGCGCTCGCTAACAACCCTCCCCAGAACCTCCTTCTGCACCCAATTCGGGAATCCACAACGCTCGGCTTTTGCCCATCCAAAGGGTACAATACACCAAAGCCCGAGCACTAATCCGACCCTACGAGTATAAAAAAAGCCCACTCTCTGAAGCCAAAGAGTGGGCTGAAGGGAAACGTACAGCCTCACCGCACAACGACCATCAATTGCCGCACAACGCCAGCGCTGGTCTCAAGCTGATAGATATAGCTTCCAGAGGCCAACCCCAAATTCTCTGGATTGACCGGCTGACTATACTCGCCCACAGGCATGAAAGCATCGGCCAATACTGCAATCGGACGCCCATAAAGGTCAAGCAGGCTCAGTCGCACCCACCCCTCCTCCAGCACTTGATACCGAATTGTTGCATTTCCCACAACCGGATGCGGCGACACTGCCCATAGGATAACACCGCTACCAGAGAGCCGCTCTGCTATCCCAGTCAGCACAACCCGGACTACATCACTCGTATCGGAACCACATTCATTGGTCACAACACAGAAGTACTCACCCTCATCCGAAGAACTCATGTTCGCAATCACGTATGTCGCATTCGTTGCCCCTGGGATAGGAACACTATTCCGATACCATTGATAACTCAGCGGGGATTCACCCGTGGCTTGAACACTGAGTTCAACACGGCTACCCGGAGCAAAGGTACCGCCCTGCGGCTGCTGAGTAATCTGAGGCGCTTCCTTGACCCGAACCGTCACAGACTGCGACTGCACACTCCCACAGGCATTTGTCACTTGTACGGAATACGTCGCTGTCTGAGTTGCAGTTCCTTGATACGCGGATTGGGTCGCCCCGGCGATTGGAGAACCATCCTGGAACCACTGATACTGCAATGGCTCTGTTCCGCTGGCCTCAACCTGCAGCGTAAACGTTGAGCCTCGGCACACCGCTGTACCGGTCGGTTCCGTCACAATTGTCGGCGGCACATTAACCTGAACAAGCGCTCTCTCCGAAATCACATTGCCACACGGGCTAATTACCACACACCACCACTCCCCCGCATCGCTCGGGGCTGCCGTCGTTGTATACGTTGCCTCAGTAGCTCCCGCAACGATAGAACCATTATGGTACCACTGATAGCCATCAATGCTCCCGGAAGCTTGCACAGAAAGTGTCAATTGCTGCCCAGCACAAAGCTCCTGGGAAGAGGGCTGCTGGGTGATCTGAACAGGTTGTGCAATCTGCACTTGAGTCTGAGCATCTTCCGTTGCTCCCGAGGGAACAGTCGTAACGACAACAGTGTACAACCCCGCATCTGCTGGTGTCACGTCAACGATTTGCAATGTATTGGTTTGCGTGCCCCTGATCCGCCCTCCATCCGTCAATCGTTCCCCGTCCTTGTACCACTGATACTGCAACCCCACCTCCCCAACCGGAGGCTCTGCTTGCACAGATAACACAAGAGTGTCACCACTGCATTGCCGTAGTGTGCTTGGCGGACGCTGCTTAATAATCGTCCCCGCCGCTTGTGCGATGGAGGGGATAAGCACCCCTACCACAATAAGAGCCCTGTACCATACTGTACGCCCTGTCATTGGAACTCCTCTGCCAGTTGGGACATTCCACTTTGCGCCACAAAAATACAAACCGGCAGGGGATTTTGTTTCCCCTGCCGGTCTAAGCGCTTGTCTTCTCACCTCACCACTACTACTACCTGCTGCCCCTTCACCTGCCCTGCCCGCTCCAATTGCACCA